>JAZLCJ010000013.1:0-88372 GCA_045614185.1 Christensenellaceae bacterium | reverse complement strand
CATCTCGTCCGTAGAGAGTAGTTCGTCAACCGTAACGGAAAATAATTTTGCAATCGCTTTTAATGACTCTATATTTGGATATCCTCTACCCGACTCCCATTTGGATATGGCGGTTCGGGACACGTAAAGTTTTTCGGAAAGTTCCTCTTGAGTAAGCCCCTTTTGTTTTCTTAATTCTTGAAGTTTTTTATTAAATTCCATAATACATACTAGCCTACAAATTATTGTTTATCGATGACTTTATTATAACATAAAATTAACTTTAATTCAATCTGTTTTACGTGGGCAAAAGAAAACTCAACTTTTCCAAGTCGAGTTTTATAAATTGTTCAATTTAAATCCCTAAGAGTGACGCCCTTAATAGTCGTTGTTTTTTTTATAATCTTACACCGTTAATATGTAAAGCGTAAACTGTATAAAAGTTAAAAGAAGTTAGTGGAATATCAAGCGCATCGCGAGTATGAGAACAAACAAAAATGTTTTCGTTTTCAATTTTACTAATTATTACGGTGTGGAATTTATCACCTGATTGTTTTTCTAAAATTAAAGGATCGCCAATACTTGCGTTAGATAATGGAACAATTGTCGCAAAAGGACCTCTGCCATAGTTGTTTAACAAAAAGTCGTAAAAAAACTCAACGCCACTCCATGCGGGCGCGCGATTGTTTAATGTTGCGTAATACCAGCCGTTTTGTGAATAATTCATAACTAAACTACCGGCATATACACATTGAGAAACAAAGTTAGTGCAGTCACCGCCAAGGTTGTCAAAATTGTAGTAAAAAGGGTTGCGTGATAGCGCCCATTTTTTTGCATAAATTATAGCAAGTTGTCGATTATATGCTTTTACCATAATATATTATATGATTTTATACTAATAATCTGTGCCTACTTGACTAAATTCAAGTTAAATGTTAAAATATAACGGAAAAAGTAAAAAGCGCTCTTAAAGGGGTCGTTATGGTTAAAATTCTTGTAGTAGATGACGATAAGAATATTCGTAAACTTATGAAAGTTGTGCTAGAACATGAAGGCTTTTCTGTTATTTCAGTTGGGGACGGGAGTGAGGCGCTTGCCGTTCTTGATAAAGAGTCGGTTGACGTTATAATAGTTGACGTTATGATGCCAAAGGTTGACGGTTATGAATTTACAGAAAGCGTTCGTTCGTTTAATTCTAAAGTGCCTATTTTAATGGTTTCCGCAAAGCAACTTTCTGACGATAGAAAAAAAGGGTTTGTTGCGGGTGCTGATGATTTTATGGTTAAACCTATCGATACGGAAGAACTTGTTCTTCGCGTAAAGGCGCTTATGCGTAGAGCAAAGATTAACGATGAGGGTAAAATAATCATTGGTGAAGTGGTTATTGATAGCGAGTCTTTTACGGTAAGTAAAGGGGATAACGTGCAACTTCTTCCTCAAAAAGAATTTATGTTGTTATATAAATTATTATCTTACCCAGATAAAATTTTTACAAGAATTCAACTAATGGATGAAATTTGGGGTATGGATAGTGAAACGGGTTGGGAAACTGTTACCGTGCATATCGCTAGATTAAGAAAAAGATTTGATGGTTTTAGTGAGTTTGAAATTCAGTCTATTCGTGGACTTGGATACAAGGCGGTTAAGAAAGTATGATTAAAAGGGGAAAAGCAAGAGATTATAAAAATAAGTCTAAAGTATTGATAATATTTGCTACGCTCGTATTTTTTGTACTTGTAGTTACCATGCTTATTGTAGGCTTTTTGATGTACTTAATGTTTAATAGAGCAGTTATTGACATGGCGGACATGGATACCCTTTGGTTTTTAGCCACGTTCTTTTTGGTGTCAAGTATTGTTATAGGAACGGTTATAAGTTTCGGTATGGGTAGTATAGTGCTTAAAGAAGCAGACAAAATTGTTGAAGGCATGCAAAACTTAGCCCGTGGAGAATATGACGTGCGAGTGCCATCGGTAAAGAGTGGTTTTTCAAAAGAGTTAGTTGATAATTTTAATATTCTTGCTGATGAATTAGAAAACACTCAAAGTTTAAGGTCTGACTTTATAAACGACTTTGCGCATGAGTTTAAGACGCCTATCGTTTCAATATCAGGTTTTGCTAAAGTGCTTAAAAAAGATAATTTAACTCAAGAACAGCGCTTAGAATATTTAAATGTTATTGAAGAAGAGGCGGAAAGATTATCACTTCTTTCAACTAACGCACTTAACTTCACAAAAGTAGAAAAGCAAAATATTTTATCAGGGGAAAGTTCTTTTAACCTTGCAGAGCAAATAAGAACTTGCATATTACTGCTTGAAAAGAAGTGGAGCGTCAAGGAACTTGACTTAAACGTTGATTTGGAAGAAACCACAGTTTTTGCCAATGAAGAAATGTTAAAGCACGTATGGATAAATTTGCTGGATAATGCAGTTAAGTTTGCAGATAAAAAAACACCGCTTTACGTTTCGCTTAAAAACGTAAAAGACGGCGTAGAGTTTTCTGTTAAAAATAAAGGCGCAATAATTGAAGAAGAAGAAAAAGAAAAGATATTCAATAGATTTTATCGCTCTCAAACGGTAAAGGGTATTGAGGGGAACGGCGTTGGGCTTGCTATTGTGAAGAAAATAATTACACTTCACAACGGCTCTGTTGGTGTTGATAGTGTAGATGGCTTTACAGAGTTTAAAGTTTTACTGCCAGCATCATTCAATGTATAACATATAATGGTAATAATTTTACCACGCAAAAAAGGCTTTCGTGAAAACGAAAGCCTTTAATTTTTTATAAAGGTAATAGTAAATTATTCTGCTGCTTCAGCCTTTTTTGCTCTGGGCTTTCTGGTAGCAGGTTTTTTAGCGGGTTCAGCATCGTCTGCTTTCTTAGCGGTTGCTTTTTTAGCAGCGGGCTTTTTAGCGGGCTTTTCTTCTACTACGGGAGCAGCTTCAACGATTTTTTCTTCTACTACGGGAGCAACAACGGGTGCAGCGGTAAGAGCAGCATTAACTTTCTTAGCAAGTTTTGCTTTCTTGTTTGCAGCGTTGTTGCTGTGGTAGATGTTCTTAGCACAAGCAGAATCGATAACAGAGAATGCTACAGAGAGAGCAGCCTTTGCTTCTTCTAACTTGTTTTCTTTAATAAGAAGATCAACCTTCTTAATTTCGGTCTTAACTGCTGAGCGGATAGCCTTATTTTGTTCAGCCTTTTTTGCGTTTACTAAAACTCTTTTCTTTGCAGATTTAATGTTGGGCATTTTGTATGCACTCCTTAGTTACTTTTAATATCGCTAATAATTTTAACACAAAATTAAAGTAAATGCAAGCACATTTTAAGGGGAATTTTACCTTTTTAATTAAAATTCACTATTTTTACAGAAAATTTCATACAATTTATTATGCAGAAAGATTATGTTGCTGTTTTAGATAGTGGTGTGGGCGGAATTTCCGTACTAAAAGAATTAGTAAAGCATTATCCAAATGAAAGTTTTTTATACTTTGGTGACCATTATAACGCGCCGTACGGTAATAAAAATTCACGCCAATTATTAGATATCGTTAAAAGTAATATCGATTATATTAAACGGTATCCCGTTAAGCTTATCGTGCTTGGGTGTAATACTTTAAGTGTATCTCTTAGGGAAGATATTGAAACTTATTCTGGGATAAAGGTTTTTGGGGTTTTTCCGCCTATTGAAACCACTTTTAACCACGGTAAAAAAACTTTGCTTATTGCCACGGTTAAAACTGCAAGTCAATATAAAGCAAGTGAAAATTTCCACGTTTTAGGATTGGAAAAACTTGCGCGTGATATAGAAGACAATGTTTTTAACCTAAATAACGTTTGTTTTGATGTAAATTTAAGGTATTCGGTGGGTGATTTTTGTAATCAAAAGTATTTTTACGATACGGTGATTTTAGGCTGTACTCACTATGAGTTTATAAAAAATCAAATTTTCGACCACTTTTGCCCCCAAAAAATCACAAGTGGAGTAAGTTTTTTAATTAAAAACCTATCAAATGTGCTTGAAAGTGTAAAAACATCTGTAAATCACAAGTGTTTAGACGTATTATTTATAGGGGATAATGCGCGCGTATATAGGCGTGTATTTAACGATGGTGGTTAAATTGATTAAATTAACATAAAAAAATTTCAAAAAAAGCATAAAATTTTTAAAAAAGTGGTTGACAGTGGTCAAAAATTATGTTACAATAACAGTACAAAATTAGGAGGGGGTATGCTTTTTAAATGTCCGGTAAAAATTACTCGCATCAATTAGATGCCAAAAACCGAATGAGAATACCGGCTAAACTGCGTGAGCAACTTGGTGAAGGCTATGCTATCACTGTGGGCACGGGCGGTTGTCTTTACGTATATACCGCAGAGCAGTTGAAAGAAGTAAAAGCAAAACTCTCTAACATCAACGCTTATAGGGAAAAGCAATTAAAGGCAGCGCGTTTTATTCTTTATAATACGTGGGAAGCCGAAGAGGACAAGCAGGGTAGAATTCTTCTCCCAGAAAACTTAAGAAAATTTGCTAAAATTGAAAAGAACGTAAAAGTTTTCCAAGGTCCTAACTGCATCGAAATTTGGAGTGAAGAAGTTTGGAACGAATACTTTAACGACGTTAACTTTGAAGAACTTGCTGATGCGCTTGAAGCATTAAATTCCTAATAAGATGGCTGAACTTAAACACGTGTCCGTTATGTTTGAAGAATGTATGGACGGACTTAATATTAAAAACGGCGGGCTGTATTTTGACGGAACGCTTGGTGGGGGAGGACATTCTCACGGAATTTTGAGTAGATGTGCTCCTGACGGAAAGTTGGTTGCTACTGACCTTGATGATTACGCAATTGCAAGGGCAACCGAAAGATTAAGTGAATTTGACGGGAGATTTACTCTCGTAAAAGATAATTTCAAAAACTTTGCACAAGTTAAAGAAAATTTAGGCATTGACGCCTTTGATGGAATACTTTTAGACCTTGGCGTTTCAAGTTTTCAACTTGATGATAGGGCTCGTGGATTTTCTTATATGGCAACCGACGTAAAACTCGATATGCGAATGGGCAAAGATAACCCCTTAACCGCAGAAACTATTGTAAATGAGTACAGCGAAAGGGACTTGAAAAGAATTTTGACTATATACGGTGAAGAAAGGTTTGCTGGAACGATAGCAAAAAACATCGTAGACGCAAGAAAGGTTAAAAGAATTGAAACTACGGGGCAACTTATTGAGATTATTGAAAAAAGTATTCCCAAAAAATTTCAAAAAGACGGACATCCTGCAAAACGAACTTTTCAAGCAATAAGAATTGAAGTAAACGGCGAACTTGACGGGCTTTACGAAACAGTACTTACAATGGCAAGAGCACTAAAAAGTGGTGGCAGAATTGCAATTTTAACTTTCCATTCATTAGAAGATAGAATAGTTAAAAACGCATTCAAAGAATTAGAGTGTGATTGCATTTGTGATAAAAGTTTACCTGTGTGCGTTTGCGGAAAGAAAAGGGAAGTTAAAATAATTACTAAACACCCCGTAACTGCAAGCGAACAAGAATTAGAATTCAACGGTAGGGCAAGGAGTGCAAAACTCCGTATTGCCGAAAAAATATAACAAAGTAGAGGAGAAAAAGTATGGTTACAGCAAGACGTTCAAGTGAAATGAACACAACTTATGAATCTGCACATGGTGGCGTTGCAGTATTAGAAAGACCTTGCGAAGTGGCACAAAATACTACCGCAACTTATGCTGATCAAGAATCAAGAATTAAGAGCAATCTTGATAAACTTCTTAACTATGACAGATATGCACCTGCTGTTTCAAACACGGCAGAAGAAGCGGTGTCTAAAGTAGTTGCGCAAGCATCAACACTTGCAGATGAAGATATTAGACCTACTTCTACTACTATGCAATTTGGTGAAGATATTGACCAAATTACTAGAGATATGTCTCGTAGCGCGTCCGTTGTGCAAGATACGTATCAAATCAATAAAAAGGGTAAAGTGGCCGTTATGCTTTACGCTTTAGTAGTAACCGTTATTTTAGCGCTAATAATTTTAAATACAGGTGTTTTGGCATCATTGTCAAATACCGCAACTCAAAAGGCAGCAGAATTTTCTGCAATTCAATCAGAAGCAAGTGCGCTTGCTGCTGAAAACACTTATTTGCAAAGCAACGAACGCATCGTTGAAGAAGCAATGAAATTAGGTATGATTCAAAAGTAATTAAAACTACTTGCCCTGAATACATTTATAATAAACTGTAAGTGGGGTAATAATAATTAAAAACGATTTATCAATAACGATTTTACGAAAGAGGTTATTCGCAATTATTCTTGCGGTAACCTTTTTATTTTTGTCAGTTTTAGGTAGAGTGTTTTACGTGCAAGTAATTTGGGGTGAAGAATTGCAAAAAAAGGCAATAGACCAATGGACAAGGGAAATCCCTATAATTGCTACTCGTGGAAAAATTGTAGATGTAAACGGGGTAATTCTTGCTGACAACGATGATACTTATACCGTGTTTGTAAGAAAGAAAGCGGTAAAAGATTTTGAACAATTATCCACTGCTTTATCTAATATTTTAGGGTTAAGCTATGAGTTTGTTTATAACCGCTTGACAAAAACAACTTCAAGTGAAGTAACAATAAAAAAGCAAGTATCTAAAGAGCAAATATCACAGTTATTAACTAATGATTTTAATGGTCTTTATGTGTCGCGTGATAACTCTAGAACATACCCTTATAACGAGTTTTTAACGTCGGTTTTAGGTTTTACTTCAACGGATGGTAAAGGGCAATCGGGGTTAGAACTATACTATGATAAATACCTTGCAGGCATGAACGGTGAAGTGCTTTATGAAACCGATATAGTGGGTGTGGAAGTTGATGGTGGCAAAGCAAGCTATATTCCTGCAACAAATGGGTTAAACATAAAACTTACTATCGATTATGAAATACAGCAATTTTGCGAAAACGCTATGGAAGAGGCTATGGAAATTCATAAGGCAAAGTCAGCGCAAATGCTTGTTGTTGACCCAAATTGCGGTGCTATTAGGGGGCTAAGTATAAAGCCGTCGTATAACTTAAACGAAATCCCAAGAGATGATTTGACAGCCTTAAACTCGCTGTCAAGAAATAATCTGTTTTGCGACGTTTATGAGCCTGGTTCTACCTTTAAGGTGCTTACTGCTGCTGCAAATATTGAAGAATATTTACAAGGAAATAAAAACGCATTCAGTCCACATCATATTTATTCTTCATCAAGATATCGTTATATTGACGGGCAAAAGGTTAAGTGCTGGAATAATCATGCAAACGGAAGGCATTCAGCACTTGATTTACAGGGTGGGTTAAATAACAGTTGTAACCCTATTTTTGTTGATATTGCTTGTTCATTGGGCAAAGAAACAATGTATAAATATATTGAGTTATTTAACTATGGAAAGGTTACCGGTGTTGATTTTAATGGTGAGGCTCAAGGCATGGTTTTACCAGTTAGTTCAGTTCAAAACGTGGATTTAGCGAGAATTGCTTTTGGTCAAACTATTGCTGTAACGGGTTTACAACTTGCCTTGGCAACCAGTGCTGCTATAAATGGTGGGGTGTATTACACGCCGTACTTGGTAAGCGAAATATATTCAAACGACGGTGTGTTTAGTGAAAAAACTATACCAGAACAAAAGAATAGGGTTATAAGTGAAAAGGCGTCGGCAATACTTAGTGAAATGCTTGAGAAGGTTGTTTCAGAAGGTTCTGGTAAGCAAGCGTATATTGAAGGCTATAGGGTTGCGGGTAAAACAGGAACTGCGCAAAAGTATGAAAACGGAATAATTGCACAGGGAAAATACGTTTCAAGTTTTGTTGGGTATTTTCCTGCAAATGATCCAAAATATCTTGCTCTTGTAATTATTGACGAGCCAAAAGGTGAGTATTATGGTTCTACCGTTGCAGCGCCTTACGCTAAACAAGTTTTTGAAAACATTATTAAAGTAAAAAAATTCCTTCTGTAATTTAACTTGTAGGAGAGGTTATGTTATTATCAAAATTGATTGAAAAAGTTGACGTGGTTGAAGTTTTAGGCAATGTTCTAACAGACATAAAGAATATTGTAATCGATAGTAATTCAGTAACTAAAGATAGTTTGTTTATATGTATAAAAGGCGAAGAATTTGACGGTGCTGATTTTGTTAGGCATGCTGAAAGATACGGTGCAAGCGCAATAGTTTCTGAAAGAAAAACTAACACGATTTTACCGCAAGTTATCGTTAAAGACGTAAGGGTTGCTATGAGTTTAATAGCAAAAACCTTCTATCTTAATATTTGTGATAATATGAAGTTGATAGGTGTTGTTGGAACAAACGGTAAAACTTCTACGGCTCATTTAGTAGGTAAAATCTTAAACGGGTGCGGTATAAAGTGTGGGGTAATAGGTACGCTTGGCTCCTATTATGGAAACAATTTTTACGAACCCACTTTAACAACCCCTGATCCAATAGTTTTACACAAAACTTTTTTTGATATGTATAGTAGTGGATATCATACGGTTGTTATGGAAGTTTCTGCTCATTCTATTTATTATAAAAAGATTAATGGAATTAAGTTTTCTATAGGAGTTTTCACAAACTTTTCACGCGATCATTTAGATTTTTTTAAGGACATGGAAAGTTATAGGCGTGTAAAAAAGAGTTTTTTCGACAAAACTTTATATGATTTTGCCGTTGTGAACGCCGATGATAATCTTGGTGCTGAAATAATTAGTGAAAAAGAGAGAGTTGTTTCTTATGGAATAGATAATCCAGCGGACGTTTTTGCAATGGATATAAACAAATCGTCAACCACTACTAATTATTTAGTTAATCTTTTTGACTGTATAGGTAATGTTAATAACAATTTAATAGGGAAGTTTAATATATATAACACCTTAGCAGCGGCAACAGCGTGCGCTTTAATAGGGGCAAAGCCTGATGATATTTTGTCGCAATTAAATTCTTTAGATGCTGTTGATGGAAGAATGCAATGTATAATCGATAAAGAATATAAAGTTTACGTAGATTACGCGCACACTCCAGATGGGCTTGAAAACGTATTAAAAGAACTTAAAAATAAGTGTAAAAATAGGCTTATAAACGTTTTTGGGTGTGGGGGAAATAGAGATCAAGGCAAGAGAGAAAATATGGGCGAAATAAGTGCAAAGCACGCTGATTTTACAATTATAACTTCAGATAATCCTAGATATGAAGATCCTATGGAGATAATTTATCAAATAGAAAAAGGCGTGTTGAAAGTGTCTAATAATTACGTTATAGTTCAAGAGCGCCCCGAGGCTATAGATTATGCTATAAATATGGCAAAAACAGGTGATATTATAGTTGTTGCAGGAAAGGGTAGTGAAAAGTACCAAGAAGTTCTTGGTGTAAAGCGTTTATATAATGATAGAGAAACTATTGAAGAAATTGTACGGAGAAAATTAGATTGAAAACTTTATTAATGGCGTCGCTTTTATCTTTCGGGCTTAGCGTAACTTTTGCGTTTGTTGGTATACCAATACTAAGAAAGATTAAAGCGGGGCAAACCGTGCTTGGGTACGTTAAGGAGCATAAGCATAAAAACGGCACGCCCACAATGGGTGGGTTGCTTTTTATATTGCCGTCGGTTTTAATTTACTTTATTGCAGGACAAGCGCGCATAGCAAACGTTGCAGTAGTTATTGGACTTGCGTTTATGTTGGTTGGTTTAATTGATGATTTAATTAAAATCAAGTTAAAGCATAACGAGGGATTAAAGCCATATCAAAAGATAATATTTCAACTTGCAATATCCGTTATTGCAGGTGTTTTTTGTTATCAAAACGGAATAACGGTTTTTCATATTCCATTTGTGGCACAAAGCGTTGATTTGGGTTGGGTAAGCATTCCTATTATTGCATTGGTTTTTATTGCAACTACTAATTGCGTAAATCTTACCGACGGTTTAGACGGTCTTGCAAGTGGAGTGTGTATAGTATATTTTATAATGATTGCTGTTTTAATCGGTTTACAAGTAGAGTTTATGCCTGAATTGTATTTGAGACGGAGCGAATATCATAGTTTAAGATTATTGTCTTTTTGCTTAAGCGGTGGTATTTTGGCATTTTTATTGTTTAACGTAAATAAAGCAAGCGTTTTTATGGGGGATACAGGCTCTCTTTCATTAGGTGGGTTTATTGCGTCAATAAGTATATTTTCATCAAATAGTTTTTTTATTCCTATGATAGGCATAATGTTTGTATTATCCGGCATATCGGTAATAATGCAGGTGTTACATTATAAAAGAACAAAAAAGCGAGTGTTTTTAATGGCGCCATTGCATCATCATTTTCAGTTGAGTGGGTATAGTGAAACGCAGATATCATACGGATATGTAGTGGTTACCGTTGTGTTTGGTATTCTTTCGCTAATCGCCTACGCGTGAGGTAATAATTGTTTATAAAAAATCAAAAATTCTTAATTATAGGTGCATCAAAAAGCGGTTTCGCTGTTGCAAAATATCTTGTTGAAAACAATGCTTTCTGCCGTGTTTATGAGCAAATGAGAACTGAAAAGGCAATTCAAGCCATAGACAGGCTAAAGTCGTTAGGCGTTGAGAATATAAGTAAAGAACAAGCGGAAACGCTTATTAATGAAATAGACGTATTGATTTTAAGCCCTGGCGTGCCTATAAATCATGAATTATCAGTAAAGGCTAAGCAAATGAATAAAAGGATTATTGGGGAAATGGAGTTTGCTTACGCAATGCTTACTCCACCAATAGTGGCTGTAACTGGGACTAACGGTAAAACGACAACCGTTATGATTATTGATGAAATATTAGAATGTGCAAAGTTAAAAAAGCAATTAGTTGGTAATATAGGCGTGCCTATGACTGCAAAACTAAATGATATAGATAGGGAAACAGTTTGCATTACAGAGGTGTCCAGTTTTCAGCTGGAAAGCATAAATTCATTTTGTCCGCATATATCTTGCGTGCTTAATATTACGCCTGATCATTTAGAACGCCATTACACCATGGATAACTATATATACTTAAAAAAACGAATATTTAAAAACCAAAGGGAAAGTGAATATTGCGTGCTTAATTTTGATGACCAAACGGTTAAAAATTTTTACGTGGATTGTAAGGCAAAAGTCGTTTGGGTTTCCACTAAAGGTAAGGTTGATGGCGCATATTTAGAAAATGGAAAACTATATTATAATAATGAATACATAATAGATGCATCAGAGATGATTCTTGCGGGAGAGCATAATATCCAAAATGCACTTTTCGGTATTGCATGCGCAAAATTGTTAGGCATAAACACAACGGAAATTGTAAGTGCATTAAAGGGTTTTAAGGGTGTTAAGCACAGAGTTGAATTCGTAACTGAAAAATACGGTGTGGAATATTATAACGACTCAAAAGCAACCAACACCGCATCTACAATGGTGGCGCTTGATTGTATGAAAAAGCCAACTATTTTAATTCTTGGTGGAAGTGAAAAGGGTGAAGAATATAACCTTTTGTTTGAAAAGATTAAAAATAGTTTAGTCAAACACGTAATTATTTGCGGTGCGTCAAGGTTTAATATGTTGGAAACAGCAAAGGCGTGTGGGGTTGAAAAATTAACCTTAACTGACGATGTGTTTATGGCAATTAAAATAGCAAAGTTATGTAGTGCAGATGGGGACGCTGTGTTGTTTAGCCCCGCGTGTGCAAGTTTTGATTGTTTTAATGGTTTTGAAGAGCGTGGAAATGCGTTTATACAAGCGGTGGAGGAATTGTAATTGAATAAATTACCACTTAAAAAATCGGCAAAAGGTGATATTCTTTTGCCGATTGCTGTATTTGCGCTTGCTGTTATAGGAACGGTGTTTATATATTCAGCAAGCAACTATTCCGCTAATAAAACTTACGGAGATGCTTTTTACTTTGTAAAAAAACAAGTTATAGGTATATCTTTAGGTGCTGTAGCAATGGTGTTCACTTGCTTGTTTGACTACAGAAAAATTATTAAGTTTACGCCGTATATCTCAATATTATCTTTTATACTTTTGGGGTTGGTGTTTGTGCCTGGAATAGGTGTGGAAAACTACGGCGCAAAGCGTTGGATAGGCTTTGGGGGTGTAACTTTACAACCGTCTGAAATATCTAAGTTTGCGTTAATACTGTTCAGCGCAACAGTTTTATCTAAAAACCCAGAAAAAGCCCGTACTTTTAAGGGAATTTTGCCTGTTTTAATATTCGGGGGAATTACTTGTGTTTTTATTATTTTAGAACCAAATATGTCTATTACGGTATGTGTTGCGTTGCTTATGGTAACGATGCTGTTTTCAGCAGGAATGAAAATTTGGCATTTATTAGTTATGCTCGTGCCCGCGCTTATACTCGGTGTGGTTTTAATAATTGCCGAACCGTATAGGTTTAGTAGGTTAATGGCGTTTATAAATCCGTGGTCTAATCCTAAAGGGGAGGGCTATCAACTTTTGCAGTCACTTTATGCTTTGGGTTCTGGCGGATGGTTTGGTGTGGGATTGTTTAAGTCTAGGCAAAAGTATTCGTTTCTGCCGTTTGCAGAGTCGGATTTTATTTTGTCCGTTATTGGTGAAGAAGTTGGTTTTGTTGGTTTAATTTTGTTTTTTGCTTTGCTTGGTTTTATAATTTTTAGAGGATTAAAAATAGCGTCAAAAGCAAAAGACGTGTTTGGGTATCTGCTTGCTGTGGGTATAACCATGATTTTTGGTATTCAAGTTATAGTTAATGCGCTTGTCGTAACGGGAAGTATACCACCGACGGGTTTGCCGTTACCATTGGTGTCAAGTGGGAATACGTCAATAATAATTTTTATGGCAGAAATGGGAGTGCTGTATAATATTTCTTCTAAAGGAGCGTTAACCTTTTAGGTGCATTTTCCATAAAATGAAATATCTTGGGTAAGGAGAATTTTATGGAAAGTTACGAGATTATCGGCGGTAAAAAATTGTGTGGTGAAGTTGAGATTGATAGCGCAAAAAATTCCCTACTACCCATAATCGCTAGTTCTGTTTTAGTTAGCGGAGATGTTTTTATACGCAACTGCTCTAAAATTGGGGACGTTTTAAGTCTTGTTGAAATATTAAAGTCGTTAGGGGCAAAAACTCAATTTGTTGACGGTGGGCTAAAGATTAACTGTGATGATTTAAGTGGTTATGAAATAGGTGAAAATTTATCAAAAGGGTTGCGCGCGTCAGTTTGTATGTTGGGCGCATTGCTTTCGCGTTTTAAAAAAGTCAAAATTGCATACCCTGGTGGGTGCAACATAGGTAAGCGACCTGTTGATATACATATCAAGTGCCTTAAGGCTTTGGGAGCAACGGTAAAAGAAGAATTTGATTTTATCGAATGCAAGGCGGACACTTTAAAAGGCGCTAAGATTACACTTGATTACCCATCGGTCGGCGCAACGGAAAATGCTATACTTGCATCAATTTTTGCACAAGGTGAAACTGTTATTTTTAACTGTGCAAGAGAGCCCGAGATTAAAGATTTTGTCGATTTTTTAGTAAGGGCAGGGGCAAAGATTTTCGGCGCTGGTTCAAGCGTTGTTTCAGTTATAGGTGTAAAGCGTTTAAGAGGTGTAGAATTTACCCCTATGTCTGACAGAATCGAGGCGGGAACGTTCTTGATAGCAACTGCTGTTTCGGGCGGTGAAGTGTGCTTGAAGAATTGCAATTTTAAAAATATTTTAAATTTAATAAATAAACTTGTTAATTATACTTGTAAAATTACCCAGTTTAATGATATAATAAACATACAAAGTGGGCATGTTGGCAAGTCTTTTAGTTTTGCCACTGGTCCATACCCGTTGTTCCCAACGGATTTGCAACCACAAGCATCGGTTTTGGCGTGCGTGTCAGAAGGTGTGTCTGTCATTCAAGAAAGGGTTTTTGAAAACAGATTTTCTCATTTTGAGCAGTTGAAAAAGATGCAAGCAATCGTTGACGTGGACGGTTGCATTGCGCACGTACACGGCGTGCGTAGGCTCGCGGGTGCGCGTGTGTGCGCAAATGATTTGCGCGGTGGTGCAGCGTTGGTTATTGCTGGGCTTAATGCTGACGGCATTACGATTATTGACGGGGCACATCACGTAAAGCGTGGGTATAATAATTTTGATGGTAAACTCCGTGCGTTAGGTGCGGATATTAAACTTACGGAAAGATGAGTATGAAGGCAAAAAAAATTTCCATAATCGTAATAGCGGCAATATTTGCGGTCGTTGCAGTAATTTGCACAATAGGGCTTTTTTCTATCAAAAAAGTTCAGGTTGACTATGCCGTTTCAAAGGGTACTGAAACTATGGAAGTTCAAACAACGCTTGATAAGTTTTTGGGCGATAGCCTTTTGTTTTTAAGCGTGGATAAAGTAAAAGACGCCGTGGATAGTTTTCCTTACTTTGAAGTGGTGTCTGTGGACAAGCAATTTCCCAACGTTCTTAAGGTAAGTATTCGTGAAAGAAAAGAAACTTACTTCATAAAGGGTAACGATGGTTTCGTTGTAACCGCGCAAGATGGTTTTGTTTTGCGCACCGCAACTGAAGATGAAGTTGAAGAAAATAATCTTCGCAATAAGATTAAACTTAATCTTGACGGTATTACAGTACAGGATACAACGGTTGGTTCTATAATTAAAACGGACAGTGATTCACTTGTTAAAACAGCCTTGCAAATTGCGGATAGTGTTGAACTTATCAACTGTGTTGAAAGTATTACGCTTACCAAGTATAACGTGCCTGGTGCTGATTTAACTTTTGAAACTTATTCTGGTGTTAGCATAGAGATTGCTAAGTGTGAAGTTAGAGGCGTGGAAATGGCTGTCGAGGCGTTTAAGGTTTACAATAATGCCGATAGCGATTATATTAAAATGTACAGTTTTATTAAGGCGTATTTGGTAAATGGCGACGTTAACGTCGTTTGGTCAAGTATTAAGCAATAAGGTGTGATATGCAGAAAAAAGAAGTTGCTGTTGTAGACGTGGGTTCTTCATGCATAACTGCGGTTATTGCTGAACGCGGTATTAATAAAACGTTCGTTATAAAAGCGCGTTTTAATTACGATTACGACGGCTTTAACGACGGTGAATTTTTTGATATCGAAAGATTTAGAAATATTTTATATACCATTGCTCTAAAGATTAAAAAAATATCAAAAGTAGAAACAGTTTACGTTGGTGTTCCTGGTGATTTTACTAAAGTTTTCGTTAGGGAAGGGCAAGTTTCTTTTTTGAAAAAGAAAAAGATAACGGTTGAAGACGTAGATGCTCTTTTTGAATCGGCTTATAAAGTTAGTTCGGATAAATTTACGCTTATTAACCGTTCGGCAATCGTTTATGAATTAGATGATCTTCGCCGTATGGCAAACCCTGTAGGAGCGCTTTCAAGCGCGCTAAAAGGTAAACTATCGTTTATCGTGTGTGATAATTATTTTATGGACGCGGTAAATAGGGCGTTTAATGGTGCTGGGATTAAAAAAATAGAGTGCGTTTCAACTGCACTTGCGGAATCGCTCTATCTAATTGATGCGGAAAATCGTGATAGAACGGCAATTCTCGTAGACGTTGGATACATCAGTACAAATCTTGCTATTGTGCAAGGGGACGGTATTATTTACCAAAAGCCTTTTGCTTACGGTGGTGGGTATATTACGGCTGCACTTACAGAAAAGTTTGAAGTTTCTTTTGAAACTGCGGAAGTCGTAAAGAAAAAGATTAGTTTAAGCCGTTTTTCGCCAAATTCAGCCATTGATTTAATTGCAGATAATGATGAGCATTTTTACTCGTCTGAAGAGGCTAAAAACGCGGTTATTACAAGTTTAGATTCACTCTGTGATAGTTTGGCTAAGGCTATGGAAAGTTCGGGGTATAGAATACCTGATTATATTCCGTTTACTTTTACGGGTGGTGGCATAGCGTATATTCGCGGTGCGAAAGAATACGTTGCCAATAAACTTAAACGCGCGGTAGAAATGGCTGCGCCTAAAGTTCCACTTATGGACAAGCCGACCGATTCGTCGTTGCTTTCTTTGATGGAACTTGCATTAGAACAGTAAAAAAATTAATTTGAAAAATTATAATTGAAAAATAAAAGGAGATTAAAGAATATGTTTGGTCAAGAATTTTCACTTAACAATTCGGCAGTAATCAAAGTTATGGGTGTTGGTGGCGGTGGCTGCAATGCAGTTAACAGCATGGTTGAATCTAACGTTTCAAGCGCAGAATTTATTTCTGTTAACACCGATAACCAAGCGTTGCTTTTATCAAAAGCACAAAAAGTTTTGCAAATCGGCGCAAAACTCACCAAGGGTTTAGGCGCAGGTAGTGATCCTAGCGTAGGTGAAGCTGCTGCAGAAGAATCTAAGGACGAAATTGCTCAACTCTTAGAAGGCACCGATCTTTTGTTTATCGCTGCTGGTATGGGTGGTGGTACCGGTACTGGTGCTGCATCTGTAATTGCAAGAATTGCAAGAGAAATGGGCATTTTAACTATTGCAGTTGTAACTAAGCCTTTCTCATTTGAAGGTAGAGTAAGAAATACCAATGCAAACAAGGGTATTGCGAACCTCAAGAAACACGTTGACACTTTGGTTGTTATTCCTAATGACAAGCTTTTACAATATTTACCTGCACAAACTGGTATGCTTGATGCATTCAAGGTTGCAGACGACATGTTGAAACAAGGTATCGTAGGTATCGTTGATCTTATCGCTACTCCTTCACTTATTAACCTTGACTTTGCTGACGTTAACACCGTTATGCGTAACCAAGGCTTGGCACACATGGGTATTGGTCGTGCTAAAGGCGAAAATAGAGTTATTGAGGCTGTTAGACAAGCAGTTTCAAGTCCGTTGCTTGAAACCACTATTGAAGGCGCAAGATCAGTTATTATCAACGTTACTGGTGGTAAAGATCTTATGCTTAACGAAGTTAGCGAAGCTGCTGAACTCGTACAAGGCATCATTGACGATTCTGCAAATATTATCTTCGGTGCTACCATTGATGAATCTATGGTTGATGAAGTTAAGATTACCGTTATCGCAACTGGTTTTGCAGCATTAGGCGAAGGCGAAGCTCAAAAAGAAGAAAAACCTGCCGTAAGTATTAAGCCTGAAAAGAAGGCTGAAAGTTTCGTGCCCCCGCTTATTCGTGAAATTGAAGCAACTGAAAAACGTTTACAAGACCAAGCAGACGCACAAGTTGCAGTTGAATCTGCACCTGACTTAAACAAAATTGAAGAAGAACTTGAAGAAGAACCTGAAAGAAGAGGTATCGAACTTCCTGCATTTATGAGAAAATTGTTTAAGAGATAATCTTGATAAATAAAATAAAACTCCGACATCTCTGTCGGAGTTTTTTTGTTTAACCAATTATGGATAAAGGTTTTGTAAGGGGTAAGGGTTAGCGTTCAAGCGGTGTAACAATGGGTTTGCCGTCTTTATCTAATAAAGGCGTAAGACCGCCAGAATATCCGCCTGAGTGGTATAAATAATTAACGCCAGTTTCTTTATCAACCCAAATTTCAGTAGAACCTAAGTCTTGTGTATAAATCTTTTCAAATCTTTTTTCTTTTGCCATATAGTAGCTCCCATATATTAAAATTTTATACTTAAATTAATTATACTTTACTTATAAAATAAAATCAAGTGGGAAGTTAAAATAAACAAAAAAAGCAAGTGAAAATCACTTGCTTTAATTTGCTGGTCGGAGTAGCGAGACTTGAACTCACGGCCTCTTGCCCCCCAGACAAGCGCGCTACCAACTGCGCCATACCCCGATTGCTTAGATATTGTACCATAACTTTTTTTAATTTGCAAGCATTTTTAAGGGGAAATATTAGACTATTTTAAAAAATAATGGTACAATATTAAAAAGTTCACAAAAAGTGAGTAGATGATATGAGAATTAGAAGGAAAAAACATCTTGAAGAAAGACTTTCGTTAGTAAGTGACTACGTTATTGTTGCTGATAGGGATATAGCAAACGTTAAAGAGGCTATTAAGGATAAACGACTTTACGACTATAAAACTATCTTTGGTAACGATAACCCAGTTGAACTTGAAATAGGGTGTGGTAAAGGTGGTTTTATTATAGAGATGGCAAAGAAAAACCCCAGCGTAAACTATTTAGCCGTAGAACTTCTTGAAAACATAATCGTAATGGCTGCAGAACACGCAAAAGAACTTGGACTAAAAAATATTAAGTTTATAAATTGCGGTGCGGATTATTTGCCAAGATATATCCCTGAAAAGAGTGTAGAGAATATTTATCTAAACTTCTCACCACCATATCCGCAAAAAGTTCATGAAAGACGTAGACTGACTTGTGATAGGCTTATAGTTAATTACAAATGCTTTCTTAAAGATGGCGGTTGTGTGTATCAAAAAACAGATGATAAACCGTTTTTTGATTTTTCATTTGAAAAATTTGTTGCCAACGACTTTGCAACTGAAGACGTTTCAGAAAAAATTAACAAGGGAGAGATTTCAAACATTCAAACCGAGTATGAAAGTAAATTCCGTGCACTTGGCATGAATATATATGCTTTAATTGCAAAGTTAGTTTAATGAAATTTTATAAATTATTTAAAAACCATGCTGAATTTAGCATGGTTTTTTTATTTTTCTTAAATATTTTCTGAAAATTTTGATATATTCTCGTTATGGTTTATAGTTATTCTACCAACGGTAGAGTAAATATTTAAGTTCAAAAATAGGTAGAAAACGGGAAGAATTTGTGGAATTATGGTCAATTTATTTTCAAGTTTGACTTTCGTTTTCTTCTACTTGATTCTCTTGTTAAACCTAAGCAAAAAGTATAATATTAAGCGTGTGCAAAGGTGATTTGCACAAAAAACTTAAGAGAGGTAATCAAATGAGTTCAACAAATTATACTAAAACAAATTCTACAATTCCTATTTTTTATGCTTGTGACGACGCTTTTGTTAAATACACCGTTGTATCAATAAAATCTTTGCTATTAAATGCAAGTAAAGATAGAAACTATCATATTTACATTCTTAATGCTGGAATAAGCGATAAGATGAAAGAAGAAGTTTACAAGCTTAAATGTGATTATGCTGATATTGAGTTTGTGTGTGTTAAAGAGCATTTGGAAAAAATAGGTTCGGTTTTGCCTATTCGTGATTATTATTCTAAAACAACTTACTTTAGGTTGTTTATTGCTGAAATGTATCCTGAATATGATAAGGCTATTTATATTGATAGCGATACGGTTGTTTTGGGTGATATAAGCGAATTCTACGACCATCAACTCGGTGATAACTTAGTTGGTGCGTGCCATGAACAAGCAATGATTCAAACTGAAGTTTTTGGCAATTACGTAGAAAAGGTTATGGGCATAAGTAGATATAACTATTTTAATGCAGGGCACCTTTTGATTAACTGTAAAAAATTCCGTGAAGAAAACGTGTTAAAGCAGTTTATTGATTTGCTAAATATTTATACTTTTACCGTTACACAAGATGAGGATTATCTAAACGTAATTTGTCATAACAGAGTTATGTGGATAAACGATGGTTGGAATACGGAAGTATACGGTGAAATACCTGTTTGTGAAAGTGAAATAAAAATGATTCATTATATTATGGTGAATAAACCTTGGCATTATAGTGAATGCAGATTAAAAGAGCCGTTTTGGGAATATGCAAAGCAAACGGACGTTTATCAATCTATTCTTGATGAACTTAACAACTATTCTGAAGATAGTAAGGTTCGTGATAAGGCTGGTGCAGAACGACTTGCTAAAACCGCTGAAGAAGAGGCTAAAAGAGAAGATACCTATATAAAACTTGTAAGTGGCAAGAGTGTTGATAGGCTTAAAATATTAGAAAAAATTAGACAGTACGAGCGTGAAAGTAAATTTGACGTAGACGTTGAAGATGACCCTGTCACTATTCCGCTATTGCCAGATAAGGTAGATTATCTTGCTGAAAAGTTGTCTACAAGGTTTTTTACTAAAATAGCAAATAAAAAAGCAGTTGCTTTTTATGAAAAACAAATATCGAACGGAACGTTTATCATTAAAAGTATCAACGGCATTGAAAACTATCGCAAAGTTCAGGGCGGAGCAATGATTACTTGTAATCATTTTAGTGCTTACGATAACTACGTTGTATATAGGGCTATAAGAGACGACCTAAAAGGTAAATATCTTTATAAGGTTATTAGAGAGGGTAATTATACTAATTTTAAGGGGCTTTATGGTTTCTTTTTCCGCCATTGTAACACTTTGCCTTTAAGTAGTAATATGGAAACAATGAAAAAGTTTATGAAGGCTGTTTCTGTGTTATTAAAACGCGGTGAAAAGATTTTGATTTATCCAGAACAAGCTATGTGGTGGAACTATAGAAAACCTCGCCCATTAAAGAGTGGTGCGTTTAAGTTTGCGGTTAAAAACAACGTGCCGATTATTCCATCATTTATAACGCTTGAAAATTCGGGTAAAATTGGCGCTGATGGTTTTGATATTCCCGCGCATACCATATGGTTTTTGCCACCGATTTATCCAAAGAAAGGTTTAACTGATAAAGAAAACGTTGAATATTTAAAAAACGAAAACTTTAGGGTTTGGAAAGAACTCTATGAAAGGGTTTATGGCGTTGAATTAGAATACGCTAATAATTAATTATGTTGTATTTTTTTATAATTTTAATTGCAATGGCTGTAATTAGCGCGGTAGATATTTTATGTTTTTCTTCCGTTTACGGCTTAGACTGGTGGTATATAGTGCTTGCTGTGATCATTTCTACTGTGGTAGAGATTATGATAAGCGGGTTAATTGCTTTTATCGTTAGATGGGTTTTGCCTAAAAAGTGGTTTACTATGAATAAAAAATTCTATTCGGCAGGCAAGGCTGAAAGTAAATTTTATGAAAAACTTGGTATAAAAAAGTGGAAAGATAAAGTATTAGAGCTTGGTTGCTTTACTAATTTTCATAAAGATAAAGTTAAAGATCCAACAAATAATGAATACTTAGAGCGTTTTATAACCGAGGCAAACTATGGTGTTTTAATACATGCGTTAAGTATTCCTTTAGGCTTTTTAGTTATTTTTATTTATCCGCTTAAACTTTGGTTTATGATAGGACTTCCCGTTGCTCTTGTTGGTGCATTTTTAAATCTTTTGCCAACCTTTATTTTGAGGTATAACTTGCCCAAACTTTATTCTTTACATAAGTTAAATGAACTTAGAGAAAAGAGAACAAAAAATAGTATATAAAAAATAAAACAAAAACGCGTATCCCGGAAGAATTTTCTTCTGGGATATATTCTTTATGCTTTACATTTCTCAAAAGTTATTATATAATATATATAATAAAAGAAAAACTTGGGGTATTTATGAAGTTTATTCATTGTGCGGACTTGCATCTTGATTCAAAAATGGATAAGTTGTCTTCAGAAAAGGCAAAGGTTAGACGTGCGGAAATGGTGCGTACTTTTGAAAATCTTTGCGACTACGCTACGGCAAATGGTGTTAGCGCGGTAATTATCGCTGGGGACATGTTTGATACTGCAAAGGTTACGATTAAAACTCGTAACGCCATTTTACATGCAATCGCTGATAATCCCCATGTAGACTTTTTATATCTTTCGGGCAATCATGATGAAGATAATTTTATTGCAAGCTTAGAAGTTGTTCCTGATAACTTAAAAGTGTTTGATGATGAGTGGGGTTACTTTACTTACGGCAACGTTTGTATTGCGGGTGTAAAGTTTACGCCGTATAATACAGGCACGATATATGACACGCTTTCATTTTCGCCCGATAGCGTCAATATTGCCGTTATGCACGGGCAAATTGCTGGGTATAAGGGTGAAGAAAAGGCAGAAGTTATAAGCTTGCCTAGATTAAAGGATAAAAACATTGATTACCTTGCTTTAGGACATATTCACGAGCACGCTGAAGGGCAACTTGATTTGCGTGGTAAATACGCTTATTCTGGTTGTTTGGAAGGCCGTGGTTTTGATGAAACTGGGGAAAAAGGTTTTGTTCTTATAGAAGTTGAAGATGATAGTTTAAGTACGGAATTTGTTAAATTTGCAACAAGGCGTTTATCAACCTTTGAGTATAGCGTTGAAGGTAAACTCGATTATATAATGATTCGTACGGAAATTTTAAGCGTACTAACTGCTAATTTGGACGACTCTTCACTTGTTAAAGTTGTGCTTAAAGGTGAAAGAAAGGCGGACGTAAATATTGACGTTGATGATTTAGCATACCGCTTAAATCAAATCTTTTTTTATGCTAAAGTTGTTGACAAAACAACGATTGTTGTCGACGAGGCAGATTACGCCCTTGATAAGTCAGTTCGCGGGGAGTTTGTTCGCGCAGTTTGGGAAAGTGATTTATCTTTAGAAGAAAAAACAAAGGTGTTAACTTTAGGGCTTAACGCCTTAAAGGGGGAGGATATCTGATGAAACTTATTAAGTGTTACGTGTCTTCCTTTGGTAAATTAAAAGATTTTACATATGATTTTAACGGCAAAATCAATACTATAAAAGAAGATAACGGTTGGGGTAAAAGCACCTTTGCAACCTTTATTAAGTCAATGTTTTACGGCTTAAATGACTCTAAAAGAAGTGTTGCTGAAAACGAGCGTACAAAATATAAGCCTTGGAACTCTACTGAAAGATTTGGTGGATATCTTATCTTTTCTTGGGGGGATAAAGAATATAAGCTTGAAAGGTTTTTTGGCAATAAAGAAGCTGAAGACACCGTATTTTTATATGATGCCGTTTCGGGTAAAGTTTTATCGAACGATAAAGATTGGGGAAAGCGTATCTTCCAAATTGATGAAGAGGGCTTTTTATCAACTACTTATTTTTCTCAAAAAGATTTTACCGCTAAGAGCAATGCAAGTTTAACTGAAAAGTATAATAAAATTTGTGATATTGACGATACTTTGGCGGTGGATAAGGTTATTCAAAAGATAGACGAAAAGGCTAAAAAGTTTGAATATAGTGGCGGAAGAGGACTTATCCCTGAAGCAAAAAAAGAAATTTTACGCATTGAAGAAGAAATTAAAAGAGCAGAAAGTTCTATTGAAACGTTAAAGACTATTAAGGCTGATATAGAAGTTTTAAATCAAGACGTTAAGTCGCTTGAATTAAAATCGAATAAACTTTATGCTGAAATTGAAACCGCAAATAGGGCGGAGGCAGTTGCACTTAAAAGAGAAAATTATAATCGTTTAATTAAAAATAAAGAAGAACTTATTGAAAAGCAAAACTATGCTTTAGAAATATTAAACGGTAATAAGGTTGACAAGGCTGAAGTTGAAAAGTTACAAGGGTTAAACCGTGAACTTTTTGCGCTTGACTTTAGCATACAAAATACCGAAAAAGATATAACGACTTTATCGGCAATTGAGCCTGTTAAAAAGCAAATAAATTATACGGGTAGTGTGGTTTTATTTATAATTACCGCACTTATGCTTGTTGGTGGATTGTTAAGCTTAAGTGTTGCAATTTTGCCTTATATTTTATTTGCTATGTCTGGCATAATGCTTGCAATTTCGATAGTGTTAACCTTGCAAAATGCTAAAAAAGCAAAAGAGCCTATCGTTGATGCAAACGCTTTACTTCTAAATGATAAAAAGAATTTGCTTGTTGAATTAATTGAAAAGAAAACAGCATATAAAAATGCTATTGATGCATACGTTGGCGCATTTAATTTGGGTCAAGTTGTTGATAGGGAAGCTGCGCTTGCAAACATACTTAAAGTATGGGAAGTGTATGTTGACGTTTGTGAAAAACTGAAAGGCGTTGAACTTGAATTAGGAAAGTTTGACCTGCAAGAGATTAATCTTGATAATAAAGAAGTAGCAGTTGATTTACCAGTATTAAAGGCAGAACATAATAGAGTAAATCTTGCTTTGAAAAACAAGATTGAAGAGTTGAATAAAAAGAAGTCAAGTGTTGCTTGGTATGAAGATTTATCAAGTAAATTTACTGACCTTGAAAGTGAGAAAACGCAAATTGCTGAAAAGATTGTTGAGTTTGAAGAAAGTAAAAAAATCTACAAACTTACTTCTAAATTTTTAAAGCAAGCGGATGAAAACCTTAAATTAAAGTATAAGGCACCCTTGCAAAATAGTTTGAATAAATATTTTGAGTATGTAAATGGGCAAGGAAAGGCTGTTTATATTGACGTTGATTTTAACGTTACAGTAGAGGAAAAAGGACAAGAAAAAGTTATTGATTATTACAGCAAAGGCTATCAAAATCTATTTGAAATTTGCAAGCGTTTTGCTTTAGTTGACGTGCTATTTACGGGTGAAAAACCCTTTATAATACTCGACGACCCCTTCTATAATCTTGATGACCAAAAACTGTCGTCGGCAATTTCATTAATAAATAAAATGTCTGACGATTATCAGATTTTGTATTTGGTTTGTCATGACAGTAGGAGGGTAATTTGAATTACAAATTAAATTTTGAGTTGGTTCCCGATGGGTGCTGGTATTCTAATCTTAGAACCATTTTGTCTAAATCTCAATGGGATTTTATTAGAAAAGACGCAATATCCCGTGCGGGTGGAAAGTGCATGATTTGTGGCAAAAAATGCACCCAGTTTGACGTGCACGAAGTTTGGCGCTACGACGAGGAAAACGGCATTCAAATTTTGGAAGACGTAGTTGCTATTTGTAAGGATTGCCACTCGGTTATCCATTTTGGTTTAACCCAGTTGAAATCCAACAAAATTGAATATTATGAAGACCATTTTATGAAAGTGAACAACTGCAGTTATGCGGAATTTAAGGCTGCGCTAAATCAAGCGAATATTGACCATCGCAGAAGAAATCTCGTTTCGGAATGGAAACTAAACTTGAACTATCTTAGAAGATATATTGGCGACCAACTTTTATAATTACTCAACACGAAAAAAAACGATTAAATGTACTTGAATAAGGAAGACTGGTATTATGGAAATAATCGACGCACACGCGCATATTTATCCTGAAAAAATTGCTGAAAAAGCGACCGTTGCAATAGGTAATTTTTACGATATTGAAATGGAGATGTCGGCAGGGACTGTGGATAGGCTTATTGAAGATGGTAAAAGTGCCGGGGTAACTGGGTACTTGGTTCACTCGGTTGCAACTACCGCGCACCAAGTTCATGCTATAAATGAATTTATCAGGCGTGAAATGGATGCTCATAGTGAATTTATTGGGTTTATGACACTTCATCAAGATATGACTGAAGAAGAGGTGATAAACGAAGTTAAATGGGCAAAAGAGAAGGGATTTAAGGGCGTAAAACTTCACCCTGATTTTCAAAAGTTTTATATTGATGAGCCTGTTGCTGAAAAGTTTTATAGGGCAGTTGGAGAAAATTTTCCGATATTATTTCATACTGGGGATAATAGATTTGAGTATTCTAAACCGCATCGCCTTGCTAATATGGCTAAAAAATATCCAAGTGTAACATTTATTGCCGCGCATTTTGGCGGATATCGTTGTTGGGATGAGGTTGAGGTGTATAAAGGCTTAAAAAACGTATACTTTGATACTTGTTCTTCTTTAGCGTTTATAAGTACTGAAAAAGCAAAGAGTATAATCGATATGCTCGGTGCTGAAAGATTCTTTTTTGCAACTGATTTTCCTATGTGGGATGCAAGCAAAGAACTTGAAAGATTTAATAAAATTCCGCTTGATGAAAATGAGCGTGAAATGATACTTTCAGGTAATGTAAAAAAATTGTTAAAACTTTAAAAAACACTATTAAAATACTTGACTATACTGTGATTGCGGTGTATAATAACTTCAAATTTAATTAAACGCTGTGAAGGAAAAAGACACTTGTGTTTTAATATAGAGAGTTGACGGTTGGTGCAAGTCAATGCGGGGCAAAGTGTTACTCGTTCTGGAGCGGAAACGGCGAACAAAAAGTAATCGTTTACGGATAACTCCGTTAAAGGTAAATAAGTGATTGCGTAATTGCAATAACGATGGGTGGTACCACGGCAAGTAAAGTCGTCCCTGACCGAATTCGGTCGGGGATTTTTATTTAGTTAAAACTTAGGTAAAACCTATAAATCGGTGCTTATTTACTTGACAACTTTGTGCGCGTATTATATAATGTTTAAAAGAATTATGATTTTATAATATTTAACGTTATTTCGTACGGTAAACTGTCAGTAGTCGTTTTCGGTTAACCCCGTCAAAAGTTTTATGAGTGATTACAAAAGATTTTTTGTGATAATTTGGGTGGTACCACGGCACAACGTCGTCCCTGACTGTTTAGAGTCAGGGATTTTTTATTAAATAACGTTTTAGGAGATGTAAAATGAAGAAGATTACCGTATCAGACGTAACCTTAAAGGCTGTTCAAGAGCAAGAACTTGCGCTTACTTTTAGAGAAAAACTTACTATTGTTGAAAAGTTAAACGCTGCACGCGTTGATGCTATTGAACTACCTGTTCTAATCAACTCCAAAGAAAATGAAGTTATATATAGAACTATTGCACAATCTGTAAAAGATGCTGCAATAAAAATCGTGGTTGGGGATACTGTTGATAGTGTTAAGGGTGCCGCTGAATGTGTAAGTGCTGCTAAAAAGGTGTGCTTACAAGTGGCTATGCCTGTTTCAACTGCTCAAATGGAATATTTTTATCACTTGAAAGCACCTGCAATGCTTGCAAAGATTGGTGAACTTGTTAAAACCGCTAAAGAGTTTAGTGAACACGTAGAATTTTCTGCCCTTGATGCTTTTAGGGCGGAAGATGGTTTTGTTTGTGAATGCGTTAAAACTGCGGTTGAAAACGGTGCTTGTTGTGTTTCTATTGCTGACGACGCTGGTGAGGCGTTCCCTGAAGATTACGCTAAATTAGTTAAAGACATTAAGTCTGTTTGTGCCGTTAAGGTTTTTGTTCAGCCGTCAAACGCACTTTCTATGGCTGCTGCTTGCGCTTTAGAGGCTATTAAAGCAGGTGCAGACGGTGTTAAAACTTCTACTTGCGGTGATTATCTTTCAATGTCAGTATTATCAGATATTTTCCGCGCTAAGAAGTTTGAACTAGATGCTGAATGTGCGGTTGACGCAACTAACGTAAAGACAATTTCTGCAGCAGTTAATAGCGTTACAGATGAATATAGCACAAAAGAAGAAGTTGCAAAGGTTTCAAAAGCAATTGATTCAAACGCTACTATGAGTGAAGTTTGCGCTATCGTTAATCAATTAGGTTATGAACTTTCTGATGCTGATGCTGGTAAAGTTTACGAAGAATTTAAGAAGGTAACCGCAAAGAAAGAAAGTATTGATACTAAAGAACTTGAGGCGATTATTGCAAGTACTGCTATGCAAGTGCCTTCAACTTATCACCTTATTAACTACGTTGTAAACAGCAGTAACATTATTGCTGCAACTGCAAACGTAACATTAGAAAAAGATGGGGAAAAGTTCACGGGTGTTTCTACTGGTGACGGTCCTATCGATGCTGCATTCCACGCTATTGAACAAATTATTGGTCATCACTATGAACTTGATGATTTCCAAGTTCACGCTGTAACAAAGGGCAGGGGCGCTGTTGGTTCTTCAATCATTCGTCTTCGCGCTGACGGAAAACTTTATCCTGGTAACGGCGTTTCAACCGACATAGTTGGTGCATGTATCCGCGCTTATATCAATGCGCTCAATAAAATTGTGTACGAGGGCAAATAGTTATGAAGTTCTCGTTTCCAGATAAATTTGTAAATACGTCAAACTTTATTGAACTTTGTAACGTAGTTCAAAATTATAGTTTTGACGGTATTGAAGTTTCTGACGTTGTCAAAGAAAAGGCACAGCACGCGGATAGTATCTTTCGCTCGTCAGTTACCGCTGATGCAAAAAGAAAACTTGTTAACAGACATATCGCTATTTCAGCAATTACTTATCCTGAAAGTATAACTGCTGATACGGATAGTCAAAGCGTATGTAAGTACGTTGAATATGCCATTTTAGCGTCTGTTGAAAACGTAATTATTAAATTTGATACAATGCTTGATGATTGCAAGATGAAAGAAATTTTATTTCCTGCAATCAAAATGGCTGAAGAAAACGGCGTTTCAATCCTTATTGAAACGGTTGGTCCGCTTGCTAATACGGAAAAGGTTTTGGACGTAATTAACTTTTTCGGCACGGCAGTACTTAAAGTTTGTTGGAATATTCGTAAAACTTTCTTTGATGCTGGCGAATCTGCTGATAAAACCATTCAAACACTTGGCGCTTATATCGGTTTCGTTCGTATCGGTGACCAAAAGGATGGTAAGACTGTTATTATTGGCGATGGTGAATTGCCTGTTAAAGATTTTGCAAATGCGCTCCGTTCATTAAATTATGATGGTTTTATTTCAGTAATGGAGTCTGATGATATTTCTTCAGCAGACATTATTCTAACTCACTTTAAGAGTTATATGTCTGCAAAATCTAATGAAGAAGTTAAAAAGCCCGTATATTATAACCGTTCAAAAACTGGTACGCACCCTTGGAAAAAGTATGACGTTTTAGATTTGACTTTTTCTGAAGTGCTTGATGAAATGGTTGCAAGATATCCAGATCAACTTGCATTTAAGTATACTACGCTTGATTACACAAGAACTTATTCTCAGTTTAGAGATGACGTTGATAAGGTTGCTGCAGCGCTTATTTCACTCGGTGTTCAGCCTGGTCATCACGTTTCTATTTGGGCAACAAACGTTCCTCAATGGTTTTTGACTTTTTGGGCGACTGTAAAAATTGGTGCAGTACTTGTTACGGTAAATACTGCTTACAAAATTCACGAGGCAGAGTATCTTTTAAGACAATCTGATACGCACACGCTCGTTATGATTGACAGTTGTAAAGATTCTGACTATAAGGCTATTATTGAAGAACTTTGCCCTGAACTTAAAAACATTAAAGCAGGGGAACCGTTATATTCTAAAAAACTTCCATTCTTAAGAAACGTTGTAACCGTTGGTTTTGATATGGACGGTTGCTTGGAATGGAAAGACTTTGTTAAGCGTTCGGAACTCGTTCCACAAGAAGAAGTGCGTCGTAGAGCATCAAAAGTTAAGTCTGATGACGTATGTAATATGCAATATACTTCTGGTACTACGGGTTTCCCGAAAGGCGTAATGTTGACGCACGGTAATATCGTAAACAACGGCAAGATTATCGGCGACAGAATGGATATTTCAACGGCAGATAAAATGATGATTCAAGTTCCCATGTTCCATTGTTTTGGCATGGTACTTTCAATGACTAACTTGATGACTCACGGCGGAACCATTTGTCCTATGCCGTACTTTTCACCAAAATCTTCGCTTGCATGTATTAACGATGAAAAGATTACTTGCTTTAACGGCGTTCCCACAATGTTTATTGCAATGTTCAACCATGCAGATTTCGCAAAGACGGACTTCTCTCATATTAGAACGGGTATTATGGCTGGTGCAAACTGTCCGCCCGAATTGATGCGTCGTGCCGCTGCGGAAATGAATATGACTGAAATTATAAGCGTTTACGGTCAAACGGAAGCGTCTCCTGGTTGCACTATGGGTGAAGTTAATGAAGATATTGACCACCGTGTTGAAACGGTTGGTAGCGCTTTCCCTGGCGTTGAATGTAAGATTATTGACCCTGAAACTGGGGAAGAACTTCCCGATGGTGAAAACGGTGAATTCGTTGCCCGTGGTTATAACATCATGAAAGGGTATTACAAAATGCCCAAAGCAACTGAACAAACCATTGACGCTGACGGTTGGTTACATAGTGGGGATATTTGTTGCAGAACACCCGATGGTTACTACAAAGTAACTGGCAGACTTAAAGATATGATTATTCGCGGTGGCGAAAACTTGTATCCTAGAGAAATTGAAGAATTCTACTTAACCCACGAAAAAGTTCGTGACGTTCAAGTGGTTGGCGTGCCTGATCCTAGATACGGTGAAGAGGCATGTGCTTACATCATCATAAAAGCAAATGAAGTTTCTGATGAAAATGAAATGAGAGAATATGGTAATGCACACATGGCAAAGCACAAAGTTCCAAGATATTTTGTTTTCGTTAAAGAATTCCCCATGAATGCTGCGGGTAAGATTTTGAAGTATAAAATGCGTGAAGACGCTATTGAAAGATTAAATTTATCAAAATAATATAAGAGGTAAAATTATGCAAGAAATTAAAATTGAAAAGGCAAAAGTTCTTAAAGAAAAGCCTGATTTTACTAATCTCGGCTTTGGCAAGTATTTTACCGACCATATGTTCGTTATGCAATATTCGGATAAACTTGGTTGGCACGATGCAAAAATAGTTCCGTTTGACTATATTCCTATTCATCCTGCATCAACCGTGTTGCACTATGGCGCGGAAATTTTTGAAGGTATGAAGGCTTATAGAACGGCTGACGGCTATCAAATGTTCCGTCCTATCGAAAACGTTAGACGTATGAACGATTCTGCTGAAAGATTATGTCTTCCTACTTTAGATGAAGAATTCACTCTTAAAGCACTTACCGAACTCATTAACGTTGATTATGATTGGATCCCTGATCAACCGGGCACTTCACTCTATATCCGTCCCTTTATGTTTGGTAATGATGAATCTTTAGGTGTTCACGCTGTTCACAACGCTACTTTCGTAATCATTTTATCACCGGTTGGCAACTATTATAAAGAAGGTCTTAATCCCGTTAAGATTTGTATCGAATCTGAAGACGTTAGAGCCGTTCGTGGTGGTACTGGTTACGCTAAGTGCGGTGGTAACTACGCTGCATCTTTAAGAGCAGGTAAGCGCGCTGAAGCTAAGGGTTTTTCACAAGTATTGTGGCTTGACGGTGTAGAAAGAAAGTACATTGAAGAAGTTGGCGCAATGAACGTTATGTTCAAGATCAACGGTGAAATCATTACTCCGATGCTTACTGGTTCAGTTCTTCCTGGTATTACCAGAAAGTCAAGCATTGAAATTTTAAGAGAATGGGGCTATAAAGTTACTGAAAGATTAATTTCTGTTGATGAACTTATGGCTGCTGCTGAAAACGGCACTTTAGAAGAAGCGTGGGGTACTGGTACCGCTGCGGTTATTTCTCCCATCGGTCATCTTTTCTATAAAGATAAAGACTTTGTTGTATCAAACAACCAAATCGGTGAACTCACTCAAAAACTCTACAATGAACTCACCGGTATTCAATGGGGTAAAAATCCTGACAAGCGCGGTTGGTGCTATAAGGTAGAAAGATAATGTTCGATAAACGCGTAACCGTTATAATGGGACATTACGGAAGTGGAAAAACTTTCGTTGCGGTAAATTACGCGCTTGCACTTGCAAAACAAAATAAACCCGTAAGCATTTACGACTTGGATATTGTTAATCCGTATTTTAGAACGGTTGACGCTCTAAAAACTTTAGAAGAAAACGGCGTGGAATTGGTTGTTTCGCCTTTTGCAGAAACAAACGTTGATATTCCTGCAATGAATGCTAAGTCGTATAAAATGGTAGACGATAAAAGTAGGTTTGCCGTTGCGGATATCGGTGGGGACGATAGGGGTGCGCTTGCACTTGGTAGGTTTGTCGATAAGATAAAGGAAGAAAATGATTATGATGCACTTTTCGTTCTTAATTGTTTTCGACCTGAAACCCGCACGATTGAGGGCGCTTTAGAAATAAAAGCGGAAATTGAACGCACGGCAAAACTTAATTTTACTGGTATCGTAAACAATGCAAACTTAGGGCTTGAAACTACTGTTGAAGATATTTTGCAAGGCTTAAAGAAAGCGGAAGAATTTTCATTAGTTACTGGTTTACCCATAAAATTTACAGCAGTAAGGCGAGATCTTGCTACTGATGAAAGAATAAAACAATTAAAACAAGTACTGCTTATCGACCCGATTAAATACGGGGATTGGCTGTAAAAGGAGAAAACATGGCAAAAGTTACTTTTGACGTAGAGCGTTGTAAAGGTTGCGGGCTTTGTGAAACCGTATGCCCCAAACAAATTATCGCGCTCTCCAAAGAAAAAATCAATGCAAAAGGTTACCATCCGGCTGAAATTACCGATCAAGAAAAGTGCATAGCGTGTGCTTTCTGCGCAACTATGTGTCCTGATACGGTTATCACGGTGGAAAAATAGAGGTGAATTATGGCAGAAAAAGTGTTAATGAAAGGTAATGAAGCACTTGCGGAAGCGGCTATAATGGCAGGATGCAAATATTATTTTGGTTATCCTATCACTCCGCAAACCGAAGTTGCTGCTTATATGGCAAAACGTATGCCTAAAATTGGCGGTACGTTCTTGCAAGCGGAATCTGAAGTTGCCGCTATCAACATGGTTTTAGGTGTTGCTGCATGCGGTAAAAGGGTTATGACAAGTTCATCAAGCCCAGGGATTTCATTAAAGAGTGAAGGTATTTCTTACCTTGCTGGTTGTGAGCTTCCCGCGCTTATCGTAAACGTTCAACGTGGTGGCCCTGGTCTTGGCGGTATTCAACCTTCACAATCTGATTACTTCCAAGCATTAAAGGGCGGTGGACACGGTGACTATAAACTTATCGTTTTAGCACCTGCGTCTATTCAAGAAATGGTTGACTTAACTTTCAAAGGCTTTGACCTTGCTGATAAGTATAGAATTCCTGCAATGCTCCTTGCTGACGGTACTATGGGTCAAATGATGGAACCCGTTTCTTTAGAACTTGGTGAAGTTAAAGAATATGCTAAACCTTGGGCTACTTCTGGTAAAGATACCCATGAAGGTAGAAATGTTGTAAACTCTTTATCACTTAGTCCTGCGCAACTTGAAGAATGGAACATCAATAGATATGAACGCTACAAAATCGTTGAACGCGACGAAGTTATGTATGAAGAATTCATGATGGATGATGCTGACATCTGCGTAGTAGCATTCGGTATTGCAGCGCGTGTTGCAAAGAACGCTATTATGGACGCAAGAAAGCGCGGTATTAAGGTTGGTATGCTCCGTCCTATCACGCTTTGGCCGTTCCCCAAGGATGCGCTTAAAAAGGCTGCAGGTAAGGTTAAGTCGTTCTTATCTGTTGAACTTAACATGGGTCAAATGGTTGATGACGTTAAACTTGCTATCAACTGCTCTAAGCCCGTGTACTTCTACGGTAGAACTGGTGGCGTTATCATGTCACCTGATGAAATCGTAGCAAAACTTGAAGAAATTGAAAAAGGAGAAGCAAAAGAATGGTAGTATTTGAAAAAACCAAAGGTTTAACTGACGCTCCCTTGCATTACTGCCCTGGTTGTACTCACGGTATTATTCACCGCTTGGTTGCTGAAGTTTTAGAAGAACTTGGCGTAACTGGTAAAACCGTAGGTATTGCATCTGTTGGTTGTTCTGTATTCTCTTATAATTATTTTAACTGTGATATGATTCAAGCCGCTCACGGTAGAGCACCCGCTGTTGCTACTGGTGCTAAGCGTGCTTATCCTGATAACGTTGTATTTACATATCAAGGCGACGGTGACCTTGCAGCTATCGGTACTGCAGAAACCGTTCACTCTGCTGCTCGTGGTGAAAATATTACCGTAATTTTCGTAAACAACGCAATTTACGGTATGACTGGTGGTCAAATGGCTCCTACCACGCTGCCGCAACAAGTTACTCAAACTTCACCTTATGGTCGTGACGTAACCGTTGTTGGTTATCCTGTTAAGGTTTGCGAAATGCTTTCGCAAGTAGAAGGCGCAACCTATCTTGAAAGGGTAGCGGTAAACAACGTTAAGAACATTAAAAAGGCAAAGCAAGCGATTAAAAAGGCTTTCCAAAACCAAATTGACGGAAAAGGTTTCTCTCTTGTTGAAGTTTTGTCAACCTGTCCTACCAACTGGGGTTTAACACCTAAAAAGGCATTAGAATGGCTTAACGAAAATATGGAAACTTATTATCCTTTAGGCGTTTACAAAGACAAGTATAAGGAGGAAAAGTAATATGAGTAAAACTACTAAAATCCTTATTGCTGGCTTTGGTGGTCAAGGTGTATTGTTTGCTGGTAAGGCTTTAGCATATACTGGCTTAAAGAACGGTATGGAAGTAAGTTGGCTTCCGTCATACGGTCCCGAAATGCGTGGTGGTACTGCTAACTGTAGCGTAACTTTATCTGACACGCCTATCGGTTCACCGATTGTTGATAAACCCGACGTGCTTATTGCAATGAACCTTCCGTCACTTGAAAAGTTCTATAACGATACTGAAAAGGGTGGTTTTGTTATCTATGACAGTTCTCTTATTTCAGAGTTTGAGAATAGAGAAGATATCACTACCTGTGGTATCCCTGCAACTAAACTTGCAAGCGATAACGCTTTAGAAGGTCTTGCTAACATGATTATCATGGGTAAGGTTATAAAAGAAACTAACGTTTTAACCTTAGAACAAATCAAGTCAAGTCTTGCACAAATGGTTCCCGCTAAAAAGGCAGAACTTTTGGAAAAGAACGTTAAGGCTATTGAATTAGGTTATAATTATTAATATTTAGGAACGCTTTTCGCATCAAATAGGGGCGAAAGGCGTTCCTTTATATAACTATACGATGCTTTTACTATAATTTTTGGTGCTATTATGTTTAAAAGTAAAAACGAAGTTAATATGCTGTCGGGTTCTATCTTTAAGGGTTTAATGGCAATCACTATCCCTATAATGATAATGAACGTTTTACAATCGCTCGTTAGCGTTGTGGATATGAGTATGCTTAAACTACTCGGCAAGCCACAAGCGGTTGGTGCGGTTGGTGCGTGCGGTACATTAATTTCTTTAATTACAGGTCTTTTGATAGGCATTTCTTCAGGTTCAAGTGTAGTCGTTGCTAGATATATAGGTAAAAAAGACCCAGAAAGCGTTGAAAAAGCCGTTGGAACGGCTTATGCACTTGCTTTGGCTGGTGGTATACTCATTGCAGTTATAGGCGTAGTCTTTGGCGAAGTTTTTTTAACTTGGATGAACTGTCCTAAAGAACTTATAGAGAAATCTGTTTTATACTTCCGTATATATTTTTGTGGTATTCCCTTTATAATGTTTTATAACTTTAGCGCGTCAATACTGCGCGCTATGGGGGACTCAAAGCACCCGATGTTGTTTTTATCCTTAGGTAATATCTTAAAAGTTGGACTTAACGTGTTTTTTGTGCTTGTGTTTGATACAGACGTAGTTGGTGTTGCTATTGCTACTATAATTGCACAATTGATTGCAGGAACACTTTCTTTTATGATTATCCTTAAAAATAAAGGTATAGTTAAGTTTAAGATTAAACACTTTAAATTTTACTCTAAGCACGTCAAAGAAATTTTATATATCGGCATACCCGCAGGTCTTCAACAAGCACTTTATTCTCTTGCAAACGTAATTATTACCTCTACCGTAAATGCTGAAGGCGAATTTGCTACCACAGGCATTTCTATTGCAAACCAATTTGACGGTATTTTGTACCAAATTGCAGTTGCGCCGTCGCTTGCAACTATGTCTTACGTAAGTCAAAACGTAGGTACAGGCAACTTAAAGCGTGCTAGAAAAGCAGTTGGTGTGTCAATTCTTATTTCAATAATGTTTGCCGCTACTTTAGGTGCGCTTTCAGCAATTTTCTCTAAGCAATTAGCATCTCTGATGAGCGACGTACCAGAAATTATTGTTTATGCACAACAAAAGATGATAATTATTTCAAGTACTTACTTTATTTGCGGTATAAATGAAATTATGGGCGCAAGTTTACGCGGTATGAATAACCCGATAGTTCCCACGATAAGCACTTTCTTGTTTATGTGTGTACTAAGATTTGTTTGGGTGTTCGCGCTTTATCCTTTCTTCAAAGGAAATTTAACTTTCTTATATCTCGTTTGGCCAGTAGGTTGGATATTGTCAATTTGCTTACTTGCCGTTGCATTTATATTTACTTATAAGAAATTAAAGCGAAAGTTAAAAATGGAAAAAATTATTGGAAATTCAAACTAAAATAAAACGGGGCAGTTTTGCTCCGTTTTTTACATAAAAAACGCTGTGTCATAAAGCCTTCTTAAAAGCATATATTAAAGTATAAAACCAAAAAGGAGGCTAAAATGTCGTTTTTTTGTAATTTTCAATCGGATAGGTGTCCGGGGCAGATAAACGGTAATCCAATAAACGGTTTGTGTGAAAAAGTTTGTATTCAAGCAAAAAAAGTTTTTGACGCGTGCATGCAACAAACACAGCTTACAGACGTTGTATTAGACATTACTAATTTAACACCAGCAACTCCTACATATCCGTTGACTTTTATAAGTGCAAAAAGCACCGTTTCGCAAGGTATAATAAGTAATTTATTTATAGACCCGTTACCAGAGCGTCAAGGTTCTGCAAGAGTTCGTGCGGACGTAAATATCCCTGTATCGGTTGCTTATACCGATGCAAATGGGGTTGAGGGTGTTGCAACTTCAACCGTAACGGTTACAAAAGACGTAATCTTAAATATTCCATCAGCATCAATTATGCCGTATTCTGTTGAGGCTATAGTGTCACTAGTTTCAACACAGGGCGAATATACTGATGAAAATGAGTTTACTATTGATGCATGTGTGTCTATCGTGCTTAAAATCGTTATGGAAGTAGAACTGCTTATTCCGTCTTACGGATATGCGGCAATTCCGCCGTGTCAAGATTATACTCAAGAAGTTTGTGCTGGGTTCTTTGAACTGCCAATGTTCCCTCAATAATATTTGACAAAACTTAAAAAAGCGCCTTTTCGGGCGCTTTTTTTTATATAATTGATATTTTACTTGAAAAAATATACAGCGTATGATATTATATTAATATGAAAATTTTTGCTATAAGTGATCTTCACTTATCAACAAATACCAACAAGCCCATGGATATTTTTGGTGGTAATTGGGTTGGTTATATAGATAAAATTCGCGCTGATTGGCAAGAAAAAGTTTGTGATGATGATTTGGTTTTAATCGGTGGGGATATCAGTTGGGCAATGAATTTAGAAGATGCCAAAAAAGATATTGAAAGCCTTGCTGACCTTAAAGGTAAAAAGATATTCATTAAAGGTAATCACGACTACTGGTGGAGCGGAATTGGTAAGGTAAGGGATATTCTTCCAGAAAACTTTTACGCACTTCAAAACGACTGCATTAGGTTTGACGGAGTTGTTATTTGCGGTTCTCGTTGCTGGAGTGTTCCTGGCGCGCCTGATTTTAACGAACAAGATAGAAAAATATATCTTAGAGAAACTGAAAGACTTAAACTTTCTTTATCATCTGCAAATAAAATTAAGCAAGAAGGGGATAAGTTAATAGCGCTTATACATTATCCACCTTTTAACGTGCGTAGAGAAGACACGCTTTTTACTGAAATTTTTGAAAACAATGGTGTTGACAGCGTAATTTACGGACACTTGCATGGAAAGACTGTTCGTGCAGATAAGTTGGTTGTTAAAAATGGCATAAAATATTACCTTACTTCATGTGACCAAGTTGATAACAAACTTACGGAGATTATATTATGACTAAAGAAAATAGGTTTTTAAAATACTTAAAAGAACTACCAAAGCGTTATTTTATAACGGCGTTTTCAGGTATGGCTCAAGGTCTTTTTGTTACGCTTATTGCTGGCACAATTTTAAGCCAAATTGCAGGTTGGATAGGTAATAATTATATAGGGAATACGCTTTTATTTATCGCAAATATCGCAAAATTTTTAATGGGTGCTGGTATTGGCGTTGGTATTGCTCATGCGCTTGGCAAAAATAAACTTTTAGTGTTTTCCGCTGCTGTTGCGGGTATGGTAGGCTCATTTGCACACCTCTTTATGCCTGACATAATCGCTCCGTTAGATCAAATTTCTGCTCTAATTATTAAGGGACTTCCTGGTAATCCTATTGGTGCGTACGTGGTAACTATGCTGGTTGTGGAAATTGTTGAACTTTACGCGGGTAAAACCAAACTTGATATCTTACTTATTCCGTTAGGAACGCTTTTGCTTTGTTTTGTTGGGGTTTTCGTTGCGTATCCTTTTGTTTACGTTATTAATTTACTTGGCGATTTAATCGCACTTGCAACTAAAGCTCAACCCTTGTTTATGGGGGTAATCGTTTCAGTAATTATGGGTATCCTTTTAACCATGCCTACATCTTCTGCTGCTATTTGGGCAGCAGTTTCAATGGGTGTTTCAAGCGGTAATGAAGACGCAATGCTTATAGCAGGGGGTGCTGCAACTGTTGGTTGTGCGTGTCATATGGTCGGCTTTGCCGTTGCATCTTTCCGTGAAAACGGATTTAGTGGACTTATTTCACAGGGTATCGGCACTAGTATGTTGCAAATTCCAAATATTATGAAAAAGCCAATTATTATGTTGCCTATGATAATTTCAAGTGCTATTTTAGGTCCGATATCAACTTGTGTATTCGCTCTTAAATGCGGTGCAGACGGTGGCGGTATGGGAACAAGCGGTTTAGTTGGTGTATTCAGTTTGTTTAGAAATACGCCGATTAGTGTAATTAGTGTTATAGGTATTATACTTTTAATGATTGTTTTACCAGTAGTGTTAAACTTGATTATAAGTGAGTTTATGAGAAAGAAAGGTTGGATAAAACAAGGGGATATGAAACTTCCTGATTAATAAAAAAGGCGGACTTGTTCTGCCTTTTTCTTTTTTATAGTTTTAACTAACAAAAAATGGGCATAAATTATAAAAAAGGAGTATTATTATGGCAGAAATTCAAAATGAAATTCAGGGTGAAAAAATTATCTTAGAAGACCGTAAGAAACTTACTATGACGGGGGTTAGTGCGGTGGAAGGTTTTTCACCACAATATATTAAACTTACTGCGTCTAACAGTAAGATTACAGTTGTTGGCGAAAATATTAAAATAACTTCATTTAATAAGGGTGCTGGCACGCTTATTGCAGATGGTATTTTTAATGAGTTTAAGTATAATCAAAAGAAACAACCACTAATAAAAAAACTGTTTAAGTAATGTTTGTTTCAAGTGGTCAATTATATGTTTTTATAGCATGTTTTGCATTTGGCGCGGTAAGTTGTATTTTTCTTTCAATATCAAGTACAATTAAATTTTTTATAAAAAATAAAATTATTAAAATAATTTTAGACGTAATATTTTGTCTTCCAATAGGCTTTCTATTTTCATTATATTCTCTAAAACTTCGATTACCAAGCATAAGGGGATATATGCTGATAGCAATTTTTATTGGAATGCTTGTATATTTAAAAAGTTTTCATATAATACTTGCAAAATGTGCAAAAAACATTTATAATAGAATTATAGAAAAAAAGGTAAAATCTAAAGATGGAAAAACAAAAGTTAAACTTAACCGAAGAAAAGACAAAAAAACTTGTCGCGGCAGGAACTGTCGGGGCGGTTTTGCTTTTGTCAATTCTCGTGATGCTGTTGATTTATCAAGTGTCTTCAATGATCCATTACAAAACAAGAATTGATCATTATAATGAGCAGATTGCATATTACGAGCAACTCATTGAAAAGGGCGAAAGTGAAAAAGAAACTTTTATGCTCCGCAAGTGGATTGAACGTGAGGCAAGGGCGCTCGGTTTAGTTTACGAAGATGATATTCCGTTAAATTAATATGAAATACGGTGTTATCGACGTCGGGTCAAATTCCGTAAGGCTTATGATGAGTGACGGTGTAAAAACTCTTTATAAAAAGGTGTGCACTACAAGGCTTGCAGAGGGGATGACCGACGATAAAAAATTAAGTTTAATCGCTATAAATAGAACGGCGGATGCTATCTGCCGTTTTGTTGATACTGCTAAAGTAGATGGAGCGAATGAAATTTATATTTTTGCAACCGCTGCGGTAAGGCAGTCTTCAAACAGCAAAGTGTTCTTAGAAAAAGTTAAAGAACTTTGCGGAATGGACGTTGAAGTTATCTCTGGAGAAAGAGAGGCTTATCTTGGACTTGTCGGTGCGTTAGACGGTGCTGACGGTGGGATAATCGACGTTGGCGGAGCAAGCACGGAAGTTGCCGTTGTTAAAGATAAACACACGGTTTTTTCTATAAGCGTACCGCTTGGTGCGGTTAAATTAAAAGATTCTTGCGGACAAGAGTTTGGTTCGTGTAAGGATAAAGTTCTTAAAACAGTTGCAAAGTTTTCTAATGCTATAAAAACTGAGTATTTTACTATTGGTGGAACGGCTACTAGCATAGCGTCAATGATGCAAGAATTAGAGCCGTATGACCCAAATAAAACGCACGGTTATAAAATTCGATTGAGTGAATTGACAGCGCTTACCGAAAGATTGTACGCTATGAGTGTTGACGAGCGTAAAAAGTTAAAAGGACTTCAACCTGAAAGGGCGGAAGTTATTGCGGGTGGAGCGTTGATTTTGCTTGAAACGATGAAATTAATCGGCATAGATTGCGTAACTGTTAGTGAAAGCGATAACCTTGAGGGTTATCTAAAACAGATATTGGAGAAAAAATGAGTAGAAGATCGAATATTATAAATTTTGTAGGCAGTCTTGGGCTAACGCTTGTTGCGTTTTTTGGCGTAGTATTTTATTGCAGTACTGAATATTACGAAGATTTGTTCCAAGCAATGCTTAAGTTTTTAGTTGGCGCAGTTGCTTGTGGTTTGGTACATACTTGCGCACATGAATTTGCACATTTTATCGTGGGGAAAGCAAACGGTTTTGCTTTTTCATCAATGACTATTTGGTTTTTTAAGTTTGCAAAAGTAGGCAAGAAAACTAAGTTTAGTTTTGTAATGATGGGTGAAGAAGCGGGGTATACTGAAATGATACCCACTCATACTAAAGATATGGGTAAGCGTTTAAGAAGAATGTCGCTTGCTGGTCCTATTACTTCTTTAGTACTTTCGTTTGTTGGTATAATTCCGTTCTTTATTGAATCGTTTGGTGTATGGGAATTTTGTATTTTATCAATGATGTTGCCTATCGGTATTTATATGTGCTTTGGCGCGTTACTTCCCGCATCAACTGACGGTATTCGCAATGACGGTGCTGTTGCTTACGGCATTAAGCATGATGATGACGTTAGTAAAGTTACAATAAATCTTCTTAAAATTCAATCTGAATTATATAACGGCAAAACCCCGTCAGAAGTAGAAGATAGTTTGTATTTTGATCTTCCGCAACTTCCTGAAGATGATATTAATTTTGTGATGTTGTTAAACGCAAGATATTTATACTATCTTGACAAGGGCGATTATGAAAACGCTAAAAAAGTAACAGAAAGATTAGTTGGGCTTGTTGATGATTTGCCCAAGTATTTTGTAGCGCCTATCATGGTTGATGCGCTTTATAACGCTTGTACTTTTGATTATGACGATAAAAAAGCCGATGAAATTACAGAAGATTATGAAAAATACTTAAACAACGTTAACACAGCAACTAACGTTAGGGCAAAATTGGCTTATTTGCTGTATGTAAAGGGTGAAAAAGATGCGTTTGATATCTTTTACAAGAAGGGTGTAAAAGAGGCTGATAAATGTCAAATTAAGGGCTTGGGGCTTTTTGAAAGAAAATTGTTCGATAAAATCAAAGCCGATATTGAAAAAGAAGAAAACGCATAGTTGTTTTTAATTTAATAAGATTGATTGTTGCCACCGGGTAACTATTAACACTCATAACGCGCTCGTTAGGTCTTTGAAGAGTTGCGCTGTGAGTGTTTTTTGTTTGGGAGTACTAATGAATAATCCGTTTAAGAGTTTAGAAAAGAAAGAGTGGGTGATATACTTAATATCCCTTACTATCGTAATAGTTTCAAATTTTTTTGCTAAAGAAATTGATATTATAAATTTAATAGCAACGGCGCTTGGCGTAACTGCACTTATCTTTATTGCAAAAGGATTAGTGATTGGTCAAGTGCTTTGCGTAATCTTTGCGGCGCTATATTCTATAACTTCTTTTAAGTTTAGATATTATAGTGAAATTATAACTTATTTAGGTATGACTGCGCCTATTTCAATCGTAACTATTATCGTGTGGATTAAGAACCCTGCAAAGAAAGGGGAAAGCATAGTAAAAATCAGACGATTTACGGGTAAAGAATGTCTGACAACATTGATGCTAACCGCACTTGTTACTACGGTTTTTTACTTCGTTTTGAAGTGGCTTAATACGCCCAATTTAATTGTTAGTACAATATCAATTTCAACAAGTTTTTTAGCGTCGTTTATGATGCTTAGAAGGGTTTCTTTTTATGCTATTGGGTTTGCACTTAACGATATTGTTTTAATAATTTTATGGATCATTGCAAGTTTTAAGGATTTAACTTGTTTATCAATGGTTGCATGTTTTTCTATGTTTTTGCTAAATGACCTATACGGTTTTATTCGGTGGAAAATTAGAGAGATTGAGCAAGGAACTAATAAATAAAAAAGAGCCGAGTTGGCTCTTTTAATTTTTTAAATCCAAGTCGCTATAACATTTGGGACAGATGTTAAAAGTTGTATTTGCACAACTTTCACAAACGCTGTAACCGCAGTTAGGACAATGCTTAAAAACACCGTCAATTTTGTTGTTGCATTTTTTACAATTATTCATAATTTTCTCCCTAAACTATACACAATTATGTTGTGTAATTATTCTTAAAATATGCATTTATAAAGAAATGGTCGAAAAATAGAGAAAAAACTCCCTTTAAAACTATAAATAGTTTTAATTAAGCCTTTATATGCTTGTAAAAAATTTAAATTTATGATATAATTTTTGTATAAAAAATTTATCGTTTTACGGGTGTGAAATGGAAGAGAAAATTAAGATTGAAAATGGTTATGGCGAAAGTCAAATTCAAGTCCTTGAAGGGTTAGACCCTGTTCGTAAAAGACCTGGTATGTATATCGGTTCAACCGACGTTAGAGGGCTTCACCATCTCGTTCAAGAAATCGTTGATAACTCTGTTGACGAGGCTAATAACGGTCATTGTGATACGATTACCGTTCAAATCAATGGGGACGGCTCTTGTACGGTAAAAGATAACGGTAGAGGTATTCCTACTGCAATTCACCATACCGAAGGTGTTTCAGCCGTTCAAGTAGTTTTAACCAAACTTCACGCCGGTGGTAAATTTGGCGGTGGTGGATATAAAATTTCAGGCGGTCTTCACGGTGTAGGTTTATCAGTTGTAAACGCGCTTTCTGAATGGCTTGACGTTGAAGTTTTCCAAGATGGCAAACACCATAAGCAAACTTATAATAGGGGTATTCCGCAAGCTGAACTTAAAGTTGTGGGAGATGCTGACTTTAGTGGTACTTGGGTTACCTTTATGCCTGATGATGAAATTTTTGAAACGGTTGATTTTAATTACGATACTATTAAAACTCGTTTAAGAGAGCTTGCTTATCTTAACAAAGGCTTGACCATTAAACTCATTGACAAGCGTGCTGAACGCGAACAAGAAGATACTTTCTTCTATGAAGGCGGTATTGCACACTTCGTTGAAGATTTGAGCAAGAATAAAAAGCCTATGTTTGAAAAGCCTGTTTACTTTGACGTTTTCTACGGTGATACCGAAGTTGAAGTTGCACTTCAATACACAGAAACTTATAACGAAGTAATTTATGCATTTGCAAACAACATAAATACTGAAGAAGGCGGTACTCACTTAGAAGGCTTTAAGAGTACTTTAACTAGAATTATCAATGATTTCGGTAAGAAGTTAAACGTGTTTAAGGGCGATGAAAAGGTTTCTTCTGATGACTGTCGTGAAGGTATTATCGCTGTAATTTCAGTTAAGCTTACTGACCCGCAATTTGAAGGTCAAACCAAAACAAAACTTGGTAACAGCGAAATGCGTAACTACGTTACCAAGGCAATGAATGAATATTTTGGTACTTTCTTAGAAGAAAATCCCGCAAAAGCAAGGGAAATTTTATCTAAGTGTATCATGGCTCAAAGAGCAAGAGAGGCTGCAAGACTTGCAAGAGAAAACACCAGAAGAAAAGGTGCTTTAGAATCTACTACACTTCCTGGTAAACTTGCCGATTGTTCTGATAAAAACCCAGAATTCTGTGAAATTTTTATAGTCGAAGGTGATTCTGCAGGCGGTAGTGCAAAGCAGGGTAGAGATAGACGTTTCCAAGCAATTTTGCCTCTCCGTGGTAAAATCTTAAACGTAGAAAAAGCAAGACTTAATCGAATTTTAGAAAATGAAGAAATTCGCAGTATGATAACAGCGTTTGGCTGTGGTATTCATGATGATTTTGATGAAAGTAAACTTCGTTATGACAGAATAATTTGCATGACCGACGCGGACGTAGACGGTAGCCATATTAGAATTTTACTTCTCACTTTCTTCTTCCGCTTTATGCGTCCTTTAATTGAAAAAGGCCACGTGTATATCGCGCAACCTCCGCTTTATAAAGCGTCAAAGAACAAGGTAGATAAATATCTTTATAGTGATAAAGAACTTCAAGACTATCTTGCAGAAGTTGGCAAGTGCGATATTCAGCGTTATAAAGGTCTTGGTGAAATGGATCCTGTACAACTTTGGGATACAACTATGAACCCCGAAACGAGAACGATGCTTAGGGTAACTATGGAAGATGCGCTTGAGGCAAACGAAACCTTTACTCAACTTATGGGTGATGACCCTGAGCTTCGCCGTGTTTTCATTGAAAACAACGCAAAACTCGTAACAGATTTAGATATATAAAAATAAAGGAGAAAAATTATGGCTAAAAAAGATATTAGCGCAGAACTTTCTGCGGAATTTAAAGCGACGCTTGAAAAGACAAAACTTATCAACGTTGAAGTCAATAATGAAGTAAAAAAATCCTTTATTGCTTATGCTATGGCGGTTAACGTTTCTCGTGCAATCCCTGACGTTCGTGACGGCATGAAACCCGTTCATAGACGTATTTTATACGCTATGCACGATATGGGTTTAACTTCTGATAAAGCATATAAAAAATGTGCTAAAATCGTCGGTGAAGTTTTAGGTAAATATCACCCGCATGGTGACAGTTCTGTTTACGAAGCCCTCGTTCGTTTAGCGCAAGATTTTGCAATTAACTTTCCGCTCGTTGACGGACACGGTAACTTTGGTTCTGTGGACGGTGATAAAGCAGCGGCTTATAGATATACCGAAGCAAGACTTTCTAAACTCTCTAACGAAATGCTTAGAGAAATTGACAAAAACACGGTTGATTTTTATCCTAACTTTGACGATACGGAAATGCAACCTGTTGTTTTACCGTCAAGAATCCCTAACATCTTAGTCAATGGTGCTGATGGTATTGCCGTTGGTATGGCAACAAATATTCCGCCACATAACTTGGCAGAATGTATCAACGGTTGTATTGCACTCATGGATAATCCTGAAATTACCGTTGAAGAACTTATGGAATATATCCCTGCGCCTGATTATCCAACCGGTGGTGTGTTGATGGGCAGAGCGGGCATTAGACAGGCTTATAGGACGGGTAAAGGTGGTTTCGTACTCCGTGCTAAGTGTGAAATTCAAGAATTTAACAATGGCACAAGGGAAAGGATTGTAGCAACCGAACTTCCGTACCAAGTAAACAAGGCTATGCTTATCAAGAGTATTGCAGACCTTGTTAAAGATAAGAAAATTGAGGGTATTAGCGACGTTCGTGATGAATCAGATAGACACGGGCTTAGAATCGTTATCGAACTCAAAAAAGATGTTAATGCTCAAGTTGTTCTCAATACTTTATATAAACATACCAACTTACAAGTTAAAGACGGTATTATTTTACTTGCGCTTGTTGATGGTGAACCTAAGGTATTAGGCTTAAAAGAAATTTTACAGCATTATATTGCCCACCAAGAAGACGTTATCGTTCGCCGTACTAAATACGATTTGGCTAAAACTGAAGAGCGTGAACATATCGTTAAAGGCTTGGTAATTGCTCTTGCAAACATTGATAAAGTTATTGAAATTATTAGAAGATCTGCTGATAAAAATACTGCGTGTGCAGCATTGATGGAAGAATTTATACTTACCGATAAGCAAGCTAATGCTATCTTGGAAATGAGATTGCAACGCTTGACCAGTATGGAAGTAGAAAAACTTCAAGAAGAACTTGTACAACTCGATAATACTATTAAAGATCTTAAAGATATTCTTGCTAATGAATCACGCGTAAAGGCTATTATTAGGGCGGATATGGAAGAAATTAAGGAAAGATATCCTTCTCCCAGAAAGACTGAGCTTTCATACGATTACGGCGATATTGACGAGGCTGACATGATTCCCGTTGAAGATATCGTAGTAAGTTTAACGCACTTTGGTTACGTTAAGCGTGTTGCTGTTAGCGAATATAAAACTCAACGCCGTGGCGGTAAAGGAGTTACCGCTCATAAACCTAAAGAAGAAGATTTCGTTGACAACATGTTTATTGCATCAACTCACGATGATATCTTGTTCTTTACCGATAAGGGTAAGGTTTACAGCGTTAAGGGTTATAATATCCCTGTTGGAACTAGAACGGCAAGGGGTAGAGCAATTGTAAACGTAATTCAACTTGGCGATAATGAAAAAGTTCGCGCAATGATTCAAGTTAAGGCTGACGCACAAGGATATATCGTGCTTGCAACCAAGAACGGCTTAATCAAAAAGACTTCTTTGGAAGAATTTGCAAATATTCGCCGTGGTGGTAAAATTGCTATTAGCATAGTTGAAGGTGATGAACTTATTTCTGTTCAACTCTCTAACGGTCAAGATGATATCTTGATGGCATCTCGCGAAGGTAAGTGTATTAGATTTAGTGAAAATGACGTTCGCCCGATGGGCAGAGATACTCAAGGTGTTAAGAGTATGACCTTGAATGATGGCGATTACGTTGTTGACATGTCTATTATTAAAGAAGGTTATGAAGTTATTACTATGACCGAAAACGGCTACGGTAAGCGCACTTCTATTGATGATTATAGATTGCAAATCCGTGGCGGTAAGGGTGTAAAAGCCGGTGTGTTCAATAGTAAAACTGGTAAACTTGTTAACCTTAAACTTGTTTCAAGTGAAGAAGATATTATGATTATCACCAGCAACGGTACAATTATTAGGGTTGCTGCATCCGAAATCAGCACTATCGGTAGAGATACACAAGGCGTAAGAATTATGAGAATTGACGATTCAACCGTATCTAAGATTGCAATTTCACCAAAGAGTGAAGCAGAAGAAGACGGAGAAGAAGTCGTAGAAGAATAATTGACTTAAAAAACCGCCTGTTAAATAAATTTTGACAGGCGGTTTTTATAAAAGTTTTGCTGTTATATAAAAAAATTGTAAAATTTTATAAAAATTTTGTTTTTAACTAGGTTTTTATATTGACAAAAACTTTTTTATTTTATATAATAGTTAAGCGTTTGAGAGATAACGCTTGTGCTGATATGGCTCAGATGGTAGAGCACATCCTTGGTAAGGATGAGGTCACCGGTTCGATTCCGGTTATCAGCTCCAAAAACCCTTGTCTAAACGGCAAGGGTTATTTTTTTAGAATTCACGGGGTGTATTATGAAAGTGTTATTGCTAAATGGTAGTCCGCATGAAAGTGGCACTACTTTTACCGCATTGAGTGAAGTTGCAAAATCATTGAATGCAAACGGTGTTGAAACTGAAATTGTTTGTGTTGGTAATAGGGATACGGCTGCTTGTACTGTGTGCTGTGCGTGTACTAAAACTCACAAGTGTGTGAGAGATGAATTCGTAAATGAAATCATTGAAAAGATTGAGCAAGCTGATGGTTTAATTGTTGGTAGCCCCGTTTATTACGCAGGTCTTAACGGAACGCTTAAATCTTTCTTAGATAAAGTATTTTTTGCTAAAAAATCATTTGCATATAAACCCGCTGCAGCAGTTGCTGTTGCTCGTAGAGCAGGGACTACGGCTACGCTTGATATTATCAACAAGTACTTTATGATAAGTAATATGCCTGTAATAACTTCACAATATTGGAACATGGTGTTTGGAAGTAATGGAGAACAGGCGGAATGTGATATCGAAGGAATGCAAACTATGCGTATTTTGGGTGAAAATATGGCATATATGTTAAAATGCATTAAGGCTGGTAAAGAATTAGGTGTAAAACAACCCGAAGAAAAAGCACATATAAAAACAAATTTTTATAAATAATTAAAAGGCTTAAAGCGGATGCTTTAAGCCTTTTCTTTTTAAGGTTTTTAAATATTCTTTCGTATTATTGTCAATCCTAAAACTTTCAATTGCTTTTTGTATTGCTTTGTTGTGAACGAATTTAGTCAATTTTTCGTTTAATAAATAGGGTAAAGCCCTTGCATATTGTTTAACTAAAGCAACGCTAAATAGCCAAGCAATTGCCATATCAATATAAAAATGTTCACCACATCTACTACTTGCAAGTCTTAAAACTTCTTCGTTAAAGTTGTTATCTAAAAAGTAATTAAGCAAAACTACTATGCCAAATCTAACTGTGTATGGGTGAGAAGATTTTAAGTACTCTTTTACCTTGTTAAAGGTAAAATCTGGGTATCTTTTTATAATCTTTAATGATGAAACTAAACTATCACAAACAGCCCAATTATCAATTTGTGGTAAGAAGTTTTCTATGTGATTAAAAGTTTCATTTATATCTAAACTAAGCGTATTTATGATGAGTGCGTGTAACATAAACTCATCGTAAAAAGTATGTGTTTCACTAATAAAATCTAAAGTTTGTTTAGGTGAAGTTTTTAGGGCGGAATTTGCTATTGATTTTATAACAGGAACTCTAACGCCGATAATTTCATGCGTATTATCTGGGATTAGTTTAGAGTGAAAATCACGGTAAGATAAGTCTTGATTTTCAAATAATTGTTTGGTTAAATAATTCATTAAATTTTAAGTGCTTTAGAAATGTTTTCAACAGCTTTAATAATAACGGCGGGGAAGCCTTCGCCAACGGTTTTTAAGTTTTTAAAGAACTGTTCTTGCGCTGTTCCGCTACCAACAACGTCAGATATGCCTTTAATCATAAAAAGAGGAACTTTATTTGCTACACAAGTTTGAGCAATTGCACCACCTTCCATATCTCTAACACTTGCGCCCATTTGGTTGATATTGTCTATATCAACAGGGTTATCGGTAAATCTATCAGAACTTGCAAGTACGCTTTCTTCTAAATAATCAAGCCCGATAATATTAGTGGGGAAGAAAACGGTATCATAATCTTGAATGTATCCTAGCGGAACGCCATCAAGTTCACGCAAGTCAAAATCGAATTGCGCACATTTTGTAATAGCATAATATTTAAGAATTTCTACGCTTTTATTAGTGCCACCGCAAGTGCCAAAATTTAAGATAAAATCAGGTGAAAATTTATCTATAAGAAGTTGTGTTGTAATTGCTGCGTTAACCTTTCCGATGCCACTTATAGCAATAATTACTTCTTTATTTGCAACTTTGCAAGAATATGCTTTTTTATCAGCCAAAGAAATTTCATTTAATTCATCAACTTTAGTTAATAATTTTTCCACTTCAGAATTGAGCGCAACAACAATACCAATCATAATTTTCTCCTAATAATTGTTAGCTATATTTTACCATTTAAGCAAAATTTTGTAAAGTCTATATTTCACAAAAAATTTTTTTAAAAAATATAATAAAAATAAATTGGTCATTACTTTTCAATTTTTTATTTTTCGTGATTTTGTTATATGGGGATTATAACATCATAAAATGTAGTAAATAATAAAAATTACCCCCAAATTTTAAAAACATGTAAATGATAAAAAGTGCTAAAATATAGCGTTTTTTAATAAAAAACACACTAATTTTCGTATTTTTGACTGTTTTCTTGTCTTGACAAAGGCAAAAATATATTGTAAAATTAAAATCGTGTTTAAGTTGCGTAAACACTTTGGGGGGAATTATGAAATTTAAAAGTGGAAAGAATTTATGCATTAAAGATAAGCGCTCGGTTTTTATTGATAAAAGTGTAATCATTGGCAACAACGTAACAATTTATGAAAATTGTAGGATAGAGGGCAATTCTGTCATTAAAGACGGTGCTATTATTATGCCTATGTGTTACATAAAGAATACCATTATAGGTGAGAATTCAGTTGTTACAAGCAGTAATTGTGAAGATGCAATTATAGGTAAAGATTGTTCTATTGGTCCTTTTGCACGGCTTAGACCTAAGGCGGATATTAAAGACAAGGCTAAAATAGGTAATTTTGTTGAAATAAAAAATGCCGTTATCGGTGAGGGTAGTAAGGTCAGTCATTTAGCTTACGTTGGTGATGCTGAAATAGGAAAAGATTGCAATATCGGTTGTGGTGTTATTTTCGTAAACTACAATGGTAGGTCTAAAAATAGAACAATAGTTGGGGATAAATGTTTTATTGGTAGTAATTGTAATATTATTGCACCTGTAAATATTGAAAGTAAATCTTATATCTGCGCAGGTACTACCGTAACTGACGATATTAAAACCGATGATTTTGTTATCGGTAGGGTTAGACAAGAGATTAAAGAGAATAGAGCACATCTATATTTGAAGGAGAAAAATTAAAATGGGTTTATTTTTTGGTACGGACGGTTTAAGAGGAAAGGTCAACGAAGATTTAAGTTATAATATTGCCTATAAAATCGGTAACGCCCTTTCAATTTTGAAAGAAAAACCTAAGATTTTAATTGGTTCTGACACCCGTATTTCTAATTCATACCTAACACTTGCGGTAGCAGGTGGCGCTATGAGTGGCGGTGCAAAAGTTGTTGATGCGGGCGTTGTTCCAACTGCGGGCGTCGCTTACCTTACTAGAACACTAAAGTTTGATTACGGCATAGTTATAAGTGCGTCTCACAATAGCGGAGAATATAACGGCATTAAAATATTTAACAGCGACGGTTATAAACTTTGCGATAAAGAAGAAGAAAGAGTTGAGCGTTGTTTTATTAGAGAACGCGTAAACGCTTACCCAGATATCGGTACTTACGAGCAAGACTTTAATCTTGTTAAATTGTATAAAGATTACCTTGTTAGTGCAAGTGAAAATTCTTTGGAAGGATTAACAATAGTTCTTGACGGTGCGCATGGTGCAGCACATAGAATTGCACCTGACGTTTTTAGAAAATTAGGCGCTTTTGTTATTGCGTCTAACTGTACTAACGAAGGTGAAAAAATTAACTTTAATTGCGGTGCGTTATATCCGGAAAATCTTTCAAAACGGATATTTAGATATAAAGCAGACATTGGTTTTGCTTTTGATGGCGATTCTGATAGGCTTATGGCTGTTGATGAAAATGGTAAGGTTATCGATGGCGATAAAATAATTTGCGGGCTTGCAAAGTATCTAAAAAAACAAGGCAAGTTAAAAAAGAATACCGTTGTTGGTACCAGCCACACTAATATGGCTATTGAAAAGAACTTAAAAGAAGCAGGCATTGATTTTATTCGTACGGATATCGGTGATAAATACGTTCTTGCAAAACTTATTGAAAAAGATTTGTCACTTGGTGGAGAGCAAAGTGGACACGTAATTATTAAAGATTTGGCTACTACTGGTGATGGTATTTTAACGGCAATAATCGTTGCGAACATGATTGTCAATGAAAAAACAACTATGTCCAAAGCGTTGCAAGTTGAACTTTACCCACAGACAAATAAAAACGTTATCGTTGATGATAAGTTTAAGATTATGAATAGCGAAGAAATGAGTAAAGCACTTGTTAAGTATAATGAAGAACTTGAAGGAAAGGGTAGAATGATGATTAGAGCATCTGGTACAGAGCCTAAGGTTAGAGTTATGGTTGAAAGTCAAGATAGCGAACTCAATGAAAAGATTGCAAACGTTATGGTTTCCTTAATTAAGCGCATTGATGCGGAAGTTTAATTGCAAATATCATAAAAAACGGCGAAGTCATTCGCCGTTTTTTTGTTAAATTTAGTCGAAAAGAAATTTTAGATGTGTTTTAACTTGTAAATTATATTTACAAAAAATATTTTATGTGTTATACTTAAAAAGTATAAATATAATAAAATCGAGTATTATAGGCTTTTTACAAACAATAAAAAATAAGGTGCGCTATGAACCAAAGAAATTTAACATTGCTTACTGACTTGTATCAACTTACTATGATGAATGGATATCTCAAACACGAAAGAAAAGATGAGATAGCCGTTTTCGATTTGTTCTTTAGACAAAACGACATGATAACTTATTCGCTTGCGTGTGGTTTAGAACAGGTTGTTGATTACGTTACAAACCTTAACTTTGGTGATGAAGAAATAGAATATCTTGATAGCCTTAAAATTTTCGGTAAAGAATTTTTAGATTACCTAAGGGATTTTAAGTTTACTGGTGATATTTATGCCGTTCCGGAAGGTACGGTTGTTTTCCCTGGCGAGCCGATTTTGACTGTGAAAGCACCTATAATGCAAGCGCAACTGATAGAAACGGCAATTCTTAACATAATGAATTTCCAAACTTTAATTGCAACAAAGTCTGCAAAAATTTGTTATGCTGCAAAAGGCGATAGTGTTTTAGAGTTTGGTCTTAGACGCGCGCAAGCGCCCGATGCAGGCATTTATGGTGCAAGGGCAGCGATAATAGGCGGATGTAACTGTACTTCTAACGTGCTTGCCGGTAAAATGTTTGACATTCCCGTTTCAGGCACGCATGCACACAGTTGGGTTATGAATTTTAAGGACGAGTACACCGCATTTATGGAGTATGCTAAGGTGTATCCAGAAAACACGCTTTTATTAGTTGATACTTATGATACTTTAACTAAAGGCGTGCCTAACGCAATTAAAGTTTTTGATTACTTAAAAGAAAACGGTTATAAACCGAAAGGAATTCGTCTTGACTCTGGCGACCTTGCTTATCTATCTAAAAAGGCAAGAGAAATGCTTGACAAGGCAGGTCATTATGATGCTAAGATTTGTGCTTCTGGTGATTTGGACGAATATTCTATCAACTCACTTAAAAACCAAGGCGCAAAAATTGATATTTGGGGCGTTGGAACAAGGTTGATTACAAGTGCGGATATGCCCGCGCTTGGCGGTGTATATAAACTCGCTGCAATTATTGACGGTGATGGTAACGTTACCCCCAAGATTAAACTTTCTAATAATACGGCAAAGATTACTAACCCTGGTTTTAAGGATATTTACAGAGTATATGATAAAGCAAGTGGTAAGGCAGAGGCAGACTTTATTTTCTTGCGCGGTGAGAAAATTGATACGGATAAACCGTTGACGCTTACACACCCAAATGAAAGATGGAAAAAGATTACCTTTGAAAATTACCAACTTAGATCTTTGCAAGTTGAAGTAATTAAAGACGGCAAGGTTGTTTATAACATGCCTACGCTAAAAGAAATTAAAGAGTATGCAAGAAAAGAACTAGAAAGTTTTTGGGATGAATACAAAAGACTTGATAGACCGCATTTGTATAAAGTTGACTTATCTGACGGGCTTTATGAATTAAAAAGCGATATGCTTGAAAAAATTAGAGGCGCGAAAGTAGACGCGTAAAGGGAGTGCATTTTGGAACTCAGTAAAGGAAAGTATTCAAAAAAAGAAGTGTTGGTTTTGTTAAACGCTTATAGGGGAGAATACGAAAAAAGAATTAAAGCGCAAGAAGAAGTCATTAAAAAACTTAATCAAGAAATCAGGGCGTTTCACGCGTTAAATGAAAATTTGAATCAAAAAGAAAAGTTAGTGCTTGCCGCGTTGATTAGGGCTGAAAAAACTGCGTTTGATTTAGAAGAACAATCAAAAAAAGATTATCAAAACAAACTTATCGAATTAAATGATTTTATCGCAAAGTGGAATGAGTATTTTCAAATGCTTGAAGAAAAATATCCGCTTTATCCACCCGTGCAAAAAGCGTTTAGATTAAAAGAAATAATCTTAAACAGTAATAACAAGGACGCTAAAGAAATTGTTGGTGAACTTGACAATGTTTTAGACGGCGGAAAGGGTAAGAAGTTTAATCCACAAGATAAAATTAACGATTACATCGCTGCGACTGGCGATAACGGTTTTAATCTTGAAGACGTTCTTAATCCAGGGGAATTACAGTTGGAGGAGTTATGCAAGGAACTGGGGCTAATAGAATCAAAAGACTAATCTTAGAATGTATACCTGTATTGTTGATGCTTTTATGCATTGTTGCCGACCAAGTAACCAAAAAGCATTTTGCTGAAGTTTGTGCTGATAAAGATATTACCGTTATTGAAAATTTTTTCTATTTAACATACACTGTTAATAAAGGTGCTGCGTGGAGTTTTCTTGCTAACGTTTCTTGGGGACAAATTTTCTTTAAGATTTTAACGGCAATTGCACTTGTATTGTTTGTGTTTTTCTATATTTATGCGTTCAAAAAAAATCATACTTGGTTAAAATATTCTTTAGCAATCGTAGTTGGTGGAACGGTTGGTAATTTTATTGATAGGCTTATGTATGACGGGGTAACCGACTTTTTAAGTTTTATCTTTGGCACTTATCGTTTCCCTGTATTTAACATAGCGGACGTATGTTTAACTATAGGCGTGATTATGTTAATTATACATTTTTTATTTTTAGATGAGAACGCGGTGTTTAAGAAGAAAGATGAAGTTAATGAAGTTTCAAATAACGAATAATGATGGCTTGAGAGTTGACGTTTATCTGTCACAAGCGTTAGATTTTACCCGTTCACGCGTAAAAAAGTTGTGTGATGACGGGCTTGCAAAGGTGAACGGTATCGTTGTTAAGTGCAATAAAGTGCTTAAAGACGGCGATATTATTGAAGTTGAAATACCAGAAAGTAAAAATCTTGATGCTACGCCTGAAGATATTCCGCTTGATATAGTCTATCAAGATAATGACGTTGCCGTTATAAATAAGCCTCAAGGGTTAACCGTTCATGCAGGGAATGGAACGCACGGCTCTACACTTGTAAACGCACTTTTATATCATCTTGATAATTTATCGGGCATAAACGGTGTAATAAGACCGGGGATAGTACATAGAATTGATAAAAACACTTCAGGCTTATTAGTTGTTGCAAAAAATGATAACGCACACTTATCGCTTGCAAAACAACTTGAAGATAAAACTTGTTCAAGAAAATATATTGCCTTACTTGAGGGCGTGCTTAAACAAGATAGCGGAACAATTTCAACCTTTATAGGAAGAAATCCCAAAGATAGAACCAAAATGGCTGTTGTGTCTAACGGTCGTGATGCGGTTACTGATTATAAGGTGATAAAAAGATTTGCAAACTACACACTTTGTGAGTTTTCATTAAAAACGGGTAGAACGCATCAAATAAGAGTACACGCTAAGCACATCGGTCATCCAATAGTTGGGGATAAGGAATATGGATTTAAAAATCAAAAATTCAAACTTGATGGACAACTTCTTCATGCAAAAGAACTTAAGTTTGTTCACCCAACCTTAAATAAAGTGGTAAGTTTTTCTTGCCCGTTACCAGATTATTTTGAGAAAGTGTTAAAAACGCTAAAATAAGATTATGGAAATTAAAACAGTATTACTTGATTCAATTGCAATCAGCCGTGCATTAAAAAGAATATCGCACGAAATAATTGAAAATAACAAGGGCGTTGAAAATATCGTTCTTTTGGGTATCGCGCGCGGTGGAATTCCCGTTTGCGACCTTTTGGCAGAAAACATTTACCAAATTGAAGGAATTAAAGTGCCCGTAGGCAAACTTGATATTACGCTCTATCGTGACGATTTGGCGGAAATCCCTGCTGAAGCAAAGGTTACGGGTAGTGAAATCAATTTTTCAATAATTGACAAAGACGTTATTCTTTGTGATGACGTTTTGTTTACAGGCAGAACGGTGCGCGCGGGTATTGACGCAATCGTAAAACTTGGTAGACCGCGCACAGTTCAACTTGCCGTACTCATTGATAGGGGGCATAGAGAACTTCCTATACGCGCTGATTACGTGGGTAAAAACGTTCCCACTTCAAGAGATGAAATAGTTTCGGTTAATATTAACGGCGAAAATAGTAATGCCGTAATTTATAATAAAAAACAATAAGGACGTGAAATTAAGTGGCTAAACCTTTAGTAGCAATAGTAGGTAGACCTAACGTTGGCAAATCAACGTTTTTTAATAAGGTTGTCGGTAAAAAAATATCAATAGTAGAAAACTTCCCTGGTGTAACTAGGGATAGACTTTATGCTGACGCAGAATGGTGCGGTCAGTACTTTACGCTTGTTGATACTGGCGGGCTTGAATTAAAGTCAACCGACCAAATGTGGCGCCATATCCAAAAACAAGCGGAAATTGCAATAGAAACGGCGGACGTAATTATTTTATTTACCGATGCTAAAACTGGACTTAACGCATCTGATGAAGACGTTGCTATGAAACTTAGAAAGTCAGGTAAACCAGTAGTTTTGGCTGTAAACAAATTGGACAACTATGACCCTGAAAAACTTTACGAGTTTTATAACTTGGGGTTAGGGGAGCCTTTTGGTATTTCTGCTGAACACGGTACTGGTATTGGTGAACTTTTAGACGACGTTGTTGAAAAGTTTGACAAAGTAGGCGAGAAGGAAGATGATGACTCAGTTAAACTTGCTGTCGTTGGTAAGCCTAATGCTGGCAAATCAAGTCTTTGTAATAAATTACTTGGTTTTGACAGGACGATTGTGTCTGACATAGCGGGTACTACAAGAGATGCTATTGACACGCCTTTTATTTATAACGATAAGAAATATACCCTTATTGACACCGCTGGTATAAGAAAGAAGAAGAGTGTTGAAGAAGATTTAGAATATTATAGCGTTCTTCGTGCACTTGGTGCAATTCGCCGTGCGGACGTTTGTATTATGATGATTGACGCTAACGAAGGTGTAACTGAACAAGACGTTAAGATTTGCGGTTATATTCATGAGCAAGGAAAACCTTCAGTTATCGTAATGAACAAGTGGGATTTGGTTGAAAAGGACACTAACACTATAAATAAATTTAACTTTGATTTATCTGAAGCGCTTAAATTTATGGATTATATTAAGCCCATTTACGTTTCAGCAAAGACAGGTCAAAGAACTGATAAAATTCTTGACTTATCCGTTCAAGTTCTTGAAAATTCTCAAAGAAGAATTTCAACCGGTCAACTTAACGATTTGATTTTGGACTGCGTGCGTGCAAACGAACCGCCGTCAGTTAACGGCAAGCGTTTGAAGATTAAATACGTAACACAAATGGGTGTTAATCCTCCTACGTTTATTCTTTTCGTTAACGATGCGTCTATTATGCACTTCTCATACAAGAGATATTTAGAAAATTGCATTAGAAAAGCGTATGATTTTTCGGGTACTCCTATTAAAATTATGGTAAGGGAAAATAGCGAAGATGAGTAATTTTTGGTTGCTTGTTATATTATCTATATCGAGTTATCTGATAGGTAATTTAAATTGGGCTTTAATTATTGCTAAAACCAAAAAAGTTGACATAAGGGCAGTTGGTAGCGGAAACCCAGGCACGCTTAATATGAGCAGAAATTTGGGCTTAAAGGCAGGGTTGCTCACTTTCTTTTTAGATATAATGAAAGGTGCAATTCCTACTTTGGTCGCATACTTTTTGACCAAAGACCGCCTTTTTTTGGGAACGGATTTTATTGTAAGCGACCTTGCAATTTACCTTTGTGGGTTATCAACCGTTCTTGGGCATATTTATCCTGTATTCTTGAAGTTTAAGGGCGGGAAAGGTATTGCGTCAACCATCGGTGTGTTTTTAGTTTGTTCAAGCTTGTACGGTTGGGAATGGGCGGTTTTAATCATAATGGCGCTTGTTGCCGCTGCTGTGTTTATTTATATAACCGAATTTGGTGCAATGGGTTCGTTTATTGCAATAACACCACCCGCAATCGGTAGCGCATTAAGGTTGTTTTTTGAGTACAATAATATAACTAATTCGCTTGTGTATTATATTGTTGCTAATCTTTTAATTCTTGCAATATGTTTATTTACTTGGCTTGCGCATAGACATAATATAGAACGCATGCTTGCTGGGGAAGAACATCCTACTTCTATTAAACAAATGGTTGTTAAGATGAAACTTAAAAAAGCCCAAGAAAAGCAAGATGCAGAAAAAAATAAATAATTTTCATATTAAAGATAAATCTCTCATATATTACTTGTGTAATGTATGGGAGGTTTTTTTATGGAAAAATACAATATCTATAAAGATATTTCTGCGCGCACGGGCGGGGATATTTATATAGGAGTGGTTGGCCCGGTGCGTACGGGTAAGTCAACTTTTATCAGTAGATTTATGGAGCAATTAGTTCTGCCTAATATTAGCAATAAATTACAAAAACAAATTGCAACTGATGAAATGCCACAGTCGGCAGATGGCAAAACAATTATGACAACCCAGCCAAAGTTTATTCCTGCAAACGCTGTAAAGGTGCAGTTTAAGAATAAAGCAAGCGCAAATATAAGGCTTGTAGATTGTGTTGGTTATTTAATAGACGGTGCAGTTGGGCATGAAGAAGATAAAAAACCGCGTTTAATTAAAACACCTTGGGATGATAAAGAAATGCCGTTTGAAAAGGCTGCGCTTATCGGTACTAAAAAGGTAATTGACGAGTATTCAACCGTTGGCGTTGTCGTTACAACTGACGGCACAATTGGTGAAATTGCAAGACACAATTACGTTTCGGCAGAAGAAAAAGTTATTAACGAATTAAAAGCGTTAAATAAACCTTTTATAGTAGTGTTAAATACAAAAACACCTAATGATGATAATACGCTTATTCTTGCAAGTGAATTAGAAAGAAAGTATGGAGTACCCGTTCATTGTGTAAACGTTTTATCGATGACCGCAGAAGATATTAGCGTTATTATGGAAAAGGTTTTATTAGAATTCCCGATGTGTTCTTTTGACGTGAAAATTCCATCGTGGATGCGCGCTCTTCCGCCTGATAGTAGCGTTATGTGTGAAATGATTGAAAGAATTAAAGAAGGGTCTAAATCAATTAAGAAAATGCGTGATTATTATGCATTGGATACGATTTTCGACCAAAGTGATAATTTTGACGGCGTTGTTTTATCAGAATTAAAACTTGATTGTGGAAAAAGTGAATATGAAATTAAACCTAAAGAAGGGTTGTTTTATAAAGTATTATCCCGAGAGTGTGATGAAGATATTGAAGACGATTATCATTTAATGAGTTACATAAAGTCATTTGCAAGCGAAAAAAAGCGATATCAAAAGATTAAAGACGCATTAAACGAGGCTGATGAAAATGGTTACGGCGTTGTGTTGCCAACTGTAGACGAGATGGATCTTGAAGAACCAGTTTTGGTTAAACAGGGCGGAAAATACGGTGTTAAATTAAAAGCATCTGCTCCAAGTTTACATATAATGAAAGTTGACGTTGAAACTGAAGTTGCTCCAATCGTTGGTACGGAAAAACAAGGCGAGGACCTTATAAATTACATTATGACTAAGTTTGAAGATAATCCAGCAGGCATTTGGGAAACAAATATGTTTGGAAAATCTCTTCACGATTTAGTAAATGAAGGTCTTGCAGGTAAACTTACTGCAATGCCAAAAGAGGCGCAAAATAAAATGAGAAAAACTCTAACGCGTATCGTAAATGAAAGTAGAGGCGGAATTATTTGTATTTTGCTGTAAAATACTTGACTTAATTTTAAAAATATAATACTATATTAGCAAATACTAATATAGGTGTTTTATGAAACAATGTAATTCTCATCAACATAGCAGTATAAAAGATAAGTTAAGTTCATCTGGTGAATATGGCGCACAAGTTGAATCGGTAAGCAATATTTTTTCTTTATTAGGCGATAACAGTCGAATGAAAATTCTGCTTGCGCTTATGGAAGGGGAACTATGTGTGTACCATATTTGTGAAATTACGGGCGCAAAACAGTCTGCAACCTCTCAACATCTTAAAAAACTTAAAGATGGTAAGATTGTTAAGGCTCGTAAAGAGGCAAATCAAGTTTTATACTCAATTGCAGATGAACACGTTGCTACAATAATTAAAACAGCATTACAACATAGACATTGTTAATTTAAGGCGGAATAATCCGCCTTAAAAAATGAATAGTATATTAGTGGATGCTAATTTAGAGGTTTGGTCAAATGAAAAACGAACATAATGAAAAACATAATCACAACCACGGGGTTGAAGGACTTTCGTGTGGGTGTGAGCATTGTGAGGCAAAGGCAGAAGAAGTTGCAAAATCAAATGACAGCGTTTTTAATGCGTTTAAGTTTGATTTAATTAAAATAGTTATATCTGCAATATTTATTATTTTGGCTTGTTTTATTCCAAGTAAAATAGTTAAACTTGTTTTATTTATATGTTCAACAATTATATGCGGTTATGAACTTTTATTTAATTGTGTAAAAAACATTGGCAAGGGAAAGGTTTTTGATGAAAATCTTTTAATGTTAATTGCATCTATTACCGCCTTTATTTTAGGTGAATATTTTGAAGGTGCTTTTATTGTTACTTTATTTTCACTTGGCGAAATGCTTGAAGGTATTGCAACGGGCAGTTCAAGAAAGAAAATTGCTGGGCTTGCAAGTTTGAAAAGTACAGTAGTACATTTAATTGATAAAACTGGAATAAAAGATGTAAAGCCAGAAGATATTGAAATTGGTTCTTTGATTGAAGTAAGAAAAGGTGAAAGAGTTGCAATCGACGGCGTTTTACTTGGTATGCCTATAGAACTTGATGTTAAAGCAATAACTGGTGAAAGTAAATTGACACTTGTTCATAATGGCGAAACGGTTATTAGCGGTGCAATAAACGTTGGTGATGCTTTTGTTATTAGGATAACTAAATTATATAAGGATAGTAACGTAGAACGAATTATTCAGTTGGTGGAGGGGGCAACTTCTAAAAAGGCAAAAAGCCAAAAATTTATAAGCGCGTTTGCTAAAGTATATACGCCAATCGTATTCATCGTTGCATTAATAATTGCATTAATCGTTCCGCTTTTTGATGGCATGAATTTTGCAGAATGGATATATAAAAGCTTATCGTTTTTAGTCGTATCTTGTCCATGCGCTTTAGTAATTTCTGTGCCATTAGCATTTTTTATTGGTATCGGCTCACTTGCTAAAAAAGGTGTCTTAGTAAAGGGCAGTAACTTCATTGAAAAACTATCGAATTCCAGTGTGTTTGTGTTTGACAAAACTGGGACTTTAACAAAGGGAGAATTTGAAATTGAAGATATTAAAACTTTTAATCACTTTAATATAAAAGAAACTTTAAAACTAATATATCCTTTAGAATTAAAATCAAATCACCCTATATCAAAAGTAGTTGTCAACAGTATTGAAAAAAGTGAATATGGCGTGGAAAACTTTAAAGAGATTGTGGGGCGTGGTTTAAGTGGTGAAGTTGATGGAAAAGTTGTTTTAGTAGGCAATGAACTTTTATTAAAAGAAAACGGCGTGGAAGTAGTTGTTGAAAATTATGCTGGTACAGTTATTTGTATTGCTGTAAATGGAAAGCATGCAGTTAACGTTTACCTTAAAGACGCTGTTAAAGATAATAGCGCGGATACGATTAAAGAACTTAAAAAGTTAGGCGTTAAAAAAACCTTTATGTTATCTGGCGATAATTTATCTATTGCTAAAGAAATAGGTGATAAGGTTGGCATTGACGGAGTTTATGGACAGTTGTTACCAGAAGATAAATTGAAAATATTTGAAACAATTTCTCAAAATGAAAAAGGTATTAAAGTTTACGTTGGTGATGGCATTAACGACAGTCCAACGCTTACCGCGTCTGACGTGGGGGTAGCGATGGGCGGAATGGGTAGTGAAATAGCTATGGAAAGTGCGGACGTTATAATTATGAATGACGATTTAATTAAATTGCCGTTTACTGTTAAATTTTCTAAAAAAATAAGCCGAGTTGTAACTTTTAATATAGTGTTTTCTATAACAATAAAAGTGTTGATAATGTTTTTTAGTTTGTTTACAAACGTTCCCATTTGGCTTGCAATGTTTGGCGACGTGGGTGTAATGCTAATAGCTATCATTAACTCGTTACTATGTTCAGTTAATAGAAATTGATAATAAAAATGGCGAACTTTAGTTCGCCATTTTTTATCTTTTATTCTCTTTTATCAAGATCCTTTCTAACAATGCAACTATAGCATACATAAGAGTTGCTAAAATACACAGTACAATTGTTGACGCCATAACAAGGTCAAGTTTAAAAACTTGCCCGCCGTAAACAATTAGATAGCCTAAACCTGCTCTAGATACTAAATATTCGCCCATTATAGACCCAACCCATGCAAGCCCAACGCTTATCTTGAGCATGCTAATTAGTGTGGGAAAACTACCGGGGATAACTAATTTAGTAAGCATTTGAAGTTTTGTTGCACCCATCGATTTTAATAATAAAATCTTATTTTTATCAGTCGATAGAAAACCATTAAGCATAGTCATTATAGCAACGATAATTCCAATTAAAATTGCCATAACTATAATTGCTTTGCTACCGCTACCGCACCATACTATTATAATAGGGCCAAGCGCAATTTTAGGCAAACTGTTTAATACTACAATATAAGGCTCTAAAATTCGTCTTAAACGCTCGGACCACCATAGGGCAAGTGCAACTAAATATCCAAGCACAACGGCAATAATAAAGCCTAAAACGGTCTCGTATAATGTGATTGCCATATGATTGAATAAATCATTTTCTATCCATAAGGCTTTTATAGTTGATATTATTTTTGATGGACTACTTGTTATAAATGAATCAATTATGCCAATACGTGCAAACAGTTCCCACAAACCTAAAAGTAGGGCAAGGAGAATAAAACGCATAGTAAAAACAAAAGCGTTTTCTCTTTTGACTTTTTTTATATATAGAAGATGTTTTGGCGAAAATTGAGTAGTTTCTTTCTTCATTAGTGTAACTCCTTCCATATTTTATCAAACCAAATACTAAATTCTTTTGCACTTCTTTTTTTAAGAGGAGTATCTCCATCAATATTTGGCTCAAAAACGCGTTTTACCTTTGCAGGTCTATCTGTTAGGACTATGATTTTGTCAGACATAGAGATTGCTTCTGATATGTCGTGAGTAACTAAAATAGCAGTTTTTTGCTCGGATTTTATAATTTTATAAACGTCGTCACAAACGGAAAGCCTAGTTTGTGAATCAAGTGCAGAAAACGGTTCGTCAAGAAGTAAAATTGATGGGTTTGAAACGAGTGTTCTAATTAATGCAACGCGTTGACGCATTCCGCCAGATAGTTGAGAGGGGAATTTCTTTTTGAATTCACTTAAGCCATACTTTTCTAAAAGGTTTTTTGCGTATTCTTTTGTTTGTTCGTTTAATGTTTTTTTAATTTCAAGCGGAAGATAAACGTTTTTTTCTATCGTTCGCCACGGAAAAAGATGGTCTTTTTGCAACATGTACGATAAATTATTGTGTAAATCGTTAGTATTTCCATTAATGATAATTTCACCTTCAGTTGTGTTGATTAACCCTGCAATTAAAGATAGAATTGTAGTTTTTCCACAACCTGACGGGCCTATAATGGAAATAAATTCACCGTCTAAACAGTCAAAACTTAAGTTTTCAACCGCTTTAATTTCATCGTTAACCGTGTAGTAGGTTAGCGAAACGTTTTTAAGTTCTAGTATTTTTTTCATTTTTTCCGCCGTGATAAAATTATATTTTTTAGCCGAATACTTCTTTTGCAAGCGAGTTGTCAACTAATTTGTTGAATGGGACTTTTTGGTCTAATTCGCCTGAGTTTTGCATGATTAATTGTAAACGTTCAAAACTTTCTTCAGTTGCTTGTAAATTAGTTTTCCAAGCGTCTATTGATTTATAACTTTTTATTGAAGTTTCAATAGATGAAATTGATGTTGAGGGGAATTGTTTTACGATAGCCTCAGCAACTTCATATTCGGTATGTGTTGCCATAAATTCATGCGCCTTTTTTATTGCTCTTAAAAATCCTTTAACGGTATCCGCATTGTTTTTTAAGTAACTATCTAAAGCTATGAAAGAAGTGTAGGGGATTTCTCCAGCTTGAGCGCCAACGCTTGCAACTACGTGCCATTTTCCGCTTGCTTGATATTCTGATGCTGTTGGTTCAAAAACCGTGCAATAGTCTGCAGTTCCACCTAAAAAGGCGCTGGTCATAAGATTGAATTGAACGTCAAAATTAAGTGTAAAATCTTTGCCGTTTTGCATGTTGTGTTCGTTTAGCACGTATTCAAACGTCATTGCGGGTACGCCGCCTTTTCTACCGGCAAGTATTTCTTTTCCTTTTAAGTTGCGCCACTCAAAATTCGGTTCGGCAATTCTTGAAACTAAGAATGAACCGTCTTTTTGGGTTAATTGTCCAAATACTTTAGGTGCATCTTTTTTGCCTTGATTTTGAACGTAAATTACCGTTTCGGGGCCCATTAAGCCAATATCTGCTGTGCCAGATAATACTGCGGTCATAGAGTTATCAGCACCACCGCCGTTAGTAAGTTCTATGTTTATATTTTCTTGCTCAAAATAACCATTTTCAATGGCTAAGTATAGCGGTGCATAAAAAACCGAGTGTGTAACTTCGTTAAGTCTGATAGTTCCGTTATCTTCTTCTTTACACGCTGAAAGTGGGAAAAGAAAAAGAACAAGTGATAAAAGTAGTGCAATAATTTTTTTCATTTATTTCTCCTAAGAAATTTTTTATAATTTATTGTATGAAAAAATTTTTATATTTGACAATGCTGTCGATAATGATTGACTTTAGAAAAAATATTATATATAATATTTGGGTATTGTATAAAGGAGAAATAGCCTTATGGATATGGCAAAAACTTACAATCCTTCAGAGTTTGAGAAGGAAATTTATCATGAATGGGAAAGTAATGGGTACTTTAAGGCACACGTTGATGCCAATAAGTTGCCTTTTACTATCGTTATACCGCCGCCCAATATTACTGGTCAGTTACATATGGGGCATGCATTAGATGAAACTTTGCAAGATACACTTATTAGATTTAAGCGTATGCAAGGTTACAGCGCGCTTTGGCTTCCTGGTACTGACCACGCATCTATCGCAACCGAAGTTAAAATCGTTGAACAAATGGCTAAAGAAGGCATTACTAAAAACGATATCGGTCGTGATGGTTTCTTAGAACGCGCTTGGGCTTGGAAGGAAAAGTACGGCGGAAGAATTATTGAACAATTAAAAACTCTTGGTTCTTCATGCGACTGGTCGCGCTTGGCGTTCACTATGGATGAAAAGTGTTCACGCGCGGTTAAGGAAGTTTTCGTAAATCTTTATGAAAAAGGCTTGATTTACAGAGGGGATAGAATTATAAACTGGTGCCCAGAATGTAAAACTGCGCTTTCTGATGCGGAAGTTGAATACGTTGAAGAAGATAGCCATCTTTGGTATATTAAATATCCCGTAAAGGATAGTGATGAATTTATCACCGTTGCAACTTCACGCCCGGAAACTATGTTGGGTGATACCGCGGTTGCTGTTAACCCCAAAGATAAGCGTTATGCAAACATGAAGGGCAAATCTTTGATTTTACCTATTGTAAACAAAGAAATTCCTATCGTATTTGACGAATACGTTGAACTTGAATTCGGTACTGGTGCCGTTAAGATTACCCCCGCACACGATCCCAACGACTTTGAAGTTGGTATTAGACATAACTTAGAAGTTGTTAGAGTTATTGCTGATGACGGTTTAATGAATGAAAAAGCAGGCAAATACTGTGGTATGCCCGCTTTAGAATGTAGAGAAAAAATCGTTGAAGAATTAAAAGAACTCGGCGTATTAGTTAAGATTGAACCTTTACACCACAACGTTGGTCATTGCTATAGATGTAACCACACTGTTGAACCTATCGTAAGCAAACAATGGTTTGTTAAGATGGACCCGCTTGCAAAACCTGCAATTGACGTAGTAAGAAAAAAGAGCGTAAAGTTTACGCCCGATAGATTCTCTAAGATTTACTTCAATTGGATGGAAAACGTAAGAGATTGGTGTATTTCTCGTCAACTCTGGTGGGGACACCGTATACCCGCATATTATTGTCAAGATTGCGGTGAAATGATGATCTCTAAAGAAGACGTAAAGGTTTGTACTAAGTGCGGTAGCCATAATATTAAGCAAGATGAACACGTTTTAGACACTTGGTTCTCATCAGCATTATGGCCGTTCTCTACGCTTGGTTATCCCGATAAGACTGAAGATTTAGAATATTTCTATCCTACTGACGTTTTAGTTACCGGTTACGACATTATATTCTTCTGGGTAGCAAGAATGATTTTCTCTGGGTTAGAACATATGAAGCGTATTCCGTTTAAGGACGTTCTTATCCACGGCTTAGTTCGTGACTCACAGGGTAGAAAGATGAGTAAGTCTTTAGGAAACGGTATTGATCCTACTGAAATTATTGATAAGTATGGTGCTGACACCTTAAGATTCTCTCTCATTAACGGTGTTGCTGCTGGTAGTGATATGCGTTTCTCTGATGAGAAGATTGAAGGTGCGCGCAACTTTATGAATAAGATTTGGAACGCATCACGCTTTGTTATCATGAATGCTGAAGATAAAAAGATTTCTGATATCAAAGACTGCAAACTTTGCGCTGCTGATAAGTGGATTATCTCTAAACTCAATAAAACCGTTAAAGAAGTTACCGTTAATATGGAAAAATATGAAATGGGTGTTGCACTTGCAAACCTTTATGATTTTGTATGGACAGACTTCTGCGACTGGTATATTGAACTTACCAAACCCGTTCTTTACGGCGAAGATGAGAAAAAACGCAATGATACCGTTAGTGTGTTAGTTTACGTTCTTGGCGAAATTATTAAACTTTTACATCCTTTCGTTCCGTTTATTACTGAAAAGATTTATAAGAGTATTCCTGGTGCAAACGGCCCGCTTATGCTTGCTGATTTCCCAAGATATAACTCTAAACTCAGATATCTTTCAAGCGTAAATGAAATTGAACCTGTAAAAGAAATTATCAAAACCGTTAGAAATATTAAGGCTAAAGTAGGGGCGGCACCGTCTAAAAAGGTAACCCTTTACGCAATTACGCAAAATAAAAAGCCGCTTAAAAACGGCTCTGTGTATATTATTAAACTTGCGGGCGTGTCAGATATTCAAATTATTGAAGATAAAACGCAATTACCTAAGCAAGTGGTATCACAAGTAATTGATGGTTTTGAACTTTTTGTTCCGCTTGGAGATCTTGTTGATTTCGAACAAGAACTTGAAAGACTTAAAGGTGAACTCAACACCGTTGAAAAGGAAATTGCACGTGCAAACGGTAAACTTTCAAACAACGGATTCTTAGAAAAAGCACCTAAAGCGCTTGTTGATTCTGAAAGGGCAAAACTTGATAAGTATATCGATATGCGTGATAAGATTAAAGCACAAATCAAGGACTTGAACGGCTAATTATTAAATATAACTTTTTTAAGTTCTTCTGTGTTGTTTTCGTAATGAAAAGTATTTATATTGAACCTTGCGGCTCCCGCAAGGTTCTCTTTTATATCGTCAATAAATAAGCACTCATTTGGGGTGAGATTATGTGTGTCAAGTACGTATTTATATATTGCGGGGTCGGGCTTTAGTAAGCCTAAATGAGCAGAATAAATTATATCATCAAACTCTCTAAAGAAAGGGAAACGATAGTCGCGCTCAATAAAGTGGCGCGTCATGTTGGATAAAATAAAAAGTTTATAACCTTTTTGTTTTAATTCATGAATTAGGCTGATTATTTCGTGGTTAAAATACATATAATATTCCCAGTTGTCTAGTATTGCCATGGCAACACCGTGCAAGTGAGAGGGCAGAGAATTAAGAACGTTTTTATAATATTCATCTAAAGTTATAGTGTCTTCGTCAAGTTGTTCCCACTCGTAGAAAAGTTTTTCTTTTAAAAGTGAGTAGTCTTTACCGCTATAAAAATGTGAAAGTAAGTCGTCTCTATTAAATTTTAAGATAACGCCCGTTATATCAAAAATAACATTTTTTATCATGTTGCACCTGTTTACACTTTTTGTTGCATTTTATTTTATTTGTAAATTATAAAAAAGTCAAACTATAATACTGCATATTACAAAAAATTGCATAATTTTTACAATTCTTGACCCAAAAATGTGGAATTTGGTATTGACAAACACTATATATTGTATTATCATAAGAATGTATTATTTAATAATATATTTATTCAAAGGAGTATAAATATGAATTATAAAAATATCGCTTGGCGTAAGCAGATGGAATTAAAACTTGATTACAACAACATGATGAAAGAATACGTTGGTGAAAAAGAAGGTTTTTCAGCAAAAGATATTTCGGATAGTAAAAAGATTGTTGCTGATGCTTACGAAACTGTAAAGCGTAATCGTGGCACGGGAATGATGGGGTGGACGGAACTTCCGTACAACCAAAAAGAAATTGTTGCTGATATTATTGCGACTGCAAAAGATATTAAGAAAAAGTTTGATAATTTTGTTGTGCTTGGTATCGGTGGTTCTGCGCTCGGTCCTATTGCAGTATTTCAAGCGCTTTGTCATTTAAGACATAATGAACTTCCTAAGTCTAAGAGAAAGTTCCCTAAACTTTACGTTGAAGATAACGTTGACCCAGAGAGAATGGTTGCTTTACTTGACGTTTTAGATTTGGATAAAACTATTTTTAACGTTGTAACAAAAAGTGGTGCAACTAGTGAAACGATGGCTCAATACCTTATCATTATGGATATCTTGAAAAAGAGATACGGGGATAAGGCTAAAGACCATATGATTGCTACTACTTCAGCAAATAAAGGTAATCTTATCAAAATTGCTAAGCAAGAAAATCTTAAAACTTTTTATATCCCTGATGGTGTAGGCGGAAGATTTTCTGAACTTTGCCCAGTTGGTTTGTTGCCTGCAGCAGTTGTTGGTATTGACATCAAAGAATTGCTTGCTGGTGCAGCACATATGGATAAACTTTGCAAGGTTAAAGATATTAAGAAAAACCCCGCGCTTATCTCTGCGCTTTTAGAATATCTTGCAATGCAAAGAGGTAAGAATATTTCCGTTATGATGCCTTACGCTGATAGCCTTAAATATATTGCCGATTGGTATTGTCAACTTTGGGGCGAAAGTTTGGGTAAAGCTGTTGATAATGACGGCAATGAAGTTTTCGTTGGTCAAACACCTGTTAAAGCGCTTGGTGTAACTGATCAACACTCTCAAGTTCAACTATATCGTGAAGGACCCTTCGATAAGGTTATAACCTTAATCGGTGTGGAAAATTATAGAAAAACTGTGGATATTAGTGATGGTTATGCTGATATTCCTGACGTATCATTCCTTTGCGGACATACTATGAACGAACTTATCACCGCAGAAAGAAAGGCAACTGAATACGCGCTTACTACTGCACACAGATTAAACTATACAATCACTTTGCCTGAAGTTAACGCGTTTACGATTGGTGAACTTTTGTATTTGTTTGAAATGGAAACCGCGTTCTGTGGCGCAATGCTTAACATAGATACGTTTAATCAACCTGGTGTTGAAGGTGGTAAAAATGCTACTTACGCACTCTTTGGTAGGAAGGGTTATGAAAATACTAAGGCTGAAATGGATTCTGCACCCGCTAAAAACGAAGATTACATTTGCTAAATTTTATGAAAAAGAAAAAACAACAAAAATCTGATGATTTAGGTTTGCCATTATATCTTTTTCATCAGGGAACAAACTATAATGCTTACGAATATCTTGGTGCGCATTTTTGTGAAGTGAACGGTGAAAAAGGTGTAGTGTTCCGCACGTGGGCACCACATGCTAAAAGTATTTCAGTAGTTGGTGACTTTAACGGTTGGGACGACACTAAAAACGTTATGACGCGTATTAGTGACGGTGGCGTATTTGAAACCTTTATTTCAGGCGTTAATATTTACGACAATTATAAATTTGCCGTTAAACGTGGTAAAAAAACAGTATTAAAAGCCGATCCTTATGCTTTTCATGCTGAAACGCCAGTAGGTACTGCCTCAAAGGTTTATGACTTAGATGGTTATGATTGGGGTGATAGCGAGTTTTTGAAAAACAAAACCGCGCCTTACAATAAACCTATGAACGTTTATGAAGTCAACCTTGCATCTTGGAAACGCCATGATGATGGTAGTTATTATACTTATCGTGAACTTGCTATAGAGTTGGTTGATTACGTGGTTGACATGGGGTATACTCATGTGGAATTTATGCCCGTTTCAGAGTATCCGTTTGATGGCTCTTGGGGTTATCAAGTAACTGGCTATTATGCACCGACATCAAGGTTTGGTACGCCTAAAGATTTTATGCATCTTGTGGATATGTTCCATCAAAAAGGCATTTCAGTAATTGTTGACTGGGTACCTGCACATTTTCCAAAAGATTTGCACGGTCTTTATGAGTTTGACGGCTCGCCTTGTTATGAAAATCAAGGCTGGGATAGGCAAGAACATAAAACTTGGGGAACAAGGATTTTTGACTGGGGTAGAAATGAAGTTCAAAGTTTTCTAGTTTCTAACGCTGTATTTTTATTTGAAAAATATCACGTAGATGGATTAAGAGTAGATGCTGTTGCGTCTATGCTTTATCTTGACTATGATAGAAAAGAAGGGGAATGGATTCCTAACGAATTTGGTGGAAACCAAAATTTAGAGGCAATTGCGTTTTTCAAAAAACTAAATACAGTTATTTTTGAAAAATTTCCAAATGCGCTTATGATTGCTGAAGAATCTACTTCATTTCCTATGATTACAAAACCCGTTGACGTTGGGGGATTAGGCTTTAACTATAAGTGGAATATGGGTTGGATGAACGACGTTTTAACGTACGTACAATGTGATCCGTATTTTAGATCGAGCATACATGATAAATTAACCTTTTCAATGTTCTATGCCTTTAGTGAAAATTTTGTTTTGCCTATATCTCATGATGAAGTTGTTCACGGCAAGAAATCTTTGCTTGATAAAATGTTTGCTCATAGAATAGAAGATAAGTTTTCATCGCTCCGTGCGTTCTGGCTTTACATGTATGCTCACCCTGGCAAAAAGTTATCTTTTATGGGTAATGAATACGGACAGTTCAAAGAGTGGAATTATAAGGAAGGACTTGAGTTTTTTATGCTTGATTATGACTATCATAATAAACTTTTTAAGTTCAACAAAAAGCTTAACCACTTCTATAAAGAATGCGCTCCGCTATATGAAATTGAAGATAGTTGGGATGGTTTTGAGTGGATTGCCGTTGATGAAAAAGATGGTAACGTTATTGCGTTTAAGCGTAAAGATTTAAGCGGAAACGAACTAATATCTATTATAAACTTTTCGGGCACGGATTATAATGAATACCGCTTGGGGCTTGATAAAGGCGTTTACACGGCTGTTTTGTGTTCTGATGATAAATGTTATGGCGGTAATGGTACGCTTAAGAAAAAGACCTTTAAGACTGTAAATAAGGGCGCGCATGGTAAAGGATCTTCAATCAAAATTGCATTGCCAAGATTTAGTGGAATGTATTTGATTAAACAAGGTAAATAATATAAGGAGTCTCTTGTATATGATAAGGAAGAAAAAATGTGTTGCAATGCTTTTAGCAGGTGGACAAGGCAGTAGACTTTACGCTTTGACTACGAATATCGCAAAACCTGCGGTATCTTTTGGCGGCAAGTATAGAATTATAGACTTTCCGCTTTCAAACTGTATCAATTCTGGTATTGATACGGTTGGGGTACTTACTCAATACCAACCTTTAATTTTGAATAATTATATTGGTAATGGTCAACCGTGGGATATGGATAGAAACTTTGGTGGCGTTCATATTTTACCGCCTTATCAAGGAAAAAATTCTTCGGACTGGTATAAAGGTACTGCAAACGCTATTTATCAAAACTTAAGGTTTATTAAGCAATATAACCCGGATTACGTTTTGATTTTATCTGGCGACCACATCTATAAAATGAACTATTCTTTAATGGTTAACTTCCATAAGTTAAGTGGTGCTGATTGCACCATTGCAGCGATAGACGTGCCGATTGAAGAAGCGTCAAGATTTGGTATTTTGAATACTAAAGAAGACGGTTCTATTTACGAATTTGAAGAAAAACCCAAAAAACCTAAGTCAACATTAGCATCAATGGGTATTTACGTATTTTCAACCGATAAACTTTGTAAATATCTTGAAGAAGATAATGCAGATCCAGAGTCGTCTAATGACTTTGGTAAAAACGTTCTTCCCAAGATGTTGAACGCTGGTGAAAAAATGATGGCGTATAAGTTTGACGGATACTGGAAAGACGTTGGAACTATAGAATCACTTTTTGAGGCTAATATGGACTTGCTTGGCGATGATCCTAAGTTTGATATTGGTGATACTTCTTGGAAAATTCAATCGAGAAGCCCGCTTGCTCCGCCTCAATATATTGGTGAAGGTGCAAAGACTGCTAACAGCATTATTATGTCTGGCTGTGAAATTTTTGGTACGGTAGAAAACTCCGTCTTAGCAAGCGACGTTATCGTTAAGAAAGGCGCGGTTGTTAAAAATAGTATAATTATGGGGGACAGCGTTATTGAAGAAGATGCTGTTGTTGAATACTCTATAATTGATGAAAACGTTAATATCGGTAAAGGTGCCCATATAGGTAATGCTAAAGCGGAAGGCAAAGGTATTGCAGTTATTGGTAGAAATATTCAAATAGGTGATGGTGAAACTATTGAGGGTGGAAAAATTATTGACCAAGATTTAGTTAAGGAGGGCGTGTAATATGAAAGCAGTTGGTATTATCTTTTCTAATATACACGATGATTGTGTTCCTGAACTTGCAAGAATTAGAACGCTTGGTTCAATTCCTTTTGGTGGCCGTTATCGTTTGATAGATTTTCCCTTATCAAATATGGTTAACTCTGGTATAGATACGGTTGGTATTATTACTAAAAGCAATTATCAATCTTTAATGGATCACGTGGGTAGTGGTAAAGATTGGGATTTGGCAAGAAAAGACGGTGGTGTTATTATTCTTCCGCCGTTTGGAGATACTTCAAGTAGTAGTTTGTATACTTCACGCTTAGAAGCATTAAAAGGTATAACGAGTTTTCTTTTCCGTGCCGATGAAGAATTTGTGGTTATGACCGACTGCGATTCTATCAGCAGAATCAATTATCGCGAAGTAATAGATTATCACGTAAGAAATAAAGCAGATATTACGCTTGTTTATAAAAAATATGAAAATGGCACTTATTCTGCTAAAAACGCTACCACTTTCGACATTGAAGACGGAAGAATTATAGGCGTTAACTATAAAGAAAAACTTAACGATAAGTATTCAAACGTGTTTACTAACATTTTTGTTATGAAAAAGTCACTTTTGCAAAATATCGTTATGGATAGTATTTCACACAATAAACGCCATTTTATGACAGACGTAATCGCCGAAAACGTTGATTCTCTTAAGATTATGGGGTATGAACATACTGGCGTTTATGAGGCTATAACTTCTCTCCAAGCGTATTATGATAGCAATATGAAAATGCTTGACGAAAACGTTAGACACGAAGTTTTTGGCGATAGAAGTGTATTTACTAAGATTAGAGACTCTGCGCCTACTAAATATGGCAATAGTGCAATCATAAAAAATTCTATGATAGCCGATGGTTGTATTATTGAAGGCGAAGTAGAAAATAGTATTTTGTTTAGAAACGTTAAAGTTGCAAGGGGAGCGGTTGTTAAGAACAGTATCGTTATGCAAAATACCGTGCTTGGCGAAAATAGTTCGTTAAACTGCATAATTGCTGATAAAAACGTTACTATTCGTGATAGAAAAGTCCTTTCTGGTAGCGAAAATCATCCGTTCTATATCGGTAAAGGCATAATGATTTAAGGAGAGAATATGGCTAATACTAAAACGACAACTAAAAAAACAACCAAAGCAAAATCTACTACTAAGTCGGTTGAAGTAAAAACCAAAAAATCAACTAAAAAATTACCTGAAATAAAAGTTTCTAAAAAGAAAAAAATAGTATTTTTAGGCTCAGAAGCAGCGCCTTTTATTGCAACGGGTGGATTGGCAGACGTGTTGGGTTCGCTTCCTAAAGCGCTTGCTAAAAACAAGGACCTTGACGTAAGCGTAATTTTACCGTTGTATAGTAATATTAACCAAGAATTTAGAAATCAGTTTAAGTTTTTAGCTGATTTTAAGGTTTCAGTTGGTTGGCGCTTGCAATATGCTGGGGTGTTTTATTACGAGTATCAAGGCGTAAAATTCTATTTTATTGATAATGAGTATTACTTCAAGCGTGAAGGTAATATTTATGGGTTTTATGATGATGGTGAAAGGTTTGCATACTTTTCACGCGCAGCACTTGACGTCTTAGCAAGGTTAGACATTTATCCTGACGTTTTGCATTGTAACGATTGGCAAACCGCTGCATCTATCATATACTTAAAGGGAATGTATTACGGTGATGAAAAGTATAACAAAATTAAAACCGTATTTACAATTCATAATATTGAATACCAAGGTAAGTTTGATATGTGCACCTTTGGTGATCTTTTTGGGTTTAGTGATGCTTTAAGAGAAAAGGTAGAGTTTGATGGTTTAGTTAATCTAATGAAAGGCGCAATTGAAATGTCTGATATCGTTTCAACGGTTAGCCCAACGTATGCTGAAGAAATCAAAGCTCCATTTTTTGCTCATGGCTTAGATGGTATTATTAACAGAAACGCACAAAAAGTTTACGGCATATTAAATGGTATTGACGTTGATTATTACAACCCTGAAACGGATAAATATTTATTTGCAAACTATACTGATAAAGATTTATCTGGTAAAGCGGTTTGTAAAGCTGAACTTCAAAAAATGCTTAATCTTCCAGTAAGGGAAGACGTGCCAATTGTTGCTATTATATCTCGTCTTGTGTCACATAAAGGCCTTGATCTTGTTAAGGCTTCAATTGAGAATTTGCTTACACAAGACGTTCAAGTAGTTATACTTGGTAAAGGTGAAATAGGGTATGAAAATTACTTTACACATCTATCGCATTGTTACAGCGGAAAGTGTGTAACGGTAATTGCGTTTAACCAGGATTTATCAAGAAAAATCTATTCTGGTGCGGATATCTTTTTGATGCCGTCTAAAATGGAACCGTGTGGGCTTTCACAAATGATTGCAAGCCGTTACGGTACAGTCCCCGTAGTTCGTGAAACTGGTGGACTAAACGATAGTATTAAAGCTTATACGGGCGTTAAAGGTAATGGGTTTACCTTCCATGATTATAATGCGCACGATATGCTTTACGTGATAAATGAGGCTATAAGAACTTTTAAAGATAAAGAAAAGTGGGCGGACGTTCAAAACCGCGCAATGACAACTGATTTTTCTTGGAAAGTTCAAGCTGGGGAATATGAGAAACTTTACAATAAATAATTTACTTTACAGGAGCAAACAATTATGACGGAAAAAGAGGCAGTCGGACTTATAAAGAGTAAACTTTCAAAGTATTTCGGCGTTGGACCTAAAGAGGCAAGCAAAGAACAAGTTTATAAAGCGCTTGTTATGTGTATTAGAGATATTCTTCTTGAAAAGCGTAGCGCGTTTAATAAAAAGTACCGTGAAAAGGGTGGTAAAAGAGTTTACTATCTTTGCATGGAGTTTTTGCTTGGTCAATCATTAAAAAATAATACTTACAACTTAAGTATTCAAGACGTATTGAACAATGCCTTAAAGAAAGAATTTAATTGTTCTTTAGAAGAACTTTATGACATGGAACCAGATGCTGGTTTAGGTAACGGTGGCTTAGGGCGACTTGCTGCTTGTTTTATGGATGCACTTGCAAGTCAAAACTATCCTGCAATGGGCTATTCTATAAGATATGAATACGGCTTATTTAAGCAAAAAATCGTTGACGGGTGGCAAATGGAACTTCCTGACATTTGGTTGCCTGGTGGCGAAGTTTGGTTAACTCAACGCCAAGATAAAATCTACAAAGTTAAGTTTGATGGACATTTAGAAGAGCATTGGACGGAAAACGGCTTAAAAATCGACCATTATGACGCGAAAGAAGTTGAAGCAGTTGCTTACGATATGATGATATCTGGTAAGGATAGTGAGGCTGTTTCAGTTCTTAGACTTTGGAAGGCACAAAATATTCGTGACTTCGATATGAAAACCTTTTCTCAAGGTGATTATATCCGCAGTATGCAAGAAGATAATGAGGCTGACCTTATTTCTAAAGTATTATATCCTTCAGATAACCATTTCGAAGGTAAATCTTTAAGACTTAAGCAACAATACTTGTTGGTATCTGCTGCGCTTCAAGATATTGTAAACGACCATGAAAAGCGTTATGGTTCACTTGATTCTTTACCCGATAAGGCTGCAATCCATATTAACGATACTCACCCTGCACTTTGTATTCCTGAACTTATGCGTATTTTAATGGATGAAAGAGGTTATTCTTGGGATGATGCTTGGAGCATTGTTACAAGAACGGTTGCTTATACTAACCACACGGTTATGAGCGAAGCGTTAGAAAAGTGGAGTGAAGATTTAATTGCAAGAAGATTACCGCGTATCCATATGATTTTAAAAGAAATAAATCAAAGATTTTGTGCGGATATGTGGAATAAATTCCCAGGGGATTGGGATAAAATTGACAGAATGAGTATTTTCTCACACGGTCAAATTAGAATGGCAAACTTGAGTGTAGTTGCATCACATACTGTTAACGGTGTATCAGCACTTCACAGCGGAATTATTAAGAATAGTATTTTCAAAGATTTTTACGATGTTTATCCCCAAAAATTTACAAACGTAACTAACGGTATTGCGCATAGACGTTGGCTTTGTCAATCTAACCCTGAACTTTGCGCTTTACTTAACGATTGTATCGGTGATGGGTTTGTTATGGACGCAAGTAAACTTATTGATTTTAAGAAGTTTGAAAGCGATAAGACCGTACTTGCTAAATTAAATGAAATTAAACATTTAAAGAAACTTCAATTCTGTGATTTTGCAAGCAAAAAGCAAGGCTTTAAGATTAATCCTGATTCACTTTTTGACGTACAAGCAAAAAGACTTCATGAATACAAGCGTCAATTATTAAATGCCCTTTATATTATTTCACTTTATAACGATTTGAAAGAAAATCCTGATCTTCCTATGCAACCAAAAACCTTTATTTTTGGTGCAAAAGCAGCGCCTGGTTATTATTTTGCAAAGCAAATTATTAAACTTATTTGTTGTCTTAGTGAAGATATAAGAAAACACCCGAAAATCAATGAAAAATTAAACGTTGTCTACATGGAAGATTACTGCGTTTCTATGGCGGAAAAACTTATGCCTGCAACTGAAATTAGTGAACAAATTTCTCAAGCGGGTAAAGAAGCAAGTGGTACTGGTAACATGAAGTTTATGATTAACGGTGCACTTACTATTGGTACGCTCGACGGTGCAAACGTTGAAATGAAAGAGGCATGTGGAGATGATAATATTTTCATTTTCGGTCTTACTACTGAAGAAGTTGATAGACTTTGGGCACAAGGCTATAATGCGTCTGAGTTTTACGTAAACAACAAGAAGTTGGAAAAGGTAATACAAGCATTGAACGCAGGCTTTAATGGTCAAACCTTTACGGATATTGCTCAATATTTGCTTACTGGTAGTCCAATTGCTGACCCATATATGTGCCTTGCTGACTTTGGTGCGTTTAGTGATGTTCATGCAAAAGCAGATAAAGTATATCAAGATAAACTTCTTTGGGCAAAGAAGAGCCTTAACAATATTGCAACTGCTGGTATCTTTGCTGCGGATAGAAGTATCCGTGATTATGCTGATGCTATTTGGAAATTAAAAAGCATAAAGTAAAGTATGTATTACAACCCATTAGATATTTTTTATAAAAGTCATACGGGCGCCGTGCCTGAAAATAAACGGTTAACTATCAGAGTCAAAGGTAATTTTGACTCTGTAGTTTTGCTTGTGCAAAAAGATGGTGAAACTTTCGATAACCGTATTGAAATGCTTAAGGAAAACGGTGTGTTTGTGTGTGACATACAACTATCTGTTGGGTTGTATTTTTATTGTTTTGACCTTTGTAATGGTAATTTTATTGGTCAAAACTATAATTTTCAAGGTGAAATTACTTCTACGCCTACTCGCTTTCAATTATCGGTTTATGAAAGTGAATTTTGCGCTCCAAAATGGCTTAATGGCGGTGTAATTTATCAAATTTTCCCCGATAGATTTTGTAGGTCTAATAAGAATTCTACCGTATCTACTGATAAAGTTTTACACGACAACTGGGATGACGTGCCTATATTTGAGCCTAATGAAAAAGGTCAAGTAGTTAATAATGACTTTTTCGGTGGTGATTTAAGAGGTATTATTGAAAAATTGCCGTATTTACAAGAACTTGGTGTAAGCGTAATATATCTTAATCCTATTTTTAAGGCATTTTCTAATCACCGTTATGATACGGGCGATTATATGAAAATTGATGACTTGCTCGGTACGGAAGAAGACTTTAAGGCGCTAATTGATAATGCAAATAAATTTGGTATTAAAATTGTTTTAGACGGTGTTTTTAATCATACCGGCGATGACAGCGTATATTTTAATAAATACGGTAAATATAATTCTATCGGTGCTTATAATTCAAAAGAATCTAAGTACTACGGTTGGTATAATTTTAAAACCTATCCAGATGATTATGAGGCTTGGTGGGGTATAAAAGTATTGCCTGCGGTCAATGAGTCAAATGCCGATTATATTGACTTTATTACTGGTGAAAACGGCGTTATTGAACATTATACAAAGATGGGTATAGGCGGTTGGAGATTAGACGTTGTTGACGAGTTGCCCGCACACTTTGTTAGGGCTATTCGCTCTGCCGTTAAGCGTAGTAATGATGATGCCGTAATAATTGGCGAGGTTTGGGAAGACGCATCTAATAAAATTGCTTACGGAGTGCGTAGGGAATATTTTTTAGGCAAAGAACTCGACTCGGTTATGAATTATCCCTTGAAAAATGCTATTATAAATTTTGTAAGGTATGGTGATGATAAAGGGTTAAGTTTTACTATAAAAGAACAAATTGATCATTACCCCGAAAGTGTGCTTAATTCGTTAATGAATATTTTATCTACACATGATACCTGTAGACTTATTACAGCGCTTTGTGGCGTGGAGATGAGTGGCAAAACGAAAGCGGAAATGTCTAAGGTTAAAATTGACGAAATTGGGCTTAAAACGGCAATTAATAAGGTTAAAATTGCATCTCTGTTGCAGTTTACGCTTTGTGGCGTTCCTTGTGTTTATTACGGTGATGAAGTTGGCATGCAAGGTTATATAGATCCCTTAAATCGATTGACTTATCCTTGGGGTAATGAAAATAAAGAACTTTTATCTTGGTATAAGTTTTTAGGCGGTATTCGTAAAGATTATTCTTGTTTTGCTGGCGGAAAGTTTTTTGAAGTTTACAAAGAATATGGTGCTTTTGTATTCAAAAGGTTTGATGAAAATTCTGAACTTCTAATTGCCGTTAATCTCAATAAGGAACCATTGCGTTTGTCTTATGACGGGGTTTTAACTGATTTGATTTCTAATAATGAATTAAATGGTGAGGCTTTCGTGCAAGAGAATGGCTGTGTAATTTTATTAAAAAAATAGTTAATTTTAATTGTAATTGGTTGACAGTTATTAAAAAAGGTGTTATTATAAAACAAATGAATAAACCGTTGAGGTAAAGTAGTAAGTTTCGCTTTAGTCTTTAGAGAGTTTGCGGGTGGTGTAAGCAAATGGCGGGCGGTTCTGAATGGATTACTGAGGGCAATGGCGAACTAATAGTAGTCATTGACGCGGGCTGGGCGTTAAAATGGCAAGATATGATGGTATCTTAAAGAGGCAAACTTTGTTTGTAAAAATGGGTGGCAACACGGAAAAATTCGTCCCATAAAGGCGTTTTTACCGTGTTTTTATTTTGTTTTTACTGTTTGCTGTGAACATAAGGAGAATTATTATGAAAGACAAAAAAATTCCTACTAAAATATTCCTTTCGGAAAGTGAACTTCCTAAGTATTGGTATAATATTAATGCGGTTATGAAAGATAAACATGAACCAGCATTAAACCCAAAAACGTTAAAGCCGTGCACTTTAGAAGATTTTAGTGAAGTATTCTGTGAAGAACTTGCTAAACAAGAATTAAACTTTACAGATGAATATATTGAAATTCCAGAAGAAGTACAAGACTTTTATGCAATGATTCGTCCGTCACCTTTGACAAGAGCGTATTGTTTAGAAAAAGTTTTGGATACTCCTGCTGAAATTTATTACAAGTTTGAAGGTAACAATACTTCAGGCTCACATAAACTTAATTCAGCAATTGCTCAAGCGTATTACGCAAAAGAACAAGGGTTAACTTCGCTTACTACTGAAACTGGCGCAGGTCAATGGGGCACTGCACTTTCTATGGCATGTGCATACTATAATATGGATTTAACCGTATTTATGGTAAAATCAAGTGCAGAGCAAAAACCTTTTAGAAAAGCAGTTATTGAAACTTATGGTGGAAAGGTTATTCCAAGCCCGTCAGAAACTACTAAAGTTGGTAGAAGAATTTTAGAACAATTCCCTGGAACTGGCGGTTCACTTGGTTGTGCTGTATCAGAAGCAACGGAAAAGGCGCTTGAAACACCTAACTGCAAGTACGTTTTAGGTAGCGTAATGGATCACGTTGTTCTTCATCAATCAATTATCGGTTTAGAAACCAAGATTGCGCTTGATAAATATAATATTGAACCTGATGTTTTAATCGCTTGTGTTGGTGGTGGTTCTAACTTTGGTGGTTTTATTGCTCCGTTTGTTAAAGACGTTATCAACGGTACTGCTAAGTATAAAATTATAGGTGTTGAACCTAAGTCTTGTCCTTCACTTACGCGCGGTAAGTATGCTTATGACTTTGGTGATACTGGTAAAATGACACCACTTCTTAAGATGTGTACGCTTGGCAGTGGCTTTATGCCAGCAGTTAGCCATTCTGGTGGACTTAGATATCACGGTATGAATCCTATTGTTTCTAAACTTTATCACGACGGTTATATCGATGCTGTTGCAGTTGAGCAAACTAGAGTATTTGACGCTGCAGTAACTTTTGCTAAGTCAGAAGGTATTTTACCTGCACCTGAATCATCACACGCTATTAGGGTTGCTATAGATGAGGCGCTTAAGTGTAAAGAAACAGGCGAAAAGAAAAAAATTGTATTCTGCTTAACGGGTACAGGGTACTTTGACCTTGCGGCATATAGTGCATATAATGCAAAAACAATGTCAGATTACGTTCCTACTGAAGAAGATTTGGCAAAAGGCTTTGCATCATTACCCACAGTTGAGTAATCAAATTTAATTTTTTGCTAATATTACTTGCATTATAGAACAAAATATATTATAATAATCATATAAAAAATTTGGAGGAAACTTAGATGGCAACTGTCGATAAGGTAAAAGAACTTATTGCTCAGCAATTAAACAAATCAGTTGAAGAAATCACTGATGATAAGGATATTGTAAAGGATTTGGGTGCTGACTCACTTGACGTTGTTGAAATGCTTATGAGTTTAGAAGAAGAATTCAACGTTACCGTTCCTGAAGAAGATGCTGTTAACATTAAAACTGTTGGCGACATCGTTAAGATGATTGAGGGTAAATAATAATTGATAAAAAAACCGTTGCTTTTTAGCAACGGTTTTTGTTTTTATAAAATAAAAAAGCCTACTATATTTAGTAGGCTTTAATTTATTGATTTTTGAAAATTTTAGAGAAGAATGAATTTACGTCAATCTTCTTAAACGCATTTCGTAGAACAAATGCAAGCGGTATATTTATTAAAATTATAACCGCTGTAATTGCTAAGTGGTGCCAGTACTCTGAAAGTGGCAACATAACTGTAAGCGATAATAAATTACTAATTTGACCGTTGAATGATAGATAAGTTAGTGTTAATATAATTAAAGTAATTAATGTAAACAGAACAGTTCTAAATTTATTGAAAGGTCTGCAAGTCATAAACAAGTTAATTAAACCAACGTACGTTAAAACGTAAATGCCCATCGTTTCGTAAATCATTTGGTCGGGGGAATACATGTTAATGAATAATCTTGCCATTTCAACCATAAGAACGCTAAGAACCATTAATACGCCTGCAGGCAATGATTTTGAAATGACTTTATTGATAAAACTTCCTTCTACGCGAGAATCATTAGGTTGGAAAGATAGTAGCGTAGAGGGGATACCAGCAATGAAAACTTCAAACATAATCATATTTGAAAGTTTATATGGGTAAGCCGTCATATAGGGCAAGCACAAGGTTATAACAGCCATCAGCATTGTGAAAATTGTCTTCATCAAGAAAAGTGATGCAGAGCTTTGTACGTTGTTAATAACTCGTCTGCCTTCGTGAACAATTTTTGGCATTGAATTGAAGTTGTTATCCATCAAAACAATGTGTGAAACGTTGCGTGCTGCGTCACTTCCTGCTGCAACTGAAATAGCGCAATCTGCTTCTTTTAGTGCAAGTATATCGTTTACACCGTCACCAGTCATAGCGGTTACGTGTCCAGCAGATTTTAATGAACGAATAAGTATTGCTTTTTGTTCGGGTGAAACTCTGCCGAATACTGTGTATTTGTTTGCAACGCTTTCAACTTCTTTTTCTGTTAACCCTTCTAAACTTATGTATTGGTCAGCGTTAGGAATACCTACTCGCTTACTAACTTCTGAAACTGTCAAGGGGTTGTCGCCTGATATAACTTTAACAGCAACGTCATTTTCCTTGAACCAAGCAATTGTTTTGATAGCATCTTCGCGTACGTTGTCAGCAATAACAAGTAGGCTAATTGGAACAAAATCTCTTGGTAAAAAGTTTTCAGCAAGCGGGGTAGAAGATTTAGCAAAAACTAAAACTCTTAAACCACGCTTTGCATATTCGTTTACTTTTGAGGCTATCTTACTGTATTCATTGTTTGTTAATACAAACTCTGGAGCGCCAAAGGCAAAAGTTCCAACATTTTCAAAGGTTACAGCAGATAACTTTCTTGCTGAGTTAAATGGCAAAGTAAACTGCGGGGTATAAGTATCGTTTTCATTAAAGTATTGTTTTAATGCAACTGCTGTTTGGTTATTATCTTTCAATGCATTGAGCATTGAACCCATTAATTCATTTGTATTATACTCGGTTTCGCAAAGTTTAACTACTTCGGTAACGGTCATTTTACCATCGGTGATTGTACCCGTTTTATCAAAACAAATTGTATCTACGCGTGCAAGCATTTCAAGTGAATAAAGGTCTTGTACCAAAGTGTTGTGTTTTGCAAGTTTAATAATACCAACTGCAAGCGCTACACTCGTAAGTAAGAACATGCCAGACGGTATCATGCCGATAACCGGTGTAGAAGTTTTATAAATTGCCGTTGCAAAGTCTTCAGTTATAGATGTTTTAAGAATCCAAGCAATAGCAATAGGGATTATTAAACAGATAATGACTTTTATAATGGTTTTTAGCGAACTCATTATTTCTGAATGAGGACGCTTATATTGTTTTGCTTTTGCTGAAAGGGTTTCAACGTAATTATCTTTACCAACCTTTTCCGCCTTGGCGTAACAAACACCTGAAGTGATAAAGCTACCAGCAAGAAGCATTTCTCCAACACGTTTTTTAACAGCAACTGATTCACCACTAATTAACGATTCATTAACTTCAATATCACCGTCAAGAATTATACAGTCGGTGGGGATTTGGTTGCCTATACCAAGTTTAATTATATCGTCAAGCACAATATCTTCAGCGCTTATTTCAATAAGTTTTCCATTTCTAACAACTTTCGTTGTTTTATTAGACATTATTGACAACTTATCAACGCTGTGTTTTGCTCTAATTTCTTGGATAATACCGATTGTAATATTCGCTATATAGAATAGAACGAAGAAAAAGTCGGTAATTTTAACCATGTCACTAATGCATAAAAGCGCAATAAAAACAGTTAAACCTAAAAGGTTAAACACCGTGCAAATGTTTTCGACAAAAATACTCAAGTAAGACTTTGAGTATTTTTTTGTTACGAGGTTGCGCATTCCGCATTCAATTCTCGTATTTACCTGCACGTCGTTAAGTCCTTCGGAAATCGAAGGACTTAATCTTTTAGGTATTTTGTTTGTTGCGCTTTGTTTCTTCATTCTATGCCTTATGATTTAATGATTAAATGATAATATTAACAAGTCTCTTGGGAACAATGATGAGTTTTTTGATTTGTTTACCTTCAAGTTCTGCACTAAGTTTTTCATCTTTGTAGATGATTTCTTTAACTTGGTCTTCAGTAACTTGGCTGGGTAACATGATTTTAGTACGCATTTTGCTGTTGATTTGAACGGCAACTTCAACTTCGTCAAGAACGAGTGCGCTTTCATCACATTCGGGGTACTTAGTGTTAAAGATAGAGCCTTTGCCACCTAAACTTTCCCAAATTTCTTCAGCGAAGTGGGGTGCACAAGGTGCAAGGAGTTGAATTAAAATCTTGAATGAATTCTTAAATACTGTTACGTTCTTTTTTCCTTCTAAACCGTCATATTTGGTAAGTGCATTAAGAAGTTCCATTAAACGAGCAACAGCGGTGTTGAATGAGAATACTTCCATGTCTTTATCAACGCACTTAATTGCATAGTTTGCAGCGTAAAGAAGGTCTTTTTCTGCCTTTTCAATAACGTTGTTTTTTGAAGAGGGTGTAGCGTTGATTTTGTCTGCAAGTCTTTCAATTCTATCAAGGAATTTTGTGATAGCCTTAATACCGTCATCACTCCAAGGACCACCTTCGGTGTATGAGAAACCGAACATAAGGTAAAGGCGGAGAACGTCAGAGCCGTATTCTTCTACGTAGGGGTCGGGGGCGATAATGTTGCCTTTTGATTTACTCATACGCATTCCATCAGGTCCTAAAATGATACCTTGGTGAACGAGTGACTTAAACGGTTCATCAAAGTTAAGGTAACCCATATCACGGAGAGCCTTAGTGATAAAACGAGCGTAAAGTAAGTGCATGCAAGCGTGTTCAGCACCACCAACATATTTGTCTACGGGGAGCATTTTATTGATTGTTTCAGGACTGAACGGTTCTTTAGAATTGTCTGCATCGGGGTATCTTAAATAATACCAACTTGAGCAAACGAAAGTATCTAAAGTGTCGGGATCTCTATGAGCGTCGCCACCGCAAACTGGGCACTTAACGTTCATAAAGCCTTGGTGTTTAGCAAGGGGTGATTCGCCGTCGGGTGCAAATTCAACGTCATAGGGAAGCTTAACGGGAAGATCACTATATGGAACGGGAACTACGCCACACTTATCGCAGTGGATAACGGGGATAGGTGCGCCCCAATAACGCTGACGTGATACCAACCAGTCACGAAGTCTATAGTTGGTTTTGTGTTCAGCTTTTTCTTCTTTTACAAGTTTGTTTACAATTGCTTTTCTTGCTTCTTCGCTTGTCATACCGTCAAATCCAGGGCTATTAACAAGCATACCGTCTTCAATGAAGGGAAGTTCATCGTTAACGTTGCCAACGCCCTTGATTACGCGGGTGATAGGTAAGTCGTATTTTTTAGCAAAAGCAAAATCCCTTTCATCGTGAGAGGGAACGCCCATAACCGCGCCTGTACCGTAAGAATACAACACGTAATCTGCAGCATAAATCGGAACGATTTTGCCGTTGATGGGGTTGATGGCGTTGTGCCCAATATAAACGCCAGTTTTTTCTCTTGTGGTAGAAAGTCTATCTATTTCGTTGGTTTTTGAAGTTTCTAAAATATATTCATCAACTGCTTTTTGTTGTTTTTTAGAAGTGAGTTTCTTAACTAAGGGGTGTTCAGGTGCGAGCACTACGTAAGAAACACCGAAAAGGGTATCGGCACGGGTAGTAAACACCTTGAACTTATCGCCACTTTCTGCGGTAAATTCAATTTCGCCACCAGTAGATTTGCCAATCCAATTCTTTTGCATGAGTTTGGTTTTTTCAGGCCAATCAATAGTGTTTAAGCCTTGTAATAATTCTTCTGCATAGTCAGTAATTTTGAAGAACCATTGAGTTAAATCCTTTTTAACTACAACGCTATTACATCTTTCGCAAACACCGTTGGTTACTTGTTCGTTTGCAAGAACAGTTTTGCAACTGGGGCACCAGTTAACGGGTGCTTCCTTACGGTATGCAAGTCCTTTTTCATATAACTTTAAGAAAAGCCATTGTGTCCACTTGTAATAATCTTCATTACAAGTTTTAATTTCTGCAGTCCAATCGAACATTGCACCCATTTCTTTAAGGGTTTGTTCCATGTTTGCAATGTTTTTATCAGTTGAATCTTTGGGGTGGATACCCGTTTTGATAGCGTAGTTTTCCGCTGGTAAACCGAAAGCGTCAAAGCCCATAGGTTGGAAAACTTCAAAGCCTTTCATTTTCTTATATCTTACAAAACTATCCGTGGGACCATAGTTATACCAGTGGCCAAGGTGTAATTTTGCAGCAGAAGGGTATGAGAACATTTCCAAGCAATAATACTTTTTGTCAGTGTTTTTAGAGTTGAAAACGCCTAACTTTTCTTTTTCCCATATGGCTTGCCATTTTTTCTCAATTCTCTTGATATCCATAAATAAATTTATGCCTCCGTATAAAATACTTTCTTTTGTTTTTAAGTCAACAGCATAAATTATATACTAATCTAAAAGATTAGTCAAGAAATATCATAGGGGAAAATGTCAAAAAAAATCTTAAAATGTTTATTGTTTCACTTTATTTTTTGGGTGTCTTAAGGCTGGTGTTTTTGATTTAGGGAACAAAGCGTTTATCAATTATTAAGAATTTGAAGGTTTGACGTGGTTGTGTTTTAATGGTTTAAAACAGGTTGATTATTATGTGATTACTGGGTAAATATACTGTGTTTATGTTACACATAATGCATTTTAATTATTAGAATAATCCTAAAACATAGAAATAATCAGTAAAATTGTGCTTGTAAATATTTATTTTATTATTGACTAATTATATTTTTTGTGTTAAAATCACAATAGTTTAATTTCGCGTTAAGCGATAAATCAATAAATAATTATAAAAGGTGGTATTATGGACAGAGTAATTCCGGTTGTCGTAATTAAAGACATTAACGACGCTATTCCCACTCTTAAAGCACTCCGTGACGGTGGCGTTAATTGTGCGGAAATCACTTTCAGAACGGCTTGCGCTGCAGAAGCAATTGCGCTTGGCGTTAAAGAATTTCCCGATATGAATATCGGTGCTGGTACTGTTATTAATTTAGAACAGGCTAAAAAGGCAGTGGAGGCTGGTTCAAAGTTCTTAGTTTCTCCTGGTCTTTCAGCAGAAGTTGCAGTTTATGCAAAAGAACTTGGTATTCCTTATTATCCTGGTTGCGTAACTCCTACTGAAATTATGCAAGCAATTGAACTTGGAATTACTATCGTTAAGTTCTTCCCGGCTAACGTATATGGTGGTTTGAAGGCATTAAAAGCACTTTCAGCACCGTTCCCCCAAATTAAGTTTATTCCTACTGGTGGGGTAGACTTAACTAACTTGGATGAATTTTTGGCATTTGAAAAAGTTTACGCTGTCGGCGGAAGTTTCATGATGAAAGGCGACATCGTTGAAAATTGTAAGGAGATTATTAAAAAATTATGAAAGCAGTAACTTTTGGTGAATTGATGTTAAGACTTGCTCCCGAAAATTATTTGAGATTTGTACAAAGTGATAAGTACGAAGCAACTTTCGGTGGCGCTGAAGCAAACGTTGCAGTTAGCCTTGCTAATTATGGTGTAGACGTTGCATTTGTTTCTAAACTTCCCGACCATGAAATTGGTCAAGCAGCTGTTAACTCATTGAGAAAATTCGGCGTTGATACTTCTTTGGTTGTTCGTGGTGGTGATAGAGTTGGTATTTATTACTGTGAAAAGGGTGCCAGCCAACGTCCCAGTAAGGTTATTTACGATAGAGCAAACAGTTCTATTGCAACCGCTAAAAAAGAAGATTTCGATTGGGCTAAGATTTTTGAAGGTGTAAATTGGTTCCACTTTACTGGTATTACACCCGCTCTTTCTGATGAAGTTGCTGAAATTTGTGTTGATGCATTAAAAGAAGCAAAGAAGCGTGGCATTACAGTTTCTTGCGACCTTAACTTCCGTAAGAAACTTTGGTCAAAAGAAAAAGCAGGCAAGGTAATGGGCGAACTCTGTAATTATATTGATTACTGCATCGCTAACGAAGAAGATGCTAAAGACGTATTTGGTATCGAAGCGGATAACACCGATATTTATGGCGGGAAGTTGGATAGAAACGGGTATATTTCCGTTGCGAAGAAGTTGA
>JAZLCJ010000012.1:0-24693 GCA_045614185.1 Christensenellaceae bacterium | reverse complement strand
TTACCAAACGCTGTCAGAAGATTAAAGAATTGGAAAGCGCGCTCGACTTAGTCGATAAGGAAAATTCCCCGATTAAAGAAAGCGGTTTAGAAAACCAAAAAGCAAGTATTACGGAAGATGAAAAACAAGATATTTTGAAAGAGTATTTGCAAGGTGTAATGAACAAAAAGCAAAAGGCAGTTCTTTTAGACGGGGTAGGCGTAGGTGTAAAAACGCCCGCATCACGCCCCAAAACCATTTCACAAGCAGGAATGCTTGCTAAACAATTTTTAGATAAATAAAAGGAGAAAAAATGGCAGTAACTTTAACTAACGCGGATAAAGCGTTAAAATCTTATTATCTCGACGCAATTAGCGAACAACTCAACGACAACTTAAGTCCTTTCTTTTCAGCGATTGAAAAGAGTACTAACGACGTATATGGTAAAGAAGTTAGAAAACTTTCTATTTACGGTATTAACGGTGGTATCGGTGCAGGTACTGAAGACGGTGTTCTTCCCGAAGCAAAAGGCAATAATTACGCACAAATCGTTTCAACCTTAAAAAATCTTTACGGCGTAATTGAAATTTCAGACAAGGCTATTAGAGCGTCTGAAAACAACTCTGGCGCGTTTGTAAATCTTTTGAACGCGGAAATGGACGGACTTATCAAGTCAAGCAAAATCAACTTTTCAAGAATGCTCTTTGGTGACGGTAACGGCTACGTTGCAACCATTGCAGGTTTTGACGGTGACTATTTTATTCTTGACGATACTTCTGCTGTATTTGAAGGTATGGTTATCGACGTTAGACAACCTGACGGCAAAATCATCAGCGAATTAAGTAAAAGAACCATTAAGTCTATAGACAGAAAAGAATTAGCCGTTTACATTTCAGGTGATGCAGTAGATGCTGAAGTACCTGAAGGTAGTTATTTGTGTGTTCACGGTGCTTACGGCAATGAAATTACCGGTTTGAAAGAAATTTTTGACCTTAGTAACGACAAATTGTACGGCTTAAATAGATATGAAAACTCTTGGCTCATGCCTTACGTAGAAGAAGAAACTGGTAACCTTTCTACGGAAAAAATTCAACTTGTTTTAGATAAAGTTGAAGAATCAACTGGCGACCAAACCAACCTTATAGTATGTTCTTGGGGTGTAAGACGCGCTTTACAAAGAATTCTTGCGGATAACAATTTCAGAGCTACTACTATGGAACTTCAAGGTGGTTATAAAACCATTAGTTACAATGGAATTCCTATCGTAGCGGATAGATTCTGTCCTAAAGGAACTATGTATTTCTTGAATACCAACGACTTTACTTTGCATCAACTTTGCGATTGGCAATGGCTTACTGATGACGACGGCAAGGTGTTGAAACAAGTTCCTGGCAAACCCGTATATACCGCAACTTTGGTTAAATACGCAGAACTTATTTGTGCACGCCCGTGTGGTCAAGCAGCACTTTTCGGCATTACCGAACTCTAATACTTTAAACTTTTTTCAGCCGAGCAAATTTGCTCGGCTGAACTTTTATAAGGAGAAAAAAATGACAGTAAAAGACATATTAAAAGCAACCTGTGCAATGGCTGGTAGAGAAGACGTTTTAGACTATCTTAACGGCAAAAACGTTTCGCCAAGTGAAGACGCTTTAAGTGCGGTAAATATTATGACTGCGCTTGCAAATTTAGTTATAGGCGAACTCGCTGGCACTTTTATCCCCATGGTCAAGTGCGAAAGGGTTACCGCGACCGATAAAAAAATTAAATATGCCGACCTTAGTGAGCGTTGCATTAGAGTTTTAGCGGTATATAACGACAATGGGGATAAGATTTATTATAAACACACCCCCGAATATATGCTTGTTAATGAAAATACGGTTACGGTCGAGTACGAGTTTAATCCCCCAAACTATTCTTTAGAAGATGAAATAGGTTATAGGGAAGAAGACGTTTCAACCGCAACACTATCTTACGGTCTTTCGGCAGAGTATGCAATTAGTCGCGGAAGTTTTGATGAGGCTGTTATGTGGCACGAGCGTTACGTGGACTCTATTTCAGCAAAGCGAAAAATAAAAAACTCCACCATCAAAAATAGGAGTTTCGTATGATTAAAAGAATAAAGAGCGTGCCTATAAAGTGCAGAAATTATCGCGTAAATAATTTTTTAAGAGAAACGCTTATTCCGCAAAATATGGTTGTTAAAAAAGATTGTGTTTTAGATGGTTGTGGCTTGAAAAAAACCAACTATAAAGCACCCACGGAAAGTCAAATAGTAAAAATGTATAAGGTGGAGAATAGAATTTTTTGTCTTTGTGAAGACGGCATGCTTTATGAAAGTAAAACTAATAGATGTGAATATATCTGTGAAGTTTATAATATCGACGCAAGTATGCTTAGCATAACCGTAAATAGTGAAAGCGATATTATAGTTGCCAAAGACGACGGTGTGTTTAGCCTTAACGGAAATGCTGGGTTTGATGATTTTCCTGTTTCTAACTGTATAACTTATTATAACGGAAGATATTTTATAGCAGATTATAACAATATTTATATCACAGAACTCTACAACATGAAAACTTTAAGTTCTAACTTCAAAATAGGTGCACAGATTTGGCTTGATGAAACTTCTGGCAAGGTTTTAGGCTTTTGTCCGTGCGAAAATTATGTGATAGTCGTTTGTGAAAAGGCGGTTTATAAAATAGTTTTCGAAAAAGAAAAAGAGAATTATAAAATACAAAAAATGAACTATGGTTGTGTTAATGCTGTGGACAGAACTTTTTCGTTTGAAAACGGCGTTTGTGTGTTTATAAACAATGGTAAACTTACTAAATTAGTAGGGGATAACTTGGTGGAAAAAGACAGCGTTTTAGATGGTATAACTTATACTAACGCGGGTATTGCTAAATTTGAAAACGGTAAATATTATTATCCTATAACCATAGCGGAAAAGGGAAAGTTTGTGTTTGTTTACGACTTTTCTTCCGATGCCCAAACACTTTTTTCTTTAAAAGACGACGGTTTTGCTTGGGGGGACATGGTCGTTCAAGACGGCTTAATTTATACTATATCAGATAAAGTTTACTGTAAAAACGAACGAAACCTTGTTTTTAAGCCTATTGACTTTGATGATTGTGATTATAAAACGCTAAGCGGTGTAGGGGTGAATATAAGCGGACAAGCGTCGCTAAAGATAACGGGGGATTTTGGTGTAAAAACTTACCCCTTAAAAGCGGGCTATAATTCGCTTGTGTTGAACCTAATTTCTAAAGTATTTACCGTAGAAATAGTTACTTTAGCAAGAAGTAATTTGTATGATTTAACGCTTGAATATAGATTAAAAGGAGAGTAATATGCAATTTAATTTACCTAAAACCCAAAGTGAAATGTATGAGATTTTGAACGATTTATTTTACTATTATAGAATACGCAGACCAAGTTATGACGATTTGATGTTAAAACCGCTTGAGTTAGAGAAAATGACCTATACTTCGCTTGATGTTGATGAATTAAGTGGGATAGCGTATACTAAACTTTGCGCCGAGCACGAGCGTGAAATTTTCATGAAAAAAGCAGAACTTACTTCTAAAATAGAACAGTTGAACAATCAAAAGGTAGTGGCGGAAGAAAATGCGGATAAAAGTATTGCAAAAGTTACGGATATGTATGAGCAAAGCATAGAAAAACTTTCTCGCCAAACACTTAATTCAGGATTGGAAAATTCAAGTATTTATTTTGATAAAGTTGCGTATTTAGAAAATGAAAAGATAGCAAAAGTTACTGAAATTATGGATGACTTAAACAGTAAACTTGAACTGTACGAGGCTCAAATTGAAGAGTGCACTTCTAAACTAAACACCATAACAAGTTATTATAGTGTTGTGCATAACAAAGAGTTGGATGCAAAGTTGTTAGAACTTCAAGAAGAAGAAAAGAAAAAAGAGGAAGAAGTTTTTAAGTATAACAACGCTATTGAAGAAAAACTTCAGCGTTATGATAACGACATTTTAAAGGTGAATGCATCACTTAGAATTAAGTATATGGAAGTAAATTCTGGTGAATACACTAAAGATCAATTAATTGAAATGGGGTATTATCAAGACGTTATTGACTGCGTGTGCGGTTATTACGACACCCTAAACGCCTTAAATGCTTATCAAATGATTACCGCTGATAAAAAGGCTGCAATATACTTGGAAGATTACTATCAAAGTATAGTTTATATGTACGGGGTAAGGTCGGGTGCATTCAATAGTTGATAAAACATATAAAGCAAGTAAATTACTATGCAATTTAACATGGTTTATGTGTGGTATAATAAGTGCTAAAAGATTAGAAAACAACTATTAAATAAGCGACTAATAAACTAAAAAACGCTTGGCAAAAAGCCAAGCGTTTTTCTTTTTTTAAACTATTAAAAATTAGTATTTTCAGGGGTAATTATCTTGCATTTTGTATCTGCAATTTTTTCCACGTATTCGATAGGTGGGGTCTTTTCTGTAATAAGATAATCAATATCGTTGAAATGAAAGTCCGTGCATAGAAAAGTTTTGTTAAACTTGGTACTATCAACAAGCATGGCGACTTTAGTAGAGTTTTTTCTCATTTGCTGTTTTAACTTGGCTTGCTCAATGCTTGCGTCGGTAAACCCGTTTTCTAAATCTAAGCCAGAGCAGGAAATAAGGGTGATATCGGCGTGTATTCTTGAAATATAATCCATGGTGTCTGAACCTATTATAGAGTTAGAGTGGTTTTGAATTTGTCCGCCAGCAATATAAATTTTCACGTTGTTAGTTTGTGAAAGAAGTAGCGCGTTTCTAAGTCCTGTGGTAGTTACCGAAAGAAAGTTAAAGTTGTTTAGCATAGGAATTGTTAGCCCAACGGTTGAACTTGAATCTAAAAAAACGGAATCGCCGTTTTTAATAAGTTTAACCGCAAGGTTAGCAATGGTTCTTTTAGCTTTTTGGTTTTCTTGTTCTCTAATAGCAAACGCAGTTTCTTCTGCGCTTGACTTAAAGGGCATAGCGCCCCCGTGTGAGCGTTTAATTAAACCTTGCTTTTCCATACTGCGCAAATCTCTTCTAATAGTTGCGCCCGAAACGAAAAGTTCTGCCGCAAGTTCTTCTACCGTTGCGGATTTATTTTTGTTCAAAATGTCCAAAATTTCTTCTTGGCGTTCAATTGTGAGCATATTTTTACCCCTTTTTAGCAAGTTTTTACACAAAAGTTGTTCATTTGTGTTCAGTTATGTTCATATTTTATCATAAAAATTATCTTTTTGCAACTTATTTTCAAGTGGTTACAAAACATTATATATATGATATAATATTTATACCAAAAATTAGGAGATAAAAATGAAAACAAAAGCAGTTAGACTTTATGGCGAAAGTGATTTAAGACTTGAAGAATATGAACTCCCTGAAATTAAAGAAGATGAAATTTTAGCGCGCGTTGTTTCTGATAGTATTTGTATGTCAAGCTACAAGGCTGCAATTCAAGGTGCTAATCATAAAAGAGTTCCTAATGATATTGATAAAAACCCGATTATAATCGGTCATGAATTTAGTGGTGATATCGTAAAGGTAGGTGCAAAATGGCAAGGTCAATTCAAAGAAGGTATGAAGTTTGGCGTTCAACCCGCGCTTAACTTAAAAGAAAACCCCTTCAAAGCAATCGGCTATTCCTTCCAGAACGTTGGGGGGGACGCAACTTACGTAATTCTTCCTAACGAAGCAATTGAAGTTGGTTGTGTTATTCCTTTTGATGGTGACGGTTACTTTAAGGCATCACTTGCTGAACCTATGTCTTGCATTATTGCGGGCTATCATGAAAACTATCACAACGTTTATGAAACCCACTCACATGAAATGGGTATTAAAGAGGGCGGTGCCGTTGCAATTTTAGCAGGCGTTGGTCCTATGGGTTTAGGCGCAGTTGATTACGGTATCCATTGTGATAGAAAGCCTTCACTTATGGTGGTAACCGATATCGACCAAGCAAGGCTTGATAGAGCGGCAACCCTTTTAACCGTTGAAGACGCTGCAAAAAACGGCGTTAAACTCGTTTACGTAAACACCGCAACCGTAGAAGATCCCGTTGAATATATGAAATCATTAAACGGGGGTAAGGGTTTTGATGACGTTTTCGTATACGCACCTGTTCCCGCACTCGTAGAACAAGCGGATAAGATTTTGGGCGAATTCGGTTGCTTAAACTTCTTTGCTGGTCCTACCAAGGTTGATTTTAACGCAAATATCAACTTCTACCACGTGCACTATTCTTTCCACAGAATAACCGGTACTTCAGGTGGTAATACTGATGACCTTATTGAAGCACTTAAACTCTCTGGAGAAGGTAGAATTGATCCCGCAATCATGATTTCACACGTAGGTGGTCTTGACAGCGCGATAGACACAACTCTTAATCTTCCCAATATCAAAGGCGCAAAGAAACTCGTTTACACTCAAGTTTCAATGCCTATGACTGCAATCGTTGATTTTGCTGAACTCGGTAAAACCGATCCTTTCTTTGCAGAACTTGATAGAATTTGCAAAAAGAACAACGGTATTTGGTCTGTTGAAGCGGAAAAGTACTTGCTTGAAAACGCAAAGAAAATCTAATTTAAGCGTTTTCCACAGCGCAATACTCTCAAAAGCCCTTTGACAATATGCGTGCTATTGCCTTCAGGGCATTGTTGAGCGTCTTGCTTGCGTTAAACACTTAAATCTAATCAGTTAATAACAGTTTTACTGTTAAAATAAATTTATAAAAAAATAAAAGTCATATAAAGGAGAAAAAATTTATGGCAAAACCCGTATTGATGCCCAAAGCAGGCATAACGGTAGAAAGTTGTATTCTTACCGAATGGAAAGTAAAGGTTGGCGACACCGTTAAAGTTGGCGATATCCTTTGCTCTTATGAAACGGATAAGTCTTCTTTCGATCTCGAATCAGAAGTTGAAGGTGAAGTTCTTGCGCTTTTCTGTGAAGCAGGCGATGAAGTTCCCGTACTTACCAACATTGCAGTAGTTGGCGCTAAAGGCGAAGATATTTCTGCTTTTGCACCCGAAGGCGCAGCCGCTCCTGCAGTAGCAGAAGTTGCAGCACCCGCACCCGCAGCTGCTCCCGCAGCACCTGCAGCAGCACCCGTAGCCGCAACCACTAATGCAAAACCCATTACTATGCCTAAGGCTGGTATCACCGTTGAAAGTTGCATCCTTACCGAATGGAAAGTTAAGGTAGGGGACAAGGTTAAAGTTGGCGACGTTATGTTCTCTTACGAAACCGATAAATCTTCTTTCGATTTCCAAGCAGAAATCGAAGGTGAAGTTCTCGCTCTTTTCTGTGAAGCAGGCGATGAAGTTCCCGTACTTTCAAACGTATGTGCAGTAGGTGAACACGGTGACGATCCCGCACCCTTAGCACCTGGTGGCGCACCCGTAGCAGCTGCTCAAGAAGTTGTAGCAGCACCCGCTCAAGCACCCGCAGCCGCTCCTGCACAAGTTGCAGCAGCTCCCGCACAAAATGCTGACGGTAGAATTTTTGCATCTCCCAGAGCAAAGAACCTTGCAAACAAACTCGGCGTTGACTTAGCAACCGCAGTTGGCACAGGTCCTAACGGCAGAATTATCGAACAAGACGTTCGCAGTGCATCAGTTGCACCCAAGGCAGAAGTTGCACCCGCACCTGCACCCGCTAAGGCTGAAGCACCTGCAACAGCTCCTGTTGCACAAAAAACATCTGACGATCTTAAAGCTTATAAAGATGAAAAGATGTCTAATATTAGAAAAGTTATCGCAAAGAACATGGTTATGTCACTTTCAACAATGGCACAACTTACTCACACCATTTCTTTCGATTGCACCAACATCATGAACTTCAGAAAGTTCTTGAAAGAAAATGCAGAAGTATTAAAACTTCCGCCCATCACTATCAACCACATCATCATTTACGCTGTATCAAGAGTTCTTAAGAACCATAGAGATCTTAACGCACACCTTATCAATGGCGACACCATGCGTTATTTCGAACACGTAAATATGGGTATTGCTACTGATACTCCCAGAGGCTTACTCGTTCCCACACTTTTTGGTGCGGACACTATGAGCCTTTCTGAAATCGCTGTTAAGTCTAAGAAACTTTCTCAAGACGCTATCGACGGCAAACTTGCACCTGAATTCTTAACCGGTGGTAGTTTCACTATCAGTAACGTAGGTAACATGGGTATTGAAAGCTTCACTCCCGTAGTTAACCCCCCGCAAACCGGTATCCTTGGTGTAAACACTTTAGAAACCAGAATTAAACTCGGTAAAGAAGGCGAAATTATTCCTTATACCGCAATGGCTCTTTCACTCTCATACGACCACCGCGCACTCGACGGTGCTCCCGCATCAAGATTCTTGAAAGAACTTAAAGAATTCTTGGAAAACTTTAGTGTTAACCTTATGGCTGACTCAATTTAAGAACGTATATACTTCGTGATGCGCGCAAACCTTGTGCTTTTACTTGGTTACGTACGGCTAGTACGCGCCCTGCGTAAAATGCTTGGTTTGCACGCCTGACTTGTATCTACGTCCTTAAATAAAAATAGTATTAAAACGTAAAATAAATCTTAAAAATATTTAGGAGTACATTATGGAAATTTTAGATTTAATCGTAATCGGCGGCGGCCCTGGTGGTTACCTTGCAGCAGAACGCGCAGGTCATGCTGGTTTAAAGACGATGGTATTTGAAAAGAGAGCGTTTGGTGGCGTTTGCCTTAACGAAGGTTGCGTTCCCAGCAAAACTTTCTTAAACTCTGCAAAAGTTTTCGACTATGCTAACCATGCTGAAAAGTATGGCGTTAAGGTTGAAGGCAAAACTGCTATTGACCAAAAATTTGTTGTTGAAAGAAAGAACGGCGTTGTAAAAATGCTCGTTAGTGGTGTTGAAGGTCAACTCAAAAGAAACAAAGTTATTATGAAAAAGGCTGAAGCCGTTATTGAAGGCAAGACTGATGAAGGTATCGTTATCAAGTCTGGTGATGAAAAGTTCATCGCTAAGCGCCTTATCATTGCAACTGGTTCTATGCCCGTAGTTCCCCCGATTCCAGGCTTAAGAGAAAATCTTGAAACTGGCGTTGTAATGACTAATAGGGAAGTGTTAGATTTAACTGAAATCCCTGAAAAACTTGTTGTTATCGGCGGCGGTGTTATCGGTTTGGAAATGGCAAGTTATTTTTCTTCAGTAGGTAGCAAAGTTACCGTTGTAGAAATGCTTAATAAGATTGCTGGTCCTACCGAAAACGAAATTTCAGCAATTTTACAAAAGACCTTGGAAAAGAAAGGCGTTGAATTCAAACTCGGTGCAAAAGTTACCGGTGTTGAAAAGGACGGCGTTATCTATGAAAAGGACGGCAAGACTGAAAAGGTTGCAGCAGATAAAGTACTTTGCTCAATCGGTCGCCGTGCAGTTACCCAAGGTATCGGCTTAGAAAATATCGGCGTTAACTTAGAACGCGGTGCAATCGTAACTGATGACCAAATGAGAACTAACGTTGCAAACGTATACGCTGTTGGTGACGTTAACGGTAAAATTATGCTTGCGCACACCGCTTATAGAGAAGCAGAAGTTGCAGTTAACACTATTTTAGGTAAAAAAGACAGAATGCGTTATAACGTAATTCCTTCAGTTATCTACACCAATCCTGAAGTTGGTTCAGTAGGTGAAACTGAAGAAAGCGCAAAACAAAAGGGTCTTGACGTTAAGTGTGTATCAATTCCGCTCACTTATTCTGGCAGATACATTGCAGAAAATACCGATCTTAACGGTATTTGCAAACTCGTTATCAATAAAAAGACCAACACTTTAATCGGTGCACACGTAATCGGTTCATACTCAGGTGAATACATCGTTGCAGTATCAGCAATGATTGATTTGGAAGTAGATATCGAAAATATCAAAAAACTCGTGTTCCCGCATCCCACCGTATGTGAAATCGTTAGAGAAGCGATTTTCAGTATATAATTTAGTAAATAATAATAAGGAGATAAAAAGATGCCTAAGAATTTAGTTATCGACCCTACTTTTGTCAGAGCACCTGGCAAAATCCAATTTACGGATATCCCCGTAAACGTTTACAACAAGACGATTGAAGACGAAAAGAAGAACTTCAAGAAAGCAGACTTCGTTCGTATCTTCAATGACATCGCAATGCTTCGTGAATTCGAAAGCATGATCAACGAAATCAAGATCAAAGGCGAATACCAAGGCTTTAAGCACTCATATCCTGGTCCTGCTCACCTTTCAATGGGACAAGAAGCAGCAGCAGTTGGTCAAGCATATATCCTTGACATGGACGATATGACCTTTGGTTCACACCGTTCACACAGCGAAGTTTTGGCTCGTGGTCTTGCATCAATCAACAAACTTCCTGAAGACAAACTTTATCAAATCATGAAGGACTTCATGGGTGGTGAAACTCTCGCTCCCGTTGAAAAACTCAACAAGACTGGCGACGTTAAGGACCTTGCTGTTGACTTCCTTCTCTATGGTTTCATGAGTGAAATCTTTGCTCGTCGTACTGGTTTCCACCGTGGTATGGGCGGTTCAATGCACGTATTCTTCTTACCGTTTGGTATTTACCCCAACAACGCAATCGTTGGTGGCGCAGCTCCCGTAGCACTCGGTGCAGCACTTTATAAGAAAGTAAATGACAAACCCGGTATCGTTATCTCTAACGTAGGTGACGGCGCTGTTGGTTGTGGTGTTGTTTACGAATCAATGAACTTCGCATCTATGGACCAACTCCGTCAACTTTGGGAAAAGAAGGGTGGACTTCCTATTTTATTCAACTTCTTCAACAATGGTTACGGCATGGGCGGTCAAACCAGAGGCGAAACTATGGCTTACGACTTCCTCGCTCGTCTTGGCGCAGGTATTTCTCCCACTCAACTTTATGCTGAACGTGTTGACGGTTTCAATCCTCTTGCAGTTATCGACGCAATGAAGAGAAAGAAGAAGATCTTAGTAGACGGCAACGGTCCTGCAATGCTCGACGTTGTAACTTATCGTTACGGTGGACACTCTCCGTCAGACAGCATGAGTTACAGAACTATCGAAGAAGTAGAAAACTGGAAGCAATACGATCCTATGATCACTTACAGAAAAGCGCTTGTTGATGCTAAGATTGAAAGAGACGGTAAGTTTGACGATATCGTTGCATCTATCAAAGAAAGAATGCTCAAACTCTGCAAACTTGCTGCTGATCCCGTTGAATCACCCTATCTTGACTTCAAGAAAGATCCTTACTACGTTGAAGATCTTATGTTCTCTAACGGTGCAGTTGAAAGCATGAGTGATAGAAAGGTTGAAATCGGTAAAGACGTTAAAATTCCTATGGAAGAAAACCCCAGAGTTAAACAAATCGCTGGTAAACAACGTTATGCATTCGACGAAAAGGGTCAACTCGTTTCTAACATGAAGAGATTTAATATCCGTGACGGCTTGTTCGAAGCAATCATCGATAGATATTATAAAGATACCACCCTTACTTCTTATGGTGAAGACGTTCGTGATTGGGGCGGTGCATTCGCAGTTTATAAAGGACTTACCGAAGCGCTTCCTTACCACAGACTTTTCAACTCTCCCATTTCTGAAGCAGCAATCGTATCATCAGCAGTAGGTTACGGCCTTTGCGGTGGTAGAGTTATCGTAGAACTTATGTATGCTGACTTTATGGGTAGAGCAGGTGATGAAATCTTCAACCAACTCGCAAAATGGCAAGCAATGAGTTCTGGTATCTTAAAGATGCCCGTAGTACTCCGTGTATCAGTTGGTTCTAAGTACGGTGCACAACACTCACAAGACTGGGTAGCACTTCCTGCACACGTTCCTGGACTTAAGGTTTGCTTCCCTGTAACTCCTTACGATGCTAAGGGTCTTATGAACTCAGCACTTAACGGTACTGACCCTGTAATCTTCTTTGAAAGTCAAAGAATTTACGATAAGGGTGAAGAATTCAGAAAAGAAGGCGTACCCGAAGGTTACTATGAAATCCCGATCGGTGAACCCGATATCAAGAGAGTTGGTAGCGATATTACTATTCTTACCATCGGCGCAACACTTTACAAGGCTATGGAAGCTGCTAAGGTTCTTTCTGAAAAATACGGCGTAGAAGCAGAAGTTATCGACGCTCGTTCAATCGTTCCGTTCAACTACGAAAAGGTTGTTGAATCAGTTAAGAAGACTGGTAGAATTATCCTTGCATCTGATGCTTGCACCAGAGGTTCAATCCTTAACGACTTTGCAAGAAACATCTCAGAACTTTGCTTCGATTATCTCGATGCACCTGCAGTTGTTTGTGGTGCTCAAAACTGGATTACTCCTCCGTTTGAATTTGATGCAGAATTCTTCCCGCAAGAAAATTGGATTATCGATTACATCAACGACAAGATTATGCCCCTTAAGGGTCACGTTTCAACCATCAATACTTCTGATGCAGAATTCTTGCGTAAGGCAAAGAAAGGTGTTTAATTTAAAGGTTTTCAACGCTTTATTGAATACTGATTTAACAAAAAAGGTTTGTAAAGGTATGTTTCTTATGAGTTTTTAATATTAAAAATTTGTAGGGAATTGCACGTTAATACAATCAAAAGAAAAAAGAACTTGGATATATTGTCCAAGTTCTTTTTTTATGCTAATTGAAATTATATGTTTATTTTTATTTGATTGAAAATTATAGTCAATTTATTTGACATTAAAACAAATTAATATTATACTTTAGATGTTGTAATTACAACAAGTAGGTGAAAGATGGAGAGATTTGAGTTATTTACAGTGTTAGTGGCAAATGCTAGCAGATATATTCATAAAATTAAAAGCGAAGAAATGCAGGAATTTAATCTAAAAAGTTCACACGTTTCGTGTTTGTATTATCTGTATAAAGTAAAGTCGCTTACAGCAAAAGAAATTTGTGATATGTGTGGGGAAGATAAAGCAAACATATCGCGTACGATTAAATTTTTGGAAAGTGAAGGGTATATATATTGCCCTTCTATGGTTGCAAAGAGATACCAAAGCACTTTTGTCCTAACAGAAAAAGGAATTCAAGTTGGCGAAAATATTACAAAAAAAATAGATAAAGTATTATTTAATGCAAGTAAAGGGCTTACGGAGGAAAATAGAAAAATTTTTTATGAAAGTCTATCTTTGATTTGCAAAAATCTTGAAGAAATCTGTTTAAATTATAAAGATTAAAATTTGAAAAATATAAAGAGAGGATAATGATATGATAAAACTTATGGTAGATTCTGCTGCGGATATTAGTAAACAAGAATCGGAAAAATTAGGCATAATAATGCTTCCCATGGTTATCACGATTGATAATGAAGAATATTATGACGGTGTAAATTTATTACCAAATGAATTTTATGAAAAACTTATTGAGTCAACTTCTTTTCCCAAAACAGCACTTATAAATTCATTTAGATGGGAAGAAGCGTTCGAAAACAACCTTGGCGTTGATGATGAAATTATTGTAATTACAATTTCGTCAAAACTTTCAGGAACTTATCAAAGCGCACTCCAAGCATCGGAAAAGTTTAATGGTCGTGTTCATGTTGTAGATAGTTTAAACGCCGCTGTGGGTGAACGTCTATTGTGCTTGTATGCCTTACGCTTAATTGAAGAAGGCGTTTCAGCAAAAGAAATCGTAACGCAACTTGAAGAAAAAAAGGATAAACTAAAAGTTATAGCAATGCTTGGGACACTTGAGTACTTGAAGAAAGGTGGTAGAATTTCAAGTGCTGTTGCATTTGCTGGTGAACTTCTTTCGTTAAAACCTGTTGTTGGGATTGTTAACGGCGAAGTTAAATTGCTGGGAAAAGCAATGGGTTCGAAAAAGAGTTGCAACCTATTAAATAAACTTATTCAAGAATCTAAAGGAATAGATTTTTCAATGCCACTTGGTACGTTATGGTCAGGGTTAGGTACTGAATTATTGGAAAAATACATTAGAGATAGCGCTACGCTTTGGCAAGGCAATATTGGTGGTTTACAAAAATATCAATTAGGCGCAACTATAGGGGCACACGTTGGTCCTAACGCAATAGGTGTTGCTTTTTTTGAAAAATAATTTTTTCTATTTAAAATAGAAAAACACTTGGTAGGGGATGACGCAAATAAATCTTTTTATTTATGTTTTGCTTGCAATAATCCTGTAGTTGATATATAATTAAAATATGAAATTTAGATTTTTAACACATGACAATCACAATGCTTACTTTAACTTAGCAAGTGAAGAGTATCTCTTAAAACAAACAAACGGGTATTATTTTTATCTTTGGATAAATGATCCGGCAGTTATCGTTGGTATCAACCAAAACACCTTGCAAGAAGTTAACCTTGCTTATACCGAAAATAACGGGGTAAAGGTTGTTAGAAGACTTACTGGCGGTGGTGCAGTTTATCATGATGGCGGAAATTTGTGCTATACAGTAATTGCACCTTATGAAGAAAATGAAAATAATTACATAAAGTTTACTGCACCCGTTATCGAATACTTGAACGAACTTGGTGTAAAAGCAGAATTTTCTGGCAGAAATGACATAACTGTTGATGGACAAAAAATTTCAGGTAACGCCCAAACTGTGTATAATGGTAGAATAATGCACCATGGTACAATTTTGTTTAATTCAGATATGGAAGTTCTTACCCGTGCGCTTAATCCATCAAAATTAAAAGTTGAAAGCAAAGGTATAAAGAGCATAAGGGCAAGGGTAACTAACGTAAGTGATCATTTAAAAAACAAAATCACTATTGAAGAGTTTAAAAAGGGACTAGAAGAAAAGTTTAAAAAAATTGCAATCGAATACGCTTTTACTGATAAAGATATAGAGTGCATAAATAAACTTATGAATGAAAAATATTCTACTTACGAGTGGAATATAGGTCGCTCACCCAAAGCACAAAATAAGTTTGAATATAAGTTTCCTTTCGGCATTTTTACACTTAACTTTGATATAGAAAAAGGCAAAATTTATAACGCGCAAATCTTTGGTGATTTCTTTGCTGTGGGTAGTGTTGAAGAATTTAACAATAAATTAAACGGCGTGCCTTATATAAGAGAAGAAGTAGAGCGTGCGCTTAGCGGAATTGAAAAGGTTATAAAGGGTGCAAGCGCAAAAGAAATTGCAGAAAAAATATTTACAGAATAACTATTTTTGCCCTTCAATATTTACGGAAATTTGCACTTTAATTTTGGATAATAAATCATCTTTATATAAACTGTACTGCTTATAATTTGAGCGGTACAGTTTTTCATTTAAACCCAAAAAATCGCACCCTGTTTCAATAGATTTTTTTAATAATTTATCAATTCTATCACGCATAATATCACGCGTTTTATCAGTTAATTCCTTAGGAAGTGGCTTGTTCTCCGATAATGAATCCGTTGAACCGTCAACCGCATGGTCACTTACTTTACAGTATAGTGAAAGAGCAACAGAAAGGGTTGGAATTTCGCTTTTTATAAACTTAATTTTCTTTTTGCTACCCGTTACTGTTAAAAGATAATTGCTATGCTTTCCGTTTTTATCTAAAACGCTGTCTACGGGGATAGTAGTACCTTTAACGTTTTCCGTTAAAGCATTTAACGTAAGTGTTAAATCGGAATCAAGTTCTCCAACTAATCGACCATTTTTAAACAGCGCGGTAGAGCGTGCGTCATATAAAATCTGCTTGTTCTTTTCATTATTACTATTTTGACCGGAACTTGTTTTTGGTGATTTTGTTCCGCTTTGACTACTACTTACACCTTCTTCTCCAGATGGCACCATTTTGATTAAAGGCATAAAAGATGAATTGTTTTTTGAATAATGCCCAACGCAAAAAGTTTTAATATCAGTTGAGGCCACGTCGTTATCAAACCCTTGAGTTTTAAGCATAATTTTTTGTAATGCAAATGCAGATATGTTATCTAACGGGGTAGAAGATGATAAAACTTCTTTTGCGCTTTTTTCCGTAAGTGCAACAAGTGCAGAGTCTTGAACTCTAAGCGTTTTTGCAAAGTAGTCAAGCGCCTCTATTACGTTTGTGTTACTTAGCGAGTTGCCTATCAGTATAAGATTGCAAAATGCAAGTTTAGGGAACCACCCTGAAACGTCGCCCAAATCTTTTAGAGCGCCTCCTACGGTAGAGCCTTTGCCTGTTAGTTGTGCCTTTAAGTTTTCACTATTAGTATCGGTTGCCTCTGGCACGGCAATTTGTGCAGTTACTAAATAATCTTCGTTTTCTTTATCGATTGCAATTGCTGTTATAATTGAAGTTTTTTCAACGTCTATAAGTCCAAAGTCGTTAGAAAAAAAGAACAAAAATGCTATCGCAACTAAAATCATTGCAATTTTTGCTTTAAATGTCTTTCGCATATTTTTTCTCCTTTTTTACAAGTGGAATAACTAAAAGTGGTAAAATATTACCCATTATGAAGAAAAATGCGCTGGAATAAGTTTTCATAAAGGTTTCAATACTTGCAAAGTTTCTTGTAAAAACAAGTAAAATTAAAAGTTGTGCTCCTATAACTATGCACGGCGATATCCATTTTTTCTTAATATTGAAAATTGTGTCTAAAATTTTACATGCAAAAAACAGCGGTAGAGATAGGGCAAAAATATTAGAAACCAAAATTAGCACTATCCCTAAATAATCAAACCTACCTATATTATTTATAACCGCGGTATATTTAGAAATTTCCGTAAGCGCAAACCTTTGCCTAAAAGCTATAGAAGTGAAAACTGAGTAAAAAGTTATCATAAAAAACACTATCATGATTAGTGATATTAAAAAGGAAATAATTATTTTAATTCCATCGCCTTTTTTAAGGTCAAAATTGCCCATAAAAAACAGCAAATAAGGCAAATCACAGAACCAATTGAGTGCCGAATAACTTGCCTTTATAATGCCCTTAAACCCATTTACGCCAATTGGTAAAATCGCTAAATAATCAGCGTTGGGTATTGATAGGGAAATTAACACTATAAGACCCACAACGGTAAACCCAAAAAGCACGTCAGACGCGCGTCCTAATATGCGTAACCTTTTACAGCAAAGATAAAGCGCAACGGCAAAAAACGGCAAGAAATATAACTTGCTGGGCATAAGCGTATAAAGTGTTAATTCCACGTAATCTTTTTGTTCGTTTATCGGAACTATTGCTTTTAGAAAAAAGAAAATAAAATATAATATAAAAACAGCGCGCGCCCCAAGTTTGCCCATAGTGTTTTCTAACAAGGTAAACAAATCGCTTTTGGTATGCTTATAAGCGTAAATTATTGCTAAAAGCCCTATAAAATCGATTACAAGAATAATAATAGTGCTTATCCATAAGTCGTTAGATGCAAAGCTTGATAAAACGCTTGGCGCAGTAAAGATTTTAACCACGGGAAAAAACGCAATTATAAAAAGGCAAACTTGCCTGCTTTTAAGTTCAAGTTTCATAGTTTCTCCTTGTTAATTGTTTCTTCCCAGCCGTTTGTTATTAGTGTTCTTTATTGACTTGGGTCTAAAGGTCATTTCTTGAAGAAAGCCTTTATAAAAACCATCTTTTAAGTCTTCTTTAATAAGCGGGGAAAAGGGTGCGGTAATCGGCGTGCCAAAACTTTCAAACGAAATAAGATAGATAAACAGAGCGGAAATAGCAAGCAACATTCCGTAAAGTCCCATAGAACCCGCAATGATTAAAAATAAAATTCTTAGCACGGAAAAGGTTTGTTCTAATTCTGGTACGGTGTATAAGCATATGCCCGACAGCGCAACTATCATAAGCGTCGGTGCGGAAATTATTCCCGCGGTAACCGCTGTTTCACCAAGTACAAGACCGCCCACGATAGATACTACCATTCCCACGTACTTTGGCATTCTTACGCTTGCCTCGTTTAATATCTCAAAAATCATAAGCGTAAAAAACATTTCGTAACTTGGGGATAAGGGTATGCCCTTAATACTGTTTACTATCGTTAGTAGAAATGATAGGGGGATAAGTTGTAAATGAAATAGTTCAGCCGCAACGTAGAGTGCGGGTAAAAACAGCGCAAAAAGTACTGATAAAATTCTTATAAAACGGGCGGCGGTTGCGCTGTAAGGTGAGTTGTAATAGTCGCTTGCACTTTGAAAATCTTCTACTAATAAATAGGGTACTGATAGCGCTATTGGAGAGCCGTCTACAAATATAGCAACTCTGCCTTCTAAAATCTTTGCAGATAAAATATCGGGCTTTTCGGTGTTTCCAACTTGCTTAAAAAGTGATGTTTTTCTTTCGCCTAAAAGTTTAGAAAGGTAAGATGAATCAAGCACGGCGTCAATATCAATTTTCTTTAGTTTTTCTTTAATGTTTTTGACAAGTTTTATGTCTGCAATAGTCGATATATAACACAGCGCAACAGGGGTTTTAGAATACTTTCCAATCGTTAAATATTCAAACTTTAAGTCAGGTGTTTTTAATCTTCTTCGCATAAGTGAAACGTTTACGGGTAAGCACTCAACAAACCCTTCTCTAGGACCTTTTATTACGGTAGAAGTGGGCGGTTCGCTTATAGACCTTTTTTCAAAAAATTTAAGCCCAAACGAATAAGCCAAGTCTAGCCCGTCAATAATTAAAATGGCGTTGCCAAGCAACGCGTCGGTAACCACTTCATCGGTCGTGTATAAACGCTTTTTTTCGGGCGAGTGAAAGGCTTGAAAAAGCGCTTGTTCTTCAAGTTTACCCGTAAATTCTTGCATAGGTCTTAATATTAGTTCGCCCACGCTGTTTTTATCTATTAAGTCGTTTGCAAATATTAAAATAGCGTCCGTTTCTTTAATTTTTACGGGTAAAAAAGTGATGTCGTCAGAGGAGAGCACACCCTTAAGAAAGTTTGTATTTTGTTGTAAAGATTTTTGCAGGTTCATATTATAAAAACTTCTTTAATCTCTGTTCGTAATCTTCTTCTAATTCAAGCAATTTTTCCACGAAAGACAAAATATTTTCATCAAGATTACTGCCTTCGTTTTTCATAGCGGTAAGTTCGTTAATGCCCATAACAGTACCGTTAATCATCATTTCAGCAACTTGATTTTTGCTGTTGTCAAACATAGTTTTCATTTTGATACTGCTCCAAAGCATAGCCTTTTTTAAGGGGTTTACGTCTTTTGGTTCAATACCGTTATCACGCATGAATGAAGAAATTTCACCTATAAGTTTTTCATACCCCTCGTATTCTTCTTGAAGTTCGTTTTTTATACCCTCGTCCTCAACTTCGGGAATAAGGTCTGAAATGCTTTGAAGTGCGATGTGCGCATTCTTGTAAACGTCAGTTATAGCCTTTTTGTTGTAATCATTAAATTCCATTTTTGTTCTCCTTAAATAAATAATGTAAAAATAGTTTGGGAAAAGGTAAATTTTTTATGCTAAAACGTTTGACAAAACGGGGCAAATGATATAGAATATTCGAGTAGCCGCTCGAAAGGGGTTTTATAAGTATGCAAAAATGCAACGCCCCAAATAAAAAATATTCGGCGAGACTGGTTAGCAGGAGGTATTAAAAATGTACGCAATCGTAGAAAACGGTTCAAAGCAGTACAAAGCAGAAGTTGGTCAAGTTATTAGATTTGAAAAACTTTCAGCAAACGTAGGCGACAAAGTTGAGTTTGACGTTTTGATGGTTTCAGATGAAAACGGCATCAAAGTAGCAGACGAAGCAAAGGCATTTAAGGTAGTAGGCGAAGTTCTTGAACAAGGTAAAGAAAAGAAAATCATTGTTTTCAAGTACAAAGCAAAGAAGAATGAAAGGAAGAAACAAGGCCACAGACAACCTTTCACCGCAGTTAAGATTCTTGAAATCGTTGCGAAGTAAGAGGGAGGGTTAAATATTATGATGTTCTTATTTAGATTATTTGCGCACCACAAAGGTGGCGGTAGCACTAAAAACGGCAGAGATAGTAACGCTAAAAGACTTGGCGTTAAAAGAGTAAACGGTCAAGACGTTCTCGCTGGCGGCATCATCGTACGTCAACGTGGAACTAAAATTCACCCCGGTAACAACGTAGGTATCGGTAGTGATGATACTTTGTATGCACTTATCGACGGTGTTGTTAAGTTCGAAAGAATGGGTAGACACGACAAGAAGGTAAGCGTTTACGCTAAAGAAAACTAAAAATCGTAAAAAATACGGGTTGAGTATGCTCAGCCCGTTATTTTTTTCTAAACGGTTTATAAACGGCGCAATACTGCGTGAAAAGTGAAATTTATCAATCTATGAAACAAATCATTTTTAACAGCGAATTTTTTAATATTAAAGACACTTTAGAGTGCGGTCAAATTTTTAGATTTACTCCGCACGGCAATGGTTATCTTGTATATTCCATGGATAAGTGTGCTTACGCTTTTACTAAAGCAAACAACACCGTTATAGAGTGTGAAGATGCAGATGAAGAGTATTTTTACCACTTCTTTGACCTTGCGCGCGATTACAAAAATATATATAACGATGCAAAAACTTGCGGTGTACAAATTCTCAGCGACGCGTGTGAGAAAGGCAAAGGCATAAGAATTTTAAGACAAAACGCGTTAGAAATGCTTTTTTCTTTTATGATTTCGCAAAACAACAATATTCCAAGGATAAGGGCAAGTATTGAAAAACTTTGTTTACTGTTAGGTGAAAAGAAGATTTTTAACGGTCAAGAATATTTTGCATTCCCTTTAGCTCAAAAAATGGCAGAGCAAAGCGTGGATTTTTACCGCCAAATAGGTTTAGGATACCGCGCGGAATATATACTTAGCCTTGCAAAAACTATTAAAGACGGGCTTGATATAAATTCGTTTAACAGTTTGCCTACAACACAATTAAAAAAAGAACTTGTCAAAATTCACGGCGTAGGTCCAAAGGTCGCCGATTGCGTTTCGTTGTTTGGGTTTAATAGAACGGATAGTTTTCCGGTAGATACTTGGATAGATAAAGTTTATAGGCAAGATTTTAACGGTGCGGAAAAATCGCGTGAAAAGGTCAGCGAATGGTTTGTTGATAAATTCAAAAATAATTCAGGTTATTTTCAACAGTATTTATTTCACTATAAAAGGAATTTAGAGTTATAGGTGAAAAATTTTTATATTGACAAATTATAGTTTTTAATATAAAATTAAATGGTAGGAGGGAAGAATAATGCTTTACGAAGAATATTTAGGTACAGTAGATAATTACGAAAAGGATATATGCGATATTTCGGATTATCTTTATGATAACCCAGAGCTTGGGTTTGAAGAATTTAAGGCGTCAAAAAAGATAACTGACTTTTTAGAAAGTCAGGGTTTTAAGATTGAACTTGGTGTTGCTAATATTCCCACCGCGTTTAAGGCTACTTTTGGCGTAAGTGCGCCTAAGATAGGTGTTCTTGCTGAATATGACGGGTTGTCAAGTATGAGTCAAAAGGGCGGTGTAGAGTATAAAGAAAGCATTGAAGGGCTTGATAAATGCCACGGTTGTGGACATAACCTTTTTGCAGGTGGTTCAGTTGGTGCCGTGCTTGCCATTAAATCTTACATAGAGAAAACCGGCAAGGGTACGGTTACGCTTTTCGGTTGTCCTGCGGAAGAGGGTGGCGCTGGCAAAGTGTTTATGGTTAGAGACGGCGTGTTTAACGGAACTGATGCGGTTGTAAGTCATCACCCCGAATCTATGTACATGGTTAGAACAAGACCGGCTTTAGCAAACGTAAAAGTTAATTATGAGTTTACAGGGCTTGCTGCACACGCAGGCGCAAATCCTGATAAGGGCAGAAGTGCGTTAGACGCTTTAGAACTTATGAATATCGGTGCAAACTTTTTAAGAGAGCATATGCCACTTACCGCGCGCGTGCATTACGCAATATTAGATGCGGGCGGAACTGCGCCTAACATGGTTCAATCACACGCCGTAGTTCGTTACTTAATAAGAGACGTGAACGGACAAAGCGTTAGAGAATTAAAAGAACGCGTGGACAAGATAGCACAAGGCGCTGCGCTTATGACTGAAACTACCGTGCAATCAAAAGTTGTTTCAGCGTATTCAGATTTGATTACAATCCCAACCTTGCAAGCGGTTGCAAACGACGCTATGCACGATATACCCGTGCCGATAGCAACTGAAGAAGAATTGAAGTTCGGTAAAGCCATTAGAAGAACTTGCGTAAACGATTTTGATGAAAATGAATATCCGTTTGCGGACAAAGTTTTAGATCCCGCTCCACCAGTTGCGCACGGCGGTTCAACCGATACTGCAGACGTAAGTTGGGTGTGTCCTACCGTTCAAATGCATATTGCAAACTGGGTAAAAAATACACCTGGACACAGCTGGCAGTCTGCATCGCAAAGTAGGGGAAGTTACGCTAAAAAAGCAATGTTATATTCAGCAAAAGCGGTTGCAAGTACGGCAATAAGACTTATTGAAAACCCTGAATATGTTGAAAAGGCAAAAGCAGAACATTTTGAAAAGACAAAGGGCAATTATATTTGTCCTATGCCTAAAGACGTTTTGCCTGAAATTAAAAAATAGGCTATTATATAAAATTAAAAGGGTATAACGATTAAAAACGCAAAAAAAGTCAATTAAAATATTTGTCAAAAAATCGCTTATATGTTATACTAATTTAAGTGAATTATAAAATAATATTGGAGGGCATAGATTTATGCAGTATTCAACTGAAGTTAAAGAAATGACCTGCGTTTGCAAAGGACCTAAACACGGTCCCGCTCCCATTCCTGAAGAAGGCAAATGGGTAAAATCTAAAGAAATCAAGGATATCTCCGGTTTGACCCACGGTATCGGTTGGTGTGCTCCTCAACAAGGTGGTTGCAAACTTACCTTGAACGTAAAAGAAGGTATCATCCAAGAAGCTTTGGTTGAAACCATCGGTTGTTCAGGTATGACTCACTCAGCCGCTATGGCTTCTGAAATTCTTCCCGGCAAGACCATCCTCGAAGCATTGAACACCGACCTCGTTTGCGACGCTATCAACACCGCCATGCGCGAATTGTTCTTGCAAATCGTTTACGGTCGTACTCAATCTGCTTTCTCTGAAGGCGGTTTGACCATCGGTGCCGGTTTGGAAGACTTGGGCAAGGGCTTGCGTAGCCAGGTTGGTACTTTGTATGGTACTTTGGCTAAAGGTCCTCGTTACTTGGAAATGGCAGAAGGTTACATCAAGAACATCTTCCTCGACAAGAACGACCAAATCTGCGGTTATGAATTCGTTCACATGGGCAAATTCATGGATGAAATCAAGAAAGGTACCGATGCTAACGAAGCTTTGAAGAAAGTGACCGGCACTTATGGCCGCGTTACCGAAGAAGCCGGTGCTGTTAAGAAAATCGACCCACGTCACGAATAATTAAGGAGGATACAACTATGATTAGAGAAGTAAAATTCGAAAGCCAAGACCGTCGTATCAAGCAAATCACTGCTGTATTGAACGCTAACGGTATCAAAGACATCGAAGAAGCCAACGCTATTTGCGACGCTGCCGGTATCGATCCTTATAAAACTTGTGAAGAAACCCAGCCCATCTGTTTCGAAAACGCTAAGTGGGCTTATGTAGTAGGTGCTGCCATCGCATTGAAGAAAGGTTGCAAGAATGCTGCTGACGCTGCCGAAGCTATCGGTGAAGGTTTGCAGGCTTTCTGTATCCCCGGTTCTGTAGCCGACGACCGTAAGGTTGGTTTGGGCCACGGTAACTTGGCTGCCCGTTTGTTGCGCGAAGAAACCAAATGTTTCGCTTTCTTGGCCGGTCACGAATCTTTCGCTGCTGCCGAAGGTGCTATCAAGATTGCTGCTAAAGCCGACAAAGTTCGTCAAGAACCTTTGCGCGTTATCTTGAATGGTTTGGGTAAAGACGCTGCACAAATCATCAGCCGTATCAATGGTTTCACCTATGTTCAGACCGAATTCGATTATTTCACCGGCGAATTGAAAGAAGTTCAACGTATCGCTTACAGCGAAGGTCCTCGTGCCAAGGTTAATTGCTATGGTGCTGACGACGTTCGCGAAGGCGTTGCCATCATGTGGAAAGAAGGCGTTGACGTTTCTATCACGGGTAACTCTACCAACCCCACTCGCTTCCAACATCCTGTTGCAGGTACTTACAAGAAGGAACGCGTGTTGGCCGGTAAGCCTTATTTCTCAGTAGCTTCAGGTGGTGGTACGGGTCGTACCTTGCATCCCGACAACATGGCCGCTGGTCCCGCCTCTTACGGCATGACTGACACGATGGGTCGTATGCACTCTGACGCTCAGTTTGCAGGTTCTTCATCAGTGCCCGCTCACGTTGAAATGATGGGCTTCCTCGGTATCGGTAACAACCCTATGGTAGGTTGCACCGTTGCTGTAGCCGTTGACGTTGCTACTGCTCTCAGCAAGTAATTTCAATCATTACTCAATAACAAAACTCCTGTAGTCCAAGCGATTACAGGAGTTTTTTTGTTTGGTAATGAAAACCAATAAGGGTTTTGACAACTAATTTCTGCTATCTTTTATGAGTTGCAACAGATAGTGAAAATAAGGTCAATGAGGATAAAAAACTGAATTATTCAGTAGTGTTCTTTATCAGAGAAAAGCATCTGTGACAGGATGAGAATTGGCCAAAAAATGACCTATTTCTGCTGCCATATTGCTGCCACTTTTACAATTTTCAGAATGTGGCAGCAAAACATCTCTTAAATCATTGGTTTATTGAA
>JAZLCJ010000011.1:0-3523 GCA_045614185.1 Christensenellaceae bacterium | reverse complement strand
CATTCGCAACCAAGAACAAGAAAGAACAGGGAAAAAGGTTTTAGAAAAAAACAACCCTACTACGGTGCAAAGCAGACCGAAGATAAGACTAATAACGATTGAAGTGCCAATACATTTATCAGAACGCTCTTTATCCCCCGCGCCTTTATAGCGAGCGACTAAAACGTTTGCGCTGATCGTCATTCCGATAAAAAAACCTACAATTAAATTTATAAGTGCTGTTGTTGAGCCAACCGCGCCTACTGCCGCATCACTTGCAAATCTACCTAAAACAGCGATATCTGCAGCGTTAAATAATAACTGAACAAGATTTATGCCCATTACTGGCAACGAATAAATTATTATCTGCTTTAGTATAGAACCTTTTGTTAAGTCCTTTTCGAAAGTTCGTGCCATTTAACCACCTTTTTTTTCTATTATTTATCTTATAGATAAATTGTACTATTATTAGCAATATAAGTCAACGTAATTATTAACGAAAGTTTTTCGTAAACGCAAATTTAGTTGATATATTTTTTAGTTTTTGTTAAAATGGCTTTAGAGGTAAGAAAAATGACGTTAGAAAAACTTGCACAAATTGCTGAAGTTTCGTTAGGAACGGTATCAAAAGCCTTTTCAGGTAGCCATGAAGTTAGTGAAAAAACTCGTGAAAGAATTTTTGAAATAGCCAAACAAGAGGGCTGTTTTGAAAAGTATAACAAACAAAAGCGTGAAAAAAAGGTTATCGCCGTTATTTGCCCTGAATTAGAGAGTTCATATTATTGCTCTATCGTTTCAAGAATAGAAAGTCAACTTTCCAAAAACGGTGCGCTAATGCTTTTAGGCTTGGGTAATTTTTCACCTAAAAAAGAGGCTGAAATAATCAATTATTTGATATCTTCTAAAAGCGTTGACGGTATCTTAGTAGTTGCAGCACACGGTAAAATTTCTTATAATAACGACGTTCCTATCGTCGCTATAAACACTCGCCGTCATCTTTCAGAAGTAGACTGCTTAAACGTTGCGTTTAAGGAAACTATTGTTGACGCTATAAAGTATTTCAAAGATTGCGGACATACCGATATTGCGTATATTGGCGAAAATCTTACAAAAGGCAAACATAGATTTTTCATAAACGCTATGCAAGTAAACGGTTTAACCGTTAATCAAGACTGGATATTTACTGAAAAAGAACGCTTTGAAAAAGCGGGCAAATCCGCCACAGAAAAACTTCTTAAATTAAAAAAACAACCCACCGCTATATTTTGTTCTTACGACAATATTGCGCTTGGCGTTATTGACACCCTTAAAAAGCATGGAAAATCTGTGCCCGATGATTACTCTATAATCGGTATTGATGATATCCCCATTGCATCACACTCAAACGTTTCGCTTACGACTATAAAATCTAATAACGACACCATATGTGATATGGCTGTTGAATTACTCCTTAAAAAACTAAAAAGCAAGTTCTTTTCACTTCATCAAAAAATTAGTCTACGCACAGAACTTGTTATAAGAAATTCGGTAAAAAACTTAAAAAACAGTTAATTTTACACAAAAAAAACGAATACGGAACTGTTTTTTTATGACATTTTATAAAAAATAAAAGTTCACCTTATTGATATAAAGGTGAACTTTTTTATTACTCTTTTATTTTATCTTCTTGTGCCTTTTTCTTGAAAAACGGCCATTTTTTATAAATATACACAGCAAACAAAATTATGCCTATTGCAATAAAAACTATTGATTGCCATTGTGAGGGTGCTAAACCTAAGAATACGAAACCGCGTTCATCAACACGGAAGAATTCAATGATAATTCTCCAAATGCCGTATGCGATTAAGTATATATGCATGGTGATTTTGCAACCCTTAAAATAAAGCACAGAAAGAACTGCAAATAATACAAATAAGAAGATTGCCTCATACAACTGCGTGGGAACAAAATACCCAGTACCTATACTTGTTGTCATATAAAGGCCACCAAAAACAGGGTCATTCCCTAAGAACTTACCGTGACAGCAACCACCCATCAAGCAACCAATTCTGCCAAATGCGTGGGCAATAACTATACAAAGGGGCGCAACGTCAAAAATATCACTAAAATATTTAATGTGTGCATCTTTTTCTTTGCCCTTTCTAAACAAGAACTTACCAAGCGAAAAATAAATAACCAAAAAGGAAAGCGCACCACCAATAAGTCCACCCATAACGGTTATTGATGTTGTGATTTTAAATTTTTGAGTGGGGTCTTCCAACCAATCGTAAAAAGATTGAAAAAGCATTGCAAATAAAAAGCCGATTGCAATAGCAAATATTGCAACAAAGAATACAAAATCTTGTAAGTTTGACGGTAATTTACGCTTTGAAGTATAAAGATAAAATACAAGCATGCACGCAAGTATACCAACCGCGATACATACACCGTATAAATATACTTCTCTACCAAATAATTCAAAAATAGGTTCTCTGTACATAAAATCTCCTTGTGTTTAATATTATACAATGACGCTTAAAAAAAGTCAATCATTATACTTTTTTCTTTTCCGTTTTATTTGCATTTAAGAATATATTTGTGTATAATATTAAAGCATATTACACCGTTAGTTATAAACATTATATAATATATATGGAGACGTATCGAAGAGGTCATAACGAGAACGACTCGAAATCGTTTTGTCGGTTTACCCCGGCACATGGGTTCGAATCCCATCGTCTCCGCCAAATAAAAGTCCTAACCGTTTTTGGTTAGGACTTTTGTTTCGTGATGGTGGGTTGATTCGAACCCATCGGTTCGCCCGTCATTTGACGGACTATCCTTGACGGACAAGGGGATCGTAGCGCCAGCGGAGATTTATCCCATCGTCTCCGCCAAATAAAAACCCCAGACTTTTGTTTGGGGTTTTTGTTTATCCAACCCGCAGGCTTGTCATATCATTGACGCAACAAGTTGCGGATGATATATAAGGCTTATGCCTTGATCTTGATAAGAATTTGTGATATAATCTAACTGATAAATAAGAATTTGACGGACACTTTTAAGATGATTAACAAATTAGGAAGGGATCTTTATGACTAAAAAGAGGAAGATTATTCTTGTAACGGTAGCGTTCTCTATTTTATTGGCTGTAGGGGTAAGTCTTACATATATTTTTGCTGTGGCATTGCCGCAAAAGCGAGAGCAAGAGCAATTATTAAAAGCGGTGCAGGAGTATTATGACGCAAAGCTTACTATGTATACAGCGGAAAACGAGAAATATGATGACTATGAGGTGGACGTTGCATTCCTTGGCGACAGCCTTACCGACGGATACGATCTTGAAAAATACTTTCCGCAATATCTTGTTCTTAATCGCGGAATTGGCGGTGACACGACCTTTGGTCTTGAAAAACGTCTTAAAGTATCGGTTTATGATTTAAAGCCTAAAGTGGCAGTAATGCTCATAGGTGCAAACAACTTTGATACAATGTTTGATAACTATGAAAATATTTTGAAGGGATTTAAGGAAAATCTGCCAAATACCAAAATAGTATTGCTATCT
>JAZLCJ010000010.1:0-17082 GCA_045614185.1 Christensenellaceae bacterium | reverse complement strand
TGTGCATCGTCGATTTGTTCAGGCTTAACCATAACCCTAACTTCTCTACCTGCTTGAATAGCGTAGCATTTTTCAACGCCCTTGAAACTTGAAGAAATTTCTTCTAGTTGTTGTAAACGTTTAATGTAGTTAGTGGTGGTTTCACGTCTTGCACCAGGTCTTGCACCTGAAATTGCGTCGGCAGCGGCAACTAAAATTGCTTCAATCGTTTTAGGTTCAACGTCGCCGTGGTGAGAAAGTATTGCGTTAACAACGCTATGGTTTTCTCTATATTTTTTAGCAAGGTCAGCACCGATTTGCATGTGCGTTCCTTCAATTTCAAAGTCAACTGCTTTACCCAAGTCGTGAAGTAAACCTGCGCGTTTTGCCAAGGTTTCATCAACACCGAGTTCAGCCGCCATAACGCCTGCTAAGTGTGATACTTCAATTGAGTGTTTAAGCACGTTTTGACCGTAACTAGTACGGAATTTAAGTCTACCAAGGAGTTTAACGATTTCGGGGTGTAAGCCAAAAATCTTGCACTCATACATAGCAGCCTCGCCCGCTTCTTTAATTTGTTGATCGAGTTCTTTTTTAACCTTTTCAACAGTTTCTTCAATTCTTGCGGGGTGAATTCTACCGTCTTGAATAAGTTTTTCAAGCGCGATTCTTGCAACTTCACGACGAACTGGGTCGAAACCTGATACGATAACAACTTCAGGAGTATCGTCAATGATAAGTTCAATACCAGTTGCGTTTTCTAAAGTTCTAATGTTTCTACCTTCACGGCCGATAATTCTTGCTTTCATATCGTCGCTAGGTAATGGTACTACAGAAACGGTAATTTCCGTTGCTTGCTCGGTTGAGCATTTTTGAATAGCAAGGCTAACTATTTCTTTAGCCTTTCTTTCACCGTTTTCTTTTGCTTCCGCTTCGATATTTTTCACCATACCTGCAGCGTCACGCTTAGCCTCGTCGGTAATAGAGAGAATAAGTTGTTGTTTAGCCTCTTCTCTACTCATTTGCGAAATTTTTTCAAACTCTTGAACCATCTTTTCGTGTTGAGCGTCGATTTCTTCAATGCGTTTGTCAAGTTCGCCTTCTTTTGCCTTCAAAGCATTTTGTTGTCTTGTAGTTTCTTCGTTTCGCTTCGCTAAATTTTCTTCCTTTTTCTCCAAAGTCTCTTCCTTTTGGTTGAGTCTGTTTTCCATTCTTTGAAGTTCAGCGCGTTTCTCTTTAGATTCGCGTTCAAATTCGTTGCGAAGTTTAATTTCCTGTTCTTTCGCTTCTAAAATAGCTTCTTTTTTAATAGCCTTGCTTTCTTCCCTTACGTCATCAAGCATTCTATTGCGCTGTGCGTCGATATTGCCTTGTTCTTTTTCAAACCTTTTAGTAACGGTTTTTCCGCTTAAAACCCAGCAGATAACCGATGCAACAACTGCCAAAACTGCAACGGCTGCAACTATAATCCAAGGTAATGCGCCGTCGCCTGCCAAGAACAGGGAGCCGTAATTAAAATTTTGCATATACAATGCCCTCCTGTTTTTATTTATGCGCGCACGAGTGCACGCGTATTTACTATTTTCATTATACTACATTTTGTATCTTAAGTCAATACAAAATACAGCATTTAGTCAATTATATTTGGTTCTTATTTTGGAAGGCTTCCATAATTTTAGTCTTAATTTCTTCTGCAACTTCCGCGTTGTTTTCTAAATAATCAACTGCTTTTTCTCTACCTTGAGCAATCTTTTCACCGTTATATGAGAACCAAGAACCACTCTTTTGCAATATTTCGTATTGCAAGCCTAAATCGACAAGACAACTTCCCTTAGAAATACCCTTGCCGAAAATAATGTCGAACTCAGCCGTTTTAAAGGGCGGAGCAACCTTGTTTTTAACAACTTTTGCTTTGGTGTGGTTACCGTAAGCACCGTTGCTATCTTTAAGCGCATCAGCCTTTCTTACGTCGATACGAACACTTGCATAGAACTTAAGCGCCTTACCACCCGCGGTAACTTCAGGATTACCGAACATTACGCCAACCTTTTCACGAAGTTGGTTGATAAAGATAATGCAAGTTTTTGACTTGTTGGTGATTGCGGTAAGTTTTCTAAGCGCTTGAGACATAAGTCTTGCTTGTAAACCTACGTGAGAGTCGCCCATATCCCCTTCGATTTCAGCCTTAGGGGTAAGGGCTGCAACAGAGTCTACAACGATAACGTCCACAGCCTTACTGTTAACGAGCGATGCGGTAATATCGAGTGCTTGTTCACCAGTATCGGGTTGAGAAACGTAAAGTTCATCAAGGTTAACGCCAAGTGCTTTAGCGTAAACGGGGTCAAGCGCGTGTTCAGCGTCCACGAACGCAGCAATACCGCCCGCCTTTTGAGTTTCCGCTATACAATGGAGTGCAACGGTAGTTTTACCAGAAGATTCAGGTCCGTAAATTTCAATAATTCTACCTCTGGGAAGACCGCCAACACCGATTGCAAGGTCAAGTGATAAGCAACCTGTAGGGAGAACTTCGATATTAGTATCCCCTGCTTGTTGACCTAAGCGCATAATAGCGCCCTTGCCGTATTGTTTTTCAATTTGCGCCATCATACCTTCAAGCGCTTTAATTTTTGCTTCATCCATATTGATTTTCCTCTTATAAGTTTTTTAATTTTTTTATAGCCAAAAACAGCGCTGTATTTTTTGCTGTTTCTGTAATTTCTTCTCTACTTCCCGAAAGGTTAAGTTTGTATGTATGCACGCCGTCTTTCATACCGACAGCAATGTAACAAAGCCCAACGGGTTTTTTAGTGTCGTCACTCTTCGGCCCTGCAATACCCGTGGTAGAAATTGCTAAATCGCAATCGCCCGAACGAAGTAGCCCCGCCGCCATTTGATAGGCAACTACAGAACTTACGGCACCGTTTCTATAAAGGTCAACGTCGTTTACGCCAAGGCGTTTCATCTTGCTCTGGTTAGAATAGGTTACAACGCCTTCTTGCACGAACTCAGACGCACCCGGGTTTTTAATAATATCGGCAACAACCCTGCCACCCGTAAACGATTCCGCAACTGAAACGCGCAACTTTTTAAGTCTTAATAGGTCGAACAATCTTTCGCCAAGCGTGCAATCAAACTCCGCGTAAACGTTTTCTTTAAGTTCGCCTACGATATGTCTAATAACTTCATTTTGAGTTTCTTTTTCAGACCCGTCGTTAAACAAAAGGTCTATGGTAACGTCGCCGTTGATATTCTTTACGTCATACTGTAAGCCGTTATACATTTGCTCAGCCTCGCAAAGCGTTTCGTTAAGCAAAGTGCTGTCGCCAAAATATTTTAATATCAAGCGGTTAGAAACTATACCGTGTTTATTTTCTAAGTACGGCAAAACGTACTTATCGCACATAGGTTTAACTTGGTCGTATTCACAAGGTAAACATACTACCGAAAACTTTCCTTCATCTACCATAAAGCCTTGGAATGCGCCCTTAATGTTTGGGATAACCGTTGCGTCGATAGGAATTTCAGCAAAGTAGCGTGCGTATTCAACACCGTCGTTTTTAGAAACAGCATCAAGAAAAACTGATGCGTTTTCATTTTCCACTAAAACGGTATCGAGTTTTTCCGCAATAATTTCTTTTAAGTCAAAAGAAATGGACGGATTATAAATCACTATTAAATTTTCACAAACGTCTTTATACTCGTCAATTCTATGACGGAAAGTGCGTTCGTCGGTATTTGCAAGCACTTCAACGGCAAAAAAGTTAACACCGCCGTTTTTGAACGCGGAAACAACCTTTTCATAATATTCGCCGTCAAAGCCACCCTTTTCCGACCTGAAAAATATTAAAGCGTTTTTCATTTGTTATCCTTTAATACCGCTCTATTTTTAACTATGCATTCAGTACCTGAAACGATTGTTAAAATAGTTGCAATACCTAATGCAACAAGACCGATTATGCCGATTATAGAGTAAGTTCCGGGCATAATATCCGCACCGAAAAGTAAAACGGTAATTGCTAAATCTTGCATGAAGGTCTTAACCTTTCCAGACTTATCCGCAGCGATAACCATTCCCTTTGATGCAGCCACCATTCTAAAGCCTGAAACCACTAATTCTCTTGCCAAAATAATTGCAACGGCAATAGCGCAGTACCAAGGAAGAATAGTTACGCCACCCGCGGGAACGAGCATTACGATAAGCGCGGTAGATACTAAAACCTTATCGGCAATAGGATCTAAAAACTTACCTAAGTCGGTAACTTGATTGTTTTTTCTTGCAAGGTAACCGTCTAAAAAGTCGGTAAAGGCGGCAAGAAGAAAAATCACCGCAGATATTGCAAAGTTAAAGGGGATTTGTTCAATAAAGAACACCGCTACGAATACGGGAATCATTACGATTCTCAAGATAGTAAGTTTTAATGGTAAATTCATAATCTTTCTCCGTACAGGTCGTAACCCGTAATTTGTGTAATTTTAACTTGATAACTAACGCCTTTTTCAACTTCATCAGCCGAAAAGAAGTAAACCTTTCCGTCGATATCGGGAGCGTTAAAGTACGCTCTTCCAAAGTAAACCATTTCGTTTTGGTCAAAGCCTTCCGCCGTTACGGTAAGAACTTTATCTATAAACTGTTCGTTGTTTTTTTGAACAACCTTTTGCTGAACGGAATATAACTTTTTCAAGCGTTTTTGTTTAATTTTTTCATCAATTTGACCGTCTAAACGGTAAGCGGGCGTGCCTTCTTCTCTACTGTAAGCAAAGAACCCAGCGTTGAATAATTTTGCCTTTTTGATGAAATCAACCAAGTTGTTAAACGCATCTTCACTCTCTTGAGGAAAGCCAGTTATAAAAGTAGAACGAATAGCAATATCGGGAATTTCCTTCTTCAACTTGTTTATAAGTTCAAGATAACCTGCACCCGTTCCCTTACGGTTCATAAGTTTAAGCACTTTATCATCAGCGTGCTGTAAGGGAATATCGATATACTTTATAACCTTATCGTTATTTTTAATTTCCGCAATGAGTTCATCGGTCAAATTTTCAGGATAACAATACATCAATCTAACTGCACCCACGCTATCTAATGCGGTAATTTTTCTAATAAGTTCACTAAGATTTGTCTTTTCGGGTAAATCTAAACCGTACCTTGCCGTGTCTTGCGCAACTAAAATAAGTTCTTTAACTTTGCCTAACCCTTTTACTTCTTCCATTAAATCTTGAGTAGGTACGGAACGATATTTACCGCGTATGTAAGGTATCAAACAGTAAGTACAATGGTTAGAACAGCCGTCCGCAACCTTAAGGTAAGCGTAAGTAGAAGTGGTAAGCACCCTTTCTTTACCACACTCGCCACGCGGAGCGCCTACGGCGTTAACGCGCTCACCAGCGCACACCCTATCGATTACTTGCAAAATATTATCGTAATCCGAAACGCCTAAAAACGCGTCCACTTCCACAAGTTCGTCATACAGTTCGCCAATGAACTTTTGCGGTAAACAACCCGTAACGATAATCTTTTTTGCAGAGCCTTGTTTTTTATACTCGTTGGCGGAAAAAATCTCACTAATCGCCTCTTCCCTTGCACTTTCTAAAAATGCGCAAGTGTTGATAACGATTATTTCAGCGCATTCGATATCATCCACTAACTCGTGTTTTTGCTTTATATGCGCAAGCATTTTTTCAGTATCCACACGGTTTTTATCACAACCGAGTGAAATTACGCCCACGCGCTTTTTTTCAGTCATAACTATCCTTTAGTCAGGCATTTCGCCAAATCTTTCAATAAATTCTTCTTTGGTTAAAAGCACACGACGCGCTTTACTACCTTCGTTAGCGGAAACGAAACCCATAGTTTCCATTCTATCCACCAAACCACCTGCACGAGAATACCCTATTTGGAACCTTCTTTGCAATTGTGAAATTGAAACGCCACCACTATTAACGGCAAGCCACAAAGCTTTTAAGAAATATGAATCGAATTCGTTATTCTCTTCACCGCCGTCAGCCATACTCATAGCGCTTTCTTCTTGCTTAGGTCTACCCTCTCTATCAAGGTAATCTTTAAGTTCGTCGTCAAAGTAAGCGGCGTTGTGTTCTTTGATATATGAAACGATGTTGTTAACTTCTCTACTGCTGATATAAGCGCCTTGATATCTTTCGGTAGAAGACATACGCGCAGTTTTATAAAGCATATCGCCGTTACCTAAAAGTTTTTCTGCACCAGCCTCGCTCAAAATGGTTTGAGAGTCGTTAAAGTTCATAACCTTAAACGCTATACGAGAGGGCAAGTTAGCCTTAATAGTACCCGTGATAATATCAACTGACGGACGCTGTGTAGCAAGAACTAAGTGAATACCAGCCGCACGCGCTTTTTGAGCGATTGCACGAATTCTGCTTTCCAAATCTTTCTTACAAGTCTCCATAAGGTCGGCAAGTTCGTCTATAATAATAACGATTCTTGGCATTTTAGGAACGGTCTTGCTTGCAACTTCCTTATTGTAAGAATCAATATCTACTACTAAACCCGCACCGTTTTCACGGAATACGGCAAATCTTCTTTCCATTTCGGTATACGCCCAAGAAAGCACCGCCAACGCCTTTTTAGGTTCGGTGATGATTTCATCAATCATAAGGTGCGGAATATGTTCGTAATTTACAAACTCAACGCCCTTGGGGTCAACCAAAATAAGTCTTAAATCTTCAGGACTATAACGCATGATTAAACTTACAATCATAAGGTTTAAGCACACGCTCTTTCCCGACCCGGTTGCGCCCGCAACGAGATAGTGCGGACCTTTTGAAAGGTCGTCCATAATAGGCTTACCAACAAGGTCTTTACCGAGCGCAAACATAAGTCCACCCGACTTTTGCTTGTCGTTTGCAGAGCCTTCTAAAATTTCACGAAGTCCAACCGTGGTTTTAACGGTATTAGCAACTTCTATACCAACCAAGTTTTTACCAGGGATAGGCGCTTCGATACGAACGCCGTCTTTTGCGGATAAACGCATTTTAAGGTCGTCGTCAAACGCCAAAACCTTTCTAACTGAAACGCCCGCAGGCATCATAACTTCATAACGAGTAATAGACGGGCCTTGAACGTAACTTTGCGGAACGGCGTTAATATGGAATTCTTCCAAAGTTCTTTGGATAATTTCCATGCGTTCTTCATGGTTTTCTTTAGGCATATCCACGGGCGGAGTGTAACTTTCCAAAAGGTCGAAAGGCGGTCTAAAATATTGTCTATTGATAGGCGGTTGGGTCTTTTTGGGTTTTTCTTCCGCAGGGGTTTCTGCACGGCTTAAACTTTCACCGCGTCTTGATGCACTAAGATTGCCGTCCGCAACCGCTCTACTTGTAAAGCCAAGTGAAGAACGGGTGTTTTCAACAGGTTTTTCTTGTACGGCATTTTCTTCTTTATCGCCGAACAAAATACTTCTTGCGCGTTCACTTCTAACCGTGGTTGTAGTAACTTCAGGTTCGTTAGCGATAATTTCACTAACCTTGTCGTCAACTTCTTGAGTAAAGTTTTCTTCAATGAACGGTATTTCTTCAGTAGAAGTTTCTTCCTTTATTTCTTCAATTCTACCGCTACCTACCGCGCGGGTAATAACTTCAGGCTCCTCTTCAATAGGTTGTGCTTGCGCAGTTATATCTTCAACTTCCGCATACTTACCGAATACTTCCGCACGATAAGCCGCGCTATCCCCTTGAATATTTTCTTCAGGGGCGTGTTCAATAAAGGGAATTTCACCAGAAGTGTTTTGAACGGGTTCTTGTTCGGCTTGCGCCGCGCGTGTGCCGATATAATCTGAAACAGCTGTTTGCGACGGTTGCTTAGGTACGAAAAATTCTGGCTTTGAAACGCTTTCTTGCGGGCGAATTTCCGTACGCATTGACGCCAAATCAATTTCCGGTGGAGTTTTAATGTAATCAAGTTTAGTTTTAAGGTCGGCTTGTTCACTTATAGCCTTTCTTTCTTGAGCGGTTGTAACAACGCCTAAACCCTTATCGCTAAAGCCCATTTTCATTTGAGCGTCTTCACCCTTTTTCAAGAGTTCACGCTTATTTTTCAAGTAAAAATCGTTAGGATTATTTACGAATAAACTTTGTTTTTTGTTTTCTACGGGTTTTGGGGTAACTACGGGTGCGGTTGCAATAGCGGGTTCGATAGCTTCCACTTCTTTTTCCCCATCGTTTTCACCGTTCTTTTTACCTTTTACGAAAGAACTTCTAAACTTAGCGGGTTTTTTATCTTTTCCAGCAACTGACTTTCCGTCAACCACGTCTTTAACCAAGAAAAATACGGTTGTGGCAAAAGCAAGCCCCATTACCACGTAAGTGCCTATTTCGCTGATTAAACTTATAACGAGATATGAAAAAACAGCCGTAACGATACCACCGCCAGACGCAGTAGCAAATCCGCCCGACGCCATATTATACGAGCGAACGAGATATTCCCCGTAAGGAAGACTTGCGTTTCCGTGAAGGGTTATAGTATGAGTTATAATTGCAGCGATAACGAAAGCGATGGTTAAAAGAGCGGTGCGCTTAAAACCAAAAAGTTTAACCTTGCCTATAATCAATTGCACGCCTAAAATAGCCGTGTATAAAACGACTGCGTAAGCAAAGTAACCAAAGCAACCGAAAAGGAATGCGTTTACCCATTGACCGGGCAAAGAAAACACCGCGTCACGAGTAATTAAGCACACCAAAGACAGCGTTGCAAATAAAACGAGAACAACGCCGAAAGTTTCCTTGGTAAATATAACAGAACTATCTTTTTCTTTCTTATTTTTCTTATTAGAATCGCTCAAGAGTCCACCTCAAAAGTATCGTCCCTTTGATTATACCAAAAACCGCGACCTTTTACAACTTAAAAAGTAATTATTTTAAATATTTATTATAAATAATATTAGTAAAAATATTTATTTCCAGGTAAAAACAAAAAAACCCGATAAATCGGGTTTTTAAGTGTCAAATTTTTATTTATTTAGGTTGATAAATCATTCTTCCGCATTGATCGCAGTCGATAACTTCTCCGTTTTTAAGTTTACCAAGCACCGCCATAGGCAATTCCATGTTACAAGCACCGCACATGTTTCCGCGCGTTGCGTAAACTATCGGATAAATTTTACCCTCACGCTTTTTCTGATATCTTTCCATAAGTGCGGGGTCGACTTTTTTCTTTAGAACGGCAAGTTTCTTTTCAATTTCTTCCTTTTCATCAGCAACAGACGCTTTTAATTCCGAATACTTTTTAGCGTTTTCGTTATATTGAACTTGCGCCGCCTTTGTGGTTGCTTTAATAGTTGAATATTCTTTCATAACCGCTTGAATCTCATCAGAAATCTTGCTTGCTTTTGAGCCAAGTGATTTGATTTTGCCGATGAGTTCTTCTACCTTTTTGATAAGGAAAGCAACTTCTTTTTCATCTTTAGATGAATCGATTGCGTCTACAATTGATTCTTCTTGTTCTTTCAACTTCAACTGTTCTTGAGTAACTGCTTCGTACGCAGCGATAAGGTCGATTGCACGCGCATCGAGTTTGTTTACGTTTTCTTCAACGCCGTCAAGATATTTTTTTGCGCTAACTGCCTTTTTTCTTTCTTCACTTGCAGAGAGTTTCTTTTCAATTTCACGAAGTGAAGCGTCTACCTTCTGATAATCTAACAATGCTTGTATCATAGTGGTTCTCCTTTACATAAATCTTTTATCTGTGAAATAATACCCTTTAGCGCCGTCCTTAAGACAAGCACAAACGCTTTGGTAAAATTTATTAAAACCGTAATTTTCAGCAACGTAATGCGGAAGTATAACTATATTCTTACCCGCATTGACAAGGCTAAGTAAATTGTGATGAGCAATATCTGAAGTAACGACCGTATCAACGCCGTCTAAATCTTTAAGCGCGCTTACCGCACTCGACGCGCCCGCGCCACAAAAAGACGCCACGCAATTAACTTCATTATTGCCGTAATATATAACTTTATCCGAGCCGAATTCTTCTTTAATTTCCGCTACGAATTCTTCTATTTTTTTGCCCTTAACTTTAGCAATTCTGCCGTACCCAAGTTCACCGTCAATTCTCTCTATAACCTTTAAGTCTATACCGCCTAAACCGACAGATAAACACTCATCAATTCCATTGTCTGCAATATCGAGATTTAAGTGCATAGAATATACGTTTAAGTTGTGTTTTACAGCAAGTGTAAGCGCCTTAGTATCCCCGTCAATATCAAGCGAACTAATAGGCGAATAAATGGCTGGATGGTGTGTTACGATAGTGTCGCAACCGCACTCTTTAGCGAACAAAACAGCATCTTCCGTAAGGTCTAAACTAAAGGCAATTTTTTTAATATTATCATGATTTTTAACGAGCAGACCGCTGTTATCATAACTGCCTTTTTCAATCATTTTGCGACTTAAAGATAAGGGCGCAAAACCTTCTAAAAGGCTTAAAAATTCTTTTGAACTATACATATTTTTTGATATTTTCAATCTTTTTGAGCACCGAGCATTTAACCTCTTCACTCAAGTTTTCGCTTTGTAAAATAGCGTTTAATTTCTTCAAATTATCGCTGAGCATATCGATAAAATCTTGGTGTTTAAGCCTAATATTATCTCTGCCAAACTCAATTTCTTCTTGGGTCAAATAATCATTTCCGCGCTCGATAAGTATAAGGTTATAGAACTTTTTGGCGCTTGTAAACACCTTGTCGTAAACTATTTTATAACCCAAATCTAAAGCACATAAACGCACTTTATCACAGTTTTTCATTGGTTGAAGAAGAAGTTTATTAGGCAATTTATCTTGCGCTTTTGCACGCGTTAAAATGTCTATAATTTCTTCCCCGCCCATACCTGCAATAAGTGCAAGGTCGCACTTGTTTATGTTGTCAAAACCGTCTGAAACCGCGCTTTCCGCATCGCCGTTTTCTATGTGTTTTGCAAGCAAATCTTCCGCCTTTTTTAAGCATTTTGCGCTTATATCGGAAATAATAACTCTCCTGCACTTTCCACCCTTAAGCATTGCCATGGCAAGATAGCCGTGATCACAACCTATATCGGCAAAAGTGTCGCAAACGGGAAGTACTGCAAAGATTTTGTTTAATCTATCCGTCATTATTGTTTGCCAATATAATCTTTTAAGCGTTTAGAACGACTGGGGTGACGAAGTTTACGGAGCGCTTTTGCTTCGATTTGACGAATACGCTCTCTGGTAACGTTAAATTCTTTACCAACTTCTTCCAAAGTTCTGGGTTTGCCGTCATCTAAACCGTAACGAAGGCGTAAAACCTTTTCTTCACGCGGGGTTAAAGTATCCAAAACACCGATAAGTTGTTCTTTGAGCATAGTGTAAGAAACAGCGTCTGTAGGAGCGGCGCTTCTTTCGTCTTCGATAAAGTCTGAAAGATGGCTGTCTTCTTCTTCACCGATAGGCGTTTCCAAAGAAACGGGGTCTTGGGCAATCTTTTGAATTTCAATAACGCGTTGAACGTCTACGTCCATTTCTTTTGCAAGTTCTTCGGGCAAAGGTTCTCTGCCGAGTTCTTGTAATAATCTTCTTGAAACTCTTATGAGTTTATTGATGGTTTCAACCATGTGTACGGGGATACGAATAGTTCTTGCTTGGTCGGCAATAGCACGGGTTATTGCTTGTCTAATCCACCAAGTAGCGTAGGTTGAAAACTTAAATCCCTTTTGATAATCAAACTTTTCAACCGCTTTCATAAGACCTAAGTTACCTTCTTGAATAAGGTCCAAAAATTGCATACCGCGTCCCATATAACGCTTAGCGATTGAAACAACCAAACGAAGGTTTGCTTCTGACAAAAGGCGTTTTGCTTTTTCATCACCTTCCATCATACGCTTAGCAAGTTCGGTTTCTTCTTCGGGTTGAAGAAGTGGAACTTTACCAATATCCTTAAGATACATCTTAACGGGGTCGTCCATACTAACTTCTCTAAGAAGTTGGTCGTAAAGTTCTTTATCGCGTTCGATTTCATCAACGATTTGCACGCCAGAATCATCAAAAATCTTATAGATTTCTTCCATTTCTGCAGGCGCTACTTGGAACTTATCAATTCTGTCCGCAAGTTGTGTTGAAGTGATACTTCCACTCTTTTTATATTCATTGATAAGGTTTGTGATTTCAGTTAAAACTTCAATACTTAAACCTTCGTCAATGGGGTTTTCTTGAACTGCACTCTTTTTAGTCTTCTTTTCTTCCATGATAGTACCTCCTACCGTACTCTTAACTAAGTTCTGTTTTCTTTTTTGCTAATAATCTGGTCATTTCCGTGGTCAACGCTCTGCGTTTTTCCATATCCGTTTCTTGAGCGAACATGCTTGACAGCGCGCTTATTTTTTTATCAATAGCATCACGCTTTAAGGTGCGCACGCAATCGAAAAAGTAAGTTGCTTGATCAAAGGTTTTGTTTTCTTCCGCCTCCATACCCGCTATTCTTGAAATTTCTTCAGCGTATTCTTCACTAATCATCTCGTATAGGTCGGAAAACTGTAATCTTTCACTTTCCTTTTGCCTATCTAAAATATAACGCTGAATTTCTTGATGGACGGGCATTACAAATTCCATATCTACAATATCCGTTTCTTTTGCGTAAGGCTTATTGAATAGGTACGACGCCAAAATAAATCTTGATGCGATAGCCGTCTTGTCCCCCGCGTTGTCGTTAAACTGCGGAGCGTCTGTTTTTTCCGCTTTAGGCTTAATTTCCGTGCTGTAAAGTTCACGCTTTAACGCCTCGAAAGTAGTACCCGTAACGTCGCGCACGGTCTTTAACAAATCTTCTTGTTCCGCGGGCGAAGAACTCTCTTTGATAACCCTTATAGCGTTAGTTATATATTTGCGTTTTCCGTCAACCGTGTTAACGTCGTAAGTGCGCTTTAAGATGTCTAACTTAAAGTCGATAAGTGGCATTGAACGGTTAAGCAAATCACGATAACCTTCTTCCCCTAATTTTTTAACCACGTCGTCAGGGTCCATACCGTCAGGGAGTGAAACCACCTTAACTTCCAGTCCCTCTTCACTTAAAATTTCAAGTCCGCGAATAGATGCCTTTTGACCTGCAAAGTCGCCGTCGTAAGATATAAGCACCTTTTCGGTATAACGCTTTAATATTCTCGCTTGGTCTTTAGTAAGGGCTGTACCCATAGTGGCAACAACGTTTCCAAACCCCGCTTGAGATAGTGAAACAACGTCCAAATGCCCTTCAACGATAATGACTGAAGACAAGCCTTTTTCGTTTTTAATTTTCTTTAAGTTGTTTAAGTTAAAGAAAGTTTTACCTTTAGAAAAAATTAAAGTTTCTTTAGTGTTGATATATTTTTGTTCTTTTCCGCCGTCTATTCTTCTTCCAACGAAAGCAATTACGTTGTTAAACTGGTCAATAACGGGGATAATAAGTCTACCGCCAAGCCAGTCGAAGTACCTACCGTTTTTTTCGCCAACCGCGCCTGACTGTACCATTTCTTCATTAGTGTATCCAAGCGCGCGCAAATGGTTAACGAGCGAGTTAAAGTCGGGCGATGCGCCTATACCAAACTTGGTAATAGTTTCGTTGGTCATCTTTCTTGAAAGCGCGTATTCGTAATGCGGAGTGCCCTTATCACTCTTTAGCGTTCTTACGTAAAACAACGCGGTTTCACGAAGTAAACTCATTAAACGCTCTCTTAACTTTTTCTGCTCTCTAATCTTTTCGTCGTCGTAACGAACTTCTGGTAGCGGAATTTTTGCGCGTTCCGCTAAAAACTTAACGGCATCGTTAAAGTCAAGCGACTCTATTTCCATTATGAAAGATATTACGTCCCCACTCTTTCTGCAACCGAAACAGTAATAGAACTGCCCTTGCGCGTTAACCGAAAAAGACGCCGTCTTTTCATGATGAAAAGGGCATTTTCCCCAAAAGTTACCGCCACGCTGTTCTAAACGAACGTACTTGCCGACGATATCGACTATATCGTTTTTTCTTTTAAGTTCATCCATGAACTTAACGTCAAAGCCTTTCATTTGTCAATTCTTCCAATTTTTAGGTATAAATATTTCCGTAAAAGTTTTAACCGCGTACACATCGCTCATGCCCGATATGTAATCGGAAAGCACGGTGTCAATACCGTCCTTATCAAGTCTATTTTTATAAAACTCCGGCAACGCGTCTGGCGTTTTCATATAGTATTCGTAAAGGGCGGTAAGCATGCGGTCAGCGCGCGTTTCTTCCGTGCGGAAAGTTTTATCGTTATACACGCGTTCAAACATAAAAGAGCGAAGTTCCATAGTGGCTTCCGCAATGCCCTTTTCCATTTCCACCTTGTTTTTCCCGTCACTCTCACGCTGGATAGAAAACAGCATGGTGTTTATTCTTTGGCTTGAAGTATTACCTAAAACATCACTTAAATGTTTAGGGATATCGTCTTTAGTGATAAACCCACCACCGATAGCGTCGTCAATATCGTGGTTGATGTACGCTATACGGTCGGCAAGGCTTACCGCCTTACCTTCCAAAGTAATAGGATTGCATTTTAATTTGTGATTAATAATGCCGTCAACAACTTCTCTGGTCAAGTTAAGCCCTAACCCGTTGTTTTCTAAAATATCAACAACCCTGCCCGACTGAATATTGTGTTCAAAACCGTTGGGGTTAAGTTTATTCAAAATTCGCTCGCCCGAGTGTCCAAAGGGCGTGTGCCCTAAATCGTGCCCCAAAGCGATTGCTTCGGTTAAATCTTCATTTAAACTCAGCGCCCTTGCAATACCGCGCGCCACTTGTGAAACGGTTAGCGTGTGCGTTAAACGAGTGCGGTAATGGTCGCCTTCGGGCGAAAAGAAAACTTGAGTTTTGTTTTTTAATCGACGGAAAGCCTTACAATGAATAATTCTATCCTTATCACGCTGAAAATCCGTACGCATAGGGCACGGCTCTTCTTTTCTTAAACGCCCGATAGTATCCTTTGACTTGCAAGCAAAAGGCGATAAAAACATTTCTTCTTTTTTCAAAGTTTTTTCTTTCATTTTAGCCCTCTAATTTGGATAGAAAAATTCCTACCCAATAGTAATATGCATTTTTTTACCAAATACCCTTTTTTTATTTTAAAATAATTAAATAATTTATATATTTAAATATATTAACCGTAATAACACGGTATTGTATAGTCCATTCACTAAAAAAACTCCCGTGGCTATTAATATACCACGAGAGTTTTTTATCGTTTTATTTATCTTTTAAGTTAATTGAACTTGCCCGTCTTCACATTGAACGTGTGTCGCTGGCACGTCTGAATTCCAATCACTACCTTTAGCAACAGTATTCCACACTGCAATAGTTCCACCAAACTCAATGTCTACTAATTGTTCACAATAATCGAATGCCTTGTTACCTATACTTACCAACTTACTATTTATATCAAAAGTAACTTGTTGTAAGTTATGACACTCTCTAAAGGCATTATCACCTATATAAGTAACACTGCTTGGTATTTTGATACTTGTAAAAGAATTAGTACTAAATGCATGACTACCTATACTTTCCAACTTACTATTTTCTTCAAAAATGACCTCTTCTAATTCAATACCCTCAAATGCAAATGCCCCTATATAAGTAACACTACTTGGTATTTTGATACTTTCAAAACCACAACATAAAAAAGCATTATCTCCTATATGTGTCAATTTACTATTTTCCTCAAAGGTTACACTTGCTAAATAGTTGCACTCATAAAACGCCTCATCACCTATATAAGTAACACTACTTGGTATTTTGATAGAAGTTAAATTATAACACTCCGCAAAAGCCCTTCGTTCTATAAGTCTAACACTTTTAGAAATTGTAATACTATTTAAATAACGACAATACGCAAAAGCGTTTTCACATATACTTATTACGTTTTTACCCAATTTGATACTTCTTAAAGAAGTAAAATTAGACTCCATTTCTCCACCAACTATTACTTTACAAGCGTCATCAACAGTAGCCGTAGTTGTTCCTTCTTCCATGTCGATTAAAGCATGATATTTATTACTTTCGTTGCCCAAATATTTTAATCCATCTTTCACGTTATATTGTAAATCCCTACATGCTTGGAACGCCCCACTACCAATATACGTTACACTATTTGGTATTTCCACTTCTCTAACCAAACTAAGATACAATACCATGGGACCTATTTCTCTCATTCCTTCAGGAATTTTCACACTTGTAAAATGAGTGTCGTAAAAGCCTGTCATTCTTGTTACAGGTTTGCCTTTATAAGTTGCAGGTATAACAACGTCTATTGCTTTATAAGAACCGTTGTCTGAAACACAATACTCTGTACCATTATTGATAAGCGTATACACCAATACATCGCTTGTCCCACAAACAGTACATTCCCCGTCCACGTAAACGTGTTCGAAAGATGACGTATAATCTTTACCGCATACACTACAAATTGCTGACAGACAATTTCCATCACCTATATGTTTTTCAACAGTGCTTTTTTTCCCACATACACATTCATACCAATGACTTGTGTTATCGCTCTTTAAAAGAGTATAAGAACACTTACTTAATTCTCCATAACTATTACCGCATACCGTACATACTGCTTTTTGTGTGCAAGTTGCCGTTCCGCCAGTATGTTCTTTCTTTTTTAAATACCCACAATTACATTCAAGCCAATGCATTTCTTCATTAAACTTGTATCCGCCATTGTATTCGTGAAAGTGCAAATCTGACGATTCAGTACATCCAACTAATAGTAAGACAGATAAACTCAACACAAACGATAATATTAAAAGCAATTTCTTTCTCATGAATTTCTCCTATCTGCTTTTTTCTTTATTCTTTTGATAAAATCTTTTTTAAGAACTGACCTGTGTAACTTTCAGGAACACAAGCAACTTGTTCGGGGCTACCGCACGCAACCACCGTTCCGCCACCACTACCGCCTTCAGGACCTAAGTCTATAATATGGTCGGCAAGTTTAATTACGTCAAGGTTGTGTTCGATTATGATAATGGTGTTTCCACTTTCTTGTAAGCGTTGCAAAACTTGACAGAGTTTATCCACGTCGTAACTGTGTAAGCCAGTAGTGGGTTCGTCCAAGATG
>JAZLCJ010000009.1:0-33869 GCA_045614185.1 Christensenellaceae bacterium | reverse complement strand
GTTACTTCGTGATTAACTTTTGCCACGATTCTAAAACGTCGAAAGAAACTTTCGGGAGTTTGAAGTGTCAAATCTTCCTTATCTTCAATAACGCCACCGATATAATACGGCAAACCACAGTTTGCGTATGAAATAAAGCCCGAACGCTCAAAAATAATAATTTCTGCATGTTCGTTGAGTCTTCTTATTCTTGCTGCGGCAGTTGCGCCACCTGCAACCCCACCCACGATTACGATTTTCATAGCTCAAATCTCCTTTACTATATTATACCTTTTTTTGCCACTTTTTTCAATTGTTTTTAATATTACCTTTAAAAACAAAAATCTTTACTTTTAAAAGCCGATTTTAGCCAAAAAGTAAAGATTTTAGATGTTTTGTTAGTTTATAAGTAAAGATTTAATAAAAATCTAAAAATCAGTTATTATATTTTAAACTCACCTGTATATAGATCGACAAAGTCCTCTAATTTTATTGTAGCTTTAAAATCATTTCCGTATTGACCGTCAAGTGTTTGATTATCAAACTTAAAAGAAATATTATACAATTTGCCACTTTGGGTTTTTCTAATCAAATTTTTATTCAAAAAGAATTGAATTACTTTTTTATGCCCATCAATATCATCTGCATTTAAGTAAAAACACGCAACTCCTGTTTCATCGTTAGTATGTTTAGCTTGATTAACGATATTATTTTCAAGCGCTTCTTTACATACAGATGCAACATAGTCTTTATCGTTAAAAAAATACATCCATTTTCCAACTTTGCGAACATCAAAATTATGTGATTTTCCCAAATAATACACCCATGGTCCTAGTTCTAACACCACCATTATTTTATCCTCTTTATTTATTCAATCTTCTTAAATCAAAAAAACGTTTCATTTTTAAAATATTCGTTCCAATATTTTAATGGATTAGATTTTTCGTATTTTGCCCACTTAATATATTTTTCTCTATTCTTATTTATAATCTTTTTATAATCTTGATAATTTAATTTGTAAACATTGTTCATCGAAGATTGTAAAAGAATTTTTACTTCGCCTAATTCTTCAACTAAAACCTTTTCCCCTTCAAACTCCTCTAATTCTTTAATATCAAAACAAGGCACATCGCTGCTTAAATATTGATAAATATCTTCGAATCTTATATTAGCCCCTATCGCTAAAAGCCATTCACACATATTAATATTTTCAGAATCACTATAAGAAGTTGCTATAGTGTCAAGAGTAATTTTGTCCATGGATAAGAAAATATTTTCAATAATCTCATCTGTAAATAATGTCTTAAATTCTTGACTCTTCACAACATCTTCCCAGCAATTTATTCTTTTCTTACAAAAATAAATTTTCTTCAATTCCCAAATAAACTCTTCCTTTTCATTCACATTAATATGTTCTTTAATTCTATTACATATAAACAAGTCTCGTTCATTAGAATCTTTCCAAAAACAATTTCTAGTATAATCATAGAAATAAGGACTATTATAGATTTGAACTTCCATATATGGATCTATATAATCTAACTCAAACATTTCATCCACTGTTATTTTCTCTATCATTTTTAGATATAACAACTCAAAAAAACGCTCATTAATATTTCTTAATTTTAATGTAAAGTCATATAACTTTTCTTTTTTTCTTTCGGTAATAACACCTTTTATATCTTTATAATAAGGTAGATTATAAAGTCTATCACATTTTTCTTCAATAGTTTCATCTCTAAATTTTTCTTTTAATAAGTCGTCAATAGAAATATTAAATAACTTTGAAATATTATATAATAATTCTGGTTTTATATTACTTGTTGAATTCCATTGATTTACAGCGGCTGAACTAATACCTAATATATTAGCTAACTCGTTTTGCTTTAAATTGTTTTTTTTCAATAATTCTTTTATAAAACTATTCACAACGAACTTCCTCCAATGTAAAATATTTATCTCTGATTTCCTTTAAGTCCATATCATTTAATTCCGCCAGTAACTCCTGCGTCTTTTGTTCATCTCTAAAAACATAATATTCATCGTAAGATAAATCATTAATAACGTCGTTAATAAATTCTTCACTTTCTTTTATTAACTCATCTTCATGCCATTCCATTTCTTTATCTTTTATATCTTCAATTCCGTACCAAATTGTACTTTCTGTCTCGTATAATGTTTCTCCATTATTAAGTTTAACTTCTAGATTAGGCAGAATCGATTCATCCACACACCATTTTTTATCTAACCCAGTTAACGAACGATTTTTACTTGTATTGTCAACTAAGTAATAACTATACTTATTATTCTCTAATATTTCTACTAATATCTTTTTGTTAAAAATTGCATCTCCTTTAGTTAGCGCATCAATTATGTCTTTCATATACTTAATAGTTTTATAATAACCTAACAATTTATTGTTAAGGCAAGCACCATTTTCTATCAAAACACGTATAATATTTTTAGTCAATTTTTCAATATCATACTCTATCCCATAAACCTTAAAAAACTGCTCATTTCCCCTTTCTGCATGCGGATCATAAAAACTATTCCTTTGAATATATGCCAATAAAATATCTTTTTCTATATCTTCTAGATTTCTAATTCGTTCTACTATTATTTTGTTATCAGTTAAAACAGAATCGCAAATGTCATAGTAAAACTTCAATTTTTTACTATATTCAAATAATTTATACACCTCCCAATACTTTTCATTAAAAGACGACTTATGCATTAATGCACATTGTTTTCTAATTCGAAACTTAATATCTTCAATAGATGCATCATCTTTGAGATAATAAAACTCTTCACATATAAAATCAAACTCTTTTTCTTCTGAAGAACTAATATTATTATTTATCAACTTACTTAACAATTCCTTAAATTTTAAATCTATTATTAGTTCTTGATGATTTTCAATTGCCCATAAATTAACGCCTTTTTTATTTGTTTTTTTATATATCAATTTATAATCTTCTTGGCTATAAATATCCCACAAGTCACACATTGCATTAAAATTTTCCGGAATAAATTTATTAACCCAACTATGGTCACAAATAAAATATTTTTGCTTAAAATCTTCTACAACTTCTCTTTCCCCGTTAAAAATTTCGTCAATAGAAACATTAAAAAATCTCGATAAATCTTTTAAGTTTGCCATATCTGGAAAAGATTCTCCTCTTTCCCATTTGCTAATTGTCGCCGTAGAAACAACTTCTATTAAACCTAAAAAATCACTATATTGTTCAACCATTTTTTCTTGTGTTAATTTTTTTTCTAATCTTAATTCTTTCAAAAAATTACCAATTTTTATCTTATCCATAATATGCTCCTAATATCATTTTTCTAGCTTCTAAAACAAGTATCTTCGTTTTTTTAAGTTTAAAATTTACTTCTCTTGACTTTTTTCTTTCTTCATATTCTTCATAAAATACATTTTCAGACAAAAGCCCTTTCTGTTCCGAAGAATTATGAATTCTAAAATAATCATCTGCCTCCATTCTTTTAGATCCCTCAACATATTCTTTATATGTAATTTCTCTTACATTTCTAATTGCGTCTTTATGGTCATGCTTAACTCTTGGTACGTTTCGTATTATATAAGCTGCTTTCTTTGCTGAATCCGTTTTAATATAAAAATTCTTTAATACATACTTATTCATTCCAACGTGCCCACATTTTGCCTCAACTTCGAAAAACATTTTTGCTACCTCCTACTTACAAATACATCATAGCAAATTGTCTTTTAAAAATTAAGCACCCATTCATTAACTACACTCACTTAATAAATATCAAAAATTAAGCAACGGTTAAATTATAGCATATTTAATTTAAAATTGATACAGTATTAAAAAAAATCTTAAAAAAATTAAAGATTTCCCAAAAAAATTTTATTTTAAATCTTGGGAAAAAGTTTGTAAAATTAGGACTTACATTTTATAAAAAAAGTTTAAAAACAAAAAAACACCCGAAAAAGAACGATTTTCGGGTGAAAAATATCCAACTCAATGGGACGATGAGGCAAAAAATAGTGAAAAAAATAAAATTTTTAAGGCTCTTTAAGTTTGACCGAAACCCCTAGGGGGATTTTGGTAACAAGTCTTTTTAAGTTTTTCAAGAAAAAAGGCAAGATTTATCTTTGTTTTTCTAATATTTTTAATCGTAAAATTTATTGATTTTTTAGGTGGCTTTTTTAAATTTTTCCCAAGAAAAACCCCTGTAATCAGCCTTAAAATCTTTTGACATAAAATAAAATTGAAATATTATTTTATATTCATTCCGTCGCTAAATGCGTTACCAACCCTTTCTCCAAGGGCATAATAACCGTGTGTACCACAATCATAACAAATGGGTTTAAATTTGTTTAAGTCAATTTTGCCCTTTTTATTCAAAATACTTTCATCAACGGAAACATTGATAATATCACCTATGCAAACTTCGCTGTTTTCATCATAACTAACTAGTTTACACTCTAGAACAAGCGGAAGTTGCTCAAAAATTGGGGCATTCACTAACTCACTTTTAACGGCAGTCCACCCCGCTTTTTCTATTTTATTTTTAACGATATTACCTGAAACAACACCTACAAAGTCCGCTGACTTAACGTTATCAACGTCCGCCATTGCTACGGTAAATTCTTTATTTTTAAGGATATTTTTCATAGTTTTATGGCCAGCGCTGATACATATAGACACTTGTTTTTCATCGCATACAGTACCCCATGCAGCATTCATAGCGTTAGGAACACCATTTTCATCATAACTACCAATAATTAATACAGGAAGCGGATAAATATATGCTTTTGCTTTTAAATTTTTTCTCATAACATGTTCCTTAACATTTTGATTGAAATTTTATTAGTAAAAAATACATTATGCGTAACATAATCGCATCAAAAAAAGCATTAAAACAACTTGATTTCATGCAAATATAAATCATAAAAAAACTTGGCTATCTTGCCACTCTTTTTTAGCAATTTCACATTCTTCTTTGGTTGCTTGACGCACAATGCGTCTTGCTTTTTCATAGTTAAATGGAACTTTATCTATAGTACACCATTTTACACTGTCCACAAAAACCATTTGCAAGGTATTATGGCGCCCCATTTCTACCCATACAAAGGTTTTTTCTTTAGTTTCACCCAATTCATCAACGTACCAATAATTACAGCCATAATAGGGTTTTGGGCTTACCCCTACATATAAAACTTGTTTTTCCATAGTTTCCCCTTTTTTATATTGTAACACATAAAAACAATAAAATGCAAACAAAAAAACGACGCTATTAAAAGCGTCGTTTTTAAGCAAATTAAAATTGATCTTAGTAACCAACTTTTTCCCAGCAATCGAACGGTGCAGCAAGTTCGTCTGAAACGAGAACTTGAGTTTTCATAAGTTGCAACATTGAAGAAGGAACAAGCGGAGTAACAGGTCCGTGAAGAACAAGACGAGATGTCATTCTTTGCCATGAAGAGAATGTGCAGTTAGTTAAAAGTGCATGTACTTCAATTCTTTCTCTTGCGTTCTTAACGTCGATAGGACCAATAGTAGCAGCCTTAGGCGGAACGTCTGCAATGTAACCAGATTGACCGAATACACCGTGGAGAGAGTTTTGAGCAACCGTTAACGGATGGAGGTTAACAATTCTTGCCTTCATGTTAAGCCATTCATCAATTTGTTCTTTAGTAGGTTCTTTAGCGGGATCGAAACCTTCGGGGAAGAAATCTTCTACGGGATCGATAAACGCCATATGGCCAGTCCAACCAGGAGATGATGAACAGATATCTGCACCACCTTCACCACAATCAGTAATCATATCAGAGTAGCTACCGATATTCTTGGTGGTGGGATAATGAACGTTTTCTAAAGGCATACGGAGTTTTTCATCAATTTGGTAAACCAAATATTTGAGCATTGAATGAGCAAAACCTGCTTGATAAGTTTCAGGAGCGATATTACCATCTTGGTCAGCCCATTCATCCATAGCGAAAAGATGAACATTGCGGCAATCAACTTTGAAGTAGTTGATAAGTTGTGCCAAAGGAATATAAGTATCAGGTTCGGGGTTACCGAGAATCAAAGTGATTTTCTTACCCTTTTCTGATGCTTCTTTAATTCTTGCAAACAAAGTAGCAATAAGTACGGGGTGAGGATTCATCATAACTTTGATGTTGAACTCGGGGTGTTGGTCAGCCTTGGTGTGTTTTTCAAGGTCAGTACCGCTGATTTTTCTCAACTTTTCACAAATTTCTCTGTCCTTGAAGGGAACGAAATCTGCGGGTTGGAACTTGAAAGTAGTTGCGGGATCAAAAATTTTGTTCATAATTCTTCTCCTTTAAATATTACATTTTTTATGTTAAAAAATTGATCTACGATAATTAAATCTGCTACGTTGCCTTCAGCAATATATCCGTATTTAGGAATACCTACTGCACGCGCGGGGTTAAGTGAACCAAACTTAAACGCATCACATACTGAACAACCAGTATGGAACATAAAGTTTTGACAAGCAATATCAAGTGTTAGGCCTGAACCAGCAATCTCCCCTGCATTATCAAAGTGGATATCGGTCGCTTCTTCAAAACCTTCAGGAATAGGCCCGTCGCAAACGAATTGATCTGCAATAAGAATAATTCTGTCATCACCCTTAATTTTACGAACAAGTCTTTGCATGTAAGGAACAACGTGAATACCCATTCTATCCGAAATAAGTTCTGCGTAAATTTCTTTGTTATAATTAACAGCCTCGTCAACGCATACACCACGGCATTCTGAATAGTGCTCAATAGTACCAGTTGCGTTAGTATGGTGAGTTGCAATCTTTAAGCCGTAAGGAATAAACTTTTCAACTTGTTCAGGAGTAGCCTCGCTGTGCGCAACTGCAAATACGATGTTAGGAATTTCCGCCTTAACGTCCTCAACAAATTGATCAATACCTTCTCTTTCAGGGGCAAAACACCAAACTTTTGCGGTGTCTTTAACCTTTTTCACGATATCGATATATTCTTCACGAACGATTTTATCTTTCCAAACGTTTTTATCTCTTTCACAGCCAAAGTTAGGACTAAGGTACGGACCTTCCATATAGAAACCGCCAAAGTTATCAAACTTACCTTCTTTATGCGCATTGATAATGTTGTCTGCAGCCTTGATATAAGCATCTTTATTAAGGTTGTTATAAAGTGCGGGTAAAACTCTTGTTACACCGTGTTCTAAAAGATGTTTAGAAGTTTCTGCAGGATTTTCAAAAATCCAAAGATTGTCTGCTGCGTGAGTATGAATATCAACCAAGCCAGGGCCAACGAAATTGTTGCCAGCATCAATAATATCAGTACCTTCAGGGATAACAACGTCTTTAGCCTTGCCAACTGCTTTAATTACAGCCCCGTCAAGCAAAACAACACCATCACGGATAACATAGTCTTTCATTACTACGTTTGCATTTACAATTGCTTTCATCTTGTCTTCCTTATAAGTATTTAAGACGAACTACGCCTTACAATGTATATTGCATTTATTATACTTGCTTTTTGCGTTTTTGTCAATGGTAAAAGTAAAAATTTACCACTAAAAAGAAAAAATATAAGTAATATACTAAATAATTTAAATACCCTTGGGCATTTCAGTATTAAGTGTGCCTAAAAAGTCGTTATAACCAGAAGACTCCATAATTAATCTGCCCCTATCATAAGAAATAACGCTAACAGAAGCATTAGCAACGTAAGGTATTGTAGCCATATCTTTTAATTCAATACCGCGTACAGCACATTCAAGCCCTCTAATATAACCGCCGTGAGTTACAATCGCAACTGTTTTACCAATATTACTTTGCGCAATGCGTTTAATAGCATTAAAAGCGCGAAGACAAACTTCTTCATAAGATTCGCCACCAGTACAGCGCGAATGGCCAACGTCATTTTGCCAAACTGAAAAATCTTCAGGATATAATTTTGGAAGATCAATAAATTTTTTACCCTCCCATTCACCACCGTACATTTCTTTTAACTCGGCATCAATATTTATATCCAAATTAAGCATATTTGCCAGCGGTTTTGCCGTTTCTATTGCCCGCGTTAAATCACTTGCATAAATAGCATCAACCTTGTAATTATTAAAAACGTAATTACAAACTAATTGCGCTTGCTTTATACCGACATCTGTTAATAATGCGTCGGTATGCCCCGCGTATATACCTTCTAAATTTGCAGTAGTGTTACCGTGTCGTATAATAAGAAGTTTTGTCATAGAGTTCACCATAAATTAACTTTAAGTTTAGTATACAATAAACTTGCTATTTTGTCCAACAAATATTAGTTCTTAAAAATTAAAAAAAACCAAAGCGATGCTTTGATTTTTTTAATTTGAATTGTTGAAAAAAACTACATAAAATCTTTAACCGATTTACCATTGATTTTAGGAGTAACAACCAAACCTATTGCTCCTGGTCCAATATGCGCACATACGTTAATAGGCAACTCTCCCATAATAAATTGATCGGTTGGAACTTTATCTGCAACGCTCTCACATATGTAGTTAATAGTGCGTTCATCTGCACTAAAGTGAATTAAAGTATAATCATACTTGCTTAAAGGATAATTATTTATACTTTCATTGATTTTATCAATAAGCGTTCTCTTAACGTTGCGCACCATTCCTTGTTTTTCCAAAGCACCATCAATCATATAGATTAACGGTTTAATACCAATAGAATTGCCAATAAGTGCCACTGTAGGAGAAATTCTTCCGCCGTTTTTTAACGAATTTAAGTTTTCAGGAATTACCATTAAGGGCGTATTTGCTCTTGTGTTTTCAATATTCTTAACTATTTCATCAATAGGTGTTCCCTTTTGAATTTCATCATAAGCATAAAACACTTGATAAAGCATATGTGTTGAAACTGCTTGAGAATCCACAACGGTAAGTTTCCCTTTAAAATTTTGTTCTGCAACGTTTTTAAACAACTCATACATTGAAGAAAGTTTGCTGGAAATTGTAAAATGAATAATGTGGTCATAACCTTCAGCAAATAACTTTTCAAAATATTCATGAATTTCGCCAAGTGGCGGAGTTGATGTTTTTATATTTTTATTAGCGCGCATAGCAGTCGCTAATTCTTCTTGTGAAATAGTAACCCCGTCAAGAAACTCTTGTCCATCAATTATTACGTTAAGTGGGAAAACACTTATTTTTGTTTTATCAAAAACATTTTTATTTACACGACTTGTAGAATCTGTGGATATTAAAACTCTCATTAGTTCTCCTTTTCACCTGCTCGTTATCTTATACATTATTCTACCATCTTGTTGAATTATAACATTAGAAAATTAACTTAAAATAAACTAACGCTTATTTAATTACGCTTTAAATGTTGTAAGTGCGCCAAAAAAACGACAAACTTAACACTATTTATTTAACAAATAACTTGCAAACACATAATTTTAGTGTTAAAATAAAACTACGAAAATAGATCAAGGCAACTAATATGGATCCAAATTTAATAATTTTCATCATTGCAATCGTTTTATTTATAATTGTATTAATTCTCTTAGTATCTTTTATATGCTATAGAATCGTGTTTTATTCTTCTCCCAAAAAACGCGTAAAAAGTGATGAAGAATACTCCTTACAAGAAGGAGAAACTTTTAAGCCTTATCGTGAAGTCATGATCGACTTTATTAAAAAAGCACGAGCAACCCCACATATTGACGTCAATATAACTTCTTACGATGGACTTAAACTTTTTGGAAGATATTTTGAATACTCCCCTGATGCCCCTATTGAGATCATATTCCACGGATATCGTGGAGATTCGGAAAGTGATTTAAGTGGAGCAGTTATAAGATGCTTTACAATCAAACACAGTGTGCTCTTAGTTGACCAACGCGCAAGCGGTAAAAGTGCTGGAAAAACCATAACTTTCGGCGTTAAAGAATATAAAGACTGTCTACCTTGGATAAACTTTGTTATAGAAAACATTAACAAAAATGCTAAAATAATTTTATGTGGTGTTTCCATGGGTGCAACCACGGTGTTAAATACTTGTAACCTTGACCTTCCAACAAACGTTAAGGCAATCATGGCTGACTGTGGTTTTTCTTCACCCAAAGAAATAATTTGTAAAGTTATGAAAGAAGACATGCATTTACCCGCAAAACTTTTTTACCCGTTTGTAAAATTAGGCGCTATCATCTTTGGTAGTTTTAATCCTGATGAAATCGCGCCAATCAACACGGTAAAAAACAGTAAATTGCCTATTTTTTTCGTTCATGGTGATGACGATAAATACGTTCCGTATGATATGAGCATTAAGATGTTTAATGCGTGTGCTTCAGACAAATATCTTGCAACTATTGAAACCGCAGGGCACGGATTAGCCTATATAATAAACCCCGAAAAATACGTTCAAGAAATGCAATCTTTTTGTGAAAAGTACGTAAAATAATTTTATATAAAAATTAAAAGAGAGAACACAACGTTCTCTCTTTTTTTATTAAATAATCAAATTAAAATAATTTATTTGTTTTCTTTAACTGATTGGTGCGGATAACAGGTAATTCCCCTGTTAGGGGAAATGTCGCACACAACCCTCTTTGACCGACTTTTGCGACAAAAGGGTTGCCGTCCCCTGCAAGGGATTGAACCGTAGGTTCAAATTCTGTGATACAACACGAAAACACCTAATAAGTTTATTAAAGCTTTATTTTGGTGCGGATAACAGGATTTGAACCTGCACGGTCTCCCATTAGAATCTGAATCTAACGCGTCTGCCAGTTCCGCCATATCCGCTTAAATATCAAGCGCGTGCTTGATATTAGATTTCAAAATCTACGGCAACACTCTTTTCAGTTACAGCATGCATGTGCTTTTTAACAACGCCACAATGGTATGCATCTTGTTGATAATCACTAAGCGCTTGCATGTCTTCAACAACAACCGCCAAAATTACGTCGTAAGAGCGTGCAGAATGTAAACAATCTACCCCTACTTCAATATCTTTAAGCATTGGAACGTTACCTTTCATGCTTAAAAGTACTTCTTTTGCTTTTTCAGGGCTTTCCCCTTGATTTAACTTAAAACAAACAACGTGTTTAATCATAATTTTCTCCTTAACCTTGAAGTGAAACTACAGCCTTTGCATTGAGCGTTAGGTCGGCAAAATTTCGCTTTTTATATTGTAAATATCCTTCTGCACCAATCATTGCGCCGTTGTCGGTACAATAGCGTTTTTCAGGCAAAACAACCTTTAAGTTGTGTTTTTTAGCACTTTCTAATAAAGTTTCTCTTAAATACCCGTTAGCGCCAACGCCACCTGAAACGGCAATGGTTTTATAACCATATTGTTTGGTTGCCATTATCGCTTTAGAAACTAAAACGTCAATAGCAGAGTGTTGAAAACTATTTGCAACGTCTGCTTTATTGATAGTTTCACCCTTACTTTCAGTATTGTGAACGTAATTTATAACAGCAGTTTTTAACCCGCTATATGAAAAATCATATTCACCACCGTCGTAATTTTTGAGCATTTTAGGTAGTTTTATTATATTTTCGCCCTCTTTTGCAAGCCTTTCAACGTTAGGGCCACCGGGATAGTTAAGCCCTAATACCCTTGCAACCTTATCAAAAGCCTCACCAACAGCATCATCAAGGGTACTACCTAAAACTTTTAAATTATAATAATCTTCAACCGCAATAATAGCAGTATGTCCACCACTTGCTAAAATAGTAATAAACGGCGGTTCTAAAGTTTTATCCGCAAGATATGACGCGGCAATATGCCCCCTAATGTGACTAACAGGAACTAACGGTTTACCAGTAGCGTATGCAAGCGATTTTGCAAATGATACACCCACAAGCAAAGCACCTAAAAGCCCAGCACCTTCAGTTACCGCAAAAGCGTCTATATCGTTAAGGGTAAGGTTTGCATGCTTTAGTGCGTTTTCAGTTGCTGTTAAAATTGCCGTGGTATGTCCACGAGATGCTATTTCAGGAACTACACCACCAAAACGCGCGTGCTCAGTTGCAGAACTTATAATTTCATCCGCTAAAATTTCTCTACCGTTCTTTATTATCGCAACGGCAGTTTCATCACACGAGGTTTCAATACCCATTATTATAGGCTCGTCTTTAATTTGAGCGTTTTTTATATTGTCAAAATAACTCATTGTGATTTTTTAAGATAGTCGTTAATAAATCCTTGAATATTACCGTTCATAACAGATTCTATATCGGTAATTTCATAACCTGTTCTGTGATCTTTTGCTAAAGTATACGGACAGAAAACGTAACTTCTAATTTGACTGCCCCACTCTATTTTTTTAATCTCGCCCTTAATATCTTGGTCGAGTTCCATTCTTTCTGCCTCACGCTTTTCAATAAGTTTACTGATAAGCATTTTCATAGCCATTTCACGGTTTTGTGTTTGACTTCTTTCATTTTGGCAAGCAACCACTATACCCGTGGGCAAGTGAGTGATACGAATAGCAGATTCGGTCTTGTTTACGTGCTGACCCCCAGCACCACTTGAACGGAAGGTATCCACCTTTAATTCATCAGGGCTGATTTTAATTTCTTCATCATCTTCTATTTCAGGCATTACTTCTAACGATGCGAAAGAAGTATGTCTTCTTTTGTTTGCGTCGAACGGAGATATTCTTACCAACCTATGAACGCCCTTTTCAGCCTTTAAATAGCCGTAAGCACAATCGCCTTCAATCTTAAACGAAACAGACTTGATACCCGCTTCATCGCCTTCTAATCTATCGAGTTCAGTAAGCGTGTAACCGTTCTTTTCTGCATAATACATATACATGCGGTAAAGCATTTCAGTCCAGTCGCACGCTTCCGTTCCACCAGCACCAGCATGAAGTGTAAGGAGGGCGTTTAACTTATCGTATTTACCGCGAAGAAGCGCTGCAAGGCGCATTTCTTCTATATTTTTTTCAACTTGAACAATTTCGCCACTAATCTCATCAAGAATACTCTCGTCGTTTTCTTCTTCAGCAAGTGCAACGATTTCTTCAGCATCATTAATGGTCTTTTCTGCCTTATCAAATGCGTTAACCTTATTAGAGAGCGCAGCAATTTCTTTAGAAATTTGCTGTGATTTTGCAAGGTCTGTATAAATTTCAGGCTGTTCAGAAAGTTCGGTTTTGATTTTTAATTCTTCTCTTAACTTATCAATGTCAAAGAGAGTGTCCCGTCTCGCTAAGGATACCTTTTAATTCTTTAATTTTAAGTTTATATTCTTCACTTTTAATCATAAATAAACCTATTATTTGTTTTGACCGCAACAGTTTTTATACTTTTTACCGCTACCGCAAGGACACGGATCGTTTCTGCCGAGTTCTTTTACAACAGTTCTTCTAGGACGAACGGGACCGCCTTCTGCTTGATTGGTTCTAAGTTCTTTTGTTTTATCTTCAGTTTGAACGGGAACCTTTTGCAATTCTGCTTTAAGAAGTAAAGTAATGGTGTCGTCTTGAATAGATGCGGTAAGGTCTTCAAACATTTCAAAACCTTCTTTCTTATATTCAACAACAGGATCAACGTTACCGTAACCTCTTAAACTTATACCCTTACGAAGTTGATCCATAGAGTCAATATGGTCAATCCACTTAGTATCGATATTCTTAAGAAGAACCATTCTTTCTACTTCAGAGAAAATAATGCCTTCTTGTGCGTATCTATCAATCTTTTCTTCGTAAACTCTAATAGTTTCTTCGATAAGTTTTTCAACAAAGTATTCGTAATCCCAATTTTCAATTTTTTCTTTGGTAACGAACTGAGAATCTTTAGGAAGAAGTTTTAATTCAATGATATTGTTAAGCGCGTCAACGTCCCAAGTTTCAGGCTTGTTTTCGTTGTTGATAACGGTACCTACAACGTATTTAACAAAATCAGGGATAAGTTTTAAGATGTCGCCGTGAACGTTTTCATCTTTAATAACTTTCATTCTTTCAGCGTACATAACTTCACGTTGCTTGTTCATAACGTCGTCATATTCAAGAACGTGTTTTCTTATACCAAAGTTTTTACCTTCAATAGTGCGTTGCGCATTTTCAATACTATTAGAAAGCATCTTAGATTGCAAGGGTTGTTCTTCATCAATGCTGAACATTTCGTAAACGCGTTGCATTCTTTCACCGCCGAAACGCTTTGCAAGGTCGTCTTCTAATGAAATGAAGAATACAGATTTACCAGCATCACCTTGACGACCGCTTCGACCTCTTAATTGGTTATCGATACGGCGTGATTCATGGCGTTCAGTACCGAGAATGAATAAACCGCCAGCCTCAACAACCTTAACCTTTTCAGCATCAGTTTGTTCTTTTAATTTTGCATAAATTTCTCTGTAATGAGCTCTAACTTCTTTTGCTTCTTCAGGAATATCAGCGATAAATGAAGTTGCAAGTTCGATAACATCATCAGTTACGCCTTCTTCACGAAGTTTACGTTTTGCTAAGAACTCGGGGTTACCACCGAGCAAGATATCAGTACCACGACCAGCCATGTTGGTTGCAATGGTTACAGCGCCAAGTCTACCTGCTTGAGCAACGATATCTGCTTCACGAGCGTGGTTCTTTGCGTTCAACACGTTGTGTTTTACGCCCTTAGCAATAAGAAGTTTTGAAATTTCTTCTGATTTTTCAACGGTAACCGTACCAACAAGCACGGGTTGACCTTTCTTATGGCACTCTACAATTTCGTTTACGATTGCCTTATTCTTACCGTTAACAGTCTTATAAATTACGTCGGGATTATCAATTCTTGCAACAGGACGGTTGGTGGGAATTTCAAGAACGTCAAGACCGTAAATTGATCTAAATTCTTCTTCCTCACTCTTAGCAGTACCAGTCATACCTGAAAGTTTTTTGTAAAGTCTAAAGTAGTTTTGGAAAGTAATAGTTGCGTAAGTTTTATTTTCGTTACGAACTTTAACGCTTTCTTTTGCTTCAATCGCTTGGTGTAAACCGTCAGAATATCTACGGCCAATCATAAGACGACCTGTAAATTCGTCAACGATGATAACTTCACCATCAGAAACAACGTAATCGTTATCGCGCTTAAAGATATAGTTTGCTTTCAACGCTTGTTGGATATGATGTGAAAGCGATGCGTTTTCAATATCAGAGAAGTTGTTAAGACTAAAGAATTGTTCAGCCTTTTTAGCACCTGATTCGGTAATTTGAACGGTCTTTTCTTTAATATCAATAGTGAAGTCTTTATCGAGTACTAAAGTTTTAACAAACTTATTTGCGGTGATATATTTTTCACTTGATTCGCCGCCTTTACCTGAAATAATAAGCGGGGTTCTTGCTTCATCGATTAAGATTGAGTCTACTTCGTCGACGATAGCAAAAGATAACGGGCGTTGAACCATTTGTTCAAGCTTAGTCTTAAGATTATCTCTCAAATAATCAAAGCCCATTTCGTTATTGGTACCATAAGTAATATCACAAGCGTAAGCCTTTCTCTTATCATCATCTTCCATACCAGAAACGGCAACGCCAACGGTAAGTCCTAAAAACTTATAAACCTTACCCATCCATTCCGCGTCACGGCTTGCAAGATAGTCGTTTACGGTTACGATGTGAACGCCATCACCCGTGAGTGCATTAAGGTAAGCGGGAAGGGTTGCAACCAAGGTTTTACCTTCACCAGTTTTCATTTCTGCTACTCTGCCTTGATGTAAGCAAATACCACCGATAATTTGTACTTTATAGTGACGCATGTTAAGAACACGCCACGCCGCCTCTCTTGCAACGGCAAAAGCATCGCACAAAATATCGTCAAGAGTGTCCCCTGACTTCAATCTCGTACGGAAAAAGTTGGTTTGTTCGCGAAGTTCTTCATCACTAAACTTTTCATACTTTGGTTGAAGTGCGATAACCTTATCTGCTAATTTATCAAGTTTTTTGAGATTGCGTCTGCTTTCTCCGCCTAAAATGTATCTAAATAATCCCATCTTTGCTCCTTATTAAATGTGATATTTTTTAATATTTTTCTATCGGGGGCGTACTTGCCACCGTAACTAAATATACAAATTTTGCGCCCGCTTTCTTTAAGCGTTCCGCTACTGCTTGAGCAGTTGCACCAGTTGTGGTTACGTCGTCAATAATAACGACTGTTTTATCTTTAACCGCCTTTTTATCGGTTACCCTAAACGCCTCGTTTAAGTTCTTTAACCTTTCCGAACGGTTAAGCGTTGCTTGTCTTTTGGTTTCTTTAACCTTTACCAAACAATGATTCACCGGAACTTCCGTCTTTTTAGAAAGCATTTCCGCTAAAATCTTGGATTGATTATATCCCCTACGCCTTATCGCTTTATCCGTCATAGGAATATACACGAAAAAATCCGCGTTGAAATAATTCTTCAAGTATACGAACTTTAAGCAGTCCGTAAAATAATCCGCAAGATACCTATGGTTACCGTACTTAAAGCGCTGAATAAGCGTACTTATAGGCTTATCGTAAACGAAATAACTTCTACACCTATCAAGCGCGGTCAAGTTCCCTTTACAAGTTGTACAATACCTTTCGGGTGCAATAACTTGTCTTCCACAATGCTCGCAAATATACTTGTCGTTTACAGGAAGTTTTTCTAAACAATTCTTGCAAAACTTTTGCCCGTCGAAAACTTCTTCATTACAGTTTAAGCATTTCCAATCGGGATTGAATAAACTCTTAGAAAATATCGCGCTTACTCTTTCAAAGAACGCTTTTATCGACATGATTAAAGATATTTCTTAAGGGCGTCAACCTTATCGGTTTTTTCCCAAGGGAATTCACTCTTGCCAAAATGTCCGTAACTTGCGGTGTTCTTATAAATAGGTCTATCTAAGCCCAAGTGCGCAATAATTGCAGACGGACGAAGGTCGAATTCTTTTACTACGATATCTGCAAGTTTATCATCTGCAACCTTACCAGTACCGAAAGTATCAATCATAACTGAAACAGGCTTTGCTACGCCTATTGCATACGCAATTTGAATTTGACACTCGTCAGCAAGTCCAGCGGCAACAATATTTTTACAAACGTATCTAGCCATATAAGTTGCTGAACGGTCAACCTTTGTAGGGTCCTTACCACTAAACGCACCGCCACCATGCGGACATTTACCACCGTAAGTATCAACGATAATCTTTCTACCAGTTAAACCTGAGTCGCCATTAGGACCACCAATTTCAAATCTACCCGTGGGGTTGATAAAGTACTTGGTGTTTTCATCAAGGTATTCTTTGGGAAGAATTTCATCGATTACGAATTTTTTCAAATCCTTACGAAGAGTTTCAGTTGAAACAGTTTCGTCATGTTGCGAAGAAAGCACTACCGCCTCAATTCTAAAAGGCTTGCCGTCTTTATACTCAACGGTAACTTGACCTTTGCCATCGGGACGGAGATAATTTAAAACGCCTTGTTTTCTAACATCTTCAAGTTTTGCACACATCTTATGTGCAAGCATAATAGGAAGTGGCATAAGTTCTTCAGTTTCACGACAAGCGTAACCAAACATAAGCCCTTGATCCCCTGCACCGATTTTATCGAACGCATCACCACCGTCTTTTGCTTCTTGTGAGTTATCAACACCAAGCGCAATATCCGCACTTTGTTTATCAAGTTTAACTAAAACTTTAACGCTGTCATAAGCAAAGCCCGTTTTAGCATCGGTGTAACCAATATCTTTAATAACGCCCCTTGCAATTTCTTCCACGTCGACTTTTGCATTAGTGGTAACTTCCCCCATTACCAACAAAAAGTCCGTGGTGGCACAACATTCACACGCCACGCGTGAAGTTTTGTCCTGACTTAAAACCGCGTCTAAAACTGCATCTGAAATATTATCGCAAACCTTATCGGGATGCCCTGTTGTAACACTTTCACTTGTAAAATAATTTTTCATGATATACCTTTTTCATTTGAGCATATTTTTCCATTATTTGATAATTATACACTAATTATTGATTTATGTCAAATACCTTTACTTCGTAAAAGGTATGTTTTTTGTAATTTTTAGTAAAATAAAATCAAAAAAATTACTAAAATTTATCACAAAAAATAAAATTGACTTTTGTGTCAATTAAAACTAATTTCCCCCGCTAAATACTTGACAAGAATACTTCAAAATAAATATAATAGAACCGTTGACTTTAGTGTCAATTAAAAGGAGAATTATGCCCAAAACCGAACTTCAATTAAATCAACTTAAAGAAGAAAGAAAAAATGAAATTATCGAGGCGGCGCTAAAGGTTTTTTGTGAAAAAGGATACTCTGGTGCAACCATTAACGATATCGCGAAAAAAGCAAAGTGTAGCCACGGTCTTTTTTACCATTATTTTAAGAGTAAAAAAGAGATTTTTGATGCGGTTACTGAAACGCGCGGAAAACACATGATGTACTTCTTGGACAAAGTTATTGAAGACGAATGTGATTACGTTAACAAGTTAAAAAAACTTACCGAATATACATTTAACAACATGAAGAAAGATGAAATCTTTGCTTATAGATATTACTTCTTTGTATCGACCGTGTTTGCAAAAGCGGAATCAGGCAATTTTCAGCCTAAAAACTGCAAAAAAACGCCCCCACACATAAGAATGAATTCTTTCTTTGAAGAAGGCATTAATCGTGGCGAATTTAGAAACGATTATCCACCGTCTGAATGCACTAAAATTTACAACTCTATTATTCAAGGTGCATCAATAAGTTTTATATTATGCCCTAAGGAATACAAACAATCTTTCCAATTCCCATCAGTCGACTTTGTTGTTGACATATTTAAAAAGGAGACCAGCATATGAGCAAAACTAAAACCGTAAAAAATAAAGAAAGTTTATTTTCGCCTATTAAAACGGTTGCAAAATCTATTAGAGAATATAAGACGCCGTCACTTCTTGCACCTTTTTTCGTTGCATTAGAAGTAGTAATTGAATGTCTTATCCCCTACATGATGACCTTACTTTTAGGCGCAATCGAATACATCGCGGGCGAACCAACAGTCCCCAACGAATTGTCAGTTAAAATAATTAACTTTATCTTTAACGGCAATAAGCCAGAGCTTTTAACCACTATATTATTCTTTGGGCTTGCATTACTATTACTTGCATGCTTATCATTGTGTTTCGGCGCACTTTCAGGTAAATGCTGTGCGGTTGCGTCAAACGGCTTTGCTAAAAACTTAAGAAAGGATATGTTTTATAAAATTCAAGACTTTTCTTTCTCTAATATCGATAAGTTTTCATCTTCAAGCCTTATTACAAGATTAACTACCGACGTTCAACAAGTTCAAATGTCATACATGATGATTATTAGAACTGCCGTTCGTTCTCCGTTCATGCTCATATTCTCAATGGTAATGGCGTTTACAATCAATTCTGAAATGGCGCTTATCTTCCTTTGCACCACGCCTATCCTTGCCATTGGTTTAATTCTAATTATGAGTAAGGCTATCCCATTCTTCCACAGAATTTTCAAAAAGTATGATAAAATGAACGAATCTGTTGAAGAAAATATTAGCGGTATGCGCGTTGTTAAATCTTACGTTAGAGAAGATTATGAAAGAGAAAAGTTCAATAAAGCATCTGAAAACGTTAGAAACGACTTTATTAAAGCAGAAAGAATTATTGCCTTTAACGGCCCGTTAATGAACTTCTGTATCTACGTAGGTTTAATTGCTATTTACGCAGTGGGTGCAAGCCTTATTATCAGTAGTAACGAGCAACTTCTTAAAATGACCGAAATGCAAAGTTTCATGACCTATTCATTCCAAATGCTAATGAGTTTAATGATGCTTTCAATGATTATGGTTCAAATGATTATGTCAGTTGCAAGTATGAAGCGTATTGCTGAAGTTATTAACGAAGAACCGTCTATCACTTCTCCCCCCAAAGCTGTTACTGAAGTTATAAGCGAAGTCCCAACCACAACTTCTCCCCAAAAAGCTGTTACCGAAATTATAAGTGAAGACCCGACCATCACTTTTCCACAAGAAACTGTTGCCGAAGTTATAAATGAAAAACCGTCTATCACTTCTCCCCAACATGCGGTTACTGAAGTAACCGACGGTAGCATTGAATTTACTAACGTATCATTTAAGTATTCTCAAAATGCTGAAAGATACGCTCTCTCTAACATAAACTTAAAGATTGAAAGTGGGCAAACAATAGGTATTATCGGCAGTACGGGTTCAAGTAAAACTTCATTAGTTCAACTTATCCCCCGTCTTTATGATGCTAACGAAGGTTGCGTAAAAGTTGCAGGCGTAGACGTAAAAAACTATGACCTTAATACGCTTAGAGATGCAGTTGCTATGGTTCTTCAAAAGAACGTTTTATTCTCAGGTACGATCAAAGAAAATATGCGTTGGGGAAACAAAAACGCTACTGATGAAGAAATTGAACAAGCGTGCAAACTTGCTCAAGCAGACGAGTTTATTCAATCTTTCCCCGACAAATACGATACTTATATAGAACAAGGTGGCGTAAACGTTTCTGGCGGACAAAAACAACGCTTATGTATTGCAAGGGCTTTACTTAAAAAACCCAAAATCTTAATTCTTGACGACTCTACAAGTGCAGTTGATACAAAAACCGACGCGCTTATTAGAAAGGCGTTTAAGGAATATATCCCTGAAACGACAAAAATTATAATAGCACAAAGAATTGCATCAATCCAAGAATCTGATTTAATTCTAATTATGGACGGCGGAACTATTACCGCTTGCGGTACGCATGACTCCCTTATGAAAACCAACCAAATTTATCAAGAACTTTATACATCACAAAACAAAGGGGGTAATGAATAATGGCAAGAGTTATGAACATGCGTGGCGGTCGTAATATGCGCGGTGGCCCCAGAGGTAAAGCAAAAAAAGGAACTCTCCCCCGCCTTCTTAAAATGTTGTTTGCGACGAGCAAAGGCAGTATGGCAATAGTATTTTTATGTATCACCATAAGTGCTATTACGGGTGTTGCATCATCACTTTTCTTAAAACAATTATTAACCAACATCAAAATCGGTTTGGGTGGCGAAGTTGCTAAGGCGTGGGAAGGGCTTATTACCCTTTTCGTAACCATGGGTGCGGTATATTTTACTTCTATCCTTTGCAACTTTATTCAAACAAGAACTATGGCGAAAGTTACGCAAAACTTCCTTCATAGAATTAGAACAAGCGTATTCGGTAAAATGCAGTCTTTACCTATTAAATACTTTGATCAGCATTTAACTGGCGATATCATGAGTTCTTACACGAACGATACCGACGCTATTAGACAACTAGTTTCCCAAAGTATCCCCCACTTATACCAAAACTTTATAAGCATTATTACCCTTTTAGTTATAATGTTAACTTCAAGTTTATGGCTATCTTTAGTTATGTTCATAGGCGTTATTTTAATGTCTTTCGTAACAAAAGTTGTGGGTGGCAATAGCGCAAAATACTTTATTAAACAACAACAATCATTAGGTGCGGAAGAAGGTTTCGTACAAGAAATGATTCAAGGTCAAAAGGTTGTTAAAGTTTTCTGTCATGAAGAAGAATGCAAGCAAGCCTTTGACGTTAAGAACGACCAACTCTGCCACGACGCAACAAAGGCACACACTTTTGCAAACATCTTGATGCCTATCATGGGCAACCTTGGCAATATACTTTACGTACTTTTGGCGTTCGTGGGCGGTATCTTACTTGCGCTTTCAATCCCCAACGTTACTATTACGGGTAAAATTGAAAGTTCAACCACCTTCCTTATTACAATAATTGCTTTCTTACCCATTAGTAAGCAATTTACGGGTAACGTAAGTCAATCTTCACAACAATTAAACTCAATCGTTATGGGTCTTGCAGGCGCATCGAGATTATTTGACCTTATGGACCAACAACCAGAAGCGGACGACGGTTACGTAACTTTAGTTCGTTGCAATATCGCTGAAGACGGAACTATTACTGAAACTGATGAACGCACAGGACATTGGGCGTGGAAACATCCGCATAAAGCCGATGGAACTATTACCTATAAAGAACTTAAAGGCGAAATACAAATGTTTGACGTAGACTTTGGATATAACCCTGAAAAAATAGTTCTTCACAACGTTTCACTTTACGCTGAACCCGGTCAAAAAATTGCGTTTGTTGGTGCAACTGGTGCTGGTAAAACTACTATCACCAACCTTATTAACCGCTTTTATGATATTGCTGATGGTAAAATTCGTTACGACGGCATAAACATCAATAAAATTAAAAAGGACGACTTGCGTCGCTCTCTCGGTATAGTTTTACAGGACACTAACTTGTTTACTGGAACGGTTATGGAAAACATTCGTTATGGTAGACTTTCTGCTACCGATGAAGAATGTATTGAAGCAGCCAAACTTGCTTATGCACACGACTTTATTTCTCGCCTACCCGAAGGTTATAACACGATGCTTACTCAAGACGGTGCAAACCTTTCACAAGGTCAAAGACAGTTGCTTTCTATTGCCCGCGCCACAGTAAAAGATGCTCCCGTAATGATTTTGGACGAGGCTACTTCTTCAATCGATACCAGAACTGAAGCGTTAGTTCAAAAAGGTACTGATAGACTTATGCAAGGCAGAACGGTTTTTGTTATTGCACATAGGCTCTCTACTGTTAGAAATTCTGACGTAATTATGGTTTTAGACCACGGTCATATTATAGAACGCGGTTCACATGAAGAACTTATTGAAAAACGCGGTAAGTATTATCAACTCTATACGGGTGCGTTTGAACTTGAATAATATGAAATGTTTATTATGCCCCAACGGGTGCAAAATCAACAAAACTAAAGAAAAAGGTGCTTGCGGTACGGATGATAAAATCCGTATCGCAAAGTATTATTTACACCCCTTTGAAGAACCATTGATAAGCGGAACTAAAGGCTCTGGAACGGTTTTCTTTTGCGGGTGTTCTTTAAGGTGTGTATTTTGCCAAAACTATGAATTGTCAAGAAACGAACGCGGAAAAGAAATAACTGTAACTGAACTTGCAAACATCTTCAAAGAACTTGAAGATATGGGCGCGCACAATATCAATTTAGTTAACCCAACACATTACTCAAACCAGATAATTAAAGCACTTAAAATATATAAACCAAACATTCCTATCGTATATAATACACATGGTTATGAGAATATTGAAATCATTAGTGAATTAAACAACTTTGTTGATGTTTATTTGCCAGACATAAAATACTTTTCCCCCACTATTTCTTTAAGATATACGGGCAAAAATAATTACTTTGAAAAGGCCTCTAAAGCCATAGAATTCATGATTAAAAGTAAGCCTATTATTATAGGCGAAGACGGTTTAATTAAACAAGGTGTTATTGTTAGACACTTGATTTTGCCACAATGTACAGCGGATAGCAAAAAGGTTTTAGATTGGTACGCACCATTAAAAGAATATGCCTTTATAAACGTAATGAGCCAGTATACCCCGTTCGGAAAAATTGACAACTTCCCTGAACTTCAAAGAAAAATTACCAAGCGTGAATACGACACCGTTTTAGATTACGCAATGAGTTTGGGGATAGAAAAAATGTTCTATCAAAAATTAAATAGCGCTGATGAAAAATATATCCCTAAATGGGATTATTAATAAAAAAAAGCACCGCTACGAAGCGGTGCTTTTTACTTTTAAAATAATTATTCAACTTCTTCTACTTTAATAATTTTATAGCCTTTCTTTTCCATTGAAGTAAGTTTTCTTTCTGGGATTTTGAAAGTTTTAATATTTTTTGCATTTCTTGAAAGAAGAATTATTACTGCAAGCGCTACAACTAAGGCAACAATTAAAATAATCAGCCAATCTGGGAAAGTTTCACCCTTAACACCTTCCCACATATCGTTTATCTTCATAAGCGTATCGCTACTAAAATTATTCATGATAGCACACTTTTGAACGATATCATAGGTTGGATATTGCGCAATAAGACGCCCGTAACTCTCTTTGGAAACTTTTACAATATAATCGCCGTCAGCCTTTCCAGTAAAGAAGTATGAAAGGTTTACTTCAATGCCTTCGCCCTCTTCTAAATCTTCACTTTCATCAAACCAGTCAATTACGATAGAGTTAAAAATATCAGTAGTTTCAACGCTAACGTTGCCGTCCTCATCTTCAACTTCTAACTCAAATTCACCGTTAGCAACCATACCTGTGTAACCAGTATAATTCATGTTGCGATAAACGTTTTCAGGGCGAGAAATGAATTCTAAGAACTTATAAACAGCATCGTAATTAGTACTGCCAGATGGCATTACAAAGCCGTCAAACCAAATGTTAGAGCCTTCATCAGGGATAGAATAACTTAATCTCTTTGCGTCCTTTTCATCGATTAAACTTCCGTCATCGTCCTCAACTTCACGTGCAGCAACGTCGATAGCATAACAAGCATCACCACTCCAAGCAACGTAAGCATAAATATTGCCTAAAACGATATCATTTTTACCGCTATCAACTTCAAAGCCGTAAAGCATGGGTTTTAAAGAATTAAGTTTTTCACCAACTAAATCAATGGCGTCTTGATTAACGTTGTTTAATATCTCGGTTATTTCTTTATTAGTGGTTGCTTGCTTTAACTCGTTTTGATAAACCATTGCAAGCCCAACTATATAAGAATCTCTAACAGCATCTTTAATGGTAATCTTTTTTGTCAAATCTGAGTTAGAAAAAACACCATCCCAAGAAGAAACTTCTTCTTCCGTTACGAAATCGGTATTATAAACCCAACCCATTGTTCCCCACATGTAACCAACCATGAACTGTGAAAGGGAAACTTGTTCGCCTTCATACTTGCCGTCTTTAACGGTAAATTGAAGATTATCAAGTCTATCTTTAATATAAGGTGAAAGGTTGTTTGTATAATCTTCAAGTTTTGAAAAATCAAACTTTTGAATTCTGCCCTCTTCAGCAAGTTTTTCAATCATATACTCTGAAGGCACAACTAAGTCGTAACTATTGGGGTTAATAACTAATTCATTATAAAGATTTTCATTTGTACCGTAAGTTGAGTACTCAACGGTAATACCCGTTTCTTCTTCAAACTCGTCTAATAAATCAGTATCGATATAATCTTCACAGTTGCAAACTCTAAGCACCGTTCCGTCCGTTTCGTTAACGCTACTATCACACGCAACGAAAGAAAACGAAGAAAGGTTTAATATAAGCGCGCAAATTAAACTAAAAATTCTTTTAATCATACTTACGCCTCCTTCTTTCTTGCGCGGATATTATTGATAACAACCACAAGAATAATTACAATAAATATAATCGCTGAAAGTGCGCGGAGAGCGGGAAGTGATGAGTTTGCATTTGATTTTGCCATCGCACCATAAACATAGGTTGAAATGGTATGGAATTCCGCGGGTTTCGTATAAGCAGATATAATATAATCGTCTAATGAAAGCGTTATGGCTAACATAAAGCCACTTAAAATCCCAGGTAAAATCTCAGGAATTACCACTTTTACCAATGCGCCGAAAGGTGATGCACCAAGGTCTAATGCAGCCTCGTAAATATTGCCGTCCATTTGCTTTAATTTTGGCATAATAGAAAGAACTACGAAAGGTGTGGTAATAATTAAGTGCCCTATTACTAAGGTAAAATACGATCTACTTTCTTCAAACACAAGCGAGAATAATAACACAAGCGCAACTGCTGTTACTATTTCCGCATTGATAACAGGTATTTGTGATGCAGCGGCAACGCCTTTACCTAACTTCCCCTTACTATAGAACATACCGATTGCGCCAACCGTTCCTAAAATGGTTGCTAAAATTGCAACTACTACGGCTAAAATCAAGGTGTCCCAAACGATTTTCATTAAGGCAGCATCATTGAAAAGTTTTATATAAAGATCGAAAGAAAAGCCGATTTTAAATGCTTGTTCTATACTAACTATTGGCGTATCTACAAAACTATACAAAACCAAAGTGAGAATGGGTGCATATATAAACAACAAAATTAATGCAATATATAATACTTGGAAAAACTTTTTCATTATAGATTAGTCCCCCTTGTATCTTCACTCTTAAAGCCACCCGTTACCCACATAGAAACGAGCATTATAACAAGCAACACAAGTGCCATTGCAGAGCCCAAATTCCAGTTTTGGTAGGTTGTAAACTGTTCGTCGATAAGTTTACCAATAATAGTAATAAGACCGTTACCAAAGGTATCAGAAATTACGTAACAAGTCATAGTGGGCATAAACACCATGGTTACCCCACTTGCAATACCAGGCATTGAAAGTGGTAAGGTTACCTTTGTAAAGGTAGTAAACCAGTTTCCACCCAAGTCATGGCTTGCCTCTATATAACTTTTGTCCATCTTAGAAAGAACGGTGTATAACGGTAATATCATAAAGGGCAAGTAATCGTAAACCATGCCGATTATTACGTTTACGTAATTGTTAATGCCAAATATACCTGATAGAGTAAGCAAATCTTTCATCGCCATTGCGCGAAGAACGAAGTTAATCCACATTGGCATAATAAATAACATTAAAAGCGTTCCGCCTTTATTTAAGTTGCTACGAGCCAAAATGTACGCTACGGGGTATGCAAGTAATATACAAATTACCGTGGTTGCAAGCGCCAAAAGAACGCTTATAATCACAGTTGTAACCGTCGTTCCCGATGAGAAAAACCTTATAAAGTTGTTGATAGAAATTCCGCCGTCTTTATCCGTAAAAGAATAAAACACTATTAAAAGGAGTGGTAAAACGACGAAAAGTGCCAAAAACAACCCGTACGGGATACACAGTTGTTTTCTGGAAAAGGCTAAGCGAAATCTATTCTTTTCCACCCCTGCCCCTTCAATAAACTTCTTTTGCGTCATCTCTTAATCTCCTGTTTAAGTTTGAGTTTAATTTTATCTTTTGCAATTAATACGCTAACTCTATCGTTTTCATTCCAAGTGTCTTCGGTATCGAATACATAGTCTTCTTCATTTTCATCAGTACGAACAATAAGTTGATAGTGGTCGCCCTTGTAAATCATTGAAACTATATTACCGATTGCACCGCCAATATCTTGATCGTCGCTAATCTCTATATCTTTTAAGCCAACTTCAACTTCTACGTCTACGTCGGTAAGGTCAATTTTTTCGCCCTCTGCCGTGATAAGATAACCTTCTTCATCAAGTATTGAACCAGGGTACAATTGAGTTACGTCGCACTCAAATTCGCCGTCACCAAAGCAAACGGTGTTTTTCTTAGTGATATAACCATCATACTTATTAGAAGAAAATTCTTTTTCCATTATGTGGATATCGTTAGGTTTAATGACAAGGCTAACTTGTTCACCCACCTTTCTTTCAACGGTGTCTTGAATAACGATTTCAGTTTTACCAACAAGCATAACCATTTCATAATGAACGCCCTTAAAGATAGAACTGATAATCTTACCATCAACTTGCCCTTCACCCTTATCAACTAAAACAACGTCTTCAGGACGAACAACAACGTCAACTTTGTCATGAATAGCAAATTCATCTACACAGTCAAAGGTGTGGTTAATAAATCTAACCTTTTTATCCCCAACAATAGTTCCGCTAAAGATGTTGCTTTCACCGATAAAGTCTGCAACGAAAGAATTTTTAGGTTCGTTATATATATCAGTAGGCGTGCCGATTTGTTGAATAACACCATCTTTCATTACCACGATTGTATCGCTCATAGTAAGCGCTTCTTCTTGGTCGTGGGTAACGTAAATAAAGGTAATGCCAAGTTTTTTATGCATTTCTTTAAGTTCAAGTTGCATATCTTTTCTCATCTTAAGGTCAAGTGCGCCCAAAGGTTCGTCAAGGAGCAAAATTTTAGGTTCATTAACGATTGCTCTTGCAATAGCAACCCTTTGTTGCTGACCGCCAGACAAGGTTGAAACGCTACGCTTTTCAAAACCTTCAAGGTCAACCATTTTAAGCGCCTTTTCAACTTTTGAAGCAATTTCCCACTTCTTTAACTTTTCAACTTTTTCTATTTTTTCGCCATTCTTACCTTCATAAGTAACCTTAACTTTTTTAAGTTTAAGACCAAAAGCGATGTTATCGTAAACATTTAAATGCGGAAAAAGTGCATAACGTTGGAATACGGTATTTATAGGGCGTTTGTTAGGGGGCAAATGACTTATGTCTTCACCATTAAGCAAAATTCTACCTGAAGTAGGCTTATCAAAGCCTGCTATCATACGCAAAGTAGTAGTTTTACCGCAACCAGACGGGCCTAAAAAGGTAATAAATTCACCACGGCGCACGTAAAAACTGATGTTATCAACAGCGACAACACCGTCATCAAATTCACGACAAAGGTTTTCAATTTCAATAATTCTTTCTTTTCTTTTGTCTGCCATAACACACCTCAAAAGTCTTTTAGCAAAATAAAAAACGCAAGTAGCAAAACGCCACTTGCGATAAACTTCTTGAATACAAGATAATCGGTTGTTGATACAACCTTTCGTCCAAATAACAAGATATTTGGTAATCAGAGTCTATATAGCAACACACTTTTACTACTCTTTATTGACCGTTTCACAAGTTTGCGTTTTTAACGCGTTCGGTTATAAAGTAACCAACTTATAAAATTTGAGTATTTAACTCAATCAATAAGGCGAAATTTCGCCAATCGGCAGTGGACCCGGCTGTCCGTATGGCCTTAACTCTAATAGAGTGGTCCGTTATCGCTTGGAAAGACTCTGTTTTTTATAAAAGTTCAATTCCGTTTTCTATATTAAATTATTTTGACTTTACTGTCAATTATTTTTTTATAATATTTTTAAAAAATATTATTTTTTTTCCTTTTTTGTTAATCCACTTGCTTTTAATTGACTAAATGACCGTTTCGTTATATAATTTTTTCATTGATTAAAAAGGATTATTATGACATTTTTTGACGTTTTAGTGCAAGTTATAGGCTTTGTTGGTATCGCCTTAAACATCTTGTCGGTACAATTTAATAAACATTGGCAGATTATGCTGTTTAAGACGCTTGGTTCTATGACTTTCGTTTTGCAATACATTTTGCTTGAATCATGGGTTGGTATGGTAATGGATTTAATAGGTTCTATAAGAAACATTATCTTTACCCTAAACGTAAAAAACGGCAAATCTAATAAAGGCTGGATAATTGCCTTTTCAATTTTTACGTTTGTTGCAGGGTTAATCACTATTATCACCACTTGGGATAAATCGATAGGTTATGCATCAAACTGGTCAAATGATGCTTCAGTTGTTTCAATAATTGCAGTTTCAATCAGTATCATCTCAATTGTTGCAAAACTATTAACAACTATAGCTTACGGGTTTAAGGATCCGCACCGTATAAGAATGGTAAATATCCCCTCAAACGCATGCTGGGTAGTTTATAATTTAGTTGCATTCTCCATTGCGGGAGTTATCAACGATTTAATGTGCTTAGGTTCAATAATTATTGCTGAAATTAGGTTTAGAAAAAAGAAAACGGCTGTTCCCACAATAGAAACAACCGAACTTCAAGTTCAAAATAACGATAAATAATCACCAATCATCTTTTGGCGTAAGTTTAATATCGTCATAATATTCAAAATATTTTTCTTTAGAAGTTTTAAGGCGCTCGTCTTCCCACTCTTCCGGGAAACAAGCGTCTTCTTCTTTATTATCAGCTTCACGCATTAAGTCGTAAAGCGTTTTGCCTTTTTGTTGCATTTTTCTTCTCCAAAACAGTTATGCACGCAAGTTTTACAAGTACATTTAGATAGCCGTTTTATTGCAAAAATTACACTTGCTATGATTATTATAACAATAATCAGCGATAAAATCAAGTTTGTAAACGAACAAATTAAGTAACCGATTAAGTTTATTACAAACGCAACCGTGTACGCTACTAAAAATTGAAAAGCGCACATTGTGATAAAAAGTTTTTTACTTCTTAATTCTCTATAGGCGGTTACAAGGCTTGCGATACATGGTGGAGAAAGCAAAACGAAAGCCATAAAAGCGTATACTGAATAACTTGAATTGAATAATGCGTGGGCATCATTTGAAATGAGTTCAAGCGTTTCCACTATTGCTTCTTTTGCAAAAGTTCCGCCAATCAAAGCAACGCTGGTTTGCCAAGATGCAAAACCCAATGGATAAAATATCCACGAAATAGCGTTGCCGATTAAATACAAAAAACTGTTTTCTATATCTTTTCCAACGTAACCCCTTACACCAACACTCATTAACAACCATAAAAAAACTGAAACACAAAACACCGCAAGCGACGCTTTTGTTAAAAATTCTTCTATCTTTTCTATAATTACGTTAACAACGTTTTTTATTGACGGCAATCTAAAGGGCGGAATTTCCATAATAAAGAAGTCATTAGAATTCTTAAAGTATTTTGTCCGTTTTAACAGCAAACCAAAAACCCCCACGCAAATTATTCCTAAAAAATACATGGAAGTTGCAACAAGCGCATTCCCATTAAAAAACGCGCTTGCAAAATAAGCAAATACCGCAGTTTTTGCGCCACATGGCATAAATGGAGATAAGAATATTGTCATTATTCGCTCTTTTTTACCTTCAATAATACGAGTTGACATCATTCCTGTAACCGTACAACCACAAGAAACTATCATAGGCATTAAAGACTTTCCACCAAGCCCAAACTTACGGAAAAAGCCATCAAACAAGTATACAACACGGGTAGCATAACCGCTATCTTCAATTAAGGCAAGCAAAGTAAATAATATCAAAATTTGCGGTAAAAAAGATAATATCCCACCTACTGAACTTATTATTGCATCACAACATAAAGATGTTATCCACTCTCCAACCCCCAAAGTATTAAGATATTCTTTTGTAACTAATGATAACGCATCAAATAGATTTGAAATTATACCACCAAAAATCCCACCTAAGTTTATTGATAAATAATAGACGGCAGTCATCACCAAAAAGAAAAGTGGAATTCCTAAAATATTATGCATTGCAATTTTGTCTAAATTATTTGAAAATAACCTTGAATTTTCCCTGCCAATAATTATTCCGTTTATAATCTCATCAATGAAAGAATAATACTTTTGGTGCTCATCACCACTATATCGATCAAGTAAAATGTTATTTGGAATTTGCTTATTTTTCGTTGCAATTTCAATTAGTTTATCTAAATTATAATTTTTAAGTGCAGATATTTCTACCACAGGTACACCCAAGCGTTTAGATAGCAAATTTTTATTAAAATACTGACCGTTTTTCTTTATTATGTCACACATATTTACCGCTAAAACGATAGGTTTTTGCAGGCGAATTAGTTCACAGGTTAAATATAAATTCCTCTTTAAATTAGTACAGTCGATAACGTTTATAATAATTGCATTATCATTGCTTTTTAAGTATTCTATAGCGGACTTTGTATCGGCAGTTGTTGCACTTAATGAGTATAATCCGGGTAAGTCTGCTATCTTAATGTTGTTATCTTTTTTATATTTAGAAATTTTAACTTCATTAGTAACGCCCGTCCAATTACCTACCCTTTGACGCTCTTTAGTCAACGAATTGAAAAGAGTACTTTTCCCACAGTTTGGATTACCGACTAACGCTATCTCAATCATCAACTTTCACCACTATAATTTTATCAGCATGAGATTTTCTTATTGCAAGGTTATAATTTTGAACTAAAATTTCCATTGTGCTACCAAACAAGGTTTTTCTAATCAAGATTACGTCCACACCCTCAACAAGCCCTAATTCGCCAAATTTTGCCTTGATTTTGGGGTTTGCATTAATCTTTATTATTCTTCCCTTTCCATTAACATCTAACTTTGATAATAACATAATAATATTTATTAAAAACAAAAGAAATTTATAACGATAAAAATAAAAAAACAACCGTATTACTTGAGTAATACGGTTGTTTGATTTTGGTTTTAGAATTAGTCAACTAACTCGATAATTGCAACTTCTGCTGCATCGCCCTTACGGGGTCCGAGTTTGTAGATTCTAGTATATCCGCCACCTTGACCCTTTTCTTCTTTACGCGCTGCGTATTTGGGTGCATATTCATCGAAAATCTTTTCGATAAGGGGATATTTGATAGCCTTAGTTCTCTTCTTGAAGTCGGGCTTGCTTTCTTTGAAGCCTTTAACTTCTTGTAAGTCGTTAACTAAAGACATAATCTTTCTTCTTGCGTTGAGTTTCTTGTTGCCGTCTTTGATAAGGGTTTTGGTAGTTTCCTTACCCTTTGCGTCAGCAACGGTAACTTCGGTTTCTACAGTATCAGTGTAGGTGTTAACCGCAAGAGTAATAATCTTAGCAACATAAGAAGCAACTTCTTTTGCTCTTGCTTCGGTAGTTTCAATCTTACCGTGCCACAAAAGTGCTGATGCTTGGTTTTTGATAAGTGCTATTCTTTGCGTAGCGTTTACGCCTAATTTTCTTGCCATTTTTTAGTCCTCCTTGTCCATCAACTTTAAGCCGTAACTCTCAAGTTTGTAGATAACTTCATCGAGAGATTTTTTACCCAAGTTGCGAACCTTAAGCATATCGTCTTCGGTTTTCTTTGTTAAATCTTCAACGGTGTGAATGTTTGCTCTCTTCAAGCAGTTATAAGAACGAACCGATAAATCCATTTCTTCAATGGTCATTTCCAAAATTCTGGTCTTCTTGTCTTCTTCCGGCGGAACTAAGATTCCGATGTTGCCTACTTCTGACAATGAAACGAACATGCTGATGTGTTCTTCCATAATCTTTGCTGCAAGGCTTAAGATATCTCTACCAGAGAAAGCACCGTTAGTCCAAATTTCAAGAACGAGTTTATCAAAATCAACGCTTTGACCAACACGTGTTGCGGTTACGTTGTAACTAACCTTCTTGACGGGCGTATAAATACTGTCAATCGCGATGTTGTCGATAATGTCGGTTTTATGCATGTCTGCACCTTCATAACCACGACCTCTACCAACGGTAAGATCCATTTCGAGTTTGCCACCTTCATCAATGGTGCAGATATACAAATCAGGATTGAGAACTTCTAAGTCCGCATCAAATTCGATATCTCCAGCCTTAACTACTGCAGGACCAACTTTGTTGATTCTTACGTTCTTCTTGAAGTCTTTGTCCATTGCGGTTGACTTGAAAGTAACACACTTTAAGTTAAGAATAATTTCAGTAACGTCTTCTTTTACCATAGGTACAGAAGAGAATTCATGCTTAACGCCAAGTTCTTCAGCAAACTTAATGTTTTGAATAGCAACACCAGGGAGCGCTGACAATAAAATTCTTCTGAGTGCATTACCCAAAGTCAAGCCAAAACCTTTTTCTAAAGGTTCAACAACAACTTTCGCGTAACTTCTACTTTCGTTTTCTTCCACTGCTATTTTCGGCATTTCAATTTCCATCATGAGAAATTTACCTCCTTAAAAAATAGTTTCGATATAGATTATTGCGGGAATTCTTGCTAAGACGTGGAAAATCTTAACTTTCCCCCCGCAAAAACCCATCGAAAATTTATTATTTTATTTAATTATTTAGAATATAATTCGACGATCATGTGTTCTTTAATTTGAACGTCAACGTCTTCTCTTACGGGGAGAGCAAGAATTTTACCAGTTAAGGTTTCGGGGTTGAATTCTAACCACTTGGGCATAGTGCCAACCTTCATTTGCTTAATTTCAGCAAAATACTTGTTGTCCTTTTTGGTTTCTTTGACTGCAATTTCATCACCAACTTTTACGCAGTAAGAAGCGATGTTTACAGGTCTACCATTTACGGTGAAGTGTGCGTGGGTTACGAGTTGACGTGCTTGTGATCTTGAAGAACCGATACCCATTCTAAAAATAACGTTATCAAGTCTTCTTTCCAAAAGTGAAAGCATGTTTTCACCGGTGATACCCTTCATTCTATCAGCCTTTTCATAGTACTTT
>JAZLCJ010000008.1:0-45106 GCA_045614185.1 Christensenellaceae bacterium | reverse complement strand
GATAGCCGTAGCAATAAGGGTTTACCCTTAAAAAGGCGCTATAAAATGCGCAAAAAATTAAAGGAGGATTATAATTATGCCAAGAAGTGGCAATATTGCAAAAAGAGACGTTTTGCCAGATCCTATGTATAACGATAAGGTTGTGACTAAACTCGTTAACCAAGTTATGCTAGACGGCAAGAAGGGCATTGCACAAGGCATCGTTTATGATGCGTTTGCTCAAGCTGCTGAAAAAGTTGGTCAAGACGCTAAAGAAATGGTCAACCAAGCACTTGCAAACATTATGCCTTTGGTTGGAGTAAAAGCAAGGAGAGTTGGTGGTGCTAACTATCAAGTACCTATCGAAATCCGTGCTGAAAGAAGACAAACACTTGCAATCAGATGGTTGGTTGCAGCAGCAAGAAAGAGAGGCGAAAGAGAAATGGCTCAAAGACTCGCTGGTGAACTCGTTGATGCTTTCAATAACACTGGTAGCGCAGTTAAGAAGAAAGAAGATACTCATAGAATGGCTGAAGCAAACAAGGCTTTTGCACATTTTAGATATTAATTTGGGAGATAAAACATTATGCCGAGAGATTTTGATTTAGGTGTAACCAGAAACATAGGTATAATGGCGCACATTGACGCAGGTAAGACCACTACCACTGAACGTATTTTGTTCTATACCGGTAAAACCCATAAGTTAGGCGAAACCCACGAAGGTGGCGCTACTATGGACTGGATGGTTCAAGAACAAGAACGTGGTATCACCATTACCAGCGCGGCGACCACTTGCTATTGGAAAGGCCACCGTATTAACATTATTGACACCCCTGGACACGTTGACTTCACCGTAGAAGTTGAACGTTCACTCCGTGTTCTCGACGGCGCCGTTGCAACTTTCTGTGCAAAGGGCGGTGTTGAACCCCAAAGTGAAACCGTATGGCGCCAAGCTGACAAGTATAAAGTTCCCCGTATCGCATACATCAACAAGATGGATATCAACGGCGCTAACTATGACAACGCTGTTAACATGATGCGTGAAAGACTTCATACTAATCCGCTTCCTATCGTTGTACCCGTAGGTAAAGAAGACACTTTCAAAGGTATCGTAGACGTTATCACTAGAAAGGCTTATATCTACCTCGACGATTTAGGTAGAGAAATCGACGTAACCGACGTTCCTGCTGATATGGCAGATATGGTTGAAGAACTTAGAGCAGCAGTTGTTGAAACCGCAGCTGAATCTGATGACTCTTTAATGGAAAAATTCTTTGAAGAAGGCGATCTTTCTGTTGAAGAAATCAAAAAAGGTTTGCGTGCAGCAACCCTCGCTATGAAGGTAACTCCCGTACTTTGCGGTAGTTCTTATAAAAACAAAGGTGTTCAAAACCTTTTGGACGCAGTAGTTGATTATCTTCCCAGCCCGTTAGACGTTGGCGCTGTAAGTGGTGTTAACAGCGACGGTGCAGAAGATTCTAGAGCTCCTGGCGACAACGAACCCTTCAGTGGTTTGGCATTCAAGATTATGACCGACCCGTTCGTTGGTAAACTTGCATTCTTCCGCGCATACTCAGGTGTACTTAAGACCGGTTCTTACGTTTACAACAGCGTAAAGGGTAAGAAAGAACGTGTTGCTCGTATCCTTCGTATGCACGCTAACCACAGAGAAGAAGTTGATGCAGTATATTCAGGTGAAATCTGCGCGCTTGTAGGTCTTAAAGATACCACTACTGGTGATACTCTTTGCGATGAATCAAAGCCGATTATCCTTGAACAAATGGAATTCCCGGATCCCGTTATCGAAGTTGCTATCGAACCTAAGACCAAACAAGGTCAAGAAAAGATGGGCTTCGCTCTTGCTAAACTTGCTGAAGAAGATCCTACTTTCAAAACTCACACCGATACCGAAACTGGTCAAACCATTATCGCAGGTATGGGCGAACTTCACCTTGAAATTATCGTAGACAGATTGCTCCGCGAATTCAGAGTTGAAGCAAACGTAGGTAAACCTCAAGTTTCTTACAAGGAAACCATTAGACAAGCGGTTGAAGCAGAAGGTATGTTCAAGCGTCAATCAGGTGGTCACGGTCAATACGGCCATTGTAAGATTCGTCTTGAACCCCAAGAAGCAGGTAAGGGTTACGAATTCGTTGACGAAACCGTTGGCGGTTCAATTCCTAAGGAATTTATTCAACCTATCAACAAGGGTATCCAAGAAGCAGCTAAGAACGGTATCTTAGCAGGTTATGAAGTAGTTGACTTCAAGGTAACCGTTTACGACGGTAGCTACCACGACGTTGACTCATCAGAAATGGCGTTTAAGATTGCTGGTTCAATGGCTCTTAAAGACGGCTTAGCAAAAGCTAAGAGCGTTCTCTTAGAACCGATCATGAAGGTTGAAATCATCACTCCTGACGATTACTTTGGTGATCTTATGGGTAACGTAACCGCTCGTCGTGGTATTATCCAAGGTACTGATGATAGAAACGGTGTAAAAGTTATCGACGCACACATTCCGCTTTCTGAAATGTTCGGTTACGCAACCGATCTTAGATCAAGAACGCAAGGTAGAGGTAACTACACCATGCAATTCAGCCACTATGCTGAAGTTCCCAAGTCTGTTGCTGAAAAGATTATGGGTAAAAAAGCGTAATTAACTGTTGACAATTAACAGATTTTATTGTAAAATAAGATTACGTATTAAAAAAACAAAAAAATAAAATAAAAAATTATAATTTATTTAAGAATTATTGGAGGAAACAATAATGGCAAAGTCTAAATTTGACAGAAGCAAACCGCACATTAACATCGGTACTATCGGTCACGTTGACCACGGTAAAACTACTCTTACCGCGGCTATCACTATGACCTTATCTTCTTTGGGTAACGCTCAAAAGATGAGATATGACGAAATCGATAAGGCACCGGAAGAAAAGGCACGTGGTATCACGATTAACACTTCACACGTTGAATACCAAACTGCTAACCGTCACTATGCACACGTTGACTGCCCCGGACACGCTGACTACGTTAAGAACATGATTACCGGTGCTGCTCAAATGGACGGCGCAATCCTCGTAGTTGCTGCTACCGATGGTCCCATGCCCCAAACCAGAGAACACATTCTTCTTGCTCGTCAAGTAGGTGTTCCTTACATCATCGTATTCATGAACAAATGTGATCAACTCGATGACCCCGAACTTTTGGAACTCGTTGAAATGGAAATCAGAGAACTTCTTTCTGAATATGGTTTCCCTGGCGACGATACCCCCATCATCAAGGGTTCTGCTCTTAAGGCTCTCGAATATGCTCAAGGCGACCACTCAGCAGACGAAATCGCTGCTGCAGCTGAATGCAAACCCATTTTCGAACTTATGGAAGCAGTTGACACTTATATTCCTACTCCTGAACGTGACGAAGCTAAACCCTTCCTTCTCCCTGTAGAAGACGTATTCACCATTTCTGGTCGTGGTACCGTTGCTACCGGCCGTGTAGAAAGAGGTGTTGCACACGTTAACGATCCCGCTGAAATCGTTGGTCTTTCTGAAGAAAGCAGAAACACCGTTATTACTGGTCTTGAAATGTTCCGTAAACTTCTTGACGAAGCACAAGCTGGTGACAACGTTGGTGCTCTTCTCCGTGGTATCGATAAGAAAGATATCGAACGTGGTCAAGTTATTGCTAAACCCGGTTCAGTAAAACCCCACACCGCATTCAAGGGTCAAGTTTACGTACTTTCTAAAGATGAAGGTGGTAGACATACTCCGTTCTTCAACAACTATCGTCCTCAATTCTACTTCAGAACTACCGACGTTACTGGTTCAATCAAACTTCCCGAAGGCGTAGAAATGGTTATGCCTGGTGACAACGTTGAAATGGACGTTGAACTCATCACTCCTATCGCTATGGAAGAAGGTTTGAGATTCGCTATCCGTGAAGGTGGCAGAACCGTAGGTTCAGGCGTTGTTGCAAAGATTGTTAAATAATCTTTTTAACGAAAAATTAAAACCGTTTTGGAAAATCCAAAACGGTTTTTCTTTTTCTAGGCATATTTACTTCGCAATACTGCGTTTACTGCTTTATAAAAACAATCTCGATGACCAGACGGTCAATCTCGTCTGTTTTTATGAGCGAGCCTTGTCTTGCTTGTAACTATGCCTTAAAAAGTGTAAGGTTGACAGCCTTGTCTAACTTGGTTCTAAACTGTTAAAACCTATTTTTGTTTAAGTTTTTGCTTGTAACTATGCCTTAAAAAAGCGGAGGATAGTTAATTTTTTACGAGTTATTGACATTGATAGGCAAATATGTTATACTCTCTACAACGGAGGAAAAGCAAATGAAAGACTTTAGAAAGAAAATTCTTATTGAAGAAAGAAATGAAAATGATTTTATTGAACAAGATTTATCAGAAAAAGTTGTTGATATTTTGAAAGAAAAACTTGCAAAAGGTGAAGAATTACCAAAAGGTTATTCACAAGAAGACGGCAGATTTTATTATGATCAACTTGAGGCGTTAGAGCCAGAAGAACGATTGGAAGTAATTGCACATCAACAGTTACAAGTTGTTAAAACCATTAGAAGTTGCGTAGTTTTCTTTACAGTAATTACTGTTATTTCTTTAATATTATCTTTTCTTGTTTCTTGTGTTGGCGTAGCAGGTTGCGTTAGTTAATTTGAAAAAAATTAAACCCGTTTTGGATCTTCCAAAACGGGTTTTTATTTTAATATAAGTTTAGTCGCCTTTTTTTAGGGTTTTTGCACTTGCTGCGGTTACGAATTTTCTTGAGAAAAATCTTGGTGCAAATACCGTTAGTTTATTGTTTAAGCCGTAGACGGCAAGGCGCTTGCCTTTGATTGACTTTTTATATGCATAAGATGCAATCTTTTCAGCCGTAACGGGTTTAATTTTTTGGAAAGTATAGTCATTACCTGCTTTGCTTACGAACCCTGAAATAAAGGGACCGGGGCAAAGGGTAAGAATTTTTACGTTAGTCTTTCTAATTTCATGTGCAATAGATTCGCCAAGGTTAAGTACGAAAGATTTAGTGGCGTGGTAAGTGCACATATACGGACCTGGCACAAACCCAGCAATTGATGCAACGTTAATGATATGACCTTGGTCTTTCTTTAACATATCAGTTAAAAATACGCGCGTAAAGTACAAAAGAGCGGTACAGTTTACTGCAACCATCTTCATTTGCAGGTCAATATCCATATCTTTAAAGTCCGTTCTATCGCCAAAGCCTGCGTTGTTAACAAGCGTGTCAACAAAATATTCTTTTTCCTTTGTATATTCATAAACTTTAGCGCATTGAGTTTTCTTAGAAAGGTCAGCCACAACATAGTCAACGCGTACGGCATAATCTTTAATCAAGTCGTTTTTAAGTCTTGAAAGTTTATCTTCAGAAGTACCAACTAAAAGAAGATTATGTCTTTTTTCCGCATAGAGGCGAGAAAAAGCTTTACCTAAGCCACCAGTAGCACCTGTAATTAAAGTAACGTTCATAAAAATTTTCCTTAATAATTAAAATATAAACAAACAGCCTGTTCTTTTGAACAGGCTGGGCATTTAAGCATTAGTTGAAAGAATCTTTGTATGCTTTACCAAACTTGAAAGCGGGAATTTTGGTTGCACCAATTCTAATTTGTTCACCAGTTTTGGGGTTAAAGCCATCTCTTTCGGGTTTTTCTTTTAATTCAAAAGTACCAAAACCAGAAATTTGGATTTTTTCACCAGCGTTTAAACCCGCGGTAACTGCGTCGATGAAACTATCAAGTGCGATACTTGCATCTTTCAAAGTAATTTTTGCGTTGTTTGCCATAGCCCTTATCAATTCATTTTTGTTCATAAAAAACCTCCGAGTTTTTATAGGTTTATTATAGCACAAATAAAATATTTTTCAAGGGGTTTTTTAAAAAAAATGTCGAAAAATATGCTTTTTTTGCATATTTTTTTATTGAGTTGCTTGATTTACAAATATAGTTGACAAAATTATGGTAAATTATTAGTGTTTATCTCAAAAATTACCACTTTAACGTGTATGTTTTTGATAAAAATAGTTAATACTCTCCGTAACGATAAGCGGAGAGTTTTTTATGTTTAAAAGACTGTTTATTTTATGTTTATGCGCCGTGATGCTTTTTCTTTCACACTTTGCAATTAACGCATCGGTGTTTAACGGTTATACAAACAAGATTGAAGTTTATTTAGGAAACAACGGCTCGTTATCAACCGTGCAAACGATTGATGTAAAAGACTACCCATATTTTAACGGAGTGTGTGGACAATCTTTTAAGACGGATATTAAAACTTTTGATTTTGAAAAGTTTATTAAAGATTTTAGCGCAAAAGTTGTTTTTACAGAAACAATCAAAGAGGGAATATCTTATTATGCGTATTCGCCAAAAATTAAAGAGCGAAAAACGATAAAAGGGCATACGATAAACTTGCAAATTTTTGTTGGAACTTCCGTTACCGTTGGCGTGCCGTTGATTTACGGAAGTTTTTAAACTTTAAATGTATAAAAACAAAACTGATGGTAATAATTAAAGCAAATTAAAAGGAGAATATTTATGAAAAAGACAAGCAAAGTTTTAACCTTTATGAGAAGAAACGCGTTATATTTAGTTTTGGCAACTTGTATTATCGCGGTGGGGCTTTCAGTAACGCTTATGTTAGTTGAACAAAATAAAAATAAGCAATTACAAAATACGCCCGTTATTGAAACACCTACACCTGACAAGGATACAGGCGTTCAAGAACCCGATACTATTGAGCCCGTGCAAACAACCATAACTTTTATAATGCCTGTCGATACCCCTGTTTCAATAGTGGATTACAGCGAAAGTATGGTGTGGTGTAGCACTTTAGGAAGATTTGAAGCGCACAAAGCAATCGACTTTTTTGCTGAAGAAGGGACGGACGTGTTTGCCGTTTACGACGGTGTTGTTGAGAGTGTGGAAAGCACTTTTCTTAAAGGCGTAACCATCACTATCGACCACGGCAACGGACTTAAAACCGTGTATAATTCACTTGTTGACGGTGAAGAAGTGTTCGTTGGACAATCGGTAAGCCAAGGTGATAAGATAGGCGAAGTTTCCGTAACAAACCGTCAAGAATATAAAGACGGCGCGCATCTTCATTTTGAAGTTATGGAGCAAGGCGAGGTTATAGACCCCGCAAAATACCTTTCTTTCAACGAAAAATAAGAATTAAAAACAAAAACTCTGAATAAGATATTGTAAGTATCACGTTTGGAGTTTTTTTATGTTTAAAAGGGTAAGCGCTTTAATTATATCGGTAATTTTTATAATTTGTTCGTTTGTTTTCGTAGGCTGTGAGAGTAAAGAAGTTGCGCGCACTACTTACGACATAGAAGTAACGCTTACCGATAATATTTTAAGCGGTGTGCAAACGGTAAATTATTTTAACGATACGGAAACTTCTATTTCAGTATTAAAGTTTAATCTTTACGGCAACGCGTACAGAAAGGACGCTGTTTTTAGCCCTGTAAGTGCGCAACACGTGGCGCAGTCTTACCCAAACGGCTTTAGTTACGGCGATATGAAAATAAACCAAGTAACTTGCGGTGGTGAAAAACTCAACTTTGAAATTTGCGGTCAAGATATGAACATTTTGCAAGTTGATTTAGGCAAAGAAATTTTCCCTGACGAGCGTGTAAGCGTTAAAATTGAATACACGCTTACTATCGCAAAAGTAGTTTCACGCACGGGGATAAACGAACACACTATTAACCTTGCAAATTTTTATCCTATACTTTGCGCGCGTGATGAAAACGGGTTTTACGAGTGTACTTATTATTCTATAGGCGACCCTTATTTTAGCGACCATGCAGATTATAGGGTAACGCTTACCGCAGATGAAAAATTTATTGTGGCGTCAAGCGGTAAAAATATATCGAAAGTGGATAATGGTTCTACCGTTACAAGCGTTTATGAAATTGAAAACGCTTTGTCCTTTTGCTTTGTTTTATCGGATAAATTTTCTATATTAAAATCTAATAAAACGGGTGTGGATATTTACTATTATTACTATGATGATGAATCCCCAAATTCGTCAATGGAATACGCACAAAAAAGCATATCTTATTTTTCAAAAACCTTTGGCGAATACGCATATTCTCATTACACCTTTGTGCAGACGGAATTTGTTCAAGGCGGTATGGAATTTAGCGCGCTTACAATGATAAGCGATGACCTTGCGCCCAACTCTTTTGGTGAGGTTATCGTGCATGAAACAGCGCATCAATGGTGGCAAACGGCGGTTGGTAACAATGAGATTGAGTACGGATTTTTAGACGAGGGATTGACCGAATATTCCGTGGTTTTATTTTATGAAAATCACCCCGAATATTCCCTTTCACGCGCCCAACTTATAAAAAGCGCAGAAGATACTTACCGCACGTTTTGTACTGTTTCGGATAAAGTTTTTGGCGCGGTTGATACCACTATGGTTAGACCGTTAAAAGATTTTAAGAGCGAATATGAATACGTAAACCTATCTTATATAAAGCCGTGTATAATGTACGATTATTTAAGAACTACGATAGGGGATAAACGGTTTTTTAACAGCCTTAAAGATTATTATACAAAATACAAGTTTACAAATGCCACTCCGCATGACATGGTTGGGGTTTTTGAAAAGAACGGTGCGGATGCAAACGGTTTTTTCCAAAGTTTTTTTGATGGAAAGGTGATTATTTAGCCACTATAAAAATTGCGCAGTAAGTGATATTTACGGCGCAATTTTATTTTATTTTATAAATCTATAAACTTTAATAAAAAAATTATTTAAAAAGTATAGTAAAAATCAATTAAACAAATGTTATCTATTGACAAAAGCGAATGAAAATGATAAACTAATTAGGTATACGAGTACATTAAATACGAGGTATGTATGAAAAAATTTCTTAAATTATTATTGATATCCGTTCTTGCCGTTGCAACCGCTTTAACTATGGTTGCTTGTGACGGTGCTACTTCTAGTGGTAGCAGTAAAAAGGGCGTAGATGGTGCTGTTACTGACAAGGGAATTTATGAAGTTAGAAAGTATTACGCTGAAGATGGCGTTGATACTCTTGACCTTGGTGCAATCGACCTTCCTGATGGTGTTACTGAAATTAAGATTAAGGCTAACGCATTTGCAGGCAACACTTCATTAAAGAGCATTAAAGTTCCCTCAAACACCGTTGAAATCGGTGCGGGTGCTTTCGCTAAAATGGTAAACCTTGAAAAGATTGAACTTCCTTTCGTCGGCGCAGAATTTAACGCTAACTACAAGCACAATTCTTCTGCATCAGCAACCATTAGCGATTCTGCAAGAACTATTGCACATCTTTTTGGTGCAGATGAATATGACGGCGGTTCACAAGTTACCGTAACTTACGGCGCATCAACCACTACCGTTTATATGCCCTTGACCTTAAAGACTGTTATTATCAATAACGAAAAGAGTGAAGAATATAATATTCCTATGTATGCTTTCAACGGCGTAACCGCTTTTGCTAATATTGAACTTAAAGGTAATATCGTTGGTATTGGTGAAAATGCTTTTGGTGGCGTTGGTGGAATTGAAACTATTAAAATTCCCGCAAGCGTTAAGACTATTTACGCTGGTGCGTTTATCGGAAGTTACATCAAAAACTTCGTTTTCGATAATGCATGTGCTAACGTGAAAGTTGAAGACAAAGCATTCTATGGTTGCACACTTCTTAACTTCGTAGGTGCAGGTCTTCCCGCAAAGAACACCATTGACCTTTCTAAAGTAGAAATTTCAACTATCGGTAGATACGCGTTTGATTTATCTGCTAACGGCGTTGAATACAGCGTAAGAAATGCAAGTGGCGTTAATACTGAAAAGGTTTTTGGCGAAACTGAACTTGCTTAATAAGATTTAAATAAAAATAAAAACGACCTTTTGATAAGGCCGTTTTTTTTGTTGCTTTTTTAATTATTTAACACTTGATAATTTATAAACGAGCATACCCATTTGGTTGTTAGTTCCATAAGTTAAAAGGGGATAAGCATATTGAAGAACTTGCGACTTTAATTGGGGTGTATCGTTATTAGTTTTGGTTACTAATAAGTATTGCGCTAAGCCCTTGTTGTAAGCGTCGTTTCTAAATACTTTAAGATTTTTTACTACGAAATCCGTTTGAGCACCATCAATAGTCCAGGTTACCGTGTTTTCCGCCGTATTAGTTACCGTCAAGTTTTGAGGACCTTCATACGCAGGGGTTATAACGGGAAGATCTGCTATGTTAACCGCACCTGAGTTAACGGTTAAGTTTCTAAGAGCGAACAAGTATTGTGTGTTGTCGATTGCTGTTTTGAATTCGTAATCGTTAGTTGTAGTTTTGTTAGTTCCGTCAGGGTAGATTATCGTGGTTGTGTAAGAATCGTTTTTGTAAACCGTTTTGAAAGAAACTTTATTTTTTACAACTTCAAACTTAGAGTTTGATGCAAAAAGCGAAGTGCAATCTTGTTCTACCGTTGAAACGATAGGTGCAAACGAATAACCTTTGGGCAAAAAGTAAACGGTAGATTTAATAGTGTCTACGTATTGTTTACCACCGTTAACTTCAGTATATCCTTCAGCGAAAGTTCCGTTAAAATTATACCAAGCGTTAAGCGTAAGCGTTGTGGTTAACGAGTAAATTCTTGATTCGCCCCCAATATCTAAAGCGAAATCTTCAGGGACAGAAAGATCTGAAGAAAATTCCATAGTGTAAGTGCCTGTAAAGTCGTAGTTAACGGCTTTTTCAATAAGGATAGGCGCTTTTTCAATTTTTTCAAAAGTGGGGGTGTAAGATACGTCGTAGGTAAGCGTTTCCGTATAATTCATAGGCGCATCTGAAACTGAGCCACCACCAAGAAAATCGTTGTTAAAGTAAAGGGTGTTGTCTTCTGTGCAACCAACAGCAAAAAGGCTTATTGAAAGTGCAAGAAACAACGCTAAAAATTTAAAAATGCGTTTTTTCATTTCCATCTCCGTAATGTTGTACCTGTATATAATAACACAAATAAAAAAAATTGTAAAACTTAATGCAAAAAAACTTTAAAAGTTTATTAAATATGTTACAATATAAGTATGGTAAATTTATTTTTGACAAATTCTTATTTTAATTTATTCCCTATTCTTACCCAAAACCTTGCTGAAGGCAGTAACGGGTTAGACGGTAAGCGCTTAGTTTTTTGCGAGGCTAAAGTTTCGCTTATGATAGAGCGCATGCTTTGTGATAAGATGGGGGGAAGTTTCAATACCGAAGTTTATTCTTTCGGTAAGTTTTTGAGCGCAAGAAAAAATCTTGGCAAAGTGCTTTCTAAAGAAGGCTCCGCTATGGCTATCAAGCGTATTTTGTCAAGCGTAAGTTTATCTTGTTTTAATCAATCTACTCAAAATCTTGCACCGTCTCTTTACGACTTGGTTATTCAGTTAAAAAGTGCAAAGGTTACCCCTGAAGATATTTTATACGCATCACAGAACACTCGCGGTGTATTGCAAAATAAATTAAGCGATATATATAAAGTTTATTTGCAGTATGAAAAGTACGTTGAAGATAACGGCTTTGAAGACCAAAGTTCACTTCTTTCGTATTTGCCTGACTTAATTGAAAACTCTAATGAAATAAAAGGTGCTGAAGTTTTCATCGTAGGTTTTAGTTCGTTCACGGCGCAAGCGCGCGACGCGGTTAGTTCGCTTATTAAAACGGCAAAAAGCGTAACGGTAATTTTAACCGAGGGGGATAACCCTTTTGCGTTCGTAAATGAAACGGCAAACTTTATAAGAGAAAAATGCAAAGAATTATCAGTAAACCTTTTTGAAAAGCGTTTTGACGGCAATTATTCAAAAGCGGGAGCTGTTATTGCTGATAATATTTTTGCGCCCACAAAATCGTTAGGTAATGCATTAAAGGCAAATGAAGAAGTTTACTTTAACCCGTCGCTTAACCCTTATGATGAAATCACGCGTGTGGGGGAAATTATTCGCTGTGCGGTTTTGGACGGGGAATGTAGATATAAAGATTTTACCGTGGCGTTGGATAATGCGGAAATCTACCGTGACCAAATAAGGTCGGTTTTTAACGCGCTTGAAATACCTTATTACATAGATGAACAAATAGTTCCTATAAACCACCCATTAGTAACGCTTATCCTGTCTTATATAGAAACTTTTAGGTCGGGTTTTGATAGGGATAACCTTTTGGTTTTCTTGAAAAATCCGTTAGTTAGTGCGGATAAAAATATTGCCGATAAGTTTGAAAATTATTTAATCAAATACAACATAAATCACAAGCGAATTTTTGTGCCTTTCAACTATCCTGCAGATAGTGAAGAAGACCTTGTCGTGCTTGAAAGCGTTAGAGTTACGCTTTGTGAATATTTTAATTCTTTTATCGTTAAGGCATTGCTTGAAAAATTATGCGTAAAAGAAAAACTTGAAAAATTAGCCGTGTCATTAAACGATATCGGCGAAGTTAAGCAAGCAAAAATCACCGAGCAAATTTATGATGCAATAGATAAATTGCTAAGTGAAATGCAGATGATTTTAGGTGATATAAAACTGTCTTTAACCGAGTATAAAAACTTGTTTACTACGGGCGTTTTGTCGCTTAAAATAAGTATAATTCCACAGTATAACGACGCTGTTTTTATAGGTGGATTTAAGGAAACCGCGCTTGCACAAGCAAAGCGTTTATTCGTGATTGGTTTAACTGCGGAAGTGCCTGCAGTTCAGGCGGACGTTGCGCTTATTTCCGACGTGGAAATATCTTCATTAGAGCAAATTAAAGTGCTTGTTGAACCCAAAATTAAGGTGGTAAACCACAGAATGCGTGAAAAGGTTGCTATGGCGCTTTCCGCATTTAGTGAAAGGTTATATCTATCTTATCCCACTTCAACTACCGACGGAAAACAGACTGTTAAAAGTCAAGTAATTGAAGATATTGATAAGATGTTTAACCTTAAACCTTTCCCTGTTATAAACGGGTATTTAAGCCGTGGTGAAGGGTATAAAACCTTTGCAAAAGAGTGTGGCGACTTTGTTTCAGGTAAACGAAACGGAGATTTTAATTATGACTTTACCATACCTTCATCATTTTATACTGCGACTGGTGGCGAAGGTTTAGAAAGCATACTTAGAACCGCTCAAAAAGAAGTAAAAGAAAGGCTTGAGGGCGATAGTGTTTCACTTGCAAAAAGCGTAGTTTCGCCCACCGCCATTGAAGAATATTATAGATGCCCGTATCGTGCGTTTATTTCACATTCGTTAAAGGTTAAAGAGCGTGAAGAAGGCAAGGTTAAAGCCCTTTCCGTGGGCAACTTAATGCACGATATTTTAAAAGGTTTCGTAAGGGGCTTAAACAAAGTTAGTGATAGAGTTTCTTCCGATGCACTTTTTGAACAAGTGGCAAAATCCGTGCTTGAAAAGGAAGAATATAAGAAGTATTTGACCGACTTATCGTCTATTTCTACGGTTAACCGCGTTCTTAGTGAATGTAAAGAATACTGTTATAAAACTTATCTTTCTTTGGATAATTCTAACTACACAGTATGCAAAACGGAAGTGGGTTTTGGTGATAATGCAGAGTACCCTGCAATACCGTTGCTTGATGGTAAAATTAAACTTAAAGGCAAGATTGACCGCGTTGATGAAAACGATGAATTCTTTAGGGTTTTAGATTATAAAACGGGCAAGGCGGACGCCTCTGAAAAGGCGCTTTTTGCAGGCGTAAAACTGCAACTTTACTTGTATGCTGCGGCTGTTATGGGCAAGTATAAAGATGATCCAAAAACACCCGCTGGGTTATATTATTTGGCTATTTCTAACAAGTATGAAAGCAAAACTGATAAGAAAAAGACGCTTGCCGTAGGCAAAACGCTTAACGATAAAGGCGCGCTTATTTCACACGATAAAGAGTTTTTTGATAATGGTGAAACTTTATTTACAGATGCTGTAGTTGATGCAAAGAGCGGTAAGATTAAGAACACCGTGGACAAGCAAACACTTTCAAACTGCATTGAGTATGCGTTAAAAATAAGCGAACTTGCAACGGAAAGAATGGCTGAAGGCGTAATAGTGCCTTCACCTTATGAAAACGCTTGTGAATATTGCGCTTACAGCGCGCTTTGCGGCGAGTATAACGCTGAAAAAAGAAGTGTAGGCGGGGTAAAAGCCGTGTTTAGTGGAGAGGTGTGTGATGAGTAAACTTACAAAAGAACAACTTGAAGTTATAAACCACACCAACGGAAATATTCTCGTTTCCGCATCTGCGGGTAGTGGAAAAACGCACACTATGATTGAGCGTATTAAAAGGCTTATCATTAAAGAGGGCGTTGGCATAAGCAATATCCTTGCCGTTACTTTTACTGAAAGTGCGGCGGCGGATATGAAACAAAAGATGAGAAACGCCTTAAACAAGGTTGCTTTGGGTGAATTAGATAATGAAATTACCGCACAGCAAAAAAAGGCTTGCATAGAACAAATCCCCGATATATCAACGGCGGATATTTGTACCATGCACGCATTTTGCGGTAGAATTATTCGTTCATACTTCTTTACGGTAGGCTTATCGCCAGACTTTAAAATTTTAGATGAGGCTGATGCTAATATTTTACGCATTAGTAGTGTGGAAAAAACTTTTGCAGAGTTTTATGAAAGCAATAAAGATTGGTTTTTATCGCTGGTGGATAGACACTCGTCTAATCGTATGGATGATAACTTAAAGAGTTTGATACTTTCTGCGTACGCGTTTTTTGATTCGGAATCTAACCCCAAAACGCTTATAGAGAAGAGTGCGGAAATTTATACTGAAGAATTTATAGACCAACTTTTAGATAGATATAAACAAATTTTAAATAAGCGTTTAAGTTTATTGAAAGCGGACGCTATTTCGGCTTTGCAATTATTTACGCTTGAAGGCTTAGTAAAGGCGTGTAATTTTACCCAAACGCTTATCGGTGATATAGACGCGGTTATTTCAGCCAAAGATATTTATTCTATTAAGTGGTATGAAAATTATAAACTTCGCTTAGATTTTGAAAGAAATTTAAGTGAAAGTGCAAAAGAGCAAAAGGAAATTGTTTCTGCAGTAAGAAAGGGCTTTACAGATTTAATTGCTCGCTTTTCAAAGTGTGTGGGCGCTAACCGTGAAGAAGATTTAGCGCGCGCTGTCGCTTGCAAAGAGCACAGCCAAAAATTAAATATAATACTTAACCGTTTTGCGGAAATTTACGCTCAAGAAAAGCGTGAAGAAAACGCGCTTGACTTTAACGACTTAGAACATTTTGCACTTAAAATTTTAAGTGATGAAAGCGTTGCAAAAGAAGTTCGTGAAAGGTATAAGTATATTTTCGTTGATGAATATCAAGATACCAACGGCGTTCAAGAAGAAATTATTGCTAAAATAGCAAACGATAACGTGTTTATGGTTGGTGACGTAAAGCAAAGCATTTACGGGTTCCGTGGTTGCCGTGCAGACTTTTTTATTGAAAAGGATAAAAATATGACGGCATCTGGGCAAAAGGTTGTAAGACTTAACCATAACTTCCGCTCAACTGACAGCGTTATCAATATGGTAAACGGAATTTTCAATTACTGTATGACGGACAGCGTTTACGGTGAAAGTTATAAAGAAAAAGCGCAGTTGGTTAAGGGGGGGCTTTACCCTGAAAATTATTCTGGCAGAGCGGTTTTGCATTACTTGCAAAAAGAAAAAGAAGAAAAAACGCCAGAAGAAAAGCCCAGAATTTACGATATCTTGCAAGAAAAACCGCAAGACAAAAAAGACGATACGGACACGCTTGCATCACTTATTTCAACTATTATTTTTGAAGAAAGAAGTAAAACTTTTTACGATACCAAAACGGAAGAGCACCGCCCCGTAAGTTTTGGGGACATTGCAATTTTAACAAGAAACCGCAGTTCTAAGTACGTAAGCGATTTGGTTTCAGGGCTTATTGCAAACGGAATTCCCGTTAGTTCAGACGTAAATGAAAACGTATGCGATTTTCCGGAAGTAAAGGTGATGATAAACGCGCTTAAACTTATTGATTGTTTTAAGCAAGATTTGCCCTTAGTTTCCACCTTAAAAAGCGCAATAGGGAACTTTAGCGAAGAAGAACTACTAAGTATAGTTAGGTTTTACGAAGATAACGCCCAAAATTGTTACGGCGGATTTTTTGATGCGTTCGAGTTTTATTTAAACAATGCAAACACGCCTTTACAACAAAAACTTTCAGCGTTCAATAATTACTTTGAAAAAATTAGACTTAGTGCGGACTTCGTGGGGGCGCACGGTGCGCTTAATAAACTTATTGAAGACAGCGCGTTTGAGGCGCACCTTTACGCACAACCCAACGGCGCAAACATGGTGGATAGATTAAGAAAGTTTGTTTCCGTGGCAGTTGTAAGCGGTAAAATATTGACAGTAAAAGAATTTTTATTGCGTGTTGAAACTTGTCCAGAGGCTTTTGGTTTATCGCCTTTTGCAAGTGAAAATACGGTTAAAGTAATGACTATACACGCGTCTAAAGGTTTAGAATTCCCCGTGGTTATAACATGCGGGTTAGAGAGAACTTTTAATACGGACGACGATTACGGCGACGTGTTGTTTAGCAGAAATTACGGCTATGCAATATCTTATTATGACGACCAAAAGCGTTCTAAGGGTGAAACTTTATTGCGCGGTATTATCCGTGAAGAAAAGCGTTTGGAAAGAATTAAAGAAGAAATGCGCTTGTTTTACGTTGCTGCAACCAGGGCAACAAACGCTTTGCACTTGACTTTTTGGTCTAAGAACGATCTTAGAAGAGAAGAATTTCACGGAGCGGATAAATTTTTAGACTTTATTCCCTCGTATATGGGTTCGGTAACGCATACTGACGTGGAGTTGGAGTTTAAGCGTGTTTTAGCAAGCAAAAAAGACGTTATAATCATTAACCCCGATAAAGAAATTGTTGCACAAATGCAAAAAGATTTCTTAGCGGAATATCCGTTTAAGGCAGATTGCACCGTGCCGTTAAAGGCGAGCGTAACAGCGGTTAGCAAAACTGAAGTCGATGATGAAAGCGCGCCGATAATTTACTCTTTATTTAATGAAGAAAGTCCGTCCGCAGAGAGTGGAACGGCGGCGCACAGAATTTTAGAGTGCTTTGATTTTGACGGAGAAGATGATATTTCTTCACAGGTAAACGGCATGATAAATAACGGTTTAATCAGTAAAGAAGACGCGTCTTTAGTAAATCTTGAAAGGTTAAACCAAGCGCTTAATAATGATGCTTTCAGCCGTATAAAAGGCAAAAAATTATATAGAGAAAAGGGCTTTTTAGTAAACGTGCCCGCCTCGCTTATTTTTGAAACGGAAAGCGATGCACCCGTGCTTATTCAAGGCGTAATAGACCTTTTAGTAGTCGATGGTGATACCGCAGAAATAATCGATTATAAATATTCTTCTTTGTCAAATGAAAGTTTGAAAAAGAAGTATAAAAAACAGTTGGACCTTTATGCTTACGCTGTGGAAAAAATTACGGGCAAAAAAGTTTTAAGAAAAACGCTTGTCAATATTTTTTACGGGTATGGTGAAAGCGTTTAGTTAAACTACACAACAAGTCAAAAACATATAAAAAGTTCGGTAATTCGCACCCGATAAACGCCTAAAATTTTGGCGAGGTGGATTATGACCGAACTTTTTAATTTTTTCTTTGATGATATAAATTTTTACTTGGGGGCGGGCGGAATATTTCTTATTTTTTCAGCCGTGCTTATTTTAGGTTGTGTTTTGTGCACGGTATTTTTACACTTTTTTGAAGTGAATAGGGTTGCGGTAAGGCTAAGTTTTTTAGTTTATGAAACGGGCGTTTGCTTTGCGGAGTGGGCTATTTCGGTTTTGTGTAAACACAATCAACGGTTCGTTTTGTTGCAAATCGCTTTAGGGATATTGCTTTTAATACCTATAATTTGTATAAAAAAACGCAAAAAAGTAAGCCACAGTCAAAAAGAGTTGATAGAGTTTATTGACCAAAAAATACGTGAAGAAAAATCTATAGAAGTTCAAAACGCATTAAAAAAACAAACCAGGGTTAAAGATTTTTGCGAAAGAATGCAATTAAACACAATTTCTAACGACATAAAAACAAATAATAGTGAAATTGATTTTACACAAGTTAAAAGTGTAATTGACAAGTTAAATTTTCTTCCGCTGTCTGCCGATGATAAAAGGCAAGTTCAAGAGTTAACTGACGGTGTGCTAAAATTAGAGGCGGGGGATAAAACCACGCTTACTAAGAGTAAGGTCAACGATGGTTTGGGTGAATTGCTTAAAATAATGTCTAAGTACGGAGTTTAAGCAAAAATGATATAAAAACCGCTCAAAAAGGGCGGTTTTTTCCGTTTTGGTATTGACTTTATAGTATTTGTAATGTATAATTTAATTTAACGATAGGTGCTTATGGCACAAAATTGAAATTAAAGGTGAAACTGTGAAAAAACTTTTTATAGCGTTATCATTATCTTTTATAATTGCTTTTTCATCCGTTGCAGGGCTTTACGGCTGTGCGGATGGCGGTTCTTTTACGGTAACTTTTTCTCCTGGTAAGTATACTCAAGCAACGCTTGCTGAAGGGTTTACGGAAGAACATCTTGTTCAAACGGTTAAAAATGCAAACGAATTAGTTTTACCCGTATTTATTTGTGATCAAGCATATCACGTTGGTTGGGATGATATTCCTGAAAATATTACTAAAGACACCACGCTTACTGCCGTTTGGTATGAAAAAGAGTTCGTGGTTAAGTTTGAGCCCGGTGCGATAGACGCAACTTTGGTTAGTGGTGCGGAAGAAATTAAAACCAACACGGTTACTAACATTACCCCGCCCGTGTATGAAAGAAAAGGTTATACCATGGACCCCGCTTGGGGCGGTTATAACTTTGACGTTATCAATTCTAACGTAACCGTTACTGCAAAGTGGATACCTAACACTTATAAAATTTATCTTCAAGAACAGGATGGAAGTGCGCTTGAATTTGAAGATAACGACTTGGTTAAAACTGAACAAGACGGCAGAGTTTACTTTGAAGTTAAGTACGGTCAACCTATAGGCGAATTACCTGCGCCTAAAAAGGACGGAAAAACTTTCGGCGCATGGAAGTTAGAACAAGTTGCAACTAAAGTATTTAGTGAAAGCGTGTATGCATATGATTACGATATTACTTTAGAAGCGCTTTGGGTAGAAGAAAGTGAATATTTAATCTTCTATAACGGAGTGGAAAAGACTGACAATCCTATTTCATATTCGGTTGGTGATTCCTTCACGCTTAATAACCCTGTAAAAGAAGGTTATGACTTTATCGGTTGGACTTACGCTGGTCAAACTCAGCCTGTTATGAGCGTTAAAATCAACGCAACCGATATCGGTAATAAAGAGTTTACTGCAAACTGGAAGATTAGAACTTACACCATTCAATTAGAAGGACTTAGCGGTGCGGAAATAGAAAACAAGTATTTATTCGTAACTTACGGTGATAAGGTTGGCGAATTGCCTATTCCAAGAAGAGAAGGTTTTGAATTCTTGTATTGGACCACCCAAAACGGTACGGTTATTAATAGCGACACCGTTTGGACTATTGACGACACTTCTATCGTGCTTACCGCAAAGTATACAAGAGTTTATACTATTAAATTCGTTTTGATACACACGCTTAATAAGGTAGACGTATACAGTAATTTTAAGCCGGGTACTTACGAGCACTTAAACCTTGTAAAGAGTGAAACGGAAGAAAACACTTACCTTATGCTTGGGGTTAAAGAAAACGACACTATCCCGACGCTTCCCGTAGCAGTGCCGTATACTCCGCATAACGATCCGACCAACAGTTACGTATTCCTTAACTGGAAACACCGCCACCCCAACGGAAAGCAAGTAACCATAAACAAGGGTATGCTTATCAATGAAGAAAAGTTCCCTGGAACTTATGAAAGTGGTGAAATTATATTATTTGCCGCTTGCCGAACAGACTGGATTGACGGCTGGTATTAAGATACGATAAAAAAACAATAAAAAACCGACTGCTCTAAAAAAGGGCGGTCGGTTTAACTTTAAAATTCTTTCTTGCATATATTGAAAAAGCAGGGGGGAATTATGACAAAACCGCTTACAGTAAATTTAGCATATCCTACGATAGAGAACGTGAAAGAAGACAAAAAAACCGCTTATGCGCTATCTGGTGTATACTCGGGCACACACGGTGAACTAAGCGCAATTTTGCAATATTTTTATCATTTTTTACATTTTAAGCGTCTTAACGATAATAACAGCGCTCAAATAATTATGAGTATTGCACTTGCGGAAATGCATCATTTAGAAATTTTAGGCTTGCTCATTATGCGTCTTGGTTTAGACCCCGTGTTTTGCACCGCAAATACTTTTTGCGCGGAGTATTATTCGGCAAAAAACATAAGGTATAGCAAAACCCCTAAAAAGATGCTGTTAGACGATATAACGGCAGAAAGCATTGCTATAACAGAATATGAAAAATTGATTAAAGATATAGAAAATGAAGAGGTTGGGGCGGTGCTTACAAGAATTATTCTTGACGAGCAATTACATATGCAAGCACTAAAGGAGTGTTTTAATAGTTATAATTAAAGATAATATAATTTAAAAAGGTGAAATTTACGCAAAAGTGCGAAAATTTTGCCTTTTTTATTGCAATTCTTTAGCGTTTGATATATAATGTAATAGTTAAAACTGTTAAACTTTCGTTAGGGGGAGTATTAAGAATGATTTTTGGTAAAAAGAAAAAAAGTTCTGGAGACGTTGGTAAAATTATTGTTGGTGAAGGTGCGTCTTTAAGAAATACTGAAGGCTATAATAGACTTAAAGACAATATTCTTTATATGAACGCTGACGGAAACAAAAAGGTTATCCAAGTAGAATCTGCGGTTAAAGGCGAAGGCAAAACAACCGTAATTTGTAACCTTGCCGTAAGTTTAGGTCTTACTGATAAAAAAGTTATCGTACTCGACCTTGACTTCCACCGCCCGCGTACTCACCGCATGTTTAACGTAAGTAAAGAAACGGGCATTGCCGAATATATTCTTAATGATGAAAAACTTGAAAAAATCATCAAGAAGACAGAATATAAAAACGTAGAACTTATCACTCGCGGTGCGGAAATTTATAATTCTTCACTCGTGTTCGTTTCGGACAAGTTTAAAAGTCTTATTGCAACCCTTCGTGATAAGTATGATTACGTGTTGCTTGATTGCCCGCCCGTACTTCAAATGTCAGACTATATGCACATTTCAGAAGTTTCTGATGGCGTACTCTTTATGGTTGCGTATGCAAGCACTACCAAAACTCAAGTTTCTGAGGCTATTAAAGAATTAAAGAAAAACGGCACGGAAATTTTAGGTACTGTGTTTACTATGTATGATAAGAAAAAGGACAAGAGTTACGAAAGCGGTAATTACTATAATTACAATTACGGCGAAGAATCTAATAAAAAGTAATTTTAGGATTATTTATGGTAGATATACACGCGCACGCGCTACCGTTTGTTGACGATGGAAGTAGTTCGTTTGAAACTTCTTTCATAATGTTAGAGGGCGCAATTAGTCAAGGCGTAACGGATATTATTTTAACTCCGCATTTTTCTTTGGGTGAGTACGATACGCCTGCTACCGTGCTTAGGGAAGAATTTGAAAAATTCACAGCCAAAGTCAAAGAAAAAGGCTTAGCAGTAAACCTTTATTTAGGTCAAGAAATTTTTGTTCGTAGAGATTTTAAGAAGATTTTTGAAAGTGGAAATATTCTTACTATGAACGGCACTAAAAAAGTGCTTATCGAGTTTGATACCAGCCATGATTTTGATATTGCAGAGGCTGTTTACGACCTTAAAATTATGGGGTATGAACCCATAGTTGCACACTTTGAAAGGTATACTTACGCAGATATTTCAGTTGCTGAAGAAATTAAATCTTTAGGCGGATATATTCAAGTTAACGCGGAATCTTTGGTGGGTAAAACCAAGCACACATATTATAAAAAAGTAAAACCGCTTATAAAAGAAGATTTAGTGGACTTTATTGCAAGTGATATGCACGATTTTAGGCAAAGTTTAATGTCTAAGGCGTATGATTTTACTGTAAGAAAGTTCGGGGCGGAAACTGCAGAAAAGTTATTTAAAGAAAATGCAAAACAAATAATCGGGGGTTAGATTTCAATCTAACCCTTTGATGTTAAAAGGGAAGTTATGGATAAAAGAATTATTGCAATCGGCGGTGGAGAAATTAAAAACAAAACCACGCTTGAAATTGACCGTTATATTGCAAACCTTGCAAAAGAACACGCGGGTGAAAAAAGGGCAAACGCGCTCTTTATAGGCACGGCATCACATGATAGTATGCCGTATTTTAACAGTTTTAGAAAAACTTACACTTCAGTTTTTGATATAAAAGCTGAAGTTGCGCTTATGGTTTACGGCGAAATGTCTATAGAGAAAATTGCTGGTAAAATTGATATGGCGGATTGCATTTATATCGGCGGTGGCGACACCGTTTTTATGCTTGAAAAATGGAAAGAATTCGGCATTGATAAACTCATTATAGACGCTTATGAAAAAGGTAAAATTATTTGCGGATTATCTGCTGGCGCAATTTGTTGGTTTACCGATATGTATACCGATTATGAAATTATGCGTGGGCAAAGTTCAGAGTACGTGTTAAAAAAAGGTTTGGGCGTGCTTGAAGGGGCTATGTGTCCGCACTTTAACGATAGAGAAGAAGACTTTACTTTAGCGCTTAAAAAAGGCGTTATAAGTAGTGCTTACTGCGTGGATAACGACTGCGCTATAGAGTTTGTAAACGGCAAGTTTACTAAGGTAATTTCCGCTGGTGGAAAGGCGTATAAGGTGAGCCTTGACGGACAAGAAATAGTTAAGCAGGAACTTCAATGAGAGTAGAAAACTTTGACAAAAACATGCAAAAAATTTTGGATAATCTTGCAAAAGAAGGGGTTAAACCGCGCCTTTTGTTGCATTCTTGCTGTGCGCCGTGTTCTTCTGCGTGCTTGGAAAGAATTAAAGATTATTTTGATATAACCGTGTTTTATTATAACCCTAATCTTGACAGCAAAGAAGAATTTAATTTACGCGCAAAAGAACAAGAACGCTTGTGCGCACTCTTTGGTGTAAACTGTGTGGTTGTTGATTATAACGCCGACGAGTTTTTGAGTGTTGCTAAAGGTTTAGAAGGGGAAAGAGAAGGCGGTGCAAGATGTACGGAATGTTTTAATCTTAGACTTTCTAAAACGGCTTGTTTTGTTAAAGAAAACGGCTTTGATTATTTTGCAACAACGCTTACGGTTAGCCCCTTAAAGAATGCAAAATTGCTTAATGAAATAGGCGAAAAAACAGGGCAAAATTTAAGCGTAAAATATCTTGCAACCGATTTTAAGAAAAGGGGCGGTTATCAGCGCTCTATTGAACTTTCACACGAATATGACCTTTATAGACAGAACTATTGCGGTTGTGCATTTTCAAAAAATTTAATTCCAAACGGATAAAAAAATATGCTATTTAAGATACAAAACGGTGGAGTTTCTTTCGGCGCGGATACTATATTAGAACGCGTTGATTTTGAAATTAAAGACCGTGAAAAAATTGCAATTGTCGGGCGTAACGGCTCGGGTAAATCTACCTTATTAAAGTGCATTGCCGGTGAAATAGAAATGGAAGAAGGCACGGGCGATGATGCGCTTGTGGTTGCAAAGGGCAAGGGCGTAAATATAGGGTACTTAAAACAAATAACCTTTACTGACGAGTCAATCAGTATGATTGATGAAATTATGAAGGTGTTTAAGGAAATTACCGATACCGAGCAAAAGATGGCGGAAAAGTTAATTGAACTTGAAACTTCTTCGTCCGATAAGTTGATAAAAGAATATTCTGCCCTAAATGAAAAGTTTGAGTTTTTAGGCGGTTACACTTATAAAAAAGAATATTCGGTAATGATTAAAAAGTTCGGCTTTACCGAGCAGGATAAATTAAAACCTTTAGCGGAATTTTCGGGCGGACAAAGAACCAAAATTGCGTTTATGAAGTTGCTTTTATCTCACCCGGATATTTTACTTCTTGACGAACCTACTAACCACTTAGACGTTTCTGCAATAAAGTGGCTTGAGGGGTATATAAAGTCGTATAAGTCAGCCGTAGTCATCGTTTCGCACGATAGAATGTTTGTGGAAAGAACGGTGGATAAGGTTTATGAAATAGAGTACGGCGAAAGCAAGTGCTATCACGGTAATTACTCTGATTTTGAAAGGCAAAAAAGAGAAAATTACCAAAAACAATTAAAAGATCACGAATATCAGCGTGAAGAAATTAAAAGGCTTACCGCGCTGATAGAGCGCTTTAGATATAAAGCGACCAAGGCTAAAATGGTTCAGTCAAAAATCAAAATGATTGAGCGTATGAAGATTATAGATAAGCCTGATAGGTATGATTTAAAAACTTTCCACGCAAACTTTCAACCGATTGAAGAAAGCGTTAAAAAAGTTTTAGAAGTAACTGACCTTGAAATCGGTTATGATAGCGTTTTGGCAAAGGTAAAGTTTGAACTATATCGTGGGCAAAAACTTGGCGTTATAGGGGATAACGGCATAGGTAAATCTACTTTGCTTAAAACACTCGTTAGGGAAATAAACGCAAAATCTGGCAGTTTTTCTTTCGGCTTAAAGGTAAAAATAGGTTATTTTAATCAACAAATGGCAGAGTATTCTAGTGAAAAGACGGTTTTTGATGACTTTCACGATGAATTTCCCTTGCTTAACGAAACCGAAGTTAGAACGGCGTTAGGTTCGTTTTTATTTAGCGGTGAAGAAGTTTTCAAAAAGGTAAACGACTTGTCCGGTGGTGAAAGGGTAAGGCTTGCTCTTTGTAAAATGTTTAAGCGTCGCCCAAATATGCTTATATTAGACGAACCTACTAACCATATGGATATTGTTGGTAAAGAAACTTTAGAAAACATGCTTTGTGAATATACGGGCACGGTAATTGTAGTTTCTCACGATAGATATTTTATCAACAAAGTTGCAGATAAACTTCTTGTGTTTGAAGATAAAAACGCTTTGTTTTATCCCTTTGGTTATAATGAGTATGAAATTATAGAAAAAGAAAGGGAAGAAAAGGAAAGCGAGCCATCGCAAAAAGCAGAAGTAAAAGTTCAAACGGGCACAAAAAAGACCTTTTCTACCCCCTTAAAAGATAAGGGCAAGAAAGAGCGTAGAGTTAAACGCTTAGAAGAACTTATTGAAAAGGGTGAAGAAGAGTTGGCAAAGTTAAACGCTAAACTGGAAGATCCCGCGGTTTATTCTGACTACGTAAAGGTAAGTGAAATTCAAGCAAAAATAGACGATTTAAGCGCAGAAGTTGATGCTTATACTGAAGAATACTTTACACTTTTAGAACAATTAAAAGAATATGAATAATCAAAAAAGCGAGCAGTTTTGCTCGCTTTTTTTATAATATATTTTCTAATGATAGGCGGAAGGTGTTTGGGATTTGTTCGGTTAGTTCTTTTAATACTTCTATTTTAGAGATGGCGTCTTGCCATTCTTTATCGCGAACGAGTGTTGCGGATTCGGCAAGCCACATATCAATTTCTTTAATTTCGTTGTGGGGGATAAATGCGTGCAGAGTTTTTTTCTTTTTTAACCAGTTTTGTTGCACGGCGTAAACGTCGTCTTGAGTGGCAACTTCCATATCGACTTTTTCGTATAAAACTTCTAAAACTGAGTGGAATTCTTCAAAGTGCTTATCTATATGATGATTTTCAACGACTGCCCCCACTAAAAGAAGTATTGAAACACAAATCATGGATATAATTGACCTTACCATTTTACCCCCTTAGATAATGAAAAGTTTAATATTTTGTAACTTTGGTTTTTTTGCTTTAGATAAGCCCTGCCGTTACCGTCCACCGTTAAAACTTCAGTCTTTTTTAATTCGCATCCGTTTTTTTGTATAAAATCTTTAACTATAGCGTCATCAGACTTCATTAAAGAAACGTTTTTGCTGTTTATTTTTCCGTCGTTGACAATTAGCAAGGGTATGCTTGTTGGCGGGCTTTCACGCGAAGGGTTTTCTAATGTGGAAAGTTTTCCGTTAGACTCAAATATTGCGTAAGAAACGTCGTCAAGTGAAAAGAAACCCGCAGAACGCATTGATTCAATAAGGTCGTCAATCCCTAAGTTATTCTTCTTTAGTTCTATCATATCTACGCCCTCTTTATTTATGACAACGCTTGGTTTACCTGAAATTACGCGTTTAACTAAACTTCCACTTTGCTCTAAAAGTGAGAATAATTGATGTAAAATAAATAGAGTTAGTATTGCTGAAACACCGTATATAAGCGGAATTGAAACGTCCGCCATAGGTATGCAAGCAAGGTCGGCAATAATCAGCGTTACTATAAATTCAAAAGGTTGCATTTCGCCTATTTGACGCTTACCCATAAGGCGCATTACTATAACTAGCGTTAAGAATATAACCGTAGTTCTTAAAAAAGTTACAATCATATAAATAGTTTAGGTAAAATAAGGATATTTATGCCCTTAAATTATTTGACAATATTAGCTATGAGTGTTAAGATAAGAGCATAGAGTAGTAAAGACGCGTGAAGTGTTGCAAAATGGGATGTCGTTTGCAAACGAAAGAGTGTTTCTCTGCGGTGTCTTTACGCGTCCGCTATAATTAAACGCATTTATTTTAAATGCTATAATTCTATCGGTCTCTCTAAAAATTTTTTTGGGAGATTTTTTTATGCAAAAATTAAAGAAGTTGTTTTTTTCCGACGTGTTAAACGAGTGCACGCACACTCAAAAAATAGCGTATATTGCGGTTATGACCGCGCTTTGCGTTGTTTGCAATATGTTTTTTGAATTTAAACTTGCGGATACTCAATTTTCATTGACGCTTTTCTTTTCATCAATAACAGGCGTAATTATTGGACCCGTTTTTGGGTTTGTTGCTTGTTTTTTGGGCGATTTGGTGGGTTTTTTATATAATTCTGCAGGGTATATGTATATGCCGTGGATAGGGCTTTCAATGGGGCTTACGGCGTTTATTGCAGGGCTTATTATGAACTTTTTAGATTTCAAAAATAAGTTTATGCTTTACTTAAAACTTGCTATAATTTGCGTGCTTACCTTTTTAATTTGCACGGTTGCAATTAATACCACGGCGTTTTGGATAATCTATAACACAAGAAAAGTACCTTACTTTGTATATTTGGGAACTAGACTTTTCGTTCAAGGTCAAATTTGGAATAGTTTGTTTAATTACGCGTTACTCTTTATTACTTTCCCGATATTCTTAAGGATAAAAAATTTAATTAAAAACAAACGATAATTATTAAAAAGTTTGGTGTTAAAACCGAACTTTTTTATTTTTTAAATCTTTTTTTAATAATTTGTTGCTACTATATAAACAATATAATATATAGGAGTGGTAAATTTGAAAACGGCAAAAAACACGAAACGAGTAAAAACGGAAAATAGCGTTGTGGGTAAAATAAAACTTTTTACTATATTTTTACTTATCGCTTTGCAAATAGTGGTAATAATTGCTTTTAATACGCATTACGCCTTGGCTGCGCAAAGTACGGCAATAGTAAGTATTGTTTTAAGTTTGTTAACTTGTTTGTTCGTTTTGTCTTCAAATAAAAACGGGCTTTCAAAAGCCGTGTGGATAATCTTTATACTTTGCTGTTTCACTTTTGGGTATATAATCTTTTGGTTGTCTGACGAGCGTATATTTTTTAGTGGTAAAAAGCGTTATAAGGCAACCTATGATAAGAATGATTTGTTTGCAAACGCAAATATTTTAGAGCACTCACAAAGCGTAAAAGAAATGTCTTCTTTTTTATATTCTACGGGGAAGTTTACCACTTACGACAGTTGCAAAGGGCAATATTTTTCTTGTGGTAAAGACCTGTTTTTCGATATTGAAAACAAGATAAAACAAGCAAAAAAGTTTATTTTTATAGAGTTTTTTATAATTGCGGACGGCGTGCTGTTCGATAGAATTTTTAAGATATTAGAACAGAAAGTAATAGAATGCGTGGAAGTTAGGGTTATTTACGATGATTTGGGTTGTAAAAAAACCTTGTCTACTTCTTCTAAAAAAGCCTTGAAAAAAGCAGGGATAAAGATAAAACCGTTTAATAAACTTATTCCGCTGTATTCGGTTGCGCTAAATTATCGCGACCACAGAAAAATTGTTATCATTGACGGGCAAGTTGCTTATACTGGCGGATGTAATCTTGCAGATGAATACATCAACGAAAAAACTGTTTACGGTTATTGGAAAGATACTGGTTACAGAGTTGAGGGCGGTGCGGTAAATGCTTTTACGCTTATGTTTTTAAGACAATGGGAAGTTTTGTCTAAGCAAAGGGAAGATTATTCTAAATACTTAAACTTGCATAAAAATTATAAAAACACTTCCGCCGTAATACCTTATGCTGACGGTTTAGAGTATAATCACCCTATAGCGCGCGGTGTTTATGAGAATATGATAACTTCCGCCAATGAAATTTTGTATATTATGACGCCCTACTTCGTGGTTGACGACGGCGTTCAAAGCCTTTTGGTAAACAAGGCACTATCCGGCGTAGACGTAAGAATATTTTTGCCAGGTATTCCAGATAAACCTTTCGTTTACAGCGTTTCAAGAAGTAATGCGGAAAAACTTATAGATTACGGCGTCAAGATATACACGGTTAAAGACACTTTTTTGCACTCAAAAATAGTTCTTACTGAAGACGCTGTTGCAATAGGCTCGGTGAATATGGACTTAAGAAGTTTTTATCAGCAGTTTGAGTGTGCCGTTTACACCGACGATGCTGAAGTTATGGACAGCGTTAAACAAGATTTTTCTTTGTTACTAAACAATAGCGAACAAATAACGCATAAAAACAAGTGGAGCAAGAACATATTTTATAAAATTTATATCGGTATAATGCAAGTGTTTGCACCGTTTATGTAATAAAAAGACCGTTGTTAAATAACAGCGGTCTTTTGGTTTAATTTTTTTCTTTTAAGTTTGCTCTTTATGAAGTTTATATTTACAAGCCCCGTTCCTAAAATCAGCGAGGAGTGGAATGCTAACATTAAAAGAGATACTATTATAAAAGTAGCAAAAATTCCAAGTGCGGATAAAAATATTTTTTCAAGCATAAAACCTAAAATAATAGTCGGTATGCACAGCGTAACTGCGCGCGTGGTGAATTTTATATATTTAGGCTTTACCGCACAACTTTTGTGGATAAGAATTAAGTTTAATATTGTAGTTACGCCATAGATAAAAGCATAACCTATAATTAGCGCGTAAATACCGCAAAATCTTGGCAAAATTAGCACGGATAATAGCATAAACAATTCGCTTATTATGTAGTAAATAAGCGTTTTATTTTCCATGCCCATAGAGTTAAGCATGCTTGTAGTTATAGATGATAAACTCATAAACAGCATCATAAACGCGCTTGCCGAAAGATAAGTTCCGCACGCGTGCCCACCAAAAACTAAAATACCAATTTCACTTCCGCACACGGTAAATGTGGGGATAAATAGGCAGGTTAAAAAAACCGTAAACCGTATTGCTTTTTCTATATCTTTTTTTAAGTCTATATGTTTATTTTTGTAATAGTTTTCAGAAATTTCAGGCACTAACACAAGGGTAAAAGAACTTATCAATGAAGTCGGTGTAAAAAGCAAGGGCATTGCTTGACCTACCGCCGAGCCAAAATCACTCATTGCCTCTGCTTGCGTTGAGCCTGCTGATATAAGCATTAACGGTAAAATAATTGAAATAAGCGAATTGGCAAGCGAATTTGCCGTGCGCATGGCAGTTATAGGTAGGGCGGAAGTTATAAGCGGTTTAAATTCACTTATAGGGTTTTTTAGTTTATTTTTGCGTATAAAGAAGACGGCAGTTGCAAGCGTAAATGAAAAGACGTATGATATTAAAACTGCAACGCCCGCCCTAAACGCGCCGTCGTAAACGTCGGTGGCAAAACTTATTAGAATTACGCCCGCAATAATCATGCAAACTTCTTCTAAAAGTTCTATTATGCTGTAAGGTAGAAAATCTTTATCCCCCCAAAACACACCGCGCAGAACCGCATAAACCGAAGTGAAAATAAGACCAGGCATTACTACTCTAAAGATTTTTATGCACCTATCGTCCGCAAATAAAAAGCCAAGGCTTTCAGCAAAAATCATAAAGAATATACATACGGGCACGGCTATTAAAAGGGTTACGGATAGCCCCGCGGTTATAATTTTATGTACGCGCGCGTTCTGGTTTTGCGCTTTATATTTTGTCATTAAGCGTGAAACTGTTATAGGCGTACCCGAACAACACACGGTAAAAAGAAGTGCAAATACCGATAAGGCTACTTGATAAAGCCCTATGCCTTCCGCACCTATCGTTCGTGATAAAAATATTCGGTATAAAAACCCTAAAAACTTTTCACACACGGAAAAAACCGTAACTATTGCAACCGTTTTATAAAACGCTCTCAAAATTCTCTCCAAATCAGTTCTATTGTAATGTTATTTTATTCGTATAAATACATAAATATAATAGTGATATGGAAAAGTTTTTTTATAGGGTAGAGCACGGGGACACTATACTTTCCGTGGCTAATAAGTTTAATATCCCCGCAATTTTAATAGTAAAGACCAACAACTTAAAAAAGGAAATTTGCGCTGGCGACCTTTTGTATATTGAAAGAGAGAAAGATTGCAGAACTTATACCGTAAAGCCTTTTGAAACAGCGGAAATTATTGCACTAAAATTTGGGGTGGGTAAAGAAGAATTGCTCAAAAAAAACGGCGTAGAGTATCTTTTTTACGGCTTAACTATACAAATATAATAAAAAAGCACGCTATCTTTAGCGTGCTTTTAGTTTAAATGTTATTTATTATTAATTTTTTTCTAATGGTTGATTCTTTAATTTGTTTTTATCTTCAAAATGCTGTTTGGTTAAATCTACAACGATTTTAGATAAAACGGTTAACGCAATTAAGTTTGGTAACGCCATCAATACGTTGAATATATCCGATATTAGCCATACGATACCAATATTTGAAATTGCACCGACGAAAACACAAACAACGTAAATTATTCTATAAACGGTTACGGCTGTTTTTCTGTGTTTATTAAAGATGTAACCTGCGCAAACTTCTCCGTAATATGCCCAACCTAAAATGGTTGAAAGGGAAAAGAATATTGTTGAAATTGCAACGCCAAATTCACCAACGTATGGAATTGCTTCATTAAACGCTTTACTGCTTAAGGGTGCGCCTGAAAATTTGAAAGCATCATTTATAGCAATACCGTTAATCGCTTGACTGTAACTTGTAAGATAGATATCCGAAGTTAATATTACAAGCGCAGACATAGTGCAAATAATAATAGTGGTTGCGAAAACTTCAAACACACCCCACCAACCTTGTTTAACAGGGTCTTCGGTGCTTGATGCAGAGTGGGCGATAGGTGCGCTACCTAAACCCGCTTCGTTTGTAAACACGCCACGGCCAACACCAAAGCGCATTGCTGATAAAATACCGTAACCTGCAACGCCACCTAACGCGGACTTAAAATTAAAGGCTTCGGTAAAGATAAGGGCAAATGCGTTTGGAACTTTATCGTAATTAATTCCAATAACTACAATAGAACAAACTACGAAGAAAATTGCCATTGTTGGAACAAGTTTTTCGTTAACTGAAGCAATTCTTTTAATACCGCCAAGAATAACTAATGCAACAATAATCGTTAAAGCTAATCCGGTTATCCAAGTTGGAATAGAAAGGGTAGAGTCTAACACACCTGAAATAGCATTTGATTGGGTTGCGTTACCAGTTCCAAGACAAGCAATCATTGCAAAAACCGCAAACACGATTGCAAGCCATTTGCACTTTAATCCTTTATGGATATAATACATAGGACCGCCAAGCCATGCGCCTTCTTTATTCTTTTCACGGAATTTTAATGAAAGAACGATTTCAGCGTATTTGGTAACCATACCTAATAGCGCGCTAATCCACATCCAGAATACTGCACCAGGGCCACCGGAAACGAGTGCGGTTGCAAGCCCTGCAATACTACCCGTTCCAATAGTTCCCGCAAGTGCGGTAGTAACTGCTTGGAAAGGGCTTACGCTACCTTTTTCTTTTTTATGCTGATTTTTATCAAACAAACTGCCGATGGTATTCTTCATCGCATAGCCGAAACGGCGGAATTGCAATGCACGTGTTCTAATAGTTATAAACGTGCCGACTGCAATTAGAAGAACCATCATCAAAATGCTTAAAATATTGCTGTAAATAAAATTGAGTATTGCTTCCATAAATATCGTTTGTTAAAACACGTTTGGTTAATTTAGATATGTTAGGGAGTTACGCGGTTGATATCGCGCGGGAACATTGTTGTTTCTCTTACGTTTTTAGCACCGAGTAAGTGCATGGTAAGTCTTTCTAAGCCAAGTCCCAAGCCACCGTGAGGGGGTGCACCGTATTTGTGGAGCATAAGGTAAGTTTCAAATTCTTCGGGGTTCATACCGCACTTAATCATTTTTTCAACTTGTTGATTGTAGTCGTGTACGCGTTGACCACCAGAAGTAATTTCTAAGCCTCTAAACAAAAGGTCAAATGATAATGTGTATTCGGGGTCAGCAGGGTCGTCCATAGTATAGAACGGGCGTTTCTTTGACGGATAGTGGGTAATGAAGATAAAGTCGCTACCGAGTTCTTTTTTAGCGTATTTGCCCAAAAGTTCTTCTTCAGCAGGGTCAAAGTCTTTCATGTCAGACGGTTTATACTTAAACTTGGTCATTAAAAGTTCTTTTCCGTCCATAAAGTTCATAACGGGAATTTCGGTAATTTCAGGAACTTCTACGTGAGCGATTGCAAGTTCTTCCGCATATTCGGTTTTAAGAAGGTTCATAATGTACTTCAATACGCAAGTTTCCATATTCATAATGTCTTCAAAACTGTTGATAAAGCCCATTTCAAAGTCCATTGAAGTATATTCGTTAAGGTGGCGTGAAGTGTCGTGATGTTCTGCACGGAATACGGGTGCAATTTCAAATACGCGTTCAAAAACGCCAACCATTGCTTGCTTGTAAAGTTGGGGAGATTGTGCAAGATAAACTTGCTTGCCAAAATAATCTAACTTAAATACGTTAGTACCGCCTTCAGCACCCGCAAAGTTAATTTTGGGTGAACGGATTTCAGTAAAGCCTTGTTGCATAAGGCATTCTCTAAAGCCCCTTGCAATACCTTCTTGGATTTTGAAGATTGCGCGTTCTTTGGGGTTACGCATAGCAACTGGGCGCAAGTCCAAAATGGTAGAGAGTTGAATATTGTCAAGTTGTTTTTTATTGATTACGATGGGGAGGGCGTCAGAGGGGAGAGAAAGAATTTCAATATTATGAATTTGAAGTTCGTATCTGTCGTTACCCTTAGCGTCTTTGCTTGAAACGACTTTGCCGTAAACTTTTACGCAAGCCTCTTCACAAATTCTTTCATCCCAACGATAGTCTGAAAAATCGGGTGAGTATACGCATTGAACGGTTTCTCTTGCCGTTCTAATGATTACGAAAGAAAAGCCTGTCATTTCGCGGATACGGTGAACGTAACCCTTTATGGCAACAACTTCGCCGTCGTGAGCCTTAAAATCTGCAAAGGAAACGGTATCTAAAGTAATGTTTCCGTTAATTTTTTCCATAGGATTCTCCTAAATAAAATTATTTACTATACAATAATAAACTATTTGGAAGATTAAAGCAAGTATTTTTTAAACTATAATTGAATAATATTTATATCTAATTTAATTGAAAAAATTTTAAAAATATGGTAAAATAGCAAAGTAAAAATTAAATTTGAGATTATTTTGAGGTTGTATGAAAATAGCAATTTCCGTTGAATCCACAAGCGATTTAAGCAAAGAATTATTACAAAAATACGATATTAAACTTATCCCTTACCAAATCTATTTAGGGGATAAATTATTTAAAGACGGCGAAATGTCTACTGAAGAACTTTTTGCTGAAGTTGATAGAACGGGCGTTCTTCCTAAAACCAACGCTCTCAATTCTTTTGAATATGCTGAATATTTTGATGAACTTTTGAATTCTTACGATGCAATCGTTCACATTTGTTTGTCAAGCGGTCTTTCTTCTTCTTGCCAAAATGCAATTAACGCGGCAAACCAACTCGATAACGTTTTCATCGTTGATAGCCAAAGTTTATCAACTGGTATCGGTCTTTTAGCACTTTATGCAAGAGAACTTGCTGAACAAGGTTTATCCGCTAAAGAAGTTTATGAAAAAGTAAACGCAAGGGTAAACAGTTTACAAGTAAGTTTCGTTATCGAACGCTTAGACTATCTTTACAAGGGTGGAAGATGTAGCGCGCTTGCTCGTTTTGGCGCAAACATGTTAAGACTTCGCCCCAGAATTACCGTTAAAGACGGCAAGATGGGTTCTGATAAAAAATATCGTGGCACAATGGATAAAGTTGTTGCAAAATATTGTGCAGAAACTCTTGAAGAGTTCAATACTCCCGACCTTAACCAAGTGTTTATTACTTACACCACCGCAACCCCTGAAATGGTAGACGCAGCAAGAACTGCTTTAGAAAGCGCTGGTTTTAAGAATATTTACGAAACCCGTGCAGGTGGCACTATCGCAAGCCACTGTGGGGCTAATACTTTAGGTATTTTATACTTCAACGACTTAATTTAAGCGGTTATAAACTGCGTAATACTGTGTTAAAGCCACTCGCCAATATGCGTGCTATTGTCTTCGGGCTTTGCCTTGTCTTACTTGTTTCTAACCACTTAAAGAGTTTAAGTACACGCCCAGCATAAAATGCTCGTTTTCCACGGCTGACTTGCATCTATCCACTTAAATTCGTGTAAGTGGCTTTGCCTTGTCTTACTTGTTTCTAATCACTTAAATTCATAAAATAAGCAAGCTTTGCCTAACTTGTTTTTTACCCTTAAATAGGGCTTGAAATTATTTTTAAATACAGCGTTAAAACTGTTGACAAAAAGTGATAAATGTTGTATCATATTAAAGCTTAAAGAAGAAGTAACCCTTCTCACCGACCTTAAATAAAAGCGTTCGGTTCGATACTAAAATGGCTTATTTTTAAGTGTATTTATGAGTATTATTCGGGTTGTTCATCTTTTGAGCGACCCGTTTTTTATTAGTGTTTCAAAGGCTTTTCGCCTTTTGGAAAAATATTATTGAGAGGTAAATTACCATTAAAAAAGAACATCAAATTAACGCGGAAATTCGTGATAGAGAAGTCCGCCTTATAGGTGAAAATGGAGAGCAACTTGGCATTATGAGTGGTCGTGATGCGTTAGTAGTTGCAGAAGAAGCAGGTCTTGACCTTGTAAAAATTTCGCCCAATGCGACCCCGCCCGTATGCAAAGTTATGAATTACGGCAAGTTCTTATTTGAACAAAAGAAAAAGGCGAAAGAAGCAAAGAAAAATCAAAAGGTTGTAGAAGTTAAAGAAGTTGGTTTATCAATGACTATCGACGTTGGCGACCTTAACATCAAGGCAAAGCAAACCCAAAAGTTCTTAGCCGCTGGCAACAAAGTTAAAGTTTCAATTAGACTTCGCGGTAGACAAATGGCGCACGCTGAACTTGCACTTGACGTTATGAAAAGATTTTTCGAACTCGTTAAAGACAGCGGTGTAATGGAAAAGCAACCGCTTACCGAAGGCAGAAACATCTGGATGATGCTTGCGCCTTTGAAAGCGTAAACTTTATTAAATTAGTTAAAAAAACAAACGGAGGATATACTTATGCCTAAAATGAAAACCAAAAGTGCGGCTAAAAAACGTTTTAGAGTAACCGCAACCGGCAAGATTAAGAGATCTTGCTCAGGTAAGAACCACATCCTTACCAAAAAAGACAGAAAGAGAAAGAACAATTTGTGTGACGGCGCTTACGTCGATGCTACTCAGCAAAAGACTATTCAAACGCTTATCTACAATAAGTAAGAAAGGAGAGAAAAGTTATGCGTATTAAAAGAGGTGTAAACGCTGTTAAGAAGCGTAGAAAAATATTAAAACTCGCTAAAGGTTACTTTGGTGGCAGAAGCAAAAGATATAGAGTAGCTCGTGAAGCCGTTATGAAGGCTCAAAAGTATGCTTATATCGGCAGAAAGGCTAAGAAGAGAGATTTCAGATCTTTATGGATTGCAAGAATTAACGCTGCAACCAGAATGAACGGTTTATCTTACAGCAAGTTCATGTTCGGTTTGAAGAAAGCAGGTATCGACCTTAACAGAAAGGTTCTTGCTGAAATCGCTGTTTCAGACGCTGCTGCATTCACCGCTCTTTGCGAAAAGGCAAAAGCAAACATCTAATATAAAAAGTAATAAAGCCTATTCTTGATTAAGATAGGCTTTATTTGGATATTATGATAACTTCAAAACAAAATTCGTTAATTAAAGAAATCCGTTCTCTGCAGGATAAAAAGTTTCGCGATAGACTAAACCTTTACCTTGTTGAAGGCAACAAAATCGTTCAAGAGGCAATTGATTTGCATCTTGCCGTTCGCGTTGTAGTTGGCACGGAAAAGGGTTTAAATTCGGTTGACCTTAAAGGCGTAAAAAGTGAGTGCGTTACTGATGAAGTGTTTTCTTCAATCAGCGTGGAAAAAAGTCCGCAAGGCGTGCTTGCCGTTTTAGAAAAACCGAGTAACGATTTAGTTAAGCCTAACGGCAGTTGTATTCTCCTTGACGGAGTTGCAGACCCAACAAACGTAGGTGCTGTTATTAGAACTGCTGCTGCAAGCGGATATAATACCGTGTACATGACTGAAACTTCAGCCGACCCATTTTCCCCAAAAGCAACTCGTTGTAGTATGAGCGGTGTGTTTAGGGTGAAAATAGTGCGTGCAAGCGTAAGCGATATTTTATCGGTTATGTCTTTGCCCGTTTACGTTGCCGATATGGGTGGGGAAAACGTGTTTACCCACAAAAGAAAGGGCGATATTTGCCTTGTAATCGGTAACGAAGGACACGGCGTTTCCAAAGAATTAAAGGAAAGAGCGGATTTTACCGTAAGTATTCCTATGGACAACGGTGTTGAAAGCCTTAACGCTGCCGTTTCCGCAGGTATTTTGATGTACGGATTGAAGTAATTATTCAAAAGGAGAAAAATTATGTCAGGACATTCTCATGCAGCCAATATTGCTGCTAAAAAAGCAAAAACCGACGCTGCAAAGGGTAAAATTTTTACCAAAGTAGGTAGAGAAATTGCAGTTGCTGCAAAATCTAACCCCGACCCCGAAACTAACAGTAAACTTGCTGATGCTATTGCCAAGGCTAAAGCCGTTAACATGCCTAACGACAACATCAAAAGATGTATCGCTAAAGCATCTGGCGAACTTTCTGGCGATAACTATGAAGAATTGACTTATGAAGGTTACGGCCCTGCTGGTAGCGCAGTTATTATCAACGCACTTACCGATAACAAAAACCGTACCGTTGACTACGTTCGTACCGCTATGAGAAAGCACGGCGGTTCACTCGGCAACACCGGTTGCGTTTCTTTCACTTTTACCAACCTTGGCGTAATCGTTATTGAAAGAACCCCCGATTTAGACGAAGACACCGTTATGGAACTTGCTCTTGATGCTGGTGCAGATGATTTTATCGCTGAAGACGATGCTTTCGTTGTTCATACCACTCCGTCAGCATTCTCTGGCGTAAGAAAGTATTTGGAAGACAAAGGTCTTAACTTCTTTGAAGCACAAGTTGAAATGGTGCCCCAAAACAAAATCACCTTATCTGGTGATGATTTGGCAAAATTCCAACGCCTTGTTGATGCTTTAGAAGACCTTGATGACGTACAAACCGTATATCATAACGTGGATCTTCCCGACGAAGAAGAAGAATAATTTTAAGCCATATATACGGCGTGATCCGCGTAAAATTTGCGCTTTTATTTGGTTACGTACAGACGTACGCGCCCAGCATAAAATGCTCGTTTTTCACGGCTGACTTGCATCTATGTCTTAAAATAGTTTTGGAATAGACGGTCAATCTCATCCAAAACACTTCGCGAGCCTTGCCTAACTTGTTTCTTCACACTTAAACAAGTTTAATGCTTATTTTATCTATGTCTTAAAATAGTTTTGGAATAGACGATCTATCTCATCTTTTTTGCGAGCGAGCCTTGTCTTGCTTGTTTCTAATCCCTTAAACGGGGTAAAAACAAGTTCAAAATAATAAAAATTTCCAAGTATAAAATCACTTTATTTGCCGATAATAAAATTGTCGGCGGTAGAGTGATTTTTTTATTTTTAATCCGCTTATAAAATCACAGAATGTATCGCCGTTAAAATATTTTCCGCAAAAATCGGGTAGAAAAAGAAAATATTTTTTGTTTCACTCCGCGTTTTGCGGGGTGAAAAAGGCGTGTTAAGCGCCTTTTTTTGCTTATTTTTAAAAAAAATATTTATTTTTTTGATAGTATTATAAAAATTTATAAAAAATTAAGAAATTTTTAAGAAAAATATGGTAAAATATAATTGATATAATTTAGGAGCAATTTTTATGAATAAAATATTTATTAAAATATCAGTCGCTTTTTTGGCGCTAATTATGTGCATTTCAATGAGCGGTTGTAGTTTATTTAGAGGGACGGAATTTATCCCTGAACTACCTGATTCTACGGAGGCGGGTTCATCTTACGGGCTTAACGTAAATGATGAAACAAACCGCATTGCGGATAGAGTTAGTGCTATTGCTAAGGTTGAAAGGTCTATCGTTGCAATCAAGATGGAGTACACCACTACTTCTGGCGGAACAGGTTCTTCTTTAGGTTCGGGCGTAATCATTGATAACCTTGACCCTAACGATAACATCTTTTATATTTTAACTTGTTTCCACATTATTGATAGTAAGGGCAATATTACCGTATACGTACCCGATACTAAAACCCGCAACTTTACCGATGACGATTACGATGAAAGATTTACCTTTAAGGGAACTATTACCAATGCTATTAGAAATGATGAAGTAACGCTTATCGGTGGGGATAAAGTTTCTGACGTTGCAGTTCTTAAACTTAACGTTTCAAATACTGGTGTTAAAAATAGTGAAATAGCAAGCGCGGTACTTCCTGATGAAAATTATCAAATGAAACGCGGGGAAAACGTTTTTGCTATCGGTAACCCGAGTGGCGAACTTCCTATGACCGTTTCTGACGGTATTATCAGTTACCTTGATAGAAAGGCTGATATCAACAGCGTTGGCGAAATGATTTTAACGCAAATTGACGTTCAAACTAACCACGGTAGTTCTGGTGGTGGTCTTTTCAATTATTATGGTGAACTTATTGGCATTACTAACGCTGGTAGCGATGCTTACGACGGCGTTAATTATGCTATTCCTTATAAAACGACTTATACCGAAAACGGCGGTTTTTCATATATTGCAACTCAACTTATCGGCACTTACTACAACACTTTTAACCAAAAGAACTTCGGTTACGTTTCAGGCAGTTGGGAAGTTGGTATAACCGTTACAAGTTTATCTCAAAGCAACACAACTCCTATTGTAGCGTCTGTTATCGAAGGTTCTAATGCAGACGGCAAGTTGAAGGTTAACGACGTATTAAAGAGTATAAGTTGTTCAAAACTTAGTTACAAACAATCTTTTAGTTCTATTGATGGTTTTGCAAACGCACTTGCTTACGTTAAAACACACTTAAAGTTAGGCGATAGTTTTGCCATTGAAATTTATCGTGGAAACACTCAAATGACTGTAACCATTGATTTGACAGAGCAGATGATATTCTGTGATACAGGCTACAGAGTTTAAGCGCAAATAAACTGCGCATTTCTGCGTTACTGCTTAGCGTTTTGACTTCGATAACCAAAAAGGTTAATCTCATCCAAAACGCGTCGCGAGCCTTGAACTGCTTGCTTCTTCACCCTTAAACGAGTTTAAGCGCAAATAAACTGCGTTATGCGTCGTTACTGTTTCGTGTTTGGACTTCAATGACCAGACGGTCAATTTCACCCCAAAGTAAAAAAAGGGTATCCCGAAAAAGATTTTGCGTAGCAAAAGATTTTTTGGGAAGAGGAAGAACAATTGCAAAATCTTGCACTTTGTTTTTATCAAAGTGCTGATATTGCTTATTAGTTCTGACGAACGAGCCTCGCCTAACTTGTTTCTTTACGCTTAAAACTTTAGGAGCAAACTGCGCATTTGAGCGTTACTGCTAAAATGCTCGTTTTCCACATCTGACTTGTAACTATGTCTTAAAACGAGTTTTTTCTACAATTATCAATAAAAAATTAGCGGTGCTCAAAATATAGAGCACCGCGTTTTTATTTGCACCTTTATTATTGACTTTTATCGCAAAATAAAGTACAATATAATGTATGATAATCGTAGGTTTTGACCCTGGTATTGCAACGCTTGGTTACGGGGTAATTAAAACTGAAAAAAGAAAAAAGCCCGAGATGCTTGATTACGGCATAGTTTCAACCCCTAAGGAAGAAAATATAGCCGTTCGTCTTGCTATGATTGAAAAGGGCGTTAAGCAGATTATTGATAAGTATAAGCCTGATGAAATCGCCATTGAAGAACTGTTCTTTGCAAAGAACGTTAAAACGGCTATTGCGGTTGCGCATGCAAGGGGTGTTGTTTTGCTTACTTGCGTCAAAGAGTGCGGTAGAATTTACGAATATACACCCTTACAAATTAAACAAGCGCTTACTGGTTACGGTAGGGCGGAAAAGAAACAAATTCAGGCTATGGTAAAGATGTTTCTTAACTTAAAAGCAATCCCTAAGCCCGACGACGCTGCTGACGCTTTAGCAGTTGCGCTAACGCACGCGCAAACCAACAAACTTGGCGGATTGTTTAGTATTTAGGAGTTAATTATGATAGGATATATTAAAGGGAAACTTCTCCACGAATCAAACGGAGAAATCATACTTGAAAATAACGGTGTGGGTTTTTCTATCACACCGTCTGCTGAGGCTTATAAGGATATACTTCAAAACGGCGGTGGCGCTGTTTTTACCTATATGGCTGTTAGGGAAGACGATATAAGTTTATACGGCTTTAAGAGTATAGAAGAAAAAAATATGTTCTTAAAACTCATTACCGTTTCAGGCATAGGTCCTAAAATGGGCATGACGGTGCTTTCAAATATGAGTTTAACCGACCTTGCTGTAAAGATTGCAACCAGCGACGTAAAGGGGCTTTCACAAGTAAAGGGTTTGGGTAAGAAAAAAGCCGAAATGATTATAGTTGAACTTCGTGAAAAAATGGGCGAAGAACTGAAAGAAGTCAAGGCGGAAAAGACTGAACAAACCATCAACTTAAAAGATAAAGACCTTGCAGATGCAATGCTTGCGCTTACTGGTTTAGGTTTTGCTAAGCAAGAGTGCGTAAGCGTATTGACCAAGGCAAAGGCGCAAAATATTGAAGGCGTTCAAGCACTTATAGCATTTTCACTTAAAAACATAAGATAGGTTAAAAAATGGAAGACGATAGAATTGTGATGAGCACGGTAGGTGATACCGAGCAAGAAGTGGAAAATATTCTCCGCCCAAAGTCAATGGACGGGTACGTTGGTCAAGAAAAGATTAAAGATAATTTAACCGTTTCTATGACCGCGGCAAAAATGCGTGGAGATGCACTCGACCACGTGCTTTTATACGGCCCTCCAGGGCTTGGTAAAACCACGCTTGCGCACATTATCGCGCAAGAGTTAGGTACGCAAATTAAGGTTACCAGCGGTCCTGCAATCGCACACCAAGGCGACCTTGCTGCAATACTTACCAACCTTAACGATAGGGACGTTTTGTTTATCGATGAAATTCACCGCTTAAATAGAAACATTGAAGAAATTTTATATCCCGCTATGGAAGACTATTTCTTAGACCTTATTTTTGGTAAAGGACCTTCTGCACAAAACGTGCAAATACCTTTGCCTAAGTTTACGCTTATCGGTGCAACTACAAAGGCGGGTATGTTATCTTCTCCGCTCCGCGATAGGTTTGGGCTTATTTGTAGATTAGAAAATTACACGGAAGAACAACTTACTGAAATAGTTGAAAGGGCGGCGGCTATGCTTTCAATCAAGATTGAAAAGGACGCTGCTTGTGAAATAGGTAAAAGAAGTCGCGGAACGCCCCGTATAGCAAACAGATTATTGCGCCGTGTGCGTGATTACGCTATGGTTAAAGGGCATGAAACCGTGCTTTTAGAAGACGCTAAAAACGCCCTTAAAATGATGGAAATAGACGACCTTGGACTTGACGCGGTTGACGTAAATCTCTTAAAATCAATGGCGGAAAAGTTCGCAGGCGGACCTTGTGGTTTAGAAACTCTTGCCGCAACTATTAATGAAGACGCAAACACTATTGAAGACGTGTATGAGCCGTATCTTCTTCAAATAGGCTTTATTGCAAGAACACCGCGCGGTAGAGTGTTATTGCCTAAGGGGTACGAACATATCGGCTTAAAAGTGCCCGAAAATAAAAAAGAACAATACGCAATTTTTGAACAAGATGAAAACAAGTGATTTTGATTATTATCTCCCCGAAGAACTAATAGCGCAGACACCCGTTGAACCGCGTGATTCTTCAAGGCTGTTGGTTTATGACAGGGAAAACGATAAAGTTTATCATAAGCATTTTTACGATATCAAATCTTTCTTAAAAAAGGGCGACGTTTTGGTTAGAAACAATACCAAAGTTTTGCCTGCAAGAATGTTTGCTTATACGCCAAACGGCGCAAAGGTAGAAGTGCTTTTACTTAAAAGATTTAACTTAAACGAGTGGGAAGTTTTGGTAAAGCCTGGTAAAAAGGCAAGACCCGGCGCTAAATTAGTTTTGAGTGAAGAACTTTCTTTAGAAGTGTTACAAACTATTGAAGAAAGTGGTAGCAGAAGGGTTAAATTTACTTACGACGGTGTGTTTGAAGACATAATCGCACGCATTGGCGAAATGCCACTTCCACCTTATATTACTGAAAAATTAAAAGAACAAGGCAGATATCAAACCGTTTACGCCAAGCATGACGGTTCAGCCGCAGCACCCACCGCAGGATTACATTTTACCGATAAGCTTTTACAAGAAATTCAAGACATGGGCGTGGAAATAGTTGACGTACTTCTCCACGTGGGGCTTGGAACTTTCCGTCCCGTTAAAAGTGATGATATTTTAGAGCATCACATGCACTCTGAATATTATGAAATTAGTGAAGAATCGGCAAAAAAGATAAACGACGCTAAAAAAGAGGGCAGAAGAATTATTGCTGTTGGAACAACAAGTGTTAGAACTTTAGAGAGCGCTGCTGATGAAAACGGCTTTGTTAAACCCGTAAAGGATAACACGGAAATTTTTATTTATCCGCCTTATAAGTTTAAGTGTGTGGATTCTTTAATAACAAACTTCCACTTACCAAAGTCAACGCTGGTAATGTTAGTTTCAGCACTTTCTTCAAGAGAGAAAACTTTAGAACTTTACAACATGGCTGTAAGTGAAAAATATAGGTTTTTCTCTTTCGGGGATAGTATGCTCGTCTTATAACCGTCGAAATACAGCGTTGCGCTGTGGCAACCTTCGGTCATTTAAGCCTTAGTAAACTCCCTCAGGTTTTCCTCGCGCGCCTTGTCTTTCTCGGTTCTAAGCCAAGCAATCCTGCTTCCCGTAAAGTTTGTGGATAGTATGTTTATAATATAAAAAGTGTAAATTATGGAAAAATTTTATTACGAATTAATTAAGCAAGATAGTAAAACGGGCGCGCGTGTGGGTATACTCCACACTCCGCACGGCGATATTATGACCCCTACTTTTATGCCCGTTGGCACGCAAGCAACCGTAAAAGGTGTTATGCCACGCGACTTAAAAGAGGCTAAATCACAAATCATTTTAGCAAATACTTACCATTTATATATGCGCCCTGGTGATGAACTTGTTAAAGAAGCCGGCGGATTGCATAAGTTTATGGCGTGGGATAGACCTATTCTTACCGATAGCGGTGGGTTTCAAGTATTTTCACTTGCAAAACTCAACAAGATTAAGGACGACGGCGTTTACTTTAACTCACACGTAGACGGTAGTTTGCATTTTATTTCGCCCGAAAAGGCAATAGAAATTGAAAACAATTTGGGTGCGGATATCATAATGGCTTTCGACCAATGCTCGCCTTACGGGGCTGACTATGCTGATTCTAAAATCGCTATGGAAAGAACGCTTAAGTGGCTTGATAGATGCTATAATAAGCACCAAAACGAAAACCAAGCGCTTTTCCCCATAGTGCAAGGCAATATGTTTAAGGACTTAAGAGCGACCAGTTTGAAAGAAACTATTCCTTACGCAAAATACGGTATAGGTATCGGTGGCTTGTCGGTTGGTGAACCCAAGCAAGTTATGTACGATATAATGGATTCTATGTACGAAAATTACCCCACTCATATCCCAAGATATTTGATGGGCGTTGGTAGTCCTGACTGCCTTATTGAAGGCGTGCGCCGTGGTATTGATATGTTTGACTGCGTGCTTGCTACAAGAGTTGGTAGAAACGGAACTGCGCTTACTTCAAACGGCAAAGTGGTTGTAAGAAACGGCGCGTATAGGCAAGATTTTACTCCGCTTGACCCCGAATGTGATTGTTACGCTTGTAAAAATTACACCAAAGCATATCTTCGCCATCTTATCAACACCAACGAAATGTACGGGGCGATGCTGCTGAGTTTGCACAACATCACCTTCCTGCATAAACTGATGAAAGGTTTGCGTCAATCGATTTTGGGCGGCTACGTCAAGGAATACACGCGCGAATTTTATCAAAAATACGGCGGCGAAGGAAAGTGGTAAAAATAGGATAATTTTACCAAAACAAGCACCCATGTATGCGATGAAAATGGTTTTTTAACGCATTCTGAGCGCATAAGGCGATAAGAAAAAGGGAAAAAGCGAAAAAGAAATAAGAAAAATTTTCCAAAATCGCTTGCCAAACGCTTTAAAAATGGGTATTATATA
>JAZLCJ010000007.1:0-82249 GCA_045614185.1 Christensenellaceae bacterium | reverse complement strand
ATATTCCCTACTGCTGCCTCCCGTAGGAGTCTGGACCGTATCTCAGTTCCAATGTGGCCGATCACCCTCTCAGGTCGGCTAACCATCGTCGACTTGGTAGTCCGTTACACTACCAACTATCTAATGGTACGCGAGCCCATCTATATCCGATAAATCTTTGGCCCCTGTGGGATGCCCCACTGTGGTCTTATGCGGTATTAGCAGTCGTTTCCAACTGTTGTTCCCCAGATATAGGCAGGTTGCTCACGCGTTACTCACCCGTCCGCCGCTAAGATTGAAAAGCAAGCTTTTCAATCTCCGCTCGACTTGCATGTATTAAGCACACCGCCAGCGTTCGTCCTGAGCCAGAATCAAACTCTTAAGTTTAATTATTTAAAGCCGAGCTCGTAAGCTCAACTGCTCTAACGAATTTCGCTTTGTTTAGCGTTTTTTGTGTTGTGTCATTTTAATGACTGTTTTCAAGTACATATTTCATACTCAAAAGATTTTGACAGAAACTTGCAAAATAACTATTATTTCGTCTTATTTCCTTCTATTCAATTTTTAAGCTACTCCCGTCAACAGCGGTTGACGTTTGCCGTCGTCTTGCGACAGCTTACATATAATATCATAAGTAAATCTTTAAGTCAAGCGTTTTTTCAAAGTTTTTAAAGAATTTTTTAATTTTTTTCAAACTTTTTTTTGAGCACAAAATATTGTGTTTTTTCATTATGTCAAGCACGATATTTTGAATACTTTAACACGCTAAATCACTTGCATTTATCTAACGATTTATCTTATGAAATTTAGCGCCCTCGTTTGAGAGCATTACCGATTATATATGAAATTAGAACATTTGTCAACCGTTTTTTAAAGGTTTTTTAAAATTTTTTTAAAAAGTTTAAAATTAATTGTTTTCTGCAATTTTTAGTCGTTTTTCGCTATAAAACGCTTATTTTTGATCAAATACAATATCTTGTGTTGCATCATTATTATAAAACACAACTCCTTTACGCGCGTGCGCGCGCACGCGCACGCGTATACATTATATAATATATTATATATGGCGGGACATATTTATTAATGCGCGCCCTAAAAACAAAAAAACCACCGATTGTGGTCGATGGTTTTTATATTGTTTAATTTTTATTATTTACAAAGTTCTTCTGCAAGAAGTTTTATTTCTTTTTCATTTTGTTCACTTACCGCAGACATAATCTTAACGCCGTTTTCAGTATAGGTTAAATTTTTGCACTTTTCCAGCATTCCTTTCATAACCTTTGTTGCAACGGGCGCCCAAGAACCATTTTCAATAAAGGCAACCGTGCGGTTTGCAAAGTTGCGTTCGGTGAGGTGATTTATAAACTCACGCATGAAAGGGAAAATTTCTCCATTATAAGTAGTGGTTGCAAGAACGATTTTGCCATAACGGAAGGCGTCTTCAACCGCTTCAGCCATATCACAACGGGCAAGGTCGTTTACTGCAACTTTTTGACCTTTTTCTTCCAACTCTTTTGCAAGAAGTTCTACAGCCTTTTTGGTGTTGCCATAAACTGAAGTGTACGCGATAACGATGCCATCACTTTCTACACCGTAACTTGACCAGATATTATAAAGGTTAAGATAATAACCCAAATTTTCTGTAAGAATAGGTCCGTGCAAGGGGCAAATGGTTTGAATATCGAGCGCAGCCGCCTTTTTTAAGAGCGCTTGAACTTGCGCGCCATACTTGCCAACAATGCCGATATAATATCTTCTTGCCTCGCAAGCCCAATCCTCTATCGCGTCAAGCGCGCCGAATTTACCAAAGCCATCGGCTGAAAATAAAACTTTTTCAGTTGATTCGTAAGTTACGATAACTTCTGGCCAATGCACCATAGGTGCGGTTATGAAAGTTAAGTTGTGTTCGCCAAGCGACAAGATTGAACCTTCGCCAACCACTAAATTTCTACCAGCAAAATCCGTGCCGAAGAAATTTTTCATCATTGTGAAAGCCTTTGAAGACGAAACTATTACCGCGTTAGGATATTTATCCGCAAAGAATTTGATGTTTGCAGAGTGGTCGGGCTCCATGTGTTGAACAATGAGATAATCGGGCGTTTTACCACCGAGTTCTTTTTCAAGTTTTGCTATCCATTCTTCACCAAAGCCTTCGCTAACGGTATCAAAAACCGCAATTTTTTCATCTAAAATAACGTAAGAATTATACGCCATTCCATTGGGAACAATATATTGCCCTTCAAAAAGGTCTACTTTATAATCGTTTACGCCAACATATTTAATGCTCTTTGAAAATTCCATTGTAAACGCTCCTTAAATCAAGTTGTAACTTTTACGTTTGCCTTCTTTTTATATTGCTTTAATATCCAATGGCTTGCCAAAACCATATCCATTTCATGCTTGCCGTCAAAAATATCAAGGTAAACGCGCGCGTCGGGATTGATTTCCATAATCTTTTTATAAAGTTCTATACTGTGCGCCCTTGGAACGAAGGGGTCATTTTTACCGTGGAAAATTTTAGTATTAGATTTTGCAATACCTTCCGCATAACTTATGGGCGAACGTCTAAGCATTTCTTCTTCCGTTCCGCAACAAGCAATTATGTGATTGCCGTAGCCATGAGTTTGCCACTCAACCAAGTCGCACACGGGCACAAACGCGCCGACAGCCTTAAAACTTTCCGGATGCTTGCCCGCAAGAAGAAGTGCCATCATACCGCCACCGCTTGCACCGAGCAAGAAAACGTTTTCTTCATCAGAGTTCTCATTTTCTATCACGTACTGGATAGCATCCATAACGTCTTGACAAGCAAATTCTGAACCACAGGCCTTTTTACAATCGGGATTACCAGCAAGGTTTTTTCCACGGAATTCAGGGAGCAATAAGTTAAAATTATTCTCTTCTGCAAAAGGCAACATATTTTCTATTTGATTAAACCTATTAAAGCTCCAAGTATGAAGCCCAACTAAAAGCGGACGCTTTTCTTCGCCACTTGCCTTATAGAATAAAGACGGTTGCATAGTCTGATCAAGCGTAGATTTAATTAAAATTTCTCTTTGTTCCATAATCTCTCCTATTTGTGCGCAAAAAACGCATCCGTGTTATGTTTTTTATAACGCTAACTGTTTTTAACAAACCGAGTATTGCGCAGTTTATTTGTCATTAAACTCGTTTTAAGGGTTTATCACAAACAATACAAGGCTATTAACCTGCTTCATGCGAGTGATATTTTAAGCGTAACGGAGCATAACGCCGTTAATTTACACTCAAAATATAGCCTGCTCAATAACGCCACCGCCAAGACACTTTTCTTCATCATAGAACACAGCGAATTGACCTTCGGTTATAGCGCGTTGTTTTTCTTTGAACTCTACTTCAATGCCGTTATCGTGAATAATAACCTTACATTCTTGTTCTGGTTGACGATAGCGGAACTTTGCAGTACAGTAAAATTCTTTCTTTTCGGGCTTAAACGGTATCCAGTTGCACTCGTTCATAAGTAAACCACGACTAAACAGCCTGTCTTCAGCACCGTGCGCAACGTATAAAATGTTGTTTTTTAAGTCTTTTTCAATAACAAACCAGCGTGAACCGTCATCTTCTTTTTGCCCACCTATGCCTAAACCACGGCGTTGACCAATGGTGTAATACATAAGCCCTAAATGTTCGCCTAAAACCTTACCGTCGTAAGTCATAATCTTACCGCGTTTTGCGGGGATATATTTAAGCAAGAACTCACGGAAGTTTCGTTCACCTATAAAGCAAATACCCGTTGAATCTTTCTTTTTTGCGGTTGCAAGCCCGTTTTCTAAAGCAATTTTTCTAACTTCGGTTTTATCAAGTTTACCAAGCGGAAAAAGCACGCCGTCTAACTGTGATTGTGATAATTGATTTAAGAAATATGTTTGGTCTTTCGACTGGTCTTTTGCCTTTAACAAGTAATGAGTGTCGCCGTCATGCAAAATATCGCAATAGTGCCCAGTTGCAATATAGTCCGCGCCCAAACGCTTTGCTTGTTCTTTAAAGTCCTTAAACTTTATTTCACGATTACACAAAACGTCAGGATTAGGCGTTCTACCAGCCTTATACTCAGCAAGAAAGTATGAGAAAACTCTATCCATGTACTCTTTGGCGAAGTTTACCGAATAATACGGTATACCAAGCGCGTTACCCACACGGCGAACGTCAGCAAAGTCTTCTTCACCCGTGCATGCGCCACACTCGTCTTGTTCTTCCCAGTTGTTCATGAACAGCCCTATTACGTTATAACCTTGTTCTTTTAAGAGAAGTGCAGCGACTGAACTATCCACGCCACCACTCATACCAATAACTACGGTTTTCTTCATAGAGTATCTCCTTTTTTTGCAATAATTATCATAGCATAATTTAGCAAAAATATCAATAAATTATAAGTTAAAACATAAATTTTAAGTAATCACTCTCTCGCGAACAGCCGTTTTTGGTTAAAACAACTTATTTTTGTTGATTTAAAATATTGTTTATGATAGAATATTGTACGCGTAAACAAACGCAAATAAAAAATATTTTCATTTATAGGAGGATTTTATGCCATCAGACGGCCCTGTCCCGTTGCAAAACTTATTGCTAAACGGCTCTGCGTCAACCTTTAACACCGGATTATTTATAACTATAATCGTGTTAATCATTATGTCCGCGTTCTTCTCATCTACGGAGACCGCATTCTCGTGCGCTAATCGCATCAAACTTCGCTCACTTGCTACAAGTGGAAACAAGCGCGCAAAGAAAGTTCTTTACCTTGCTGAAGAAAATTACGATAAGTTTATATCAACAGTTTTGGTTGGTAACAACATTGTAAACATCACAGCATCAACAATTGCAACTTTATTCTTTGCTCAACTTATTACAAACGGCTCGTCCGAACTTGTTTCAACAGCCGCAATGACGATTGCAGTACTTATTTTTGGGGAAATTACACCTAAGTTTATAGCAAAAACATACCCCGAAAAATTGTCTATGGCATTTTATCCGCTGATAAAATTCTTTTACGTAATTTTCTATCCGCTCAACCTTGTTTTCGGCGCATGGAAATGGGTTTTATCTAAAGTATTCCGTTTTAAAAACGTTGACGTTGTTACTGAAGATGAAATTATGACCATTGTTGAAGAAGCGGAAGAAGATGGCACTTTAAAAACTGAAGAAACTAAACTTATCCGCTCAGTTATAGAGTTTGACGATTTAGAAGTTAGGGATATTTTAGTCCCCAGAGTTAATATAGTTGCCGTAAATATTGAAGATTCTATGGAAGATATTAGAAAAGTTTTTGAAAAACAAGGCTATTCTCGTATCCCTGTGTATAAAGACAGCATTGACACCATTATAGGCGTTATACACCAAAAAGACTTTTTTAACGCTTTTGTTAACGGCAAAAAAGGCATTGAAGGCATACTAAAAGACACCTTTTTTACCACCGAATACGCTAAAATTTCCGACCTTTTAAGACAACTTCAAAAAAAGAAAAAGCACCTTGCAATAGTTCTTGATGAATACGGCGGAACGCTTGGGCTTGTTACTATGGAAGACATCATTGAAGAACTTGTTGGTGAAATTTATGACGAACACGATGAAGAAGTTAACCTTTTTAGAAAGGTTGATGAAAATATCTTTGTTGTGGACGGCAATGCAAACGTTCATGATGCGTTTGAGTTTTTTAACCTTGTAGAAGATGAAGAAATAGAATCAAGCACGGTTAGCGGTTGGATTATCGAAATGGCTGGGGAAATTCCCACGGCGGGCAAACAACTTGAATATAAACACTTGGATATTGAAGTTACAAAGTCTACCGTAAGAAAAGTTCTTCAAGTTAGAGTAACTGTTACCGATAGACAAGAAGAAATAGAAACTAAAGAAGAATAAAAAACTCTGCCACTAATAATTTTTATAGTGGCAGTTTTGTTCCCGTAGCTCAACTGGATAGAGCGTTAGATTCCGATTCTAAAGGCTGTAGGTTCAACTCCTGTCGGGAACGCCAGAAAGGAGCGTAACTTTATATGATTTTACGCTTCTTTTTAACAAAAAATAAGGTGGTAAACGAAAATGAAAGTTTACGTACAATCAAATACAGATTTTATGCCACATAACTATAATTTTTTTAACGCTTATCAAGGGTTTAAGGAAATGGGCTTTGAAACCATTATGTTCCACAATAAAGAGCAGTTAAAAACAAGCAACATTGAAGACGTTATTGTAGGTTACGTGGACCCCGTTAGAGAAAGATTGCGTGATTTTAACGTAACACCGCCCGAAATAGACTATCCCGCTCAATTAGAAAAGTTTTTAGGGCGAAAAATTTGGTTATCAAAATTAAGCCAAGTGACAAACAACCCCAAAAAGTGGCCCGTTTTTGTAAAACCTATTGAAGATAAAAAGTTTACAGGGGTTGTGGTTAAGTCTCCAAAAGACCTGATAGGTTGTGGAACTTATGGCGAAGACCCCGACGTTTTGTGTTCTAGCATTGTTAATTTCAAGGCTGAATGGAGATGTTTTGTTAGATACGGCAAAATTCTTGACGTTAGACCTTATAAGGGCGATTGGAAAATTCATTACGACCCGTTGGTAATTGAACAAGCCGTTAACGCATATACGACTGCCCCAAACGGATACGCAATTGATTTTGGCGTGACCGATGACGACAGAACGCTGATGATAGAAGTAAACGACGGATACTCTTTGGGTTGTTACGGGTTGTATTATATTGATTATGCAAAACTTCTTTCTGCTAGATGGGCAGAACTAACGGGCACAATCGATGAATGCGCGTTTGATATAAAATAAAGTGTTATTATTGCAAAAAGACTTTATTAACAATAATTAAGAGTGGCTTTTTGAACAACAAAAGCCCCAAGGCGATTGCCTTGGGGCTTTTATATTATTATAATTATTTGTCGAGTTCAGCCATTAACCTTTTCATTTCTGGCCAAATAATATCCACGCACCACCAATGCCCTTTATCTGTTTGTATAAAGTTGCAATTATTAGGCGCGCCCTCATCTTGATAAGCCTTTTTTACCGTTTCATAACCACGCTGAACACCTGATATCAAGAAAGACGGGTCCCTTTCCCCTGCAACGATTGATAATCTTCTTGGCGCAATCAAACAAGATAAATCTTGCATATCAAACCACGGGTAAGCGTTGGGGATATAGTTACAAGAACAATGGTAAAATCTTAAAATTGATTCAGGGTACGGGCAAAAGCCACAACTTGGCATTGAAATTTTTATTCTTTCATCATAGCACGCCGCATAGTAAGATGCCGTGCCACCGCCAGAGTTTCCAGTAATAGCGATTTTATTTTCATCAATAATATCGCCAAAATGTTCTAAAACAACGTCGATAGCGCACTTGTTATCAAACATTCTTTCCGCACACATAGTTCTGCCGAGTAATTGCGCGGTGATAGTTTCATAATAACAGCGGTTCATATTCTCGAAAACTTGAACTCTACGACCTGGAGAGTTCTCAGCAGAGCGCTCGCCCATTGCTCTGTTTTCAACGGCAAGGGTAATATAGCCCTCGTTTACCGACTGAACGGCAAAGCCAACGCGCGGTTGATTTTTTGCCTCTTCTTCCGTTTTAGGCTCTGCAATAGAATTGTGAAAACCTGTTGAATGCCCTTGTAAAGTTATAACCAAGGGGCGTTTTTCCCCTTCCTTTAAGCCGTCAGGGATTAAAATATAGCAAGAAACGATAGCGTCAATTTCACTTTCAAAAGTGAAACGAATTTGCTTATATCCGTCTTTTTGAACTTGCTTTTCAATTTCAAAATTGCGTTCTTTTGCAGAATTTTCTTCTACGCCCTTAATACCTGTAAGTTCAAAGAATTTTTCCCTTAGCGTTTCTTTCCACTCATTATAATTATCTATAGTTCCATATCCTAATTTTTGTTTAATTTTAGGTAGGAGCGTATCATGGCATTTAAGTCCGTCAACTTTCATTTTTTCACCTATCAAATATTTATGTGTTTATATATAGTGTATTGCGCCGTGGAAGGCGGTTTTATTAAAATTCGGGGTCGGCAAATTGGCGCAACGCCTCAGCGCGTCTTCTTTCTAAAAACCAGCGCCAAGTGGTTTGGTCAATAAATGCGTTAGGCTGATAGTTGGTTGCAAGTGATTTTTCAAGTTTTTCACTGTGCTTATTATCGCCCAAGTGGTTGCCCAAATGCACGTCCACCTTTTCATCAATAACCTTATCAATACTTTCAATAAATTGCTTACGGCAATCGAATGAAAGGTCATACCTTTCAAGATAAGCCTTGGTCATAGTGCCCTTTCCCGCACCGCCAAACATACCCGCACGGTATTCAACACCCTTATCATAACAATTAAAGAAAATTGAAAGCGTGCCTTGAGAATGCCCTGGGCATGCGACAAAAGAAAAAGTCTTTTCCCCGATAGTAATTTTATCACCGTCTTTAATGATAACGTCAGGCTCGAAAGGTTCTTCAAATGCGATGCCAAATTCATTGGTCCATTGAAGTTGGTTTTTACCCGTAACCATATCGAGGTCGCCCTCGCCTATATAGGTTTTAGCACCCGTAAGTTCTGCCAACGCCCTTGTTCCACCAATATGGTCAATATGCCCGTGTGAGTGCATAATGTGCTTAATATCGTGGTAATCAAAGTTCATTTTTCTTAAGTTTTCCATTAATTGATAAAGGGTTTGCGGAAGTCCCGTATCAAGAAGAATAAGTCCGTCCGTACTCTTTATAACCCACGCGGGCGCGTTTGCCGAGCCTACGTGATAAATATCATCGGTATATTTTGAAGGTTCTTTCCAGTAGTTCCAGTACCACATAATTTTTCCTTGTTAATCTTTATTTGTTGACTATATTTATAGGATTACCTGCCAAATATTGACGAACGTTTTCAATTGCAAGTTTAATAAGTCTTCTTCTGCAATCGAGCGCCGCCCAACTGATATGAGGCGTAATATAGCAATTTGGTGCGGTAAGTAAGGGGCAATCTTCGGTTATAGGCTCAGTTTTTACAGCATCAATGCCCGCAGCGTAAACCTTGCCACTCTTTAACGCGTCTGCCAAAGCCTGTTCGTCAACTAAACCGCCACGGCTGTTGTTCAAAATTATAACACCGTCTTTCATTTTTGCAATGCTTTCAGCATTAATCATATCTTCATTTTCAGATGTTAACGGACAATGCAAACTGATAACGTCCGCTCTTTTATAAAGTTCTTCCAAAGAAACGTATTCCACGCCCAAAGCCTTCATTTCAGGGTTTTCAAACATATCGTGTGCGATAACGTTCATACCCATTGCCCAACCTGCTTTAGCAACCGTTTGACCTATTCTACCCAAACCGATTACGCCCATGGTTTTGTATTCTAATTCATACAAGGGGTAATCCCAAAAACACCAGTCGGTATCAGAACTCTTGCGCATCTTTTTAACTTCTTTATCGTGGTGATCGATATGGTTGGTAATTTCAAGCAAAAGCGCAACCGCGTGTTGACCGATTGCTTTAGAGCCGTAAGACGGAACGTTTGAAACTAAAATTCCCTTTTCTTTTGCTGTCTCTAAATCAATTTTATTAAAGCCAGTTGCAACTACTGATATAAACTTAATATTGGGGCAAGCATCTAAAATTTCCTTAGTGATTTTGCCCTTGTTTACGAAAACTATTTCCGCATCCCCGATAGTTTCAGCAATTTTATCTTGAGGGGTATCATCGTAAATTCTTGCTTCGCCAAGTGCGCTAACTTCACTCCAATCAATTTCACCAGGGTTTTCTCTGGGTTTATCTAATACTACTATTTTCATAAATTTTCTCCTTATTAAAGGTCTTTTACGCCGTTAAGCATTTCATTATAACCGCGCAAGAAATAATCTCTATCGGTAGCCATCCATAATACGTTTGCACCCATTTTGCGGTAAATTTTAGCCTTTTCTTCATCATCACAGAAAATACCGCAAGATTTATCATACTTTTTACAAATATCAAACACTTCTTGAATAGCACTCATCATCTCTTTGCTTGCAATATCACAAGGCGTGCCAACGGCAACGGACATATCGTACGGACCAATAATTACCGCGCTGATGTATTCGCCAAATTCTTCAAGCATTTTGGGAAGATTTTTAATGCCTTCAGGTGATTCGATTTGCGGAAGTAAAAATCTGGTTTTCTTAAAATCTTCATACTTTTCGCCCGGGCGCATTTGAGCGATACCGCCCATACCCTTTCTGCCATCGGGTTGGAATAAAAGCCCATCAACGGCAGTTCTTAATTGCGCCAAAGTTTCCGTTCTGGGAATCATAATGCCATCCGCACCCATATCTACGAGTTTTGCAACCAAATAATATTCCGCATCTTGCGCCCTTGCTATGGACGGAACGCCTAAAAGTCTATTCACTTGCAATGCGGGAACGATATTTTGCGCATCAAATACGCCGTGTTCAGCATCAAATAAAATAAAATCAAGGTCATCACGCATAGCCATTCTGTTTAAGATAAAGGTGTTGTTAAACATCGCCATTGATGCGCCTACGATTTTTTCTTTTTTGTCAAATTTTTCTCTTAAAAGTTCGTACTTGTTCATTATTTTCTCCTTTATTTTACGATTACAGTATAGATATAAGGTGTATTTGCATCAATTCTATCAATGCGAACTCTAACCGCATCACTATCCGCTTTGTACTTAAACTCAAAATCAGCCACACCGCTAATATCTTGTTTAATAATATGTTCTTCCCCACCAATATTTATCATAATAGCAAGTTTATCGGTTGCACAGCCAAGGCTAAACGCAATTGTATTTTCTTCACCCTTTCTAACCTTTAATTCATAACTAAACCAGCCGTGCGCATTTATGGTGCTCCACTTTAAGCCTGCCTTATTACCGGGGATACGGCATTGAACGCCGTCCACCAAAAGCGTATCGCTAAAGTTTACTTCTTTTTGGATTTTATGCCCCTCAGCACAACTTCCGCACACGATATAATCGTAATAGCCCTTACCTTCAAGCAAGGCTCTTTGCGCCTTTTCCGCCTCAAAATTAGCCTTAAGACAAGCACAGAAATCACCGCCGAATTCAGCAACAGAGTTGGTGAACCCACGCGCGCCGAGATAGTTATAGAAGTCTTTGCCAAGTTCTGCCCTACCTTTAGCGTGGTAACCATCAATCACGCGCATGTTTTCATAAAGCGCTACTTCAAAAGACGCGTCTTTTCTTTCAAAATACTTAATATAGTTATAGAAAGCGAACGCCATTTCACGCCAAATTTTAGCAACGTAATCAAGATTTTTGAACTTAAGCCAAAGTTTAGCGTACTCTTTTTCATCCATCTTGCCTTTTAACGCTTCAACTTCACTAAGCATTTGCGACGCTTCTGCTACCGCTTGTTCTTTTTCATTTAAGATGCTTTCAATAGAAGTTCTTTTCCAGCCCACGGGAATAAACCACTCGTTAGACGCGATTGCGTAATCATCTTTCATAATTTCAAAGAAGAAGTGATTTTTTGCGTGGTTTACTTCGGGGAAGTAACTGCCTTGAGTAAAATAATAACCGTTAATATAGAATATCTTCTTTTGATTTTCTTCAGTCTTTTCCATAATGGCGCGGACTTTCTCACCCGCCGTGCCATATCTATCGCTGAAGAATTTTTGAACAGCCTTTTCCACGTCAAGCCCATTGGTTAACGCGTGCATTACCACAAGGTTAACCTCGTTTACGCTACCAAAGGGGTTTTGATAGTTTCTATCAATTCTTGAAACGTACCCTGAGTGCGGAAAGGTTTCACAATGCTCGTACTTGTGTTCGATATGTTCTTTAAACATTATAGGAAGTCTACCCTTGCCAAAATATTCACCGAAAATATCAGTTTCAACCAAGAATGGATTTTTAGTGATATTCTTAAAGAAATCGTTATCGGGAAGTGATAATGACCAGTCGTACTTAGTCCACTTATCCATAACCATAAGGTCGGGTGAAATCTGTGCGTAAGCCGTAAGCATCATATCTTGGTCTTCCGCAAGTGATGCAAAAGGCCTAACGACCATTTCTTTGCCGAGTTTATTACAAGCATTAAACAAAATTTCCGTAACGTATTTTACGCGTTCAATTTTGCCCAACTTTTGATTTTTTAGTTTAAGGAGCGGAATTTTGGTTTCGTGCAAGGTTAAAATAATACCGTCCATTTTGGGGTAAGCGTTAAAAAAGTCTTCAATCTTATTTTCCAAGTAATCTTTAACGAGTGGATGCGTAACTTCCATATCCCCGTTTTCGTTCAAAATTTCAGGGTAAACCTTGCCAAAATCGGTGGGAAGAATAAGCTCGTGGTGCCACATAAAAGTTTTTACGCCGTGCGCACTTGCCTTGTCAAGCGCCTCGTTAACCACTTCCATACACATATTTATATAATCAGCATTCTTTTCGCCGTTAAACTGTGAATATTTACGGTTAAAAGTCATGCCGTCGATATTGCCCTTTACACCATCGTGAATAGGCCCTGTAATTTGCACGTGATTAAAGCCGTTATTTATTGCGTAATCAATACAATAAAGCAAATATTCCCTTTCAACTTCATCAGGATTGACAATTGAAATACCCTTAACTTTTTCTTTCAAAACGTTTGCCATTTTGCACTCCCTTCATCATAGAGTTTTGTACTTTTTCATTATACATTATGTACACAAATTAAGTCAATGCAATATAATAAACAAAAAGAGTAAAATAATATACTTTATAAAATTCTATATAATTAAAACTACGCATTTTGCCCACCTTGCATATAATAATATTATTAGTTTAACAATTTACTTGCATTTTAAGTTTATCTTTGTTAAAATAAAATCAACAAAACAAGGAGAACTATACGAAAATGAGACTTTCCTTTGAACAAATCAAAAGCATTACTAGCGGCGCATACCGCGTTTTTGAACAAGACGGTTTAATCCATTTTAGACGCTTTACTGAAAAACAACTTGAAGTTTGGCAAGAAAACGGCTATACAAAGGGCATTACCGCAACAACAGGTATTAGACTTGACTTTGTAACAAACTCAACCACCTTTACCTTTAAGTCTGCACAATATGAAATTACGGGTAAGTACGAAGTGCACGCAAACAACCAACCTGTTTACCTAAACAAACACGATGCAGATACCCCCGCGCAAACTTTCCACTTTGCTGAATGCGACCATAGAATTACACTCTATCTTCCCAGCCACTCTGAAGGCGTTTTGGAATACGTTGAAATTGACGACGGAGCAACGCTTACCCCTTGGACTTACGACCATAAATTTATGTTCTGGGGCGACTCTTTAACACAAGGTTGGCGTTCTGCGAACGATTCTCTCTCTTACGCTTACCAAGTTACGCGTTATTTTAACGCTGAAAGCGCAATCTTTGGCGTAGGTAGCGGTAGATTTATCCCCGAATTGGTTGATGAAGGACACAACTTTAAGCCCGAACTCATTTTCGTTGCATACGGCACTAACGACTGGGGCAAATATACCAACGAAGAATTGAAAGACCGTTGCAAACGCTTTATGGATAACGTCAACAGAGTTTACCCTGGTATCCCCGTAATAGGTATTTCACCCACTTGGAGAAAGGACTTGGATAAAGAACGCCTTGGCGGTCCGTTAGAACTTTTACACAGCACCCTTTTAGATAACTATAGAGAACACGGCGCTGTTGCTGTTAACGGTTTGGAACTTATCCCGCACGATCCCAGATATTTAACCGACCCTGTTCACCCCAATAACGAAGGCTTTGGCTACTACGCAAGAAACCTTATCCCATACGTTGAACAAGTGTTGAACAATAATAAATAATGAAACTTATACTAGCAAGCAATTCACCCCGTAGACAAGAATTATTAAAGGAATGCGGTTACCCTTTTGAAATTATCATAAGTGATTATGATGAAAAGGCTTTTTCTACCGATCCATATATAACTGCATCGGCTTTTGCCAAGGGCAAAGCGCAAAGCGTTTTTGAAAACCAACCCGATAAAGATAAGTGCGTTGTGGTTGGCGCGGATACCGTTGTTTATAATGAGGGCAGAATATTAAATAAGCCTAAAAATGACGACGAGGCAACCGAAATGCTTAAGTTTTTGTCGGGCAAAACGCACTCGGTTATCACGGGATATTGCGTTATGAGCGCAAAAAGAATTTCTTTTGGGCACGTGGAAACTTTTGTAACATTTAACGACCTTAGCGATAAAGTTATATCTGACTATGTAAAAAGTGGACTTTATAAAGGAAAATCTGGTAGTTACGGAATTCAAGACCCTTACCCCTTAGTTAAGGGTTATGACGGAAGTTTATACAACGTGGTTGGCTTGCCAACTGAAACTTTATTCCCCATAATAAAAGAATTTATGACAAAATAAAGAATAAAAAGAACAAACGCATTGTAAAACGGCTTGCTTTACAATGCGTTTTGTGTTAAAATAATTAAGCAAATGCGGATATGGCGGAATTGGCAGACGCGCTAGACTTAGGATCTAGTGGGAGACCGTGGGGGTTCAAGTCCCTTTATCCGCACCAAAAGAGTTTAAGATAAACCTTTAAGTTTGTCTTAGACTCTTTTTTGTTTCAATAACCATACGGGAGTCGAACTGCGTTCTATCCCCTGGCGGGGGACGGCAACCCTTTTGTCCTTGCGGACATTTCCCCTAATAGGGGAATCACCCTTTATCCGCACCACGAAAAGGTTAAATCGAACTTGTTTCGGTTTAACCTTTTTGTTTTGTTGTTATTAAATAAGGTAGTCGAACGGGTAGGTATCGCAAGCCTAAAAGTAAAATGCAATTTGTGGCAATTTTCTTTACCTGCTTTGATTTTTCCCTATTTTGTGGCAAAAATATTTTAAAATAAATTCTTACCGAACGGTAATTTTTTATTGACAAATAAAAAATTGTATGTTAAAATATTGATAACACCAATATAAAGGAGAAAAAGAAAATGGAAGGAATAGGCGAAAGAATAGAAGCCTTAATGAAGGAAGAAAAGTTATCTCAAAAAGAATTAGCTGTAATGGCAGGTGTTACTGAAGCGGCATTATCAAGGTATATAAACAATGAAAGACAGCCGAAAGTTGAAATATTAGCAAATATTGCTACGGCATTAAATACTACGTCGGATTATTTAATTAACGGAAAGACGGAAGAAATAGATTTTGCAGAAATATATCGTTTTGTTGCTCGTGGAGCAAAAAATATGGATAAGGATGAAAAAATGAAATTGATGAGGTTATTGCTTGATGATTGATACTGAAACCTACGGACCAGCCGATTTAACGTATAGAGATTATAGTAGAATTGAAAGTTCTATTGTTGATTTGTATGCAGAATTAAATATAAGAGAATTCCCGATAGACCCTTTTTATATAGCCAAGCAAAAAGGATACGAAGTTATACCGTATTCTAAAATTACAGAAGAAGCACGTAATATTTTGCGCAAAACGGAGATGTCTGGAACAAGTGGCAGAACTAAAAAAGGTGTGTTTAGAATTTTTTATGATGATTCAGATTGTGAATATCGTCAAAGATTTACTATTATGCACGAAATAGGTCATATTCAGTTGGGACATAAAGAAGATTCAACTTATGCTGAAAAATGTGCTAATTATTACGCAACTTATTCGCTAGCTCCTTCCCCTATGATTGGCAGATTAGGGTGTGAGGATTTTATTGATATATCTATTAAATTTAATGTTTCAGATGAAAGTGCTATGTATGGTTTTGATAGATTTTTAAGGTGGGCTAATCTTCCGGGAGGCTTAAAGCCTTATGAACAAAAACTGAATAAACTTTTTGATTAACTACTAAAACAACATTTAATATAAAGGAAAAGCACCTAAAAGTTGCTGGTAACAACGATTAAGTGCCTTTCGGATTTGTATCTCTACAATATCGCTTATTTGTATTGTATCACAAGTCCGTCCTTTATGTCAAATGTATTTTTGACATGCTGAAAGAAGCAAATATTAATTTAAAGGAGGGACAAAAATGACATCCAAAGAAGTTAGGTCAAAACAGACCTTTCTACGCAATGAGTTTGATGCGTTTGGAAAATGGAACATGCCCATTATCCATAAAACCGAACTCGCTTTAGAAGGTGTCAATTTAATTAGTTATACAGACTTAAAAACTAACGATATTGACGAAAACAAACAAAGGGGAGTTCATTTTTATATTGATGACTACCGTATGGAAGGCTTATATTATAATCCCACAAAGTCTTTATATAGGTTAGCGCAGTATAAGTTTTTGATTTCTCCAGACTACAGCCTTTATAGAGATATGCCAAAAGCAGTTCAATTGTTCAACGTGTTTAGAAGTCGTTGGTGTGGAGCTTATTGGCAAAGTCAAGGTTTAACTGTAATACCTAACGCAAGTTGGGGCGATTCAAGCACTTTTGATTTCTGCTTTGATGGAATAGAAGAAGGCTCTATCGTTGCTGTTGGAACAATAGGTTGTAAACGTAGCAAACTTGCGTTTATGCGTGGTTATAACGAAATGTTAAAACGCATAAAACCAAGTGCAATTATCTGTTTCGGTTCACCGTTTGCCGAAATGCAAGGTAATATTATCACCATTGACTATAACACTTCAAGGAGGGTTAATCGCAATGGGAGGTAAAGGAACTTATTCTAATGGTAAAAATCCGGCATATACTTATAAAACGGTGGATAAAATTGGTGGTGTAAAGGTATTAGAACCTTTGAATAGTAAAAGAAGTTTTAGTATGCCCCCAGAAGCACATTCTTCTAATAGTTATATTCTTTTGGATAAAGGTGGCGTTTTTCATCAATATACAGAATATAATAAAGACCATTTGCCTGTTTTTGAGATAGGCTATCATTTTGAAAAGGGAATGTCAAAACAAGGCGAACATGTTTTTCACGTTCACGAATATTCTTCTCCGGGTATTGATAATCGTCAGCCTGCTAGAAATATCACACCGCAAGAATATGAAAAATACAAGAAATTTTTTAAGGGAGTAAAATAAGATGTTAGGAAATGACTTAAATGAATTTATAGACGATATGTATCATAATCCAGAAAAAGAGATTAGTTATTGTGGAAAAAGGTATATGGTTACGGGCTATGTTGATGAAACAAGTGAGTTTTATACATTAGAAGTTTACACCATTGAAAAAGATTGTAAAGAGTTGTTTAAATTTACATCTAAAGTAAGGTACGAATGTGTTGAAGCTTTTGAAAAAGCGAAAATATTTGATGGTAAAACGATTTATGAAGCTGAAAAAGATATAGAAGTTTTATTTGGGTAACAAATAAAAGTGGTTTGTTAAATACTTTTTAACAAACCACTTTTTGTTTATTTAATAAAATCCCTATGACTATTGCGGTTAACCGCAAGGCTTTTTTATTGATTTTTTATCAATCTTTTTTAATAATAGGATACAACTGAATAGTATTTCCGCCGTCCACAACTAATTCTGCGCCAGTAGTATTTCTTGCGTGCTTTGCAAAATACCAAACTGCATCAGCTACGTCTTCACCAACGGCTACGTCGCCAATAGGTGTAAACCTTGACGGAACGGTTTTGTAAAATTCGGGATTTTTCTCCCAACGCTCCGTTTTAATCATTCCCGGCAACACGGCGTTAACCCTTACGTTATATTTACCAAAGTCTAACGCCATTGCTCTCATCATACCGAGTTGTCCACTCTTTGACGCCGAATAGGCAATTCTATCAGGGATAGCCCTATAAGCCGTGTTAGAATTAACGAACACGATACTTCCGCCCCCGTTGTTTTTCATTCTTTTTACAGCGTGTTCACAAAGACAGTAATTCCAAGTCATATTAGTGTTTATAACGCGCATAAAATCGGTAAGCGGGTTTTCAAGCGCAACCATGTTCAAGCCTTGGTCAGCAGCGTTTAACACTAAAGTTTCAATAAAAAAGCCTTTTTCATCAAGATATTCAAACATTTTTTCAACGGCTTTTTCATCTACCGTGCGTTCGTCTATTAAAGAATTTATCGCGTAACCGATTATTTCCGCATTAGGGAATTTTTCTTTATACTTGTTTAACGCTTGGATAACTTTTTGTTCATCTCTCCCCGTAAATACAACTTGGCAACCTTCTTTGCAAAACTTTTCAACTATTGCCACCCCTGTATTTATGCAAGCGCCAGTTACAAGAACTGCTTTTTTCATATAATTATTTCTCCACTCTGTCAAATACTCTTACAAAGTCTACTATAAACGCATCGTCAACAAATTTATCTTTAATCAAGAAGGGCGGTTCGTCAACAAGTCCTTTGCCACCCAAAAGTTTCCACTTGCCGTCTTCATTACCGTTTATGCCTGAACGATAGCCTTGAACTTCGGTTGTAAGCAAAATAAACTGCGGAACATGTGAAACGTGGTCAGTACAGCGCATAACTTCTTTACCGTCGCAGTAGAAAGTGTAACCGTCTTCTCTCCAGTCCATACCGAAATAATGCCAACCGTCTTCAGTTTTTTCAAGGTCGTACTTTACTTTTCCTCCCCTTGTAAACTGTCTACCGTAACCACCCATAAGGTTGGTGGTATGCGCTCTATTTTCATGGAAATATTCCATAATATCGTTTTCAATACCGCACCATTCGGGCTCAAAACGCGCGCCGATAGAGGGAGATTGTAACCAAAATGCCGACCACATTGTTTCAGGGTCTTTTTGAAATTTACAACGACATTCATAATAACCGTAACGGTGAACAAATTTAGGGGGTTCAAGTTCGCCTAACGGCCAAATACCCGCTTGTCCCCAAGGGTTTTCCCTCTTTTCAATAAGAAAGTCGAAAGAATTTGAACCCGTTTGAAGTTGGGGCGAAACGTATCTTCCATCAACTTCCGTACGGTGAAGTTCAATATGGCTTTTACCATCTAAAACAATACCCTTATCCGTGTATCCATCAAACTTTTTGCCCCAATAATTTAAGCGAAAACCCCATTTGGTAGTATCTAATTCCGTACCGTCAAATTCATCAGCCCAAACTAATTTCCAATCGCAATCTTCGGGCAAGTAACTAGGCATATGGTCTTTTACTTCAAATTTTTTCATATTCATTTTCTCCTTAAAAATAAAATTTTGTTTTTGCGGGTCTTATATCGGTTAAAGCTCCCGTATAATGACGAAGAGTATGCGGTTGATACGGATGTTTCAAACATTCTTCTTCGTTAATATCAATTCCAAGACCTGGTTTATCAGGGATTGTTATATATCCATCTTTGTATTCTAATTGTTCGTTGGTTACGTCTTTTCTCCATTCAACGTCGGAATACATAATTTCAAGAATTTCAAAATTAGGGCAAGTTCCCGCTAACTGCAAGGTTGCAGCGTTAGCAATAGGCCCTGACGGATTGTGTGGAGCAAACGGAATATATCTACTTTCAGCCTCTGCTGCTATCTTTTTAAGTTCCATAATTCCGCCTGCGTGTGAAATATCTGGCTGAATATAGTCCGCCGCCATTTTATCAAACATTTTTCTATAATCCCAACGCGTATAAAGTCTTTCGCCGGCAGAAATTGCCACGGGGGATTTATCACGAACGGCTTTTAACGCATCAATATTATCCGGCGGAACGGGTTCTTCAAAGAACATAGGCTTAAATTGTTCAAGTTCTTGCGCAATTTTTATACCCGTGGGAATATTAAATCTTCCATGTCCTTCAATAAGTAAATCAACCTTATTGCCGACAGCCTCTCTTACCGCCCTGATATTGCGGAGCGCTTTATCAAGTTCTGCATTAGAAATGTTAAGATAATTTTTACCAAACGGGTCCCACTTCATAGCGGTAACGCCACGCTCTACTGCAATTTTAGCCTTTTCACCAAATTCTTCAGGCTCTTTTGCCCCTGCAAACCAACCGTTTACGTAAATTCTAACCTTTTCATTAACCTTTCCACCCAAAAGTTGATATACTGGTACGCCTAAACTTTTACCCAAAATATCCCACAACGCCATTTCAACGGCAGAAAGCGCAGACATTAACACAGCGCCACCACGCCAATAAGCATCACGGTATATATCATGCCAATGCTTTTCAATATTAAATGGGTTTTTGCCCACTAAATATTCTTTTATATGCTCTATTGCGCCCACAAGCGCCTTTTCTTTGTATTCAAGAGTTGCTTCGCCAACACCCGTTATTCCTTCATCGGTATAAACTTTAACGAACACCCAGTTAGTTCTAAAACAATCAACTACAAAAGTTTTAACGTCAACTACTTTCATTTTAATTCTATCTCCTTGTATATTTTAGGGATAATTCTTCCCTTATAAGAAAACTCTTCGCCCGTTAAGTTATCGAACATACCGAAGTGAATAGGCACGGCGTGTTTTGGCTTGATTTTTTCACAAAATCTTTGGGCGTCAATTTGGTTCATATTATTTCCCACCCCGTTGATAGGAAGAAATACGGTGTCAATATCTTTGGGCAAATCATTAAAAATTTCTTTATTATAAAGCGTGTCCCCCGTAGCGTAATACTTTTTACCAGCATATTCAATTACTACGCCGATAGGAGTGGGGTCGCTATGCTCTGCTTTAACCGCACTAAACTTAATGCCCTTTTCAGTCCACTCCGTATTACGATTAAACTGAACGAAATTATTATTACCACCTATTTTACGAACTTCGCTCCAAACCGAAGACGGAGCAAGTACGGTTACGCTTGTTTTATCGGTTATATAATTTTTAACCGTTTCAGGGTCGTAATGGTCAAGATGATTATGAGTGAAAATCATAATATCAGGTTTTATATCGAATAAACTTTCTAAAACTGGAACGCGCCTATAGTTTTTGGGGTTTATTTTTTCCACGCTGTTTGACAAATACGGGTCGATTATTATATTTATTCCATCGGTTTCAAACAGTAAACCTGCTTGTCCTAACCACGTAATTTTCATGTATTAACACTCCTCTATTGACTTTAGCATATTTTTATTATATAATATATTTTACTGAAAATATATATTTATCTTATTATATTTATTAGATATCTTATTATTAAGGATGTTTTTAGCATGAAAATAAAACTGCCCGAAATAGTTTCTATTGGCATTTATAATTCAAACTTAGCCGTAAAAAACAGGGTTATTACCAAAAATAGAAAAACCACTATGTTTGAAATAGAAATCCCTCTTGAAAAAGGTGGTATTTCCTATATCAACTCTGACAAAATGCAAATTAACCCTGATATGATTATTTGTGCAAAACCTGGTCAAATCCGCCACACAAAATTGCCGTTTAAGTGTTATTATATTCATTTTATTTTAACGGACGGAAAACTATATGATAACCTTATGTACGTTCCAAACTATATAAAAACCACTAAGCGTGAAAAATACTATGATATTTTTAAAAAAATGTGTCAATATTACGACAGCGCGATAGAGATAGATGAAATATTTTTACACAGCCTTATTTTAGAACTTATACATACGCTAATAAAAGATTCTAAAAAACAAACCTTACACGACCATATAAAAAGCAACAACTATAAAGCCATTGAACATACGATTAAATACATCAAAGAAAATCTTACTTTAGATTTATCTTTAGAAACCATGGCAAGCATAGCAGGGTTTAGCCCAATTCATTTTCACAACGTTTTTAAGGCATCTACTGGTAAAACCCTTCGTGAATTCGTAGAAGAACAACGCATAAAAAAGGCAGCTAATTTACTTATTACAACAGATTATACGCTTACGAAAATAGCATACGAATGCGGGTTTTCATCACAGAGTTATTTTAGTTACGCGTTTAAGCACAAAATGAACAAAACGCCTCGAGAATACGCTAAAGAAGTTTACGAACGCTTTGAAGAATAAAAAAGATAAGCAGATAAAATTCTGCTTATCTTTTTTTAACTGTTTTCAATTATTTTACACTAATAGTGCTTTTATAAATAAACCCACCGCCAACTGATTTTGCTTGGTTTTTATTATAATAACCGATATAGAAAACGTCTCCTACGTGGCAGATATTTTCAGCTTCGTTATTAGGTCTATCGGTAAGAATTACGTCCTTAACAAAGTTGCCTTGCTTATCCATAACCACTATTGAGTTAGCATTATATTGCAAGTAATAAATATATTTAGAATCTACGTCAAAAGACTGCCTTGTTCTTCCCGAATTATAGCCTTCAAATGCTTCACTAATTTGCTTAAAGTTAAGGTCAAATTTTGCAAACGAATAGCCGGCAGAAAGCCCTATCCAATAACACTCTTCATACGGGTCAAAAGCAATCGTTCCAATTTCAACTTCAAGTTCAACTGTGTTCTTAAGAGTGAAAGTTTTTGCATCGTATATAGTAACTTTCTTTTTCTCGGGCTTGTTGTGAACGATTATAATCTCATCGGTAAGTGAATTATAAGTCATATCGTTGCCATGCGCACACTTAATATCTTTGTAAACTGCAACTTGTTCACCCGTGGATAAATCAAACTTTAATATATATGAAAGCGAATCTGCACTATCGCTTTTTCCGTCGTTAAGAACTGCGTAATAATAAGTTCCGTCCGTACAGCCACCTTGAACAACGCGGAAATCTAACGTTCCGTCTTCGTTAACGTCTACACCAGGGAACTTTACCAATTGTCTCATACTAATAGATATCGTGCCGTCTTGTGAAAAATAATTTGCAGGTTCTACTATAGGCGTGGGGGTTGGCGTAGGTGTGGGGGTAGGATTTGGAGTAGGTGTTGGCTGTGGTTGAGCAGGCTTATAATTTTCATCTTTGTAACCACAAGAGCAGTTGCCGTTTACAAGCAAGTGAGATGCAAAAAAGTTCTTCTGCCCACATTCACACTCTTCCCAATGTTGCTCCCTATCGTGCCCAATGGTAGAATACTCACATACGTGAGCGGGTGGAGTTGCGTCATTTTGTGCGTTATCTGCCTGACCGCAAGCGGTTAAACTGCAACTTAACAAAATAAAACATAAACTTACAGAAATAATCTTTTTCATTTTTTTATCCTTTTTTTGGGTACAAAAAGATTTTTTAGCACCACTAAAAAAATTTTAACCGTGTCTTTAATCGGTTTATAATGCGTTGCGTGTTCTTGTGGGTTTTCTGGGTAAATAGTTTTAATGGGCACTTCTATTATTTTAATAGCATTCTTTTTAGCATAAATCAAAACACTCATTTCGTACTCAAAGCGCTTGCCCTTAACAACGGTAAATTCTTTTGCAAGGTCAACCGAGCACCCCCTTAACCCCGTTTGCGTGTCATATACGGCAAGTCCATAAAAGAACTTATACGCCTTTCTAAACAGCGCGTTGCCCAATTGACTATTTCTTGGAATATTACTTAAAGTAAAATCTCTTGACCCAAGAATTAAGCAGTCTATATTTTCTTTGGTCGCCTCGTAAACCTTAAACACGTCTTCTACGGCGTGCTGACCATCACAGTCTGCGGTAACTATAATATAATCACCATTAAAATGCTGTGCGCAGTAATTAAACGCCGTCTTTAACGCACAACCTTTGCCAAGGTTTTTTTCATGCTTTAAGCAAGTGGCGTTTTCAATTTTTTCTATTTCATCAAAAATATAATCGTATTCTGCACCGCTACCGTCGTTAATAACTACAAGCGTGTTTGCACCTTTACTAACCTTAACCGAGTACTCTATAAAATCTTCAGTAGGCTCGTACGCAGGAATAACGACTATTAACTTATTAACTTTATCCATCTACTTTTTCCTATGCAAATAACTTACCCTATATTATACACTCATATAAAAATTTGTCAATATATTAAAAAACTTTAACCACCTTAATGATGGTTAAAGTTTTAGTTTTAGTTGAAAACATTACTTATCTATCCCCATTTAATCGTAAAGAAACAAGCTGGGCAAGGCTAGTGCTGTGTTTGGGATAAATTAACCGTCTAGTCATTAAAGTCCAAATTCATAGCAGTAACGACGCACACCCCAGTTTATTCTCGCTTAAATTAAAAGGGTACCTTCTGTCGACTCAATTACCTTAAACATTTCAACTTGTCTACCAGTTATAGCGTCGATATAAATATAATAGGTTGAACCGTCATATTCACCGGAAAACTCATAACACAGTTTTTCACTTGAAGTACCGATAGGTACTAATGCTAAACGGCAAGATTTAAGTTCTATATTTGATGAAACTTTTTTTGCCGATTGTGATTTTGAAAGTACAGGGCTACCAATAACCCTTTCCGTATGGTTGGTGTAATAACTTCTTGCCTCTAAGCCTATTACCATTTGAGTTTCTGCGCACACGCGCACTTTAATTAGGTCGGAATACACAATTACGTCATCTTTCTCTAATGCAAAGTTTATGGTATAAACGTTATTTGCAAGATTTATCCACACGGGTTTCATATCTTTAATACCGAGTGAAGAAATAAATTCGCTTGCAACTTCACTTGCCCTGTCTTCATCACAATACACTCCGTTGCAACTACCAGCATAAGCAAACATTATAAGTTCGCCACCATTTTTAGAAATTTGCGCGTATAAAAGGTCGCCTTTAACTTGTGCTTGAATATTATAACACTCAATTTCACCGTTAGAAGAGCCTACGCTTTGAACGCTTTCAAGACCGTAATTACTAAAAATTTTATTAAACTTTTCCTTTGCAAAATTTTCATCAACTTGCGCGCCCTTTAGACCTTTGATTTCACGCGCGGTAAGTCCGTCTGAAAAAGGCCCGTCATAAATCAATTCCGGATATTGAACGGATAAGTTTTGAAGTTGGTCAAAGCCCTTTACAACAAGGTTTTTGCCGTTGCTACTAAGCATTGATGAAAATGAAAAATTATCGCCCATGTTTTGTATCATATCTTGCAAAGAATTCTTCAATTCAAGATTTGCCCTATAAAGTGTAGATAACGCTTGGTAGTCTTCATCATTTAACTTTTCGCCCGCAATAATCTTTTTGTTAAGATATTTTGCATAATCGCCTATTTGGTTGATAAGTTTTGTGGTGTAATGCTTGCTTTCGTCGTGAAGTGGAAGTTGTTGCAAATCATTTTCAGCAAGTTCGCTGTTGATTGCAGTATCCACTAAATACTGTTGCAATGCACCACTATCAGCCGTTGCAAGCGCTTTTGAAAGATTTAAGTCAATGTTATCAATTTGCTCAACCGTATCATAAAAATTCTTTCTATAACCAGATTCTAACATATTATCTTCAGCAGTAGGCATTAAAAAGGTAAAAGTCAAAACAGATGCAAGCACTAAACTCACTACGCCTAAAGAAATAACCGCTGCAAGCCAACCACCGTAGCCCTTTCTATTATCTCTGTTTTGTCTGCGCGCTTGTCTTTTTTCTTGTCTTTCTTGTAATTTTTGCTTGCGCTCTTGCGCTTTTTGGCGCCTTAATTGAAGATAGGCTTGCCTTTTTTGTTCTCTTTCTTGTGCTTTTCTCTCAATTCGCTCTTTTTTACTTTCGTTTTTAAGCATTTGTCTTTTTTGCTCTCGCTCGGCTTTAAGTTCTTGAATATGCTTTTTTCTTTCTAACTTGCGACGGTTTCTTTCCCTTAGAGCGGCGGCTTTTGCCTTTTGTCTTTCTGCCTTTTTATGCGCTTTTATTTTTGCTAACTCTATGCGCTTTTGCGCCTCTGCCTTTTCACGCTCTAATCTTATTCTTTCTTTTTCCGCCTTGATTTTTTCACGCTTTAACTGTTTTTCTTTCTTAGCATTTTGAACAGACTTTTTTGCCTGTTGCTTTTTTACCCCTTGGGTTTTAGCCGTTCTATCTTTATCGTTCTTTTTAGCAACTTTTTCCGCCTTTTCTACAGCGTTATTCTTTTTCTTTTCCATTATTTATTCTCCTTAAATAGCAAACACGTGATTACCGATGGTAACGGTAGTTTTTCTTGTGAAAATCCACGAACTTGTAGCCGTTGAGGGGTTATAATAATACAGCGCACCGTAAGATGGGTCCCAACCGTTCATGGCGTCTTGCGCCGCCTTTTTAGCCGTTGCGTTAGGCGTTAAATTTATTTGCCCGTCATCAACGGCGGTGAATGCGTAACTTTGATAAATTACCCCCGCCATAGTATTTGGGAAAGACGCGCTTTTAATTCTATTCATAACCACCGCGCCAACCGCCACTTGACCAACGTAACTTTCACCCCTTGCTTCGCCGTAAATTAAGCGCGCAAGCAACATCAAATCCGCATCGCTATAATTTTGATTAGAACTTGAAGAAGAAGTGCTCATGCCGAGTGCCTTAAGCGTTTTATCGCCCACGATACCGTCTACCGTTAGTCCATTTTTTCTTTGAAAATACTTAACAGCCTCTTTGGTTTGTTTGCCAAAAATTCCGTCTACCGATCCTTTGTAATATCCCCAATTTTTAAGTTTTCTTTGCATGGTCTTGATTGTATCGCCACGACTACCTTGTTGATAAACCGCAGCGCAAACGGTATTCACCTTAGGTGTTGTAGCAACCGAACCTACCGAAACACCCATACAAATCACCATCACCGCGATTATCAATACTTTGAAAATCTTTTTCATTTAATGTTTCTCCTTATTTTTATAAAAATCGGATATTACGTCTAAAATCTTGCTCCTGTAAACAAACCCACACTCTTTACCCGTAAAACAAAGTGGTGGATAAACAACGCACCACCAATTATCGCCCTTACCATCGCCAAGTTCAATGATTAAAGCGTCGTAAAAACCGTGTTCCAACTCTAAATTATCATAAACTCTTGTTGGAAACTCTTCGTTTTTTACACTTGCTTTTGCCGTGTATGAAAACCCGTTTTCTTTCAAAACCTTATCGGCAACGGCGCTTATTGAAGAAAGGTTATCTTCAAGCATGTTTTCCGCATCCGTTTTTGTTTTGCACTCGGCAATAAAAGGCGTAAGATATTTTACCACTTGCTCTTTAACCATATATTTTACCGTTTGGTCTATTTCAAGGTTTGAATTTGCGCGGATATGTATCCTAAGATACTCTTCGCTCTTTTGCGGTTTTTGAGCAATAAGACCTATTCCCGACAAAATTATTATGGTAATAAACAAAAAACTTATGCAAATCTTTTTCATTTTAAGTTCTCCTTAAACTTCTTTGCATAAGTTATTGACAAATATTTAATTGTTTATACTTTCACTTAAAATTTTCATAAAAAAAGAGCAAGCCTTTTAACGCTTGCTCACTTTTTATTTTTAATTATTCTTCGAATTCAGGTTCACCACAAATAGTACAAATGCCGTCTTCAAAATTGTGGTCAATCACTTCATCACTTTCAAACATTTCCGTTCCCATCAAACCACATTTGCAAGAATAATAATACGTTGCAGGATTTTGACAGTCCCCTTCGTTTTCAAGATATTTATTTTCTTCTTTCATTTGGTCGTAAATATGGTCTAAAGCTCTGCCTTCTTCAAAGGTTTTAGTACCCTTTTCGCCACAAGAACAAGTGTAGTAATAAATGGGTGCGTGTGTGCAAGTTGCATCTTCTTTCAAAGTAGTTTCATCTGCAACCTTTTGGTCATAAACGTGTTCGTGCGCACCGCCACTTTGGTTGTTATCACATGCAACAAAAGTGCTTACGAGTAAAACCAACGAAACCGCAAGCGCCAAAATTTTCAATAATTTATTTTTCATATTCTATCCTCTTTTTTGTTTTTTTCTATTTTACCACCTTTTTATGTTTTTTTCAATAGAGTTTTAAAAATATACTTTAAAAAATATAAAAAATTTGCCCTAAAATACTTTAGGGCAAAACGTTATTGATATTTTCCATCGACTTGAACAACCGTTTCTGCTTTTATAAGATTTTTGCCATACAAAGCAACAAGCGTTTTATACGCTTTATCCCTTGCTGTTTTTTCTTCAAACACGCCGTAAACGGTAGGTCCGCTACCAGCAACAAGCGCATTCATAGCGCCCGCTTTTTTAAGGTTGAATATATTGTGATTGATGTTTGGTACAAGTTCAGACGCACTTTCACCCAAGTCGTTTTTAAGCAAGGGGAACAATTCTTCCAAATCACCAGTATACAAAACCCTTTCCGCCTTTTGAGTAATCGGGGGATAAAACTTTTTCTTTTGGTCGAACTTTTTGTAACAATTTCTTGCGGAAATTTCAGCGTCTTCAGTAATGAGAAGAAGATAAATCTTTCTATCCGCATCACTTCTTTCAACAATTTCTCCCCTGCCTTTAAGCACGGCAACGCCACCGTGCAACATATACGCAGCGTCACTACCTAAATCGTTAGCAAGAAGTTCAATTTCACCGTTTATTTGGTAAAGATTATTAAGAGCGTTGAGTACGCCTGCAATATCTGCAGAAGAACCGCCAAGACCGCCTGCAACGGGAATATTTTTTTCAACGATAATGTCTACCCCAGTAGTTCCAAAAGTATCTACGAATAATTTTGCCGCCTTATACGCGTTGTTTTCAATTACGGGGCAATTAACTTCTCTACCCTTGGTTAAAAGGGTAATTTTACCGTCTTGACGCGCCTTTACAGTAATTTTATCATACACGTTGATAGAAACCACTAAAGATTCTATATCGTGAAAATTGCCGTTTACGCCCAACACGTCAAGCGTAAGATTTAATTTTGCCGGAGTTAAAACCGTAAATTTTTTCATTTGTATATTTCCCTTAATTTTGTCTATATATTACTATTCTTTCATCGCCCGTAAGCGGAAAAGTTAAATCAGAGTTTGTTTGCGCAAGTGTTTCTGGGCTTACACTAAGCCTTTTAGCAAGCGACCACATATCTTCCCCAGGGGTGGCAATGTAAACGGATAACCCAGCCGTTGGCTTAACCTTTTCGCCTATAGGTTTAATTTTACCTATAATCTCCAACTCTGTTTTTTCTTCAGGGTAAACGGTAAAGTTTATATCCGCTTCAAGTTCAGTTTCAGTTAAAGATATAATTTTTGCGCGCCCGTTATATGCTCTTACACAAATTTCAGAAAGTTCTTCACAAATATAAGCGCAAGAAACGGCACTTTCAAAAGGAGTTTCAAGATTAACTGTAAAAATCTTTTCATCTCCATCACGAAGATATGCGGTTGCACTCAACACACCGCTTATAACAGCGCCGTCTTCTACGCAATCCACCTTAACAACTTCCACCCTTTCACCACCGACGGCAAGCACGCTTGCGCCAACGGGAAGTTCTAAAGTTGTAGCACGACCTGAAACGGTAACCAAACAAGTGTTTAATTTGCCTAAGTTTACGTGCTTTACCTTTTCTTTTACTATTTCCACTTCTTGCTCGGTTGAAAAGGCATCAACAGCCAAAGTTACAACGTCGTTATAGAAAGCCTCGCCCTCTAAGTCTAAAACAACGCTTGCAGTAATTACGCTAACCGTGTTTTCTTTATCAACGGCAACGTCAATCTTGAACGAACGCTCTTTTACGCTTGCCGTAGATTGCATATTAGGCATGGCTTCTTCACACTCGATTTCCACGCGGAACGGAAAACTTTTGCTTTCTTTTATTATACCATTTCTTTGTGAAGATTGCAACATTATCGCCGACAATAAAACTTCACCGTCCACGATAATGCACCCCACTCCGCATTGAACGGCTGAAATCACCGCTTGCGCGCGGTGGCTTAATACTTCTTCAACCGCATAACCAACTTGGAATTCTTCTTCTATAGGATAAGTTGCCCTTTTTAAGCCGTAACTCTTTGCGTAATGCACTTCACTTTCGTTAACCACAAGATTTGCACCGCCCGATAGTGCGTTTACTTCTTTACAATCGCTAACCTTTACGCGAATAGTTATATATGCGGTAACCGTTAAATACGCACCGCTATATTCCGCGTACGCCTTATCTACCACAGCAGTTATACTTGCCCTTGAATTAGCGGAAAAAATTTCGTTTTTGATATCCCCCTTAAACTCACTTCCGCACTCACATTTTGCAGGCGTTCCGTCTGCCGTTATATAACTTGTATAAAAAACCGCCTTTCCACCGTAATCAAACTTATTTTCATCCGCTTGACCTTTAGTAACGGTGGCAAAAGCCGAAACGTTTAATACCGATAAAATATCTTCTTGCTTTACGGCAGTTCTGCACTCTACTTTTATTTGTTCAGTAAGCGTTTTTTTACCGCAAGTATAATTTATGGTTTCAAAAACAGGTTCAAATGACATAATTACTCTCCCTTTTAGTAAAATGTTTTTATTAAAATATATTTTATTAAAAGGTAAAATATGACAAAAAGAAAACGCAAGCCATTACGCCCACGTTTTATGCTTTTTAAGCCTCTTTGACTTTTTCTTTAAGTTTTACTTTTCCGCACATAAATTCAGAATAAGAATAAGAAGTTTTTCCCTTAAACGACTTATCTAACGGCACAACGGTAAAAAGCGCGTTATAAACGCCCGATAGCGTTCCGCTATAACTTACGTACTTGTTGCGACCAAGGTTTAGCGTTACGTCAACCGTTTTTTGTTGCATTTTCTTTATGTGCTCTTTTACTTGTGATAATGAAACCGTACTTTTTATCATACGGTGATTATTGCCGAAAAAGAATTTTTTATACCTGAAGAAAAATTATTCTTCGTCCTCATCCTCTTCTTCGTCTTCTTCATCTTCTTCATAATCTTCAAAGTCAGATGCATCAACGTCGGGGATATCAAAGTCATCGGGTTCAGATTCTTCCAAAATTTCTTCTTCCTCTTCTTCGTCTGCAAACTCACCTTCTTCTTCAGCAAGTTTGTTGAGAGAAAGCATTTCTTCATCTTCTTCCTCTTCTTCGGTATCGTCGTCAAGGTATTCCTTCCAAGATTCATCATCTGGATCTTCTCTATTTTCTTTGTAATCTTTTTCTTCCGCACATTTAGCGCACATTTTTTCGCCCGGCTTAATGTGGTTGTGGTGACAGATGGGGCAAAGTTCCCAAACGTCAGCATCTTCTTCAATATCGTCTACAGCAAAAATAAGTTGCGGACCTTTTTTAAGTTCTGCCTTACAAATATCACAGTACTCTTCGCCCTCTTGCATATAATTCAAATCACATCTTGGGCACTTTACGTATTTAGCCATTTTTCTTCTCCGTATATATCATATATATTTATGTATTATTTAGGCGGTTTTTACACCGACTTTAATCTAATTTATTCCGCGTTGCAAGTTAAAGTTACACCGCCCCACACGTCTTAAAAAAAACGAATAGTGTTTTGCTTTTATTAGTATATAGACCTAAAGCGATTTTGTAAACTGTTTTTAAGAACTTTTTTTTAAAAATTAACATTTTTTTTGCAAATATTAAAAAAGACTGTAGGTTTTAACTACAGTCTTTAATTTTTTGCTTATAAACTTATCCATTCGCCGTGTTTTGGGTTAATAAACACACCGTCAGGAACACGCTTTAAGAACTCGTTTTTAAAGGCTTCAACAACCGCAGGGTCATCAACTGCTCTAAAATCGTGATGGTGCGGAATTAAAATCTTTGCGCCAATTTCTTTAACAAATTCTGCCTTTTTAACGATTCCCTCAGGCTTAACAGAACGCTGAATAATAGCAATATCGGGCTTTAATGCCTTGCAAATGTTTACTTGTTCTACCGTCGGGTCGTTACCCCAAATCAAAATTTTAGTTCCGTTGGGGGTTGTAAACAAGTAATTTCTATACTCGAAATAACCAATTTCTTGCAAGCCTGCAATACCCTCGTCATTAGCACAAATGGGGTTTGACATTACCCTTTCAGTAATTCCTTTTACACCTTTACCAAGGTTGGTGTGCCTACCGTAAAGCGCGCGAATTTTAACGCTGTCAAAATCAAGTTCAGTATCGGGATACATAGGGTGAATTTTAGCAGGGATATAATTAAGCCATCTTGCTATAGGAAGGGCGGTTTTGTCCCCACACAAAATTAATGGATTAAACTTATCACAAAGTCTTGGGATATCGGTAATATGGTCCCAATGCGCGTGTGAAAGACAAATTGCATCACACTTTTCAACAGCCGTGTAATCAAGGTCAGTTCCAACACATTCGGTAATATACGGGTCGGTTACAACTGTAAAATCTCCAAAACGCATTTCAAAAGAAGTTACTGCAAGCCACTTAATATCAACACCAAACTTTTTCATAAATTATCTCCTAATCTATATTTATGCTTAAATTATACACTAAACAATAACTTCAAGTCAATAATATAATTTACGAAAGTTTTTCGTTAATTATGTTTTGAAGAAATCTATCTTACCCACTCGTTTTAAGGGTTTAGGAACAAGTAACACAAGGCAGTAACTAGGGCAATAAATTATTAAACTTTATCGGTCTAAATAAAAATATTTATAGGTTTTCTGCCGCTTTTTTAGTAACATTTTTATAGTGTTGGTCGGTATAAAAATCTTAAATTGTCAGTAAATTCCTTACGCTTGCTCTAACAACATCTTATCTGCTACCAGTGCTATAAATTCGCCATTAGTGGGTTTTTCTGCACCAACGTAAGCCCTAACGCCTAATATATTGTTTATAGCCTCAATTCTACCCCTATTCCAAGCAACTTCAATAGCGTGGCGGATAGCGCGCTCTACTTTAGACGGAGTTGTGTTATATTTTTCACCGATAGATGGATAAAGGCGTTTGGTAATGTTATTTATTATTTCAGGATCTTCAACCGCCATCTTAACGCCTTCTCTTAAAAATCCATATCCTTTAATATGTGGTGGAATACCTACGTTAATAAAAATTTTGCTTATCTTTTCTTCTAAACTTACCTTATGAAAATTTGTCCCTTGTGTTAATTCTTGCTTTTCTATCAACAGCCCATCAATACGCTCTTTAAGTGCGGTAAAGTTATACGGTTTAGCCATAAAATAATCAGCACCAGCGTCAACCGCTTTAGAAATAACTTCATCAGTATTGAGCGCGCTTAAAACTATTACCTTAACTTGTACGCCAAGTTCTTTGAGTTTGGTTATAACGCTAAGCCCATCGTAACCACTAAGCACTAAACCCGTTATCAAAATTTTCGGTTTTTTATCAATAATAAGTGGAATTGCAGAAATACCGTCAACTGCGCTACCCACAACTTCATAATTAGACTCACTTTCAAATCGTGCGCTTAGTTCATCAATAAATTCTTTTGTGTCTTGCAATAAAAATACTGTCTTTTTTTGCATAATGCACTCCTTTTTTGTTTCTTCGGTTTTATTTTACATCATTTGCGAATCATATGCAAGTTATTTTAATGAATTTTGAAAAATATTTGTCTAATTTTGTAAAATATTTTTTCAAAATTCTACCATTCGGCATAATGCGACAAAATACGAGTGTTTTACTTGTTTTTTAGATATTAAAAACGGCGGAAATTTTCCGCCGTTTTTAATAAGTTCTTAATTTTGAAAAATATTATTTATTATCTTTGGGTTCAAACATCTTAACTGCTTTGGTGAAGTTTGCCTTCAAGTTGTTGGGGATATATGCACCAACTTTTGAGTGTTCACCATCAGCATAATATTTGTTGATGTCCGCTTTAACGCTTTCATAAGCAGTTTTTAACGCATCAAACTTAGAACCTGAAGTAGTGTTTACAGAAATCTTTTCAATGCCGTCAAGTTTGTAGAAAAGGTTTGCAATTTCAACTGCTCTTTCATAATTATTCAAAGCGGTTGCATCTACTTTTTCTTTTACAGCAGGATCTAAGTTATCGTATTCTTTTCTTGCTTCGATTAATGCTTCAACGTAAATCTTGCCGTTTTCATTAGTTAAGTATTTGCCATCTTTATCAGTCTTAAACACGAGGCAACCTTGTTCATCAAGACCGTTTGCAATATCATCGAGTTTTGCTTGCATGATTTTTGCTTGATCTTCAACGGTTACGTTGCCGATAATTTGAGCACCTTCAACATAGAAGAAGTCGTTTTCGCCGTCTTCATCAGTATCAACTGCAGTAGCCTTGGTTGCAAGGTCAACGTACTTGATGTATGAAAGACCAATTGCTGAACTATCACAATAGAAGAGATAATCTTTGCCATTTAAGGTTACGATTTCAGGAGCATACCAACTTGATGCGCCAGTAGTGATTGAATCAGAAACGCGTTCGACAACTGCTTCCGCACCCTTTCTTAAATCTACTCTGCAAATTTCAATTGAAGTATTGTAGAAGTAGAGATAATCTTTGTGAACAAACATAAGTGCGTGAACGTCAGCCGCAACAGCTGCAAGAGCCTTAGTTTCTGTGTGGTCAACCTTTTGACCGTTCTTACTAACCCTCATGGTGTCCACGTAAATCTTGCTTGAAGTGGTGGTTGCGCCGTTTGAATCAGTTGATTTAGCGGGCATAATATATACGGTATCAAGGTCCACAACAAGGTTAGAAGTGGTAGCGTATTCAACAACTACTTCAACGCCAGCATCAGTAGATTTTTCTTTGTTTACGAGTTCGCTAATGGTAAGCGCGTGAGCGGTAACCTTACCGAATTCAGTAGTTTTTTGGATATAAACATACTTGCTGTCGTTAGCCATGATAGCAAAGGTTTCATCTTTAACAGAACCATCACAAACCAACTTGCCGTAAACTTCACCAGCCTTGCCGTCACCAATTGAATAGGTGTAAACTTTGTTATAAGATTCTACTGGACGGGTTGATTCAAGACTTTCGTTCATTTCTGCGTTATAAGGAACGCTGTAAACGGTAGTAGCGAAAACAAGAACAGCCTCGTCAAGCATATCGTTATGAAGGAATCTATAACTGGTAAGTGATTCATAACCGCTTGTCTTTTCATCAGTTTTAGCGATAGTGATTGATTCTTTAGTTGCGGTGTTATAACTTACAAGTGAAGTGGTATCCGCATCGTAATATACGATATAAACAGTACCATTCTTTTCAATTATTCTGTGTGCAGCAGAGTGTGAAGAAATAGTTAAAACAAGTTCATCACCAGAGCCATCGAGTTTAGCGCGTCTAAACATCATATCAGAACTTGCAATAGTACCGTCTGATGCTTTTTCAGTACTGGGGGTTCCGTAATAAACGTAATCACCAAAAATATAAAGACCTGCACCGATATCAGTCGCTGTGAAAAGTTTAGGAAGAGCGATTTCAGTCTTAGATAAATCGTTTTTGTCTACAACCATCAAAACGCCTTTAACGGGCTTGCCATAAGTATTATCTCCAGACTTGTTGGCAACGCCGTTAATGTAGTAAACGTAATTATTAGTTTCAGCAATAAAGCCACCGTCAGAAACTACGCTACCCCAGTTAGTCATATCGGTATTATCCCAGTTTGCTTGAGCGCAACTGTCACAACCTGCAAGAGTGCCTCCAAGCACGCACAAACCGAGAACGCAAGATAAGATTTTGATAAATATATTTTTCATAAATTCTCCGTCTATATTCGGTCAACTTTTTGTCTTTCCCCGAATATACATATTATACAGTTATACAGATATATATTATATACTATTTGGCGAACTTTTGCAATAATTTTTTAGACTTTTTCATAAATTAAAAAGGCAATAAAATGGATAAATTCGGCATTTTTAAACTTTTAAATTCTTTTTTCAATTTTTATGAGCAAAACAAAGGGGTTTCTGCAAGCGAAACGCCAAACGCACCGGCCATAAACCTTGCAAATTTGCTTGGCGAAAAGCCACAGCCCAGCGCCACCCAAAGTGCGCCGACTCGCTCCGCCCCACCGCCCTTGCAATCTTCAATGCTAAGCACCATAAACTCTCATGACGAGTTTGTAAAAAGAGTAAAAACTAAAAACAGCACCAAAAAATGAGTGCTGTTTTTTAATTTATTTTACTTAAACATCATAATAGAACAAGTAAACCAAGTCAACAATAATACTATCATGATTGTAATTGCCATATACACAATTCTAAAAGTTTTATTATCTTTTATAATTTTCTTTGCAAGGAACATTGATAAAATAGCGTCGCCAACAAATATCAATCCCCAAAATATCTTGGTGAAGATATTAGTTCCTAAACAGCCAAACAAGTTTACTATTACCACTTGGCTTAAAAAGCTATAAGGCGCAATTAAAACCAAAAACGGTAAAAGTGGCACGAACATAAGCGCAAGTTTATCAAAAAATCTCTTTTTATCGAATTTCATTTTAATATCCTTTATAATATTCAATTATTTTTTCATTTCCATATACGGCAAAACTTCAAACCCGCATTTTTTATAAACTTTTACAGCGCGCTCGTTTTCTTCTTCAACTTCCAAGCGGAATAAATGGACAGGGTATTTTTCTTCTATAAACTTAAAGAAATTGCTACCTATGCCTCTTCCACGATATTCGCTTAAAATGTATAAATCTTCTATCCAAATACAAGGCTTGCCGAATTCGGTTGAAAAACTTTTTGCAAGCATGGCGTACCCTAAAATTTTTCCGTTTTCTTCAAAAGTATAACCTTCTAAATACGGATTATCCCCTACGCAAGCATCGATATCAGCATTAAATATTTCAGTAGAGCCGTTGCTTAAAACTGCGGGCGAAGAATAAAACGCGCGCATCATATCAATTATAATAGGCTTATCTTCCGCCACCATTTTTCTAATTATACTCATTTTTTACCCAAATTGCTTAAAAATTCTTGTGCCTTTTCACGGTTTGAAAAAACATAAACGTTTTTATTAGAATATTTTTCTAAAAGTTCCATTACTTTAGGTCTATTTTGTTTATTATAGTTTTTGATAAACTCAATAAACTCTTTATCATCACAATCGGTTTCCACCCAAGGCATATCACTTCTTTTAGTGCCAACCCTTTTCTTTACGCCGTCCAAACAAACGCCAACAGAATAGTCAAGAAATATAACGGTATCACACGCTTGCATTCTCAACTCCATAGTCGATGCATAATTACCGTCAATTATCCACTCGTTTTTTGCAAGCACAAAGAATAATCTTTCAAGAAAAACTTGTTTTTCAACAACCGTTTTATCCGCATTCCAATACATATTATCTAAGTGATAAAGTGGAATGCCCGTAATTTTATTTAATTCTTTAGAAAAAGTGCTTTTTCCACTTCCCGGGCAACCTATAACTATAATTTTATTCACTATATATTACCAAGCAGTTAAGATTTATTATATTGTAACATAAAAAAATTAAATAGTAAACAGTAAAAGGATAAAAACCCCACTAAAACGTTTACAGGCTTAGATGCTATAAAAAACAAAACGCCACAGATGCAAGTCAGACGTGAAAAACGAGCATTTTTTGCAGGGCGCATATGTTTATATGTAACCAAATAAAAGCGCAAGTTTTGCGCGTATCACGCAGTATATGTGGCGTTGAAAAAAGAAAACGCCACATATACAAGTCAGAATGTTTCCAGGCTTAGATGCAAGCGTGGGCAGGCTCGCGCAGCGTGTTGGGTGAGATAGACCTTGATGGTCATCGAAATCAACACGCAAAACAGTAAACGAACCCACGCGACGCATATAAGCCAGAAAACAAAAAAGCATTGGAACAAAACTTCCAATGCTTTTCGTATTCGATTGAAACAATTATCTCTTTGAGAATTGCGGAGCACGACGTGCTTTTTTCAAACCGTACTTCTTTCTTTCCTTCATTCTTGAATCTCTGGTTAAGAAACCTGCTTTTTTGAGCGCTGCTCTGGTTTCGGGTTCTGCTTGCAAAAGGGCACGAGCGATACCGTGTCTGATTGCGCCTGCTTGACCAGTGAAACCACCGCCACATACGTTTACGTATACGTCGTATTTAGCGAGTGCGTCTACAAGAACTAAGGGTTGACGAACGATGAACTTCAAGGTGTCAAGACCGAAGTATTCGTCAAGGCTCTTTTTATTGATGGTAATAGCACCATCACCAGCGGGGAGCAAACGAACGCGAGCAACTGCTTTCTTTCTTCTGCCAGTTCCCCAGTATTGAACTTTCTTTTTGTTAGTAGCCTTTGCCATAATTACACCTCATTAAAACAATTTGAGCGTTTCGGGCTTTTGAGCCTGATGGTTGTGTTCTGCACCTCTATATACTTTGAGTTTGGTAATCATCTTACGACCCAAAGAGTTTTTGGGGAGCATACCTTTAACCGCTTCATAAACGGCTACGTCTGCTTTGTTAGCCATAAGGGTCTTGTATTGGATTGACTTTAAGCCACCAATGTGACCAGTATGGTATTGATAATATTTCTTTTCGAGTTTTTTACCGGTTAATACAACTTTGTCGCAATTAACGATAATAACGAAGTCACCCGTGTCAACGTTGGGGGTAAAGGTGGGTTTGTTTTTACCACGGAGGATTGCAGCAACTTTAGATGCAAGTCTACCGAGAACAACGCCTTCAGCGTCTACTACATACCACTTTCTTTCAACGTTATCGGCATGAGCCATATAAGTTTTCATAGTGAATTTCTCCTTGTGTTTCTTTATTTATGTTAAGAAAAAGCACCGATACCCGTACACGATAAGGGTAAACTCAGGAGGGCTAATCCCGAAAAAAACACGAACTTTTCCTTATAAACGCTTAAATATATTAAAATATTTTTGCTTTTAAGTCAAGCGTTTTGACCCACTTTTTAGCGTTTTTTCTCGTATTTTAAATACTTTTTAAACGCTTTGCGAAAAAACCACAATATATTGTGTAATATTGCGGTTTTTTAACTATTTTACAAATGTTCAATTTCGTTTCTAATAGCGTTATCAACGGTATCCTTTTCAACGAATACTTTATTCTTGTCTTCATGCTTTAAGAATTCATCAAAATATCTAAGACCAAATTCTCTTAAAGCCACGGCGTTGAAGTGCATTTGATCACCCTTGTCGCCAAGACCTTCCGCGCTTACGAAACCCGTTTGTTTATTTTCTTTTGCGTATTCTTTTAACGCTTCGTTAACGTAAACGTAATTTTTAAAAATGCCGTTCCCCTTGGGATAATCATTTAAGAAGTCCCCTAAACCACCAACCAAGAAAGGTACGTCGTAAAGATTTAATTTTTTCTTAAACGCTTCCATGATAACGGTAAGATTTTCTTTATAATAAGGATATCTGCTTGGGTGACAATCTGATTCGCCTTGGTGCCATAATACCCCAGCGATAGTTGAAGTTCTTGACGCAAGTTCTGCTTGATAGCAAGCATGGTCGAACAAAAGTCCGCCAACAGTCCATTGACCGAGTGAAGTTCCACCGTCTGCACAAGGAATAAGACCAACGTCTACACCCTTATAATCAGCGTAAGCAAGTGCAAAACTTTCCGCCAAGTTTACGCCAGAAGTTACTCTATCAGGGTTAACGGGGTTATACATTTTACGCCAACGACCGTTTCTCAAAACGAAAAGTCTATCGTCGCTTATAGGCTCAACGTCCTCTTTTGCACCTCTGCCACCCATGTTTGATTGACCAATCAATAAAAAAGAATGTATCATAATTTTACCTCCTTAAATTCCCTAATAAATTATACAAATGTTTTTATTTTTACGGCTTTTTAATAAATAAATTCAAAACAAATGCAACAATCGTTAACGCAACAAGCATTACGAATGTCATTGTGTAACCACCCGTCATTTCTAAAACCTTGTTTGATGCCGTTGCAACGAAAGAGCCGACCATTACAGTAAAAGTCATAAACGCCATATTGTTTGAAAAATTCTTCATTCCATAGAAAGAAGAAGTAAAACTTGCCGTAATAGTAGGGCACGCACCGTAAGATATACCCGTAAGGCATACACCCACTATGCACAACGCCAAAGAATTTACGCTAACTGCTAAAAGTGTAACCAAAGCAGCGCAAATTGTTAGAATATTAGCACACAACATAGTTTTTCTACAACCGATAAGGTCGAATACAGCGCCTGTCAAAATTCTACCAAAACCGTTGCACACCGAAAGCACGCCGACTAAAGAAACCGCCAACGCCTCAGGGCCGTTTACGGATAAAACAAGGTCTTTTGCAAAACTAATAACAGAACTGCCCACGGCTGCTAAAAACGAAATAAATATAAACGCCAACCAAAACGACGGACGAGCCAACATTTGTTTAGAAGTAAATTCTTGCTTATTGTCTGCATTTTCGTTAACTTTTTTTGAGCCGTTTACAGATAAAGAACTTAAAACTTCTTCTCTCGGTTTTTTAAGTAAAAGCGCAGATAGGGTTAAAACCACAAAAATTGCAACGCCCAAAACAATATAAGTAGTGCGCCAACCAACGGTACTCTTAAACATTGCGTCGGCAAGGTTGCCTAAAACCAACGCAGATGCGCCAAAGCCCATCATTAAACAACCAGAGCAAAGCCCCTTTTTATCGGGAAACCAAGCACTTACTGTAGATATTACAACGTTATACGCAATACCTATACCCATTCCAGCAAGAACGCCGTAAGTAAGATACAATAACACTATAGATTTTCCGCTTAAAAACGAAGTGAGAATAAAACCTAAAGCAGACAAAACACCTGATAAAATTATGGCAATTTTATGCCCGATTTTTTTAGAAATCTGCGCACCAAAAAGCCCACCAACACAAAACAAAGTCATCGCTATGGTAAAGTTTAAGGCAAGTTGTGATGCCCCCCAATTGAGTTCAGAAGATAAGGGCGACTTTAAAATTGACCAAGCGTATAAAACGCCCGCGAATAGCATTGCTATAACGCCAACAACCATATAAAACCATCGTATAGATATTTTCTTGTCGCTTTTAGCCATTTCAAAAACTCCTATTTTTTAAGAACTTTTGTGTAATTTGTGCACGTTTAAGTTAATTATATCAAAAAAAGTAGCATTGTTCAACTTATTTTGCACATAAAAAGGCAAAAGAAAAACAAGTAGCGAACGCAGGTAAACCTGCAACATATGCTACTTGTTAGATGCAATCAACTGATTGCATAATTATTATATGCTATTAACTTAAAAAAGTCAATAGTTTATAAAATTATTCTAAAGGTTCATCATCACGGCGAATAGGCACGTAAATATACCCTGCAAGCCACGGGCCGTTATGGCAACCGCTAACTGGCGACATAATTACGCGTTCGTGATTGGTTTCAATGCCGTAATCTTTTTCAATTTCAATAAGTTGATCTAAAACAGAAGTACCGGTATATAAGTGGTGTAAAATATAATCTTCACTCTTTCTATCACCGATAATTTCTTTAACGAGTTCACAAGTTTTTGCAAGCGCTTTCTTTTGAGTTCTTACGCTACAAATGGGAACGCACTCACCCTCTTCAGAGAAGTGAATAACGGGGCAAATTGAAAGCATTTTACCAAAGAACGCCTTACCGCCTTTTAATCTTCCGTTATAGATAAGATAATCAAGTCTGCCGTCAATACCGATAAGTTCCATTCTGTCTTGAATCCACTTGATTTCTTTCAAAATAGTTTCAGTATCAACACCCTTTTCAACAAGTTCCGCCGCCTTAACAGCAAGTAAACCTTCTGCAAAGCAAGTAATTTTAGCATCTATTACGTGAATTTTAATTTTATCTTTATATTCGTCGGCAACAAGTCTTAAAACGTTGTAAGTTCCACCAAGACCAGAACTGATTGCAATTACGATAAGTTCTTCATAACCATCAGCAACCGCCTTGTCAAAGTGTTCCATAACTTCCGCACGCGTGGGCATTGCGGTTTTAGGAAGATTATTTTTTACATCATCAACCTTTTCAAGTTGTTTGTAAAAATCAACAGGATCTAAATCTAAACCTTCCAACATATCCTTGCCGTTAAATAAAATATGCACTCTAATAATGCCTATATCGTGTTGTTCTAAATAACGCGCAGGCGCATATTCTAAGCAACCTGTTGAAGTACAAAAAACCTTTCTTTTCATAATCTTCTCCTTTTATAATATATTGTTTTAAGGCTTTGGAGCAGTTTAACGAGATAACACGCAGTATTTCACGGCTTTTTTCCGTTAAACATCAACAAAACGTAGCGAAAAAGCCTTTAATTAAAAGCCTAATACTTGAGCAGAAATTTCCGGCGGAATAGCGTCGGGCACAGCAAGTTCGCTGGGGTTAACGCCAAGTTCTTTGCAAAGTGTTGCAACTATTTTTCCACCCATAGCCTTTACCCCGTCGGGAGTATTGAAGTGCGTCATATCACTTCTGCAAGCATCGGGGATATCTTTAGTAAACGCAAAAAGGTCGTTGATAATGGTATCGGTATCTTTTAACGCATCTAAAGCCGCCTTGTTATAAGCGATAATATCCGCGTTAAGCCTTTTCAACTTTTCACCATACTTTTCTTCTTGTACGTGCGTTGAAGTTGCAAAAATAATCTTTGCGTTGGGGAATAATAAGCGAAGTCTTGTATCAATACGCTTGACAAGGTTTGCGTAAAATTCCACGGGGGTTAAAGGTTCGTCGCCGTACATACGGAGAACGTCCCAAAGCCCAGCGTTCCAATGCACGATATCAACTTCTTCAGGAGTACAAGTAAAATACTTTCTCCATTCGTGCGCATATCTTAAAACTTGCAAAGCGTAACGGCAATTGCCTTCGGGCGCTTTGATTTCCGCAACGCCGTTAAATGCGTCACGAACGTAATTTTCATATCCCATACGGATAGAATCACCAATAAGAAGAACGTTTTTCATTGTTTTTTCCTTTTTTTATTCAAGAGCAACCAAGAAAGAATAAACTTCTTGACCGCCTTCGTATTCAATAAGTTCAGCATCAGGTAAGCGCTGTTCAATAAACTCCCTTACGCTTTCTTTCAACTCTTCATCAACGTTTTTGCCGTAGAATACGGTAACGATTTCTTTATCATCAACGTCTAAAGCGCCGTCAATCATACCCTTAAACGCTGACAAAAGGTCTTTTTCACTAAGCATAAGTCCATCGGGAGAAAACGCCATGTAATCCCCTTCCTTAATCTCTATGCCGTTTACGACAGCATCTCTTACTGCGTAAGTGATTGCGTAACTATCCACACTTTCAATGCCTTCAGTCATATCCGCTTGCATCATTTCTTCATCACCCTTAATGCAAAGCGCAAGCGCAGAATAAACTTGTTGCGGGGTTTTTGACGGAAGAACTATTACTTTAGAATCTTTATAGAGCTCGCCCGCCTGTTTTGCCGCCAACACTATATTTTTATTGTTAGGAAGAACGAAAACGGTTTGAGCGTTTACTTGATTAAACGCTTTGATAAAATCTTCCGTAGAAGGGTTATCCGTTTGACCACCGCTAACTATGTAATCAGCGCCGTTATCGATATAGATTTGCGCCAAGCCTTCGCCTGATGCAACCGCAACGATAGCGGTTTTTTCACGCTTTTTAGGTTTTTCTTCCAACAGCGTGTTGTTGTGTTGCAAGGTCATGTTTTCAATCTTTACGGAAATAAATTCGCCGTATTTTTGACATTCTGCCAAAACGAGCGCAGGCGTAATAGTGTGTACGTGAACTTTAACCTTACTTCCCGTTTGAACGGCTGCAACACTATCGCCGACACTGGTCAAAAACTTGACTAAATCATCAAGATTGAAGTCGCAAACATCCCCTTTAGAAGATAAAAGTTGAACTAAAACTTCGGTACAATAACCGTAGTCCATTTTACTGTTTTCATCAAAATCTGCGGTATTAATTTCATTTTTTGTTGCCGTGGGTGTGGTAAAAGCAATTTCGCCCAAACTTTCATCGCCAATTATCGCTTTATAAAAGCCTTCGGCAATACAAACCAAACCCGCGCCACCGCTATCTACTACCCCTGATTCTTTCAAAACTTCCAAAAGTTCGGGGGTTTTTTGTAAAGATACTTTAAGTTCACTTAAATATTCAAGAAAGAACCCTTCCAAGGTTGTGTCAGCACAAACTTTTTCACAAACCCTATCAGCAGCCTCTCTTGCAACGGTTAAAATAGTGCCCTCAACAGGCTTTACAACCGCTTTGTAAGCACATTCAACGCCCTTTTTTAACGCTACGCAAAATTCGGGCACGGTTGCCACCTTTAGTCCTAAAAGACCTTGAGCAACGCCGTAAAACAACTGTGATAAAATTACGCCTGAATTACCCCTTGCGTTAAGGAGCATACCTTCCGCCAAAGCGTTAGCCTTGCAGTCGATAGAACTCTCGCTTTGTTTTTTAAGATTTTCCACCCCACCAGCAATGGTTGCGTACATATTATCGCCCGTATCTCCATCAGGAACAGGAAACACGTTAAGGTCGTTAATATCTTTCGCATTTGATTGAAGATTTAATGCACCGTAAGTCAAAAGCCTTTCGAACAATTGTCCGTCAATGCAATTATTTTCAAAACTCATTTTACTTCTCCTAAAGTATTTTGAGATATTATTCCCATTATATAATTAATTTTACTACACAAAATTAAACTTAATATCAATTAACTTTCAACAATTGTTGAAAGTTTGACAATGTTTTTTACAGAACGACGGTAAAACAACACCCGTTTGGCTGTAAGTTTTCCACGCTTACACTTCCGCCAAAAATAGTTAAAATGTTTTTTACAAGAGCAAGCCCTAAGCCATTTCCCTCTTGCTTATGAGAAGTATCCGATTGATAAAACTTTTCAAAAATATACTTTTTATCTTGTTCTTTAACGCCCTCGCCTTGGTCGGAAACGCTAAAGATTACTTTGCCGTTTTCACTCTTTAACGACAGTTTAATTTCTCCGCCTTGCGGGGAAAACTTGATTGCGTTTTCAATTAAGTTTCTCCACACGTTGAACATCAAATTTTCGTTGGCGCATATCTTAACAGCGTCAAAAGTTGCGTTAAGTTCAATATTTTTTGCCGACCACTTAGGCTCTAACGCCACCACTACCTTGCGAATTTGTTCATCTACAAAATATTCTTCTTTAGGGTAAGCAATTGCTTGGTTAGAAATTTTAGACAAAAGCAAAATATTGCCCACAAGTTCGGTCATATCTTTAGTGGTTGAAACAATTTCTTTAGCGTATTCTTCACGCTCTTCATCACTTAAAGTTTTATCTTGTAAAAGGGTTGCGTACCCCTCAATAGTACTAAGTGGCGTTTTAAACTCGTGCGAAACGTTAGAAATAAAATCTTTTTGGATAAGTTGATTGGCATTTAACTCTTTAGTCATAAGGTTAAAAGAGTGATTGATGTTTTCAATCTCGTCAAACTGACTTTTTTCTTCAACCTTAATATCAAGATTACCCTCAGCAACTTCATTCATAGCAGATTGAAGTGAACGGATAGGTTTAAGCAAGAATAAACTTATAAAGAAAGACAACACCCAGCCGATAACTAAGCCGAATCCAACCATTACTAAAATTGTGGGGATAGAAACGCTCTCCCCCAACCATTTTTCTAACAATTCTGAAAACACACCCGACGCCATAACCGTTGTTATAACAACAAGCGTTACGAAAAGCACAAAGTAAAACTGAAAACTTGGGCGTTTCCAGTCTTTCCAACTGCCGTATTTTTTAAAGTTAGGCTTTTTCATTTCTTTACCGCCTTAAAACCTATACCGCGTATAGTAATGATTTCAAAATCAGGGTTAGAACGGAATTTATCCCTCAACCTACCTATATGCACGTCAACCGTATGCATATCAGAAGAACTTTCATACCCCCAAATATCATCCATCATTTGTTGGCGGGTGAAAGTTTTTCCAGGGAACGATACCATTTTATATAACAACATAAACTCTTTTTGGGGTAAAACTATGCTTTCATCATTGGTTATAACGGTAAGTGAATCACACTCTAAAACGGTTGAACCAATAACTTGACGACGCTCGTTCATCATTTGCGCGCGTCGAAGTAGCGCACCCACCCTTATAACCATTTCGTTTACGTTTATAGGCTTAACCATATAATCATCAGTCCCCGCAAGAAAGCCTTGACGCATATCGTCAAATTCGGCTTTTGCGGTAATCATAAGCACGGGGGTGTTGTTTCCACTCTCTCTTAAAGAGCGTACAAGTTCATAACCGTCCATAACAGGCATCATTACGTCTGAAATTATAATATCGTAATATTCTTGTTCCAAAGCAGAAAGTGCCTCTTTACCGTTTGAAACACCCTTAACAGAATACCCTTGTTTAGAGAGTACCCTACCGAACAATTGACGAATTTTATAATCATCTTCAGCAATTAATATTTTGAACATAATTTCTCCTTATGCGTACCCTTTAATTATATATAAAATTTTTGCAGTTGTAAAGTAAAACGCCAATTTTTAATTTTTAGTAAAAAAAGACAAAAAGCCAATCAAAAAGATCGACTTTTCTGCCTTTGGGTTTTTATGAACAACAACGCATTTGGAAAAAAATTAAAAGAACTTAGACTTAAAAGGAAACTTTCTCAGCGCGAGTTGGGGAATATTTTAGGCGTGTGTAATCAAACGATTAGTTTTTGGGAAACTGGCAGTCGTGAACCTGATTTAGACACGCTTGTTAAACTTGCTGTTTTTTTGAAGTTTCTGTTGGTTTTTTATTAGAAAACTAAAAAAGCGCGTAAGAAATATTCTTGCGCGTTTTTTTTAATTCTTTTCACTTTATAAAAAAAACCGACCGTGCGGTCGGTTTTTTTATTTATCTACTTATTACAAGCCTAAAAGCTCTTTTCTCTTAGCGTTAAATTCTTCTTGAGTAATAATACCGCTATCTAGTAATTCTTTATACTTTTTCATAAGTTCAATGTTTTCATTGTTTATAGCAACAGTTGACGCAACTTCTACAACCGGTTCTGCAACAGGCGCGGGAGCAACTTCTGCCACGGGTTCAGCAACAGGCGCGGGTTGTTCTTCCACAGCAACAACAGGTGCGGGCGCAACTTCAACAACAGGTTCAGCAACGGGCACGGGCGCAACTTCTACTGCGGGCGCAGGTTGTTCAACCACTATGTTTTTTGCTTTTTCAGAGAAGTTTTCCGCTTTATACGCAACAAACATTACTACTGAAGTTATAAGCAAGGGAAGTTGAACGTTAACCAATGCAAGACTTTCATTAATCATAACAGCACCGCCGATACCAAAGAAAAGGCTTGCTAACGCTGAAAAACTGAACAAAATAATGCTGAGTACCATTACGGTTAAAGATTTGCTTTCAGCAACTTTAGAGTTTTTATAGAATTCGCCGCCCCAAACTTCGGATACAAACGCAAGTGCGTTACCTTGTAAAACACATAAGAGAACGGGAGTTGCAAGTGAAAACATAACGATACCTACAACTTCAAGCGATGCATCTCCGTAAAAACCACCGAAAAGGGTAATAAATGAAGTTACGATATTTTCAGCGGGGTGAATATTCATAACGATTGAAAGCAACAACGCGTAAATGAGCACGAAAAGCAAGTTTGCAATTCCTCTATAAAGCATAGAGCCGAAAGAATGACCTCTTAAATAGAGAAGTGCAACTGAAACTAAAATATAATCGATTGCTGAAATTACAAAGAGTGCAACACCTGCTCCGTTAATGGTGAAAGATGATGAAATCATCATAGCAAGCAACATAAACACAGATGCGAACTTAATGATTGAGCCAACTATGTTGATTAAATCTTTGATAGCGTTGCTTGTTTCAAAATCATTATCGCCACGCTTGAAAACCGCTTTGATAAAGGGTGCTATTGCGCAAATTGCATTTTTAATGATTATTGCAGTAAAGATATTATAAATTATACCAAGAGCAAGTCTTAAAATATATTCAAACGCAGATAAGCCGTTTAAGTTAATAACATTAAGCATCATTGCGTAAGACTCTATGATTGAAACGGGCAAGCCGTTTTTGTCAACCACACCGCAAAGCATGAAAATTAAGAAAAGTGTTGAAGTTGCAAAAAGCAAACTTGCAAGTACAATAAGGAAAAGTTTTTTCAATTTAACGTTTTGAAATCCTAAAACATTTGCATTCATATACTAATCCTCCACAATGTAATCACTAATCTTATAAAGTCTGGTAAGACCTGTTTCGATACCTGAACTTATAACGGTGTTGTTAAGATTAGAAATAACCATACTGCCAACAAGTTCTACTCTTTCAGAATCTTCTGAGTCAAAGCGTTCACCGTAAGCAACAATTTCTAAAACAGGCTTGCGGTCGTTTGAAAGGTCAACTTTTAAGTTGCCTCTTGAAGTGTTTATTTCACCACCAACTAAACCTTCTCTAATAAGTTCATCCATGTTGTGGCTGAGCAAGGTGTATACGTTGCCAGCCTTTTGATAATCTGAAACAGTTTTAGAATCTAAATAGTCACCAAGCTCCATGAAAGCATTAACGCCTACCGCGTCAATAACGCTACTCAAATATCTTGATCTAATACTACTGCTTTCATAATAAGGGCTATCAGTATCACTACTGAAAGCAAACCACTTGTTCAACATGTCGTTGGTAATCATCTTTTTGTATTCTTCTACGTAAGATTCATCTTCATCTTCTAATTCATCACTACCAACTACGTCAAAAACGTTGTATTTTACGTATTGCATGTCTTTATCCATATACATTTCAATATCGTAAACGACAACCATTTGAATTTTTTCGTTTGAAGAAGAACTACTGCTACTATAATAATAATGACTATCATTTGCAGTTCTACCAGAAACTCTCATATACAAAGCGTTTCTTGTGTTGCAAAGAAGTATGTCTTGTTCTGCAAAGTTATCACTACTATAACTTGAATCATAACTATATCCATCGTTATACTCATAACTAGACGAAGTTTGCTTAATCTTTAATTGCACGGTTGCGCTGTCATAAGTATACTGTGCGCTTGAGCCGGGGATGTGCGAGTACGCAAATTCCATTGCATCAACCATTTGATTAACGCTGGCAACCTTTGCGTTTATGCTTAAACCGGCACCAGGGGTAACGTCTTTAATGGGCGGGGCATAAATAAGCGTAGATACAAGCAATAAAACCGCACAGACGATTAGGGTTATGTATTTTTTCATATACACCTTTCTCCTTGTAAAATAATAATATTTATCTATCAAAAGGTGCTTTTATCTATGTGAAAGCATAGATAAAAGGGTGCACCCTTTAAAAAGATTATACATATATTAACACACATAAGTTTAATTGTCAATGCTAAATGTAAAATAATAATGTAAAACCTTATTATTTGTCAAAAATGAAAAAAGGCAAGCCGTTTAGACTTGCCTTTTAATTATTATTGTTTCTTTTCTCTTACTTTTTTGGGTTTTCTAATGCGATTTAATTCTTTATTCATTGCAAGAAGTTCTTCTTTAGTCCAAGATAAATCCATCATACCCATAAGTGAAGTCAAACGAAGAACGGTAAAGCCACCCATCATTTGCATCATATCTTCACTCATTTCAAAGCCAGATTTTTCTTTAGCCTTGCCACCAGACAACGCTTTCTTAATCTTAAGACCGATTTTAGCAAACCAAAGTTTACCCCAGAAAGATGCCATAATATCGCTCATCTTATCATTGAGTGAATATCTGCCTTCTTTTTCTTCAACGTCAAACCAGTTGAGAACTGCACCCTTTTCTCTAAGGATATAATCGGGGTTCATTTCATCAACCTTTCTAATAGTTCCTTCATCCTTTAAGTCGCCAGCAACTGCAACGATTTTGCTTTCGCCTTCGTTTTTAACGTCAAAATAGAAGAAGTGTTCGGGGCTTTGTTTTTTGCCGATGCTTTCGCCGTTAACGAAAAGTTCAACTTCGGGTTGGTTAGAGTAAACCGTAACCTTAGTAACTTCTTCAACACGGTCGATATAACGCTTACCACAAAGGTGAACGAAAGGTTCATCAGAAAGCCATGCTTTATAAGCATAGAAAGCATCTTTTTTGTACTTTCTATCCATGGTTACTAAGCCCTTATGGTTTTGACCGTTTTCACCGCCTTCCGCTCTAGCGTCAGCGCCAAAGTCGAACATGTTCCAAACGTGTGTTGCCCAAATATATTTACGGGTAAAGAGTTGTTTGATGAGTTCTTCGTGATAGAATGCTTGATATTCTTCAGTATAGTCGCCTTGTTTGGGGTTAGAAGTGTGCCAGTTAAGCGCTTCACAACCGTATTCACTTACGCCGATAGGCTTGTTGGGGAACTTAGCGTGGAACTTGTCAAACCAAGGACCGTTCATAGAAGTGTCGCCACCGTACCAACCGAAATAGTGGTTATATGAAACCACGTCAGGAATTTGAACGTAAGGTTCATCCATACCGCACATAGACACGCAAGCCATGGTGGTAAGACGGGTTTTATCCCATTCGTGAACTAAATCGTTCAAAATGTGGTGGTTTTCTAATAAATCAGGGTCTTTTGCGCCACCCATAGTAATTTCGTTTGAAAGTCCCCAAACGAAGATTGACGCGTGGTTATAGTTTTGAGCAATTAACTCTTTCATTTGAGAAATGGTGTTTTCTCTACCGTTGGGAAGATGTCTTGAAATATAAGGAATTTCCGCCCAAATAACTAAACCCTTTTGGTCGCACAAATCATAGAAGTATTGATCGTGTTGATAGTGCGCAAGACGAATAGTGGTTGCGCCAACTTCCATAATTAAATCAATATCTTCAGCGTGATGTTCGGGTAAAAGTGCGTTACCTACACCCCATCTGTCTTGGTGGCGTGATACACCGCGCAAGGGATATTCTTCACCGTTTAAGATAAAGCCGAGTTCGGGATCGATTTTGAAACTTCTGCAACCGAAAGTTGCGCTAACGCAATCGATAGCAACGCCGTCGCGGATAATTTCTGCTTTTGCAGAGTAAAGATACGGGTCTTTTCTCCCGTTCCAAAGGTGTGCGTTTTCAATTACGGTGTTAAATTTTTTGTCCGCCACCGTATTTTCAGCAACTATATTACCTTCTTTATCAGTAATGGTATATTTTACAGCGTCGCCGTCAACCATATCAGTAATATAAACTTCAACTTCCAAGTTGGCGTTTGCACCGTTCATAACGGGCGTAACCTTAATGCCGGGCGCGCCGTAATAATCAAGGTCAAAGTGGGTTGCGGGTACACCGATTAAGTATACGTCACGATAAATACCGCCGTAGAAAGTAAAGTCTGCCATTTGCGGATAAACAAAGTCGTTTGCAGAGTTGTCAACCTTAATAGCAATTTCAATTTCATCTTTAATTTCATCGGTAATATCTACTCTCCAAGTAGAGTAACCACCGTGATGAACTTTCAAGCTCTTGCCGTTAACAAAAAGTTCTGCAGATGAGTTTGCACCACGAACTTCAATATAAACCTTTTCACCCTCAGGAAGTTCGGTTTTTGCAAATTTCTTGGTGTAAAAACACGGGCCACGGAAATAATCGTTACCGCCGTCTTGACCGTCAACCGCGTTCCAAGAATGCGGAAGATTTACAGCCTCACACTCACTGCTAAGAGCTGACAAATCGGCGTTGTTTTTATAAAAATTCCAGCCGTTGTTAATTTTTACAATATTTCTCATTGTTTCCTCCAAAAACTATTTTTCTAAATATAATCAGTATAGAATATTATACTTGAACAAACCTTGACTTGTCAATAGCAATTTTACTTTTTGTTGCTGTTTTTTGAAAAAGAAACATAAAAAACAATAATCTATATTGACAAAACGCGTTATTATGTATATAATGTTTATGTTATTCATGGGCGGTTAGTTGGTTTTTCACCGCCCAAATATATAACTAGGAGGAATTTATGGGAAAAACCTTAGACAAAAGCCGTCCCTTTGGAATGAGGGACAAACTCTCATATGCTGCAGGCGATTTAGGCTGTAATATGAGTTTTGCATTAAAGAGTTCTATTATGGCTATTTTCTGGACGCAATTTATGGCGCTCGGCGAAGAACTCTATGCTGTTTTACTTTTAGTTGTTCAGTTTTGGGATGCTATTAACGACCCCATTCTCGGATCTATATTTGATGCAGATAAGAGACAATACAAACGCGGTAAATTTAAGGCCTATATCTTTGTAGGCGCGCTCGGTTTGTTATTCTCTGGGTTGTTCTTCTTCCTTCCCTTACCTAACGCACCGATCGTTATGAGATGTATCCTTTTCGTTCTCGGTTACGTATTGTGGGATGCTTTCTACACCGTTGCTAACGTACCTTACGGCTCAATGATGTCAGTTATTACTCAAGACGGCGCTGAAAGATCACAACTTTCAACCTGGCGTTCAATCGGTTCAATGATTGGTAACATCTTACCGATGGTACTTCTCCCCATTCTTTGCTACGATGCATCTAACAACCTTAAGGGTGAAACCGTATTTATCGCAGCAATCGTTATGGGTATTATCGGTTTAGCATGCTTTATCTTTATGCTTAAAACCACCACCATCCGTGTAGAAGAAAGCACCGTTAAAGTAAGCGAAGCGAAAGTTAAGTTCAACGTATTCAAAGCAATGTGGAACTTCCTTAAAAACCCCGCTGCTATCGGTGCAACCCTCGCTGCTATGGCAATGTTTATCGGTATGCAAGGTTCTTCAACCGCTACTACCGTTTTATTCCAATCATACTTTGGTAACGCACAAGCATCTGGTATTATTATGCTTATAAGTTATCTCCCCATGTTCGCGTTTATGCCGTTTATTAAAAATATCGTAAACAAATGGGGTAAAAAAGAGGCTTGTTCAGTTGGTGCTGCAGTAAGTACTTTTGGTGCACTCTTGTTGTTCTTGCCTTTAGGCAACGGAACCGTTGGTCTTATAGGTTACATTATTGCTCAAGTATTCTTTGGCTTTGGTTTAGGTTTCTACACCTGCGTTTCTTGGGCACTTATGGCAGACGCTATCGACTACAACGAATGGAAGAACGGAACTAAAGAAGAAGGTACTGTATACTCACTCCACTCATTCTTTAGAAAACTTGCTCAAGGTCTTGGACCGTCTGCAGTTATCCTTATCATGGGCGCACTTGGTTACGACGGTAAGTTGGGCGCAGATCAAACCTTTGCCGTTGCAGAAAACATGAAGTGGCTTGTTGCTGCTCTCTATTCATTTAGCGCTATCGTAATGTTTATTTCAATCACTTTCATTTACAACCTTGATAAGAAGAGAGTTGCTCAAATGACTGCTGACCTTAACGCTCGTCGTGGCGCTGTTGATGAACACCTTGAAGAATTGCTTGAAGCAGAAGAAATCGGCACCACCGCAAAACAACTTGCAAATGATGGAAGTATTGCTGAAGAAGTTGCTGAAATTTCAAAAATTCTTCCCGAAGATGATGAAAAATAAACCTTAAGTTGATTTTTCAAACGATACTTTGATTAATTTAAAACTAAAACACCGACTTCATTTGAAGTCGGTGTTTTTATTTGTTTTTTAGGTCGTCATAATTTATTTGTTTTTATTCAGCGGGTGCTTCTATATCTGCTTTTGCCACTTGTTCTGATTTTTCTTTTTTCTTATTCAAGAATACGAATAAAACTACAACACCAGCAAATATACCAAGGGCAACTACCCACATAATCACACCACTAATTAAACCGCCAAGCGTTGCACATACACCGCCAACTATATAAGTAATTGCCGATATGCCTGCAACTATTGCAGCGTAAGGTAATTGAGTGTTTACGTGTTCAACGTGGTTACATTCCGCACCAGCAGATGCCAAAATGGTCGTGTCTGAAATGGGAGAAACGTGGTCGCCGAACACCGCACCGCCAAGCGTTGCTGAAACGGTCATAATAGTAAGCGTTCCTTCGCCACCCAAAAGGGTTACCGCGATAGGTACGAGTACACCGAAAGTTCCCCAAGAAGTACCGGTTGAGAAAGCGATTAAACCTGCAAGAATAAAGAATATTGCAGGGAATAAAGCCGTCGGGAAATTACTACCAGCAAGGTTGTTTTCAACAAACGCTTGAGCGTTAAGATATCCACCCTTTGCGCCCATAATACCTGAAATTGACCAAGCAAAAGTCAAAATAAGTATTGCGGGAACCATTGCCTTAAAGCCTTCAGCAATACTGCTCATCATATCTTTGAAAGATACTACCCTTGATATCATGTAGTAAACACCGATTATAATAAGCGCAATAGTTGAACCGATTGCAAGTGAATGTCCTGCTGAACAGTTAGAGAACGCTTCGATAACGTTTGTTGATTGAGGAATGTTAGTGATAACTTCATGTTCCCAATCAAAGAAATAACCAGTGTAAATCATACCACCGATACAGCAAAGAATTAAAACTACAACTGGGATAATAAGGTGATAAACTCTGCCTTTGGGGTTAGCAACTACTTCAGCATTCTTTTCAGTACCTTCTGTTACACCTGAGTGAACGTCGCCCGTGGTAAAGGTTATCATTTCGTTTCTTCTCATTTTGCCAAAGTCAAACTTCAAAAAGCAAAGCGCAAAAACCATTACAAGGGTAAGTATTGCGTAGATATTGAAAGGAATGGTGCTGATAAATACCATAATACCATCACCGGCAAGTTCACCAGCAACAGCCGCCGCCCAACTTGAAATGGGTGCGATAATGCACACGGGCGCTGCAGTCGCGTCGATAATATACGCAAGTTTTGATCTTGAAACTCTAAATCTGTCGGTTACGGGGCGCATAACTGAACCAACCGTTAAACAGTTAAAGTAATCGTCAACGAAAATTAAGCAACCAAGTCCAGCAGTAGCAGCAAGCGCACCGCTCTTAGACTTAATATTTCTACCAGCCCAATCTCCGTAAGCCTTAGCGCCACCTGACTTTTGCATTAAGATAACCAAAATGCCAAGTACTACTAAGAACACTATAATGGGGACGTTTTCCCCAACCTTCTTGCTCATTACGTCGTAAAGCGTAAAGAGTCCGTTAAGCACATCGCCACCGGTGTACATCAATGCGCCTACTAATATCCCGAAAAAGAGCGAGATATAAACTTGTTTTGTAACAAGCGCAAGCACGATTGCTATAATCGCCGGAAGAAACGCCCAAAAAGTACCTTCCATAAAAATTCTCCTTTTGTATATAATATTTTTATAGTTTTACAATTTAATATTTTAAATAGTTTCTCGAAGTCAAAACGCAAAGCAGTAACGCTTAAAATGCAAAGTTTATATTATTGTTAGCCGTTTTTAGTGGAAAGAAACAAGCAGTTCAAGGCTCGTTCGTCAGAACTAATAAGCAATATCAGCACTTTTATCAAAACAAAAGTGCAAGATTTTGCAATTGTTCTTCCTCTTCCCAAAAAATCTTTTACTTCGTAAAATCTTTTTCGGGATACCCTATTTTATTTGGGGTGAAATCAACCTGTTTGGTTATTGAGGTCCAAACACGAAACAGTAACGAAGAAATGCGAAGTTTATTTACACTAAAAACAAAAGCCACAGAGCGCTAAAAACACCCGTGACTTTTTATTCTATAAGTATTTAATAGCGCAACACCGCGTTTTGCGATGACAGTCGTACCGATATTATCGTTACGCCCGAGCAAAACCTTTTGGGTAAAATTTTACTCTCGGCAGTTACCCCTTTGCCGTAAAAGACCTTTTAACCCGCGTCTTAAACTTATCTTGGCAACCGCGCCTCTATCTTAATCTCAAATATTAAATTTTTTAACAGTATACTACAAGAATACTATATTGTCAATGATTTTTCTTAATTTTTAATTAAAACGGTCTTTTTGCCCCGCAATACTTGCAAAATTTACCAGCTGCCTTTTGTCCACACATGAGGCATACCCATTCAAGGTCTTCTTGAACTTGTTGGGGCGCACTTTGAACTGCAACTTGTGGCTTAACTTCCGTTGCCGCTACGGGTGCAGGTTGTGCTGTTTGTTCTTCAACTTTTTTAAAGGGATTGTAAAGAATAACGCCGAGCGCAAGAGTAATCCAGCAAACCAAATATGCCCAGTATGCAGAAGTTGAATTTAAGCCTGTTGCAATGCTTTCTATAGAGTCAGCCCCTGAATCTATAATTTGTTCTACAAGTTCAATATAACCAATCATTCCCCAAATAAACCAGTATAAAGCAAAAAGCGCACTGGGAACTAAAATAGCAATAGTTTTAATAGTCTTGTTTATAATTTTCCCACCGAACAAATAATGTAAGCCAACTGCAACCAAACCGAGCGAACCGATAAGAGCAGTAAAAATATACAACACGTAGGTAGGAATTAAATAGGGCGGGAAAGAAACGCCGTATGATGATTCAATTTCCATTAATTCAATCATATTGCTAATTCTATCTATTGCAAAAACAAATGACATCAATGCTAAAAAGAATGCGCCTATTGCAAAAACAATATTGCTTATCTTATTTTTCAAAAAAGTTGCCACCGCAAGTGCGACGATGCCAACCGCAAACAAAAAGTCTGGAATATTGTAGAAAAATCCTTGAATAAGACGCGATATCATTTCTCCAAAATCATCATAAGCAGCGGCAGAGTCGTATGCCCAAGCAAAATTGCTTGCCGCAGAAAACGCAAAAAATGCTGCAACAATAAGTAAAATTTTTGCAAACACACCGCCTTTTGTAGAACTTTGTTCTTTTAGCGATTGATTTGCCACTAAATTTTCGTTTGCCATAAAAAACTTCTCCTTTTGTAAATGTTTTAGATAGGCTAATTATATATCTGAAAGTGTGTTTTGTCAATACCAAATGTAAAAAGAGTTTCACCGCTAAAAAGTGAAACTCTTTTTTGTTTATAATTTTTTGTGCAAGGCAGTAACAACGCCGAGCGCAGTAGATAAGGCTTAAATGTTTTTAAGGGTTTAGATGCAAGTTGGGCTAGGCTCGACTGCGCAAAAAGATGAGATTGACCGTCTGTTCATCGAAGTTTTTTGCGCAAGGCAGTTAACGACGCCACACGCCGTAGATAAGCCCTTAAATGTTTTTAAGGGTTTAGATACAAGTGTGGCTAGGCTCGACTGCACAAAAAGATGAGATTGACCGTCTGGTCATCGAAGTTTTTTGTGCAAGGCAGTTAACGACGCCACACGCCGTAGATAAAACCTTAAAATTTTTTCTCGTACTTAATATCCGCTATACTTGAAAGTATTACCGCAAATAATGAAATAAGTGCGCCTGCAATAAATTCAACGCTTAAAGTATCCATGCCGAATAATAAAGACAATCCCCCAGTAACTACCGCGGAAAACGGCATCATTACTGCAACGGCTGTGGGATTAACAAATTTTAGCGCGTAAGTTCTTAAAGACCAACAAAGCACGTTTGAAACGAGCGCGATTGCAAGAATCAACAAAATACTTGTTAAGTCAAAAGTAAAATGAATAACTTCAATGGGTGCGCCGTTTATTTTTACATTAGCGAACACAACTAATGCAACAGCACTTATCACCACGTTTGCGCATTGTTGAACAAAAAGATACAAAAGCGCGTCGAATTTTTTAATTTTATCGCCCGTATACGCTATGTTTATACCGTAAAACACACCGGAAAGCGAACATAAAAATTCACCTATGCCGAAAGAAATATTTTCTGCACTAAAATCCATACCGCCTAAAACGAAAGCACCTATTAAACACAAAACGCTTGATATTATCGTTAATAAACTGGGCTTTTTCTTAATTGCAAAAAACAAAATTATAGGCACTACAACGCAAGATAAATTTTCTAAAAAGGCATACTTTGTGGGGGTGGTGTAATAAAGCCCGATTTTTTGCACGATAGATGCAATCGCTAAGCAAGCACCCGTTGGCAAAGCCACCTTAAAATATTCTTTATTTAAGTTCTTTATTCTTTTGCCACAAATAATAAACAAGGTTGTTACGGAAATTACACCTATTATAGTACTTCTTAGCCCAACCGAACACTTATTATTTAACAGCGCGTTGATTAGTGGCGATGCACCCCATAAAAATATTACGAATGTAAGCATTGCGTAAGCAATAGTCGTTTTGTTTTTCGTTGCACTTTTTAACATACTTTTTCCGTCCTAAAAACTCTTAGCATATTATACTATTTTAATTGACTAATGCGAACCGAAAGTTTATAATATGGGTATGAAAAATTTTCACAAGGAAATTTTGCTATGGACGTTGAAAAAATTAAGGCATTACTATTAGCGGTTGAGAAAAAAAGTTTTTCTAAGGCGGCGGAAGAATTATCTTATACCCCGTCGGCTTTTTCGCACATAGTGGACTCTATTGAAAGCGAATTAGGCGTTAAAATTTTGAACAGGAATTTTAGTGGCGTAGACCTTAATGAAAACGGCGAAATTTTGCTTGAAAAACTTACCGCGCTTGTAAATGCAGAAAAAGAATTATTAATTTGCGCAAAAGACTTAAACGAAAAAAACGAGCACTTGCGCATAGGTACTTATTCAAGCATTGCCCAACACCTTTTGCCAGAAATCATAAAGGCTTTTAAAGAAGAAAACCCCCAGGTAAAAGTTTCTATAAAAACTGGTAATAATTTAAGAAAGTGGCTTAAAGACGACGTTGCAGACGTAATCTTTACCGACGTGAAAGTTTCTAACGCTAATTGGATAGATATTATCACCGACCCGTATATGATTTTTGCGCCGACTTCACTTTTGCCACACAAAAAAACGGCTACGGTTGATGATATTTATGCATTACCCTATATTTTATATAATGAAAGCAACTTAAACGATTATATTGATTTAAATAAATTCAAAGAAATAATTAAATACGACTCTATTGACGAGTCCTCTGTTATTTCCATGGTTGAAAACGGCATAGGCGTTGCAGTTTTACCCTCGCTTATGCTTAAAAACAAACACAAGGGTGCGCATACGGTAAAACTAATGCCCGAAATTACTCGAACGCTTGGTGTTGCTTATAAAAAAGAGGAATCTTTCAATACGGCAAAAACCAAATTTATAAAATGCATTAAAAAACTTTATCAATAAACAAAATTACAAGACATAAAAAAAGCGGTGTTAAACACACCGCTTTTTTGTTTTTTATAAAATTTTCAAAAGTTCTTCTATTGAATAATTTGCTAAACCCAAAGTGTCTAAGGTGCGGGCTTTTTCCGCCTTATAATCTCTACCCATAATAGCAGAAACAATTTGGAGCATTGCACGCACGGTAGGAAGTTTTAAACCTAATCTGTCGGCTAAGTCTACCCACAACACTAAACCGAAACCCGCATCTTCATTATAATAACGATAATCGAGTTGGGTTTGCGCGTAAATTCCCTTAAACCCAGGTGCAGTTGCATAACCCGAATCATAAGTTTCTTCTGTCATATAGCCTTGACGAATACTGATATGGGGGTCATCTTCAATAACCAATCCCAAAGCCTTACCAAGCGCAATACGCTCTTCATCAATCGCCTTTAATAATCTGCCCACGCCGGGGGTTACACCTTCTTCATAGAAGAAGAAATCGTTAGGCCCTTCAATGCGCGCAGCGTTCAAAGTAGTAATACACGGGTGCAACATTGGGTTTGCGTTTTGCAAACAGGTTTGAAAAATATTTTTTGCCTTTTCAACACATTCGTGAACGGGTTTTAATAAATCGTAAACCATATCGTTCTTTGTGCTGGGAAGGGTTGCGAGCAATACGCCACCGCCAAGCCTATTATAAACGGCAATCTTACCATCTGCTATAATACGAACCGCGTAAGGAAGCGTTGAAGTATCTGCAACGATAATAGAATTATCTTCAATCTTTAAGCCAAGTGCGTTCTTAAACAAGATTGCGCCCATACAAGAACTGGGGCACACAACGAATATTTGACCTTCTTTTGCATAAGGCGCACAAACCTTACCAAATGGTTCTGTGCTGTACGCAGGGCCAACCGCAAAAACGAGTTCTGCATCTTTAAGACAAACTTCAATGTCGTGCCCTGCATATTTTACAGGTTGAAAGCCTTCCATTTGTCCTTCGCTATATATTCCGCCAGCCACGCTGATAGCCTTTATTTGCTTATCAAATTGAGGAAAGTCGTACATATAAACGTCGTGCCCTGCTCTTGACCATTCAAAAGCCATAGCAAGTGCACCGTTGCCAGAACCGAGTATTGCTATTTTCATAATTTTCTCCTTAAATATATTGTTTTATAAATTGAAGTACTTATCAAACTCGGCAGGATTAGGGATTGATGAAAGTTCTCTACATTCTGCACGCTTGGTTTTAATAAAGTTAGCAATGAGTTCCTTGGGGAATACGCCGTTTGCGGTCAAATAATCATTATCTTTTTCCAAAGCATCAAGCGCTTGTTCTAAAGAAACGGGCAAGCCTTGGAGTTTTGCCTTTTCTTCTTCAGGAAGATGATAAAGGTTTACGTCATAAGGACCCCAACCGTTTTTATGCGGATCAATTTTATTTTTAACACCGTCAAGACCAGCCATCAAGATTGCAGCGTAACAGAAATACGGGTTGCAAGTTGCATCAGGGTTTCTAAGTTCAAATCTTCTTTTTTCAGGAGATTTTGCGTATGCGGGGATACGAATAACCGCGCTACGGTTAGAAGTTGCATAACCTACGGTAACAGGCGCTTCAAAACCAGGCACTAAACGCTTGAAAGAGTTTGTGCTGGGGTTGGTAAGCGCGCAAAGTGATGCGATGTGCTTTAACAAACCACCCATAAAGTAATGTGCGGTTTCACTTAAGTGTGCATAACCGTTATCATCAGAGAACACGGGCTTACCGTCTTTCATAAGTAACATATGAACGTGCATACCACTACCAGCCTCACCATAAATAGGCTTGGGCATAAAGGTTGCTGTTTTGCCATACTTTAACGCGGTGTTGTGAATGATATACTTAATCATCATAGTAGCGTCTGCCATATGAACTACTTCACCGAGTTGGGGTTCAATTTCAAATTGACCAGATGCAGCAACTTCGGGGTGGTGGTAATTGATTTCAATACCAGCGTCGGTCATATATTTGCACATTTCACTACGGCATTCGTAAGAAATGTCAAACGGTTTTGCAATATGATAGTTCTTTTGTTTGGGAACTACAACGCCCAAACCCTCGTTTGCGCTGTTCCAGTAAGATTGTTTAGCGTCAACGAACGCGCTCATTTCTCTACCGCTAACTTCCCAACCAACTTGGTCGAAAAGATAGAATTCAAATTCGGGGAGAATATACATAGTGTCAGCAACACCGCTATCTTTCATAGCCTTAACCGCTGCACGAACGATATTTCTGGGGTATTGCGGAAGCGGTCTATTTTCGGGTGTATCGATAATCATAGCGTTACCCGTCATAGAAAGAGTGGGGATTGAGCAGAACGGATCGATAACAGCCGTGTCGGGATCGGGTATAAACACCATATCACTCTTTTCAACAACGGCGTAACCATAGTTAGACGCGTCAAAGCCGATACCGCTCTTCATAGTTTCTTCACTAAAGTTTTGTGCAGGAATTGTTACGTGGCGGTATTGACCGTTAATGTCAACCATTTTAAAGTCAACCATTTCAATGTTGTTTTCTTTAATCATCGCCAAAATATCTTTTACGCTTTTGCTCATAAAAAACTCCTTAAATAATGTTAATTTAACAATATAATACACCAAAATATAAAAAAACGCAAGAAATTAAGAAAAACTTTTCTTATCTCTTGCGTTTTATTCAATTAATTATTAGTAATAAAGATAAGTTTGCATATCAATATATCTATTTACTAATTTTTGGATATTTGCCATTTCACTTGGAGAATCCATAATTTCAATAAAGTTTGTTTTTTGACCTTTATAGTAATTTGCAACATATACTGACTTCTTATACGGTGCAGCCTGTGAATTTTCTGAACCGTTTTCAAGGTTGATAGGTTGACCAACTGCAGTTTCACCAGTAATAAGACAATAGGTCATAAGGGTATTGATATAACCACTCAATAAGTTGGGGTGATAACCGTCGGCTACTATAAAACTATTTGCATTATAAGTAAAGGTTGAATTTGGAACTTTAGCGTTTCCCTTAACAAGGTCGTGAATCATTTTACCCCAGTCCATTACAACCATATTGGGAAGTTTTGCAATTTCTTTTGCGTAAACAGTTCCAACGTAAAGTTCCTTAAAGTTAGGTCTATCTGCATTTTCATACCAATATGCGCCACAAGGTAAAGAATAAATGAATTTGCAGTTAGGATTTACGTCAGTAAATATCTTCATAAAGCCTTTCAATTCTTCAATATATTTTTCCAACGTCATAGAACTAGGTCTTCCAATATCCATTAAACTAACGTAATCAAAATTACGGTCTTTTAACGCTGCAAGGTGGTTAAACCCATCATGGCCACGGTCAGCAGCACAACTCGTTCCCAAAAGGTCGGTTAAGTCATGACCACCAAAACACCAGTTGCCAAGTTCTACGTCCGCGCCGTTTTGCTTGCAAAGTTCATAAAAATAACCTTTGTTGTTATCACGTGCGGATTGCGACGTATTGCCAACGTTTACGGGGTTAACGATTTTACCGTAATAATTATAAGAACAACCTACAATTAAAACCTTTTTACCGTCAAGTTTTTCTTTAACCTTACTACCTACTGGTGCTCTTTGGCTATCAGTTTTACCAAATTCAAAAGTCGTGCTTTCTCCACAACTTTTGCAGTAATTATAGAATTGAGTTGCCGTTGTTGCGGTAGAATCGCTTGCAAAATATTCATAAGTGGTTATTTTGTCGCCAAAATTATGAATATAATCGCCTTCAAATACTTCTTCACCTTTTTCACCGCACTTACAAGAGTAATAGTAAAGGGCTTTCGATGAACAACTTCCCTTTTCTTTTACGTACTTGTCAGCAGTATTCTTTAAATTAAATACGTGGTCTGAAGTGCTTTCGCCTTCAAAAGTTTCCGCGCCTCTTTCACCGCACTTGCAAGAATAGTAATAAACTGCTTTTTGTGTGCAAGAAACGTTTTCTTTTAAGTACTTATTATCGGTATTCTTTTGGTCGTAATTATGCGCATAAGCATAATCACCTTCAAAAACTTCCGTACCTTTTTCACCACATTCGCAAGAATAATAATAGGTTGACCTTTGGTTGCAACTACCTTCTTCTTTCAAAAATTCCGCAGTTGCACTCATTTGGCTAAAATTGTGCGTGTGTTGTTCTGCTGGTTTACATGCTACTACCGACGGCATAAGCATTATGCCCGCCAAGATGCATGACAACGCACCCCTCATCTTTTTCATAAAATACTCCTTAAATATTTGTCTTAAAAACATAATACAACAAAATGCAAAAAAACGCAAGAATTTGAAAAAATTTTCCTATCTCTTGCGTTTTTGTTTTGTTAATTATTAGTAATAAAGATAAGTTTGCATATCAAGATATCTATTTACTACTTTTTGAATATTTGCCATTTCACTTGGAGATTCCATAATTTGAATGAAGTTAGTTGAGTCAGCTTTACCACCATAGAAATTTTTAATGAAGTTTTCTTTTCTATATGGCGCGCCTTGCTCTCCACCATATTCATTTTGAAGTTCTAAAGGTTGACCAACGGCAGTTTCACCGGTAATAATGCAATAAGTCATAAGGGTATTGATATAACCACTTAACAAGTTGGGGTGATAACCGTCCGCCGTTACAACGAAACTGTTTGCGTTATAAGTAAAGGTTGAATTAGGAACTTTAGTATCACCAACAATAATATCTCTGGGAATTCTACCTTGGTCAATTACAACCGTGTTAGGAAGTTTTGCAATTTCTTTTGCGAAAACAGTTCCAACGAAAGTTTCTCTAAAGTCGGTTCTGTCACCATTACTCCAATATGCGCCACAAGGTATAGAATAAATGAATTTAACGTCAGGGTTTACGTCGGTAAACAACTTCATAATTCTTTTAATTTCCGTAAGATATGTATCCATATCTGGTGGCGTAGGCCATTTAGAGTCTAACAAACTAACGTAATCAAAATCACGGTCTTTTAACTGTTCAAGGTGGTTTGTACCGTTGCCATCTTTTCTATCAGCATTACAATACGTACCGAAAAGGTCAGTTAAGTCGTGTCCACCAAAGTTCCAGTTGTGTACTGTTACGGTTGCACCGTTTTGCTTGCAAAGTTCATAGAAGAAACCTTTGTCGTGATCACGGGCTTTTTGTGAAATATTAGTAACGTTTACAGCGTTAACGATTTTTCCGTAATGGTTCCAAGAACAGCCTGCAATTAAAATCTTCTTACCGTCAAGTTTTTCTTTAACCTTGCTACCTACAGGTGCTCTTTGGCTATCGGTTTTACCAAATTCAAAAGTAGTGCTTTCACCACAGCTTCTGCAGTAATTATAGAATTGAGTTGCGGTTGTTGCGGTAGAATCGCTTGCAAAAGTTGTTGCATTAGTTATTTTTTCACCAAAAGAGTGAATATAATCACCTTCGAATACGTCTTCGCCTTTTTCTCCGCACTTACAAGAGTAATAGTAAAGGGCTTTTGATGAACAACTTCCCTTTTCTTTTACGTACTTATCATCAGTATTCTTTAGATTGAAAACGTGGTCTGAAGTGCTTTCGCCTTCAAAAGTTTCCGTGCCTCTTTCACCGCACTTGCAAGAATAGTAATAAACTGCTTTTTCAGTGCAAGAAACGTTTTCTTTTAAGTACTTATTATCGTTGTTCTTTTGGTCGTAATTATGCGCATAAGCATAATCACCTTCAAAAACTTCCGTACCCTTTTCACCACATTCACAAGAATAATAGTAAGTTGACCTTTGGTTGCAACTACCTTCTTCTTTCAAAAATTCCGCAGTTGCACTCATTTGGCTAAAATTGTGCGTGTGTTGTTCTACTGGTTTACATGCTACTACCGACGGCATAAGCATTATGCCCGCTAAGATGCATGACAACGCGCCCCTAATCTTTTTCATAAATAACTCCTTTATTAATTGATTTTTTGTCTAACTATACAGCCTTACCATTTTAGTTTTACGAATTATACCATCATTATCGCATGGGGAAAATCGCTTGTCAAGTAAAAATTTTACGAAAGTTTTTCGTAAAATTCAATTTTTAAATAATTGTTAGTTTTTTACAAATAAAAAAGATTTTCTTAATTATTAAGACAGCCTTTTCACTATAAAAACGCCTTATTTTCAATGCAAATTAGCCTAAAAAAATGAAATTTGTTTGATTTTTTATTGTTTTATGGTATAATTGAAAAAAACTTTTTAGGTGAATTATGGACAGCACTAACAATACTAAAAGAATTGCAAGTTTTTCGGTCGACCACGATAAAATTGGCGTGGGCATTTATATTTCAAGAATAGATGGGGATATTATTACTTACGACTTGCGCACGCGCGTTCCTAACGGCGGAGATTATTTAGACGATATCACCATGCATTCCGTTGAACACATGATGGCAACCTTTTTAAGAAATTCTGCAATTAAAGATAGCGTAATTTACTTTGGACCTATGGGTTGCAGAACGGGGTTTTATCTTTTGGTTAGAAATTTAGATAATCAAACTGTATTAAAAGAAGTTAAACTTGCTCTCCAAAAAACCGTGGAGCATGATGGCGAAATGTTTGGAAACACAAAAAAAGAATGCGGAAACTATAAGTGCTTATCTTTAAATAGTGCAAAAATAGAGTGTGAAAAATACTTAAACGCACTAAACCGCCAAAAGAATATAACCTTTAAGTACGAATAAACATCATATAATATATAGTAAAAAAACGCTTTGCAGTTTGCAAAGCGTTTTTAGTTTTTCTATTAAACTTTTAAGAGTGAAGTCAAAACGCAAAGCAGTAACGCACAAACGCGCACTTATTTGCTGTTTAAACTATTTGTTTAAGTTTGCTTTCAAAGTAGCAAGTTGAGCCTTTAATTCTTCAGGTACTCTGGTGAGTTCGCCGTAGAATTGTTCAATGCCTTCTGCTTCAGTCTTCCAGTTTTCTTTATCAATGGTAAGAAGTTCTTTAATGGTATCAACGGTGATGCCTTCAAGACCTTCGATGTTGATGTCTTCTGCGTTAGGAACGTAACCGATAGCGGTTTCTTGTGCATCTACCTTGCCTTCGCAACGGTCGATAATCCATTCAAGAACACGCATGTTATCGCCAAAGCCCGGCCAAATGAAGTTGCCTTCATCATCAGTTCTGAACCAGTTAACGTTGAAGATTTGGGGTTTGTTGGTGATCTTTTCACCCATTTCAATCCAATGATTGAAGTAGTCACCCATGTTGTAACCAACGAACGGTCTCATTGCCATCGGGCCACGACGAACAACACCTACAGCGCCAGTTGCAGCAGCGGTAGTTTCACTTGCCATGATTGACCCTACGAATACACCGTTGTTCCAATCTCTGCTTTGGTATACAAGCGGAGCAGTTTTAGCACGTCTGCCACCGAATACGATTGCGCTAATCGGTACGCCGTTGGGTGCTTCGAATTGATCAGAAATGCAGGGGCAGTTGATTGCAGGAGCGGTGAAACGGCTGTTGGGGTGTGCGCCCTTGATAGCCTTACCATCAGCGTCCTTCATATCGCCGTTCCAGGGGTTACCCTTCCAGTCGATAGCGTTCTTGGGGGGATTCTTATCAAGACCTTCCCACCAAACGGTGTTGTCATCAAGATTTTGAACAACGTTGGTGAAAATGGTGTTTTTCATAGTAGAGTAAAGTGCGTTGGGGTTAGATTTAACGTTGGTACCAGGAGCAACGCCGAAGAAACCGTTTTCGGGGTTAACTGCCCAAAGTCTACCGTCTTCGCCAACTCTAATCCAAGCAATATCGTCACCTACACATTCAATCTTATAGCCCTTTTCAAGATAAGCCTTGGGGGGAATAAGCATTGCAAGGTTGGTCTTACCGCAAGCGCTGGGGAATGCAGCAGCGATGTATTTCTTTTCACCCTTAGGATTGGTGATGCCAAGGATAAGCATGTGTTCTGCCATCCAGCCTTCATTTTTACCAAGGAATGATGCAATACGGAGTGCAAAGCACTTTTTACCAAGAAGAACGTTACCACCATAGTTAGAGTTGATTGACATAATGGTGTTTTCTTCGGGGAAGTGCATGATGTATCTCTTTTCTTCAGAAAGTTCTGCATAAGAGTGTAAGCCTTTGATGAAGTCGCCATCGCCTAAAGCGTCAACAACAGCCTTGCCTACTCTGGTCATGATAGCCATGTTAAGTACTACGTAAACAGAGTCGGTAAGTTCGATACCGATTTTAGAGAACTTACTACCTACAGCACCCATTGAATAAGGGATAACGTACATAGTTCTGCCCTTCATAACGCCCTTGAAAAGGTCGTTCATAAGAGCCATTGCTTCGCCAGTTTCCATCCAGTTGTTGATGGGAGCTGAATCTTCTTTTTTCTTTGAACAGATAAAGGTTCTACCTTCTACTCTGGCAACGTCGTTAACGGTGGTGCGATGGAGATAACAGCCAGGTAATTTTTCTTGATTGAGTTTAATAAGAATGTTTTCTTCAACTGCTTGTTTTCTCAACGCTTCGAGTTGTTCTTCACTACCGTCAATCCAAACGATTTGGTCAGGTTGGCAGAGTGCTTGGGTTTCTTGGATAAAATCCAGAACTTTCTTGTTGGTCGTCATAATGATTCTCCTTATGTATTCTCAGTCATCTGAGTTTATTTACTTTTTGGACAAGATATTTTAAGTATTTGCAACGAATTAACTATTATACTAAAAGTATAAAAAAGCAATTTACTTACCTTTTTATTTGCGTTTAATCGGTGCAATATGAAAAAAATCTTCTTGTTCCCGCATTATATATTTTAACAAACATCTTGTCAAAAGTAAAGGGTTTTTAACTCTCTTTTGTAATTTTTTTCCACCGCTCTTTTAATTTTTTTGTTTTTGTCTTTTTCTTATTTTTTTCGACCGAATAATTTATATTTTTCTTTATTTTTTCATATATATTGTAAGAAACGCAAATATTAAGGGGTGCGTAAATGAGTTTTTATAAGAAAATTTTGGTATTAAAACAAATTGAAACGGGTTTTTCTGCTGTTAGCCTACCCGTAAGCGTTATGTGCCGAATTGAATTAGAAGATGAAAACGCAACCCTGCATTTGACTGCGGTAAATATTTTGCCAATAGAAAATACCGTGTATAAATTTATGTTAGTTGATGCAAACGGTTTTTGTTACACCTTTGATTGTGGAAAAAGACCAAGCGTAAATAGTTTTATTTTTGATTCTATCCCCGCCGTAAAACGCGGTGTATCCGTGGGGCTTTACGCGGTAAACGGCGTTCCTATAACCTTTGCCTTTGCAAGCGAAGATGATTCTAGCTGTTCACTTAGTGATTTTAGAAGTTTAGTTGCTCAAAAGTGCTTAGAAGAAAGGTCTTTAACCTTAAAAGAACAACCCGCCGTAAAAGAACCGCCAAAAATAGATACTGAAAAAATAGGGTTTCCGTCACAAAAAAACGACACCGTTAAAACTTTTTACGACGATGAGGCGGTTGCAACCACTAATTTTTACGAATTTGACCAACAACCATTAAACCCTTTTGAGTTAAAGGAGACGGATAATGACGCTTTACGGATACCAAATGTCCAAACTGCTGATAACGGCAAAGAAGAAACGGAAATTATCCGTTCGACAACTGACTTCTTTGAAAATGAAACAAACGCTGATTATGGCGAAGAATTTTCAAAAGAAAGCCCCTACTACCAAAGCGTAGCCAACAATTTACAAGAAATTTTTGATAAATACCCAAATGACGACAGATTAAACGGACTTTTCCCCAAAAGCCGTTGGGTAAAAATAAATTATTCTGCAGACAAATATTATATTGTTGGCGTAATTAAAGAAAATTCTAAAGAAAAATACATATGTTACGGTGTGCCTGCCGTTTATTCTAAAACTCCGCCTAAAGAATTAAAAGGATATTGCACTTTTATCCCCCTTTCTATCTTTGACCTTTCAGGCGAGGGGTTTTGGATGATGTTTCAAGACGCTGAAACTGGCGAATGCATTAAACCAAAACCACCTTTTAATTAATTTGATATTTTCATCTCTATATAATATATTTTTTAAAACGGAAAAACGCCCACAAAAAGGCGTTTTTCTATTTTGTTTTCGCTTTAATTGTGATAATTCAACTTTAGTTGCTAAGTAATAAAAAAAGAACAAACAATTTTTGTTGTTAGCTCTTTTTATTTGGTGCCGCTGGCCGGTAATTCCCCTGTTAGGGGAAATGTCGACTAAAAGTCGACAAAAGGGTTGCGGTCTCCCGCCAGGGAATCAGAACCGGCACGGTTCGACTTTAGTTACTAGCTAATAAAAAAAGAACAAACAATTTTTGTTGCTTGTTCTTTTTGATGGTGCCGCTGGCCGGAGTCGAACCGGCACGGTATCACTACCACTGGATTTTGAGTCCAGCGCGTCTGCCAATTTCACCACAGCGGCAAATTTTTAATTTATTTGTTGCTTTTTATAAGTATTTTTGGTAAAATTAAATGGTAAAATACTTAACACAAAACAGCATCATCGCTTCTTGCCATAAAATAATACCATAAAATTTTATGTTTGGCAAGCGATTGATAAGGAATTTTTATGGAAAAATTAGTGCTTATTGATGGAAACAGTTTAATCAACCGTGCTTTTTACGCTATGCCCGCGCTTTCTACTAAAAGTGGAACGCCTACCAACGCCGTGTACGGTTTTATGAATATGTTTTTCAAAATGCTTGGCGACATTAAGCCTAAGTTCGTTGCGGTTGCTTTTGACTTAAAAGCACCCACTTTCCGCCATAAAATTTTTGCCGACTACAAAGGCACAAGAAAGCCTATGCCTGAAGATCTTCGCCCACAAATTCCCCTTTTGAAAGAACTTTTAATCACTATGGGTGTTACCGTTTTAGAAAAAGAAGGCTCTGAGGCAGATGATATTATAGGAACGGTTGCAAAACACACGGATATTTTAACCTATATTTTTACGGGCGATAAAGACGCATTGCAACTTGTCGATGAACAAACTGAAGTTCATTTTACAAAGCGTGGTATTACCGACGTTGAAATTTACACCTTAGATAATTTTACTGAAAAAACCACCCTTGTGCCCAGCCAAATAATTGAACTTAAAGCACTTATGGGCGATTCTTCAGATAATATTCCTGGCATTGCTGGCGTTGGTGAAAAAACTGCGCTTAACCTTTTACAATTATATAAAGATATAGACGGGGTTTATGCAAACACAACCGAATTAAAAGGCAAATTGCAAGAAAAAGTTATAAACGGCAAAGACTCTGCTTACCTTTCTAAAACACTTGCCACCATTGACTGTGATTGCGGTGTGGACACGGACGTTTCACACATGACTATTACACTTCCGTTTTCACAAGAAGTTAGAAAAAAGTTTATCGAATACGAGTTTAAGTCTCTCTACAAAAAGGATGAATGGTTTGAAAATGCAGAATTTTCTACGGAAAGTGAGCAAGAAAATCACACTTTAAATACAATAAATGCCGTTACGGTGCAAGATTTTAATGACATTACCCCTATTTATAGTGCAGAAAAAGTTGCCGTTTTTATCGATGACAAATGCGCTTATATTTGTGATGGAAAAACCGAATATAAAATTGCTATCCGCCAATCACTTCTTGATGACGGCTTTGACCTTTCAGCAATTATTACCGCACTTATCCCACTCTTTACGGGCAAAACCCCGCTTATTGCTTACAGCAAAAAGGACTTAAAGCATTTAATCAAATTCCACACAGACTTGTGTGCGTTTTGCGACGATATTTCTATAATGAAATACCTTGCGGACTTTTCTGGCAAGACAGAAACCGCTTTAGATTTGTTCGATGCATACGGCTTAAATAAAGATACGCCCGCCCTTTCACTTTTAACCGCTTACAACACCTTAAAAGCAAAACTAAAAGAAGAAGAACAAGAAAAACTCTATTATGAAGTTGAACTTCCGCTTGCCGACGTGCTTTTTGATATGGAACGCGCGGGCTTTAAGGTGGAAACAACTGCGCTTAATATGGCGGGGGAAAAATATAAGTCTATTTTAGTTGACTTAGAAAAACAAATCCGCACGCTTGCAGATGATGAAACGCTTAACGTAAACTCACCCAAGCAATTAGGCGAAGTCCTTTTTGAAAAACTTCAAATTGCAAAGGGCAAAAAGACAAAATCAGGGTACTCTACTAATGCGGAAATTTTAGAAAGCATTGAACACTTGCACCCTATCGTTCCGCTCATCTTAAAGCATAGACAAATTCAAAAACTTTATTCTACTTATATCGAAGGCTTTAAACCGCTTATTGAAAAAAATACGGGACTTATCCATACTTCTTTCAACCAAACGGTTACGGCAACGGGAAGATTATCGAGTAAAGAACCCAACCTTCAAAACATACCCGTAAGGGAAGAAGAAGGCAAGGAAATTAGAAAGTTCTTCGTGGCAAAATCAGATGACAGAATTTTAATCGGTGCGGATTATTCACAGATAGAACTACGCTTACTTGCAGCGTTTTCTGGCTGCCAAAGTTTAATAGATGCTTTTAACAGCGGTAAAGATGTTCACGCATCAACCGCGGCAAAAGTTTTTGGCGTTAAGTTAGAAGAAGTTACACCGCAAATGAGAAGTAGCGCAAAAGCCGTTAACTTTGGTATTATTTACGGTATGAGCGAATTCGGTTTGGCAAAACAACTAAAAATTAGCAATGCCGAGGCAAGAAATTACATCAATTCTTACTTCAAAGAATACCCTGAAGTTAAAGAATATATGGATAAAAACGTTGCTTTTGCAAAAGCAAACGGTTACGCACAAACCATGCTTGGCAGAAGAAGATATATTAGAGAACTTTTATCTTCAAATTACAACTTGCGTCAATTTGGCGAACGCGTTGCAATGAATATGCCCCTGCAAGGCAGTAGTGCGGATATTATTAAACTTGCAATGCTTGGCGTTTCTAAACGCATAAAAGAAGAAAACCTTAAATCAGAACTCATTTTACAAGTTCACGACGAACTTATTATAGACGCGTTTATTGATGAAAAGGAAAAGATTGAAAAAATTCTTACCGAAGAAATGGAGGGCGCTGTTAAACTTTGTGTTCCGCTAAGCGTTTCACCCGAAAGTGGAAAAACTTGGTTTGATGCTAAATAATTTATGAAGAAATTTAGAATGATAGCCATAACGGGCGGAATAGGTAGTGGTAAAAGCTCCGCGCTAAATATTTTAAGCGACGCAGGATATAAAACACTTTCTTGCGATGCAATAACTGGCGAACTTTATGAACAACACAAAATCAAACGCAAGTTGCAAAAATTATTCCCAACCGCAGTTAGTGGCAAAAAAGACCTTGTTATCGATAGAAAAACCATTTCCGCAATAGTTTTTAACGATAAAGTAAAGTTAGAAAAACTAACCGCGCTTATTACGCCACTCGTTTTGAAAGAAGTTAAAAGTAAAGCCAAAAAACTTGGCGGTGTAGTTTTCGTTGAAGTGCCTTTATTATTTGAGCGTAATTACCAAAAGCATTTTGATGCCGTTATAATAGTAATGAGAGATAAAAAAGCGCGTATTGAAAGCGTAAAAGCGCGCTCTAATCTTTCAGAAGAACAAATTGTTTCCCGTATGAATAATCAATTTGATTATGAAACTGCAGACCTTAGTGATTATGCAGTAGTTTACAACAACGGCTCTTTAATATCATTAAAAGAAAGCGTTTTAGGTGTTGCATCTTGTCTTGATGAATAAAAAATGTAATAAAAATAATAAAACGGTTGAGTTTTTTCTCAACCGTTTTTGTTTTTATCTATCCAATTTGAAAAAATAATGAGTTTCATTTTCTTTATGTTTTTTTAAGCCAAGCCTACCTATAAGGCGGGCTGAGGGTAAATTTTCTTTAAAGCATCTTGACTTTAAGGTTTTTGCACCCATAATTTCAAAAGCGTATTCTTTTAAGGCAGTTGCGCTCTCTAATGCATAACCTTTGCCTTGGCAATCACTAAAAAACCTAAAGCCCATTTCTACTCCGCCAACAAAATCAAAATTATGCAAGACCAGTTCACCTATTAGTTTGCCGTTTTCTTTAACCGCAAAAGAAAATTCTTCCTTTTTATCTTTTAGTGTGTTTTGGAAAAAGTAAAAATATTCGGACGTAGGCTTGTTATCGCCTAAATCTTCTTTATAATCATATCCCCACCACTTGTTTAATTCATCATCAAGATAGAGTTTTTGATATAATTCTTTATCTTCTTTTTGAAGTTCGGTTATGGTTAAGCGTTCGGTTTTTATTAAAACGGGTGTGGAAATTTTGTCAAAAAGCGTTCTTGCCGTTAAAAAGTTTTTCTCCTTTACTTCTATAGGTTGATACTGAAGTTTAGAAATTCTAAGCCCCGTATCCCCACAGTCTTCTTCACGGTTAATTATCTTTACACCATTAGCTGCAAACGCTTTTGCGAACTCTTGCGCCATAGTTGGATACACGCCTTCATACTTAGTCAAAGCCTTTTCGATATGAACTATTAGCGTTTCCCCAACAACTTCACCGATAGAAAAAGCAACAACTTTACCGTCAACTTCAATAAGCCCGCCAACTTGACCAAGTTCAAACATATTTTCGACCAAATTGAAAACTTTCTTTTGTTCAACCGCCTCCGACCAACGCAAAAACTCCGTTCTACTGTTAAACTCATCTAAAAATTCTTTAATTTTAGAAAAATCTTCCCTTTCAATAACCTTAAAAGTATAATCGGGGTATAGTCTTTTGAACTTATTTACGTGGTTTCTCTGCCCACTAAATTTTTTGCCAGAATAAGTCTTAAACTTTTCCGCATCGTAAATATAATCACTCCAGTTTCTATCGTTGAAAATTTCAACTGAGTGATAACGCTTACTTAAAATAGCCGCCACTCTGTTATCTAAACAACAAAATTTAAGCGGTAAATTATTCTTTATACAGTATTCTTCTATTTGACTAAGCGCACCTTCTATATCACTACCCATCGGGTAATAAAAAGCATCACTATATTCGGGCGAATTTTCTTTCATGATGAGCGTGTCGTTATAAATTGTATATTCTATAACGAACTCGTCCCCCCACATAAAGCGCACGCCTAAAGATATATCGCAAAAAGACACTTCCGACCTTGATATATACGGCTCTATTATTTTAATATTCTTATCTAATTTTTGTAATTTAATCATTGTTCTAAACAAAAAGGGCGTATTTATCGCCCTTTTTTAATTTATTATATTATTTCTTTTCTTCTTCAACAACTGCTTTTAGGCTTGCAAGAAGTCCCGTTACGTTTTGAATGTCGCTTGGAACGATAATTTTGGTTGCGTTACCGTCAGCCATAACTTTCAACGCTTCGTAACCTTTCAAAGTAAGGTAAGCAGCGTTGGGGTTTGCATCGTTGATAAGTTTAATTGCGTTAGCAGTACCTTCAGCCTCTGCAATAACAGCCGCTTTTTTTGCTTCCGCACGCAAAATCATAGCCTCTTTTTCACCTTCCGCAACGAGAATGCTACTTCTCTTTTCACCTTCGGCTTTCAAAATTGCTTCACGGCGTTCACGCTCTGCTCTCATTTGCTTTTCCATTGCTTGTTGAATATCTTTAGGCGGAAGAATGTTTTTAAGTTCTACACGATTAATCTTAATACCCCAAGGGTCGGTAGCCTCGTCAAGAATCATACGCATCTTGCTGTTTACAGTATCTCTTGAAGTAAGCGTTCCATCAAGTTCTAATTCACCAACAAGGTTTCTAAGTGTGGTTGCAGTAAGGTTTTCAATAGCGCGGATAGGATGTTCAACGCCATAAGTGAAAAGTTTTGCATCGGTTACTTGGAAATAAACAACCGTGTCGATTTGCATGGTTACGTTATCTTTTGTAATAACGGGTTGCGGAGCAAAGTCTGCAACGCGTTCTTTCAAACTAATAGGATTACCAACCGCTTTATCAATCAACGGAAAAATAAAATGTACACCGGTATGCAAAAGTCTATGGAACTTACCAAGTCTTTCAACAACTACCGCGGTTGATTGACGCACAATTTTAATAGACGCAATCAATATTATTAAAACAACTACTGCTAAAACTGCTAATACAATTAAAAAGTCTGGCATAAAAGTTTCCCCCTTTTTGATTTAACAACGCCTTTTGCGTTAATTTGCTTTTTCTACTATGTATTTGTTGCCTTTAAGCGCCACTACCTTAACAATTTCACCTGCGCTGATAGCGTCCGTTTGTTTTTCGGTTGTAACGTTCCAAACAACGTCGTTAATTTTAATCGTTCCTGCCTTGTTAAACTCTATTGCAGACAACAATTCATATTCTTTACCGATTGCGGAATCCGCATTCACGCGCGCTGTGTTTCTGTTTAAATATTTCATGGTTACTTTTCTAAAACATAACAATAACACAAATGAAAGCACCAAGAATACGGGAAGACATACCACCCAAGGAACTTCAAAAGCAGCCAAAATTACAGCAACAAGTCCGCCACCGGCAAACCAAACCGAAACCATTTCGTTTGTGCAGAATTCAACCACAAGCGCAATAACGATAATCGCAAGCCAAAGGTAAATCCACATAACAGTTTCTCCTTTAATAGTCTTTATTGTTTTTTATTGCTCTTTACAAACTCTAAAATTTCACTAAGTCTATCTAAATCATCACGGGTGTAGTAATCGATATAAATTCTACCCTTCTTATCGTTGCCGATAGCGTTTACGCGAGTACCGAATACGCGTTGCATATCCACGATAAGTTCTTTTAACTCTGCAGAAAGTTCTTGTTTTGCTTTCTTCTTAGCCTTTTCTTCAGGCGGTGCAAAATATTCTTTAACTTTCTTTTCTACGTCACGAACGGAAAGCCCACCCTTAATAGTCTCTTCAGCAACCTTTACTTGTTCTGATTGAGGAAGTGAAATAAGCGTTCTTGCATGACCTGCTGAAAGCGCGCCGTTGGCAACGAGCTTAATAACTTCTTGTGAAAGGTTCAAAAGTCTTAAAGTGTTGGCGATTGCGGGGCGTGATTTACCAATTCTATCAGCAAGTTCTTCTTGCGTCATGCCGTAATCTTCCATAAGTGAACGCATAGCAGTTGCCGCTTCGATAGGGTTAAGGTCTTCTCTTTGTAAGTTTTCGATAAGCGAAATTTCTTTGATTTGGCGTTCGCTATAGTTTTTAATAATAACGGGCACTTTAGAAAGTCCTGCAATTTTACTTGCGCGGAATCTTCTTTCACCCGCGATAATCATATAGCGGTCGCCACTCTTGTTAACTATAATCGGCATAATAACGCCGTGCTTAGCAATTGACGCAGCAAGTTCGTTAAGCGCGGTTTGGTCAAAAACTTTTCTCGGTTGATTAGGGTTTGCAAAAACAGAAGAAATTTCTACTTCCGTAACGCTTTCTTTTGTTTCGCTTGTCGGCTCTTCATCAAAAAGCAAGCTCTTGCCGTAATCTTCTTCAGTTTCTGAAAATAATGCAGATAATCCTTTACCCAATCCTCTGTTTGGTTTCATCTTTACTTTCTCCGTAATTTATTTTAATTTTTCTTTGCGGGTTGTCTTTCCAAAAATTCTTCAGTTAAAGACAAGTAAGCCTTTGCGCCAGAGCACTTTGTGTCGTGAAGCATGATAGGTACACCGTGGCTGGGTGCTTCCGCAAGTCTAATGTTTCTGGGAATAGCCGTTTCAAACACGCGCTTTCCAAAGAACTTTTTAATTTCCGCTGAAATTTGGCGTGAAATTATTGCGCGGTTATCACTCATTGTAAGCACAACCCCTTCAATCTTAAGTGAAGAATTTAAGTGCTTTACAACAAGTTTAATCGTATTCATAAGTTGGCTTAAACCTTCTAACGCATAGTACTCGCTTTGGATAGGAATTATAACCGTATCTGCGGCGGCAAGTGCGTTGATGGTTAATAGCCCAAGCGACGGCGGACAGTCAATGGTAATAAAATCGTAACTGGTTTTTGCCTTTTCCAACACGCGCTTTAACACGTGTTCTCTATCCTTAAGATAAACAAGTTCAACTTCGGCACCGGCAAGGTCTATGTTTGAGGGAAGAATATCAAGTCCGTCAACACAAGTTTTAACAACCGCGTCTTCAATTGGCATATCGTCAATCATAACGTTATAAACCGAATGCTTAACTTCGCTTTTAGCAAAGCCTAAACCGCTGGTTGCATTACCTTGAGGGTCAAGGTCAACTACTAAACACTTGTAACCTTTATCCGCAAGATATGCAGACATGTTTACGCAAGTGGTGGTTTTACCGACACCGCCTTTTTGATTTGAAAAAGCAATTATTTTACCCATAATTCTCTCCTTAGCAAGTATTGCTCTTTTTTTCTTATAGTTTATTCACCGTCTTTCTTTTCGGTATTTTCTTCAGTTTTGTCAGCATTTTCTTGTTCCGTATCAGTTTTTTCAGGAACGATTACGCTTTTTGCAGACTTTCTTTCAAAGGGGTTTTCTTGAAGAAGATGTTCGTTTTCATCCATAAACTGCATAATTTCTTCAACCGTTTTGCCTTCCATAAGTAGGTCAACTTCTTCGGTGAAAATAGTTTCTCTCTCAACTAAAAGTCTTGCCATATTGTCAAGCAAGTTTTTATTATCCGCCAACAACTTACGCGCTTTTTGAAGTGCGGTGTCAATTATTGTTCTAATTTCTTCATCAATGATAGCAGCAGTTTCTTCACTATAAGAAACGTGTGATGCCATGTCTCTGCCGATAAACACTTCTTTATCAGAACCGTAAGAAATAGGACCAACCTTTTCACTCATACCCCATTCGGTAACCATAAGTCTTGCACGCTTGGTAACCATTTGGATATCACCAGATGCGCCCGCTGAAATATCTTTAATAATAAGTTCTTCAGCAACTCTACCACCAAGCGTCATAACGATATCGTCAAGAAGTTTAGCCTTAGTCAAGTGGTTGTCATCAGTATCAGGTCTTGTCATAGTGTAGCCAGCCGCTTGACCGCGCGGAATAATTGAAACTTCGTGCACGGGATCACAATGCGGAAGTAATCTTGCCAAGATAGCGTGACCAGATTCGTGATAAGCGGTAATACGCTTGTCGGTTTCGGTAACAAGCCTGCTCTTCTTTTGCGGACCCATTAATACTTTATTTATACCTTCGTAAAGGTCTTTATTTACGATAAACTTTCTATTAGCCCTTGCTGCTAAAATTGCCGCTTCGTTCAAAAGGTTTTCAAGGTCAGCACCAGAAAAACCGCTGGTCATTCTTGCAACAGTCTTAAAGTTTACGTCAGGTGCAAGGGGTTTATTTCTTGCGTGAACTTTCAAAATCGCTTCTCTACCGCGAACATCAGGAACGTTTACGTAAATTTGACGGTCAAATCTACCAGGTCTAAGCAATGCTGGGTCTAAGATATCAGCACGGTTGGTTGCCGCCATAACGATAATACCATCGTTGGTTTCAAACCCGTCCATTTGTACAAGAAGTTGGTTAAGCGTTTGCTCTCTTTCATCGTGGCCACCGCCCATACCAGTACCACGCTGACGGCCTACCGCATCGATTTCGTCAATAAAAACGATACACGGCATGCTTTTTTTAGCAACGTCAAACAAATCTCTTACTCTTGATGCACCAACACCGACGAACATTTCAACGAAGTCAGAACCGCTTATTGAAAAGAACGGAACACCCGCTTCACCGGCAACAGCCTTTGCAAATAAAGTTTTACCCGTTCCTGGAGGCCCTACTAAAAGTACGCCCTTAGGAATTCTTGCGCCAAGGTCAGAGAATTTTTTGGGGTTTTTAAGGAAGTCAACAACTTCAGCAAGTTCAGCCTTTTCTTCTTCTGCGCCAGCAACGTCGGTAAATCTAATTTTAATATTATGGTTTACGCGCGCGTTAGTTTTAGCAAAATTCATTGCGCTCTTTGTTCCGCCTTGAGTTTGGTTCATAAGCAAGAACAAAATAATTACCGCAAGAATAGTTCCACCAATCGGAAGTAATGATGACCAAATTGCACCAGCGTTAGGATCAGTATAATCAAAGTCGATTTTAGCATCTCTCATATGCTTTTCTAAATCACTAACTGCGTCGCTTGCCCTTGAATAATTAGTAACAAATCTAAGCGTTGAAGTTCTTCCGCTTTCCATGTTGATTAAAACATCGAATTCAACGATATAATTATCAAACATTACGTTCTTAATCACGATTGAATTATAGGAATACTTACCTACTGCCTTTTTGATTTCAGGCGCATCGGCAAGTTCAAATTCATTTTTAACCAACTCACCGTTTGAATTAGCGTCAGTAGCATAAACTATAGAGTTAAACTCAGAATAATTTACTTCAATGCGCTTATTCATACAGTTCATAACCGAAAGAGCACCGATTACCAACACGATAATGCCAAGTATTATCCATATCCCTTTGGATTTTTTAGTTTTCAAAATAATATCTCCTTTTTATGTTTTACCTATTTATTATATACAATTAAAATTTAAATAACCTTGAAGGCAAAACATCAGTATTTAATTATTCTTTTACTTTTATAGTATACTATATTCTTTAGTAAATTACAATAGATTTTAAAGATTTTTTATTGAAAATCGCAAATATTTTTAATAATTTTAATATGGCGCATAAATTTTAAGCGTGCGCCTACGCAAAATATAATTTTAGCGTATAAATACGCATATTATTTTAACGCAAATTAATTTTTAATACGCAAATAATATTGTATAACGAAATTATAATAATCAATAACAGTATTAAAAATTCTTTTAACTAAATTGTGCCCGTCATATACCCTACCGTATTGGTTTAATATCCAAAAAATCAAGATAAAAACACCATAAACACCACAAAAATTGACAAAATAAAAATTGTCATTTTAACGCTCTGAGCGAGAATGGATAAATTTTTCACCTGGAGATTTTTTAAGCCATTCCGTGTGAGAAAGGCGATATTTTCCGCAAAATAAACTTTAAAATTTAACTGTAAAAAAACATTGGACAAAGAAATATAAAAATTACAAAAACAAACACAATATTAAACAAATATTTTACTTTAATTAAATAATTGCGTTATTTTTAGTAAAAGTTTTTATGCGCCATTACTATTTTTTGTATTTTTACACAAATTTGTTTCATGTGAAACATTGTAAAAAATAGTTTTAAGCAAAGATGTTTCACGTGAAACATATAAATACTTTGTAAAAAAGAAAAGTTCCACGTGAAACATTTAAAAATAAAAGAAAAACCGTAAAAATACGGTTTTTCTAATAAATTATACTGATTTAATGATATTTTTAACAAATTTAGTAATATCTGGTAATGAAATTGAATTAAGAATTAACTTAAATAGGCTTGCGTTCTGTACAAATGAAGTAAATATAGTATCAGGAATCAATGCATAAATCTCTTGGATAATATCTATTGGCAAAATACCAAGCAACATAATAATGAGTTCTAAATATATTAGTCCACTAATTAACCCAACCAAAAGACCTAAAAGCCTATCTATATGCTTTAATAGTGAAAGCGCAAATATCTTATTAATTAGCGCAACCAATAAAAGCATTAGCAACTTAAATATAACGAATAATAATATAACCACAACAATCATTACTAAGTAATAAGAGAAAGTAGGGCAGATTATTTCGCTAAGAGTAACGTCGAGCGGTATAGACGCGTCGTTTGCAAAGTTTTGAACGATAGGGAGTAGTAATCCACCAAGCCCAAGATCGCCCAAGCCTTTTTCCGTTGCTTGCGCCAAGGTTGTATTCATAAGTTCTTCGCCAAACACGTTTTTAAGAACACCGCTAAGATTTTCAGACACAATTGTAACAAGCGCAAACTGTGATTCTAAAAACTCAGTTACGGTGGCGCATAACAAAACGGCAAGTAAAATACTAATTATTGTGCCAAAAACCTTAAAAAATAGTTTTGTAAAGCCGTTTACACAACCAATAATCGCAAAAACAAGAACAAAAACCAGCGCTACAGCGTCAACAGCCAACGGCGAAACGTTTGTAAGCAATAAATTCATAACTGTTTCCTTGTTTTATTTATTTGTAGTTTTATAATAACATAAATATGCATAAATATCAAGAATTTTTAACTTTTACTTTAAATTTCAACAATACGAATAATTTATATTAAAAACGGCAATATTTTCAATACTAAACTTAAAGCGAGAAAAATTATGGAAAATTATTCGTTTAACACATATAATAAGCATTGTTCTAAAGGAATTGCCTCTGCTTTAGACAAAATACAAAATAACGACAACCCCATATTTATTTGTATTGGTAGCGACCTTGTAATAGGCGATAGCGTTGGCCCATTAGTTGGTTCAATACTTAAAAACAAAAATTTGCCTTGCTTTATATACGGCTCGCTCAAAACCCCCGTAACCGCCAAAGAAGTGAATTATGCCGGTGAACTTATTAAAAAAATACACCCCAACTCTAAATGTATTGCAATTGATGCTGCAGTAGGGGAAGTTGGGGATATTGGAATTATTAAAGTTGTAAACAAAGGCCTAAAGCCTGGGCTTGGTGTAAATAAAAATCTAAATCAAATAGGTGATATAAGTATAATAGCCGTTGTTGCTGAAAAATCTTTAAGGAACGAAACGTTGCTGAATTTAACCCGATTAAACTTGGTTTATAAAATGGCTGAAACTATAGCTGACGGGATAGAACAACACGTAAACAACTTAAAAGAAAACAAAAACTTCCAAACGGAAAATTTATATGGCGCATAAAAATTTAAAGGCAAAAATTTTATGCGCCACCCTAAAACCAACTTAAAAATACAAAAAAATCACACTTAAAACTAAGTGTGATTTTCTTTATAACTATCTATTAAAGAAGATTAATTGAATAATCAATTCTTCTTAAAGTTTCTTCTTTACCTAAAAGAGAAGCAATTTCAGTAGCGCCACCGGGAGTTACCGCTTGACCTGTGATAGCAATTCTAAGTACCCAGAAAATAGCGCCGCTCTTAACTTGTAATTCAGCAGACTTTTCAGAGAGAGTAGCAAATAAATTATCGTTAGAAAAATCGTCTATTGAAGATAAAATTTCTTTAATTTTAGGGAGAAGAGTTTTTGCAACTTCGGCGTTTGTTTTATTCTTTTTATTATCAAATAAAGAAAGGTCATAATTTTCTAAAGTAACAATCCAATCAATTTTTTCAGGAATTTCGCCTAAAACGTCTACTCTGTTATGAAGAAGTTTTGCAATTTTTTCAAGGTCGTAAAGTCCGTTTACTTTAGATTTTTGAAGGAAAGGAAGAGCAAGAGAATAAAATTCTTCACTAGATAAAGCCTTGATATATTCACCGTTGAGCCAACGGAGTTTTACTTCGTCAAAAATTGATGGAGATTTAGAAATACCGTCTAAAGAGAAATATTTAATCATTTCTTCTAAAGTCATTTTTTCTACGTTTTCCTTTGGAGCCCAACCTAAAAGAGCAACGTAATTTATAATTGCTTCTTTTAAATATCCTTTAGAAACGAAATCGTCAAAGTTAGCGTCGCCGTAACGTTTAGAGAGTTTTCTCGTAGCGTCTTTCATAATTGTAGGAAGGTGTATATAAACAGGTCTTTCCCAACCAAAAGCGTCGTACAT
>JAZLCJ010000006.1:0-24606 GCA_045614185.1 Christensenellaceae bacterium | reverse complement strand
ATATGGTCGGCAAGTTTAATTACGTCAAGGTTGTGTTCGATTATGATAATGGTGTTTCCACTTTCTTGTAAGCGTTGCAAAACTTGACAGAGTTTATCCACGTCGTAACTGTGTAAGCCAGTAGTGGGTTCGTCCAAGATGTAAAGAGTTTTACCCGTTGCCCTTTTACTAAGTTCGGTTGCAAGTTTAACCCTTTGCGCTTCGCCACCAGAAAGTGTAGTTGAACTTTGACCAAGTTTAATATAGCCTAAGCCTACTTCTTGCAAGGTTTTAATCTTATTGTAAATGCTATTTATAGGCTTAAAGAATTCGCACGCCTCGTCAACGGTCATATTGAGAACGTCGCTGATGTTTTTGCCCTTATACTTAACTTGTAAAGTTTCTCTATTATAGCGTTGACCTTTACACACTTCACAAGGCACGTACATATCGGGAAGGAAGTGCATTTCAATCTTAATCATGCCGTCGCCTTCACAGTTTTCACATCTACCGCCGGCAACGTTAAATGAAAATCTACCCGATTTATACCCACGCTCTTTTGCGTCGGGTGTTGCAGCAAACAAATCTCTTATTGCAGAGAACACGCCCGTGTAAGTTGCGGGGTTAGAACGCGGTGTTCTACCTATAGGCGACTGATCTATTGCAATAACCTTGTCAAAATGTTCTATGCCTTGGATATCGTCCGCCTTGCCGTCGCGCAGTTTTGCCTTGTTTAATCTTGATGCAAGCGCGGGATAAACTATTTCGTTTACGAGCGAACTTTTACCGCTACCAGAAACGCCCGTTACCGCCGTAATTAAACCGACAGGGAAACAAACTTCTATATCTTTAAGGTTGTTTTGCTTTGCGCCTATAACCTTTAAGCATCTTCCGTCTGGAACTTTTCTGGTATTAGGAATTTCAATTTTTCTTCTACCAGCCAAATAATCGCCCGTAATTGAGCGTGGCTCGTTCATAATATCTTCCATGCTACCACAAGCAACAATTTCACCACCGTGAACGCCCGCCTTAGGACCGATATCCACTATATAATCAGCAGCGCGCATAGTGTCTTCATCGTGTTCAACCACGATTAAAGTATTGCCTAAATCTCTAAGTTTTTTAAGCGTGCCGATAAGTTTTTCATTATCCCTTTGATGTAGCCCTATGCTCGGCTCGTCCAAAATATACAAAACGCCCGTTAAACCGCTACCGATTTGTGTTGCAAGCCTAATTCTTTGCGCTTCACCGCCAGATAAAGTAGACGCGCTTCTCGATAAGGTTAAGTAACCTAAACCAACGTCGATTAAGAAGTTAAGTCTTGCCTTAATCTCTTTAACGATAGGCTGTGCGATAAGCGTGTGCGTTTGACCGAGTTTTAATCCTTCGATAAATTTATAGAGTTCTATAACCGACATATCGGTAAGTTCCGAAATGTTTTTGCCGTTAATTTTAACCGCAAGCGCTTCCTTTTTTAAGCGTTTGCCGTGGCAAGTGTTACACGGACTAACCGTCATATATCTTTCAATTTCACTCTTTGTATAATCGCTTGAAGTTTCTTTATATCTTCTCTCTAAATTAGGGATTATCCCTTCCCAAGCGGATTCGTAACTGCCGTTAAAAGTTCTGCTTGAATACTCTATTTTTACTTGTTCACCGTTAGTGCCGTAAAGCAAGATATTATAAATATCTTTAGGTAAATCTTTAACGGGGGTATCGAGTGAAAAGCCGTACTTTTGAGCAAGTGCGTTAAAGTAAATGTTAGCCATTTTACCGTTGTCTAAATTCCAACCGGTAATGGTCATTGCCCCCTCTCTTAAACTCTTGTTCGGGTCTCTAACAACCAACTTTTCATCAATCTCGTTTCTAAAGCCCAAGCCCGCACATTCGGGGCAAGCGCCGTAAGGGTTGTTAAACGAGAACAATCTGGGCTCTATTTCTTCAATACTAATACCACAATCGGGGCAAGAATATTTGGTTGAATAAAGCGTACTTTCCCCACCAACCACTTCGATAGAAACAAGACCTTCCGCAAGTTTAATTGCCGTTTCTAAACTATCGGATAAGCGCTTTTCAATGCCTTCTTTAACAACAAGTCTATCGATAACAACGCTTATATCGTGCTTTTTGTTTTTATCAAGTTTAATGTCTTCATCTAAAGTATAAATTACGCCGTCCACTTGAACGCGCGCATACCCACTCTTTTTATAACTTTCAAAATTCTTCGTGTATTCGCCTTTTTTACCACGTACTACTGGCGCGTTGACCAAAATTTTACTGCCTTCTGGAAGTTTCATAACCTTATCCGCAATTTGGTCTACCGTTTGGCGAGAAATTTCCATTCCACAGTTAGGACAATGCGGAATGCCCACCCTTGCGAAAAGCAAACGGAAATAATCGTAAATTTCCGTTACCGTACCAACCGTTGAACGCGGGTTGTGTGAAGTAGTTTTTTGATCGATAGATATCGCGGGCGATAAGCCTTCAATAAGTTCCACGTCCGGCTTTTCCATCTGTCCTAAAAACATACGCGCGTAACTGGATAAACTCTCCACGTATCTGCGTTGACCTTCAGCGTAAATGGTATCGAACGCAAGCGTACTTTTACCGCTACCCGAAAGCCCCGTAAACACTACTAATTTATCACGGGGTATGGTCAAATCAATATTTTTAAGATTATTCTCTTTTGCACCTTTAATTCTTAAATAATCCATAATTACTTTCTCATTTTCATCTTTAACTTAGCAATAGTATCCCTAATTTCAATACACTTTTCAAAATCAAGGTTAGCGGACGCTATCTTCATAAGCGCCTTTAACTTTTCAATTTCATCTGGGATATCTTGTTTCTTAACTTCTTTGGTTCTATCGGCTTTCTTAGTTATTTCCAAAGTGTTTACGATATCTTTTACGATGGTTTTTGGAACTATTCCGTTGGCTTTATTATAATCGTCTTGAATTTTTCTACGGCGGTTGGTTTCATCTATCGCGCGCCTCATACTGCCCGTGATATTATCGGCGTACATTATAACCCTGCCTTCAGCGTTACGCGCCGCCCTACCTATCGTTTGAATAAGCGAAGTTTCACTACGCAAAAAGCCTTCTTTATCAGCGTCGAGTATAGCAACTAATTTTACCTCGGGTAGGTCTAACCCCTCACGAAGTAAGTTAATACCGCAAAGCACGTCAAACTCGCCCCCGCGAAGTGCGGAAACTATTTCAATACGCTCCATAGTGTCTATATCGCTGTGCATATATCTAACGCGCACACCGTTTTCTTTTAAGTATTCGGTTAAACTTTCCGCCATTTTTTTAGTGAGCGTTGTTATTAAAACCCTACCTTTTTCCGCCGTAACCTTATTGATTTCAATAAGCAAATCATCAATTTGGTTTTTAGTAGGCTTAACGGTAATTTCAGGGTCGATTAACCCCGTCGGGCGAATTAGTTGTTCAACCACTTGCCCCGCCCCAGATAATTCGTACTTTGCAGGGGTTGCTGAAACGCATATGAGTTGCCCCACCCTTGCGTCAAACTCTTCAAAAGTCAAAGGTCGGTTATCAAAAGCCGACTTTAATCTAAAGCCGTATTCCACCAAGTTTTCTTTTCTGGACCTATCGCCGTTATACATAGCGCCGATTTGCGGAATGGTCATGTGCGATTCATCGATAAAGGTAATAAAATCTTCAGGAAAGTAATCGAGCAAAGTAAAAGGCGGTTGTCCAATTTCTCTACCGTCAAAATAACGGCTGTAATTTTCTATACCACGGCAAAAACCTATCTCTTTAATCATCTCAAGGTCGTAATCGGTGCGCTGTTTTAAGCGTTGACCTTCAATAAGTTTACCCGCATCGTTCATAAAACGCACTTCATCATCACGATCGCGCTCGATAGCGCAAACTGCGTTGAGAAGTTTTTCTTGTTCCACAGCGTAATGGCTTGCAGGGAAAATTACCGCGTGTTTAAGTTCGGAAACAACCCTACCAGAAATAAACTCTACTTCACAAATTCTATCAATAGTGTCGCCAAAAAACTCAACACGTATTATGATTTCCGTGTTAGACGACGGAAAAATATCCACTATATCCCCACGAACTCTAAATGACGAGCGTGAAAAATCCACGTCCCTACGCGTGTATTGAATAGCGACTAATTTACGCATAAGTTCATCGCGTGAAATATCGTCGTCAGGGCGAAGTGATACCGCCAAACGATAATATTCTTCGGGCGCGCCCAAACCGTAAATACAAGAAACCGACGCCACAACTATAGTATCTGTGCGCTCGGAAAGCGAACAAGTTGCCGCGTGGCGAAGTTTATCTATTTCATCGTTAATAGCAAGGTCTTTTTCTATGTAAGTATCCGTGCTTGGAATATACGCTTCCGGCTGATAATAATCGTAATAAGAAACGAAAAATTCCACTCTGTTTTCGGGGAAAAATTCTCTAAACTCGTTGCAAAGTTGCGCCGCAAGCGTCTTGTTGTGTGCGATAACGAGCGCAGGTCGATTAACCTTTGCGATAATGTTAGCCATGGTAAAAGTTTTGCCAGAACCGGTAACGCCCAAAAGGACCTGCGTACGCAAACCGTCACGCAAGCCGTCAACTAGTTTTTCAATAGCCTGCGGTTGATCCCCCGTAGGCTTAAAAACTGATTTGAGTTTAAAATCCCTTTTTTCCATAGTTAAAAAATCGCCTTTAGAATTAAGCCTATAATAAAACTGACGAACGCCAAAACGATAGTAACGCACAAGCGAAACACAAGCGTTCTTTTCATAACTTTTAAGTTTCTTAAATACCCTTTGCCCTTTTCTAAAAGGGTAACGCAATAAACCCGTTCTCCACGGCGGTCAGAATACACCAAGTCAAAATACCCGTCCGAAGATAAGTCTTGCATAATCTTTTCCACACCGCTTTCACTTGCCGTGCCGTCTATTAACTTAACCAAATCGGTTGGACTTATTAAAATTGCGTTCTTATCCTTACACTCGGAAAATAATGCAAGCATAACTTTGCTCTCTACCCTATTTAACATAACCACCCACCAAAATAGTGATTATTAAGTTAAGAATAACGGCAATAATTCCACCGATAAACGAGCCTAAAAAAGAAGAGATAAAGTACTTTTTATTTAGCCTTGCCTTTTCAATTTCTTCATCAAGTTTATTTTCAAAAACAAGCCTACCTTTAACCAAAGGGCATAAGCAAATTTCAAAATCATCTTGATATTTTACGCTTATATATTCGTGATCGCAAAGCGTATTTACACACTCGAAAAGCACCGCTCTATCCACCCCAAAACGCGCAGGGATAGATAAAAGCAAATCTTCAACCGAAAACACTTTATAGTTAGCGTTTTGGCATTCTTTATTTATAGCGTCAAGCACGGCAACACATCTTTTATCAAGCATAATACCCCCTACCCATTATTTTTAGCCTTTATAAGTAGGGTTATACCTTTTGCCTTGCTTTTTATCATTTTAACACAAAACTAATATAATTACAAGATTTAGCGCGGTATTTAGTAATCTTTTTTCTTTGGCTAATCTATCTTTATAATTACTAATAAACCGTTTACTTATTATCTTTTTTGTGTTAAAATAAGTGTTGTTAAATTCAATTTATTAGGAGTTTATTTTATGAAACCCGATTATAAAAACTTTGTAAACTACGCACATAGGGGCGCAAGCGAATACGCGCCTGAAAATACTCTTTTGTCATTTTACTTGGGGCTTTATATGGGCGCAAACGGCATTGAAACGGACGTGCAACTAACAAAGGACGGCGTTTTAGTTTTATTCCATGATGAAACTTTAACCAGAGTTACTGGTGAAGACGGTAAAGTTTGTGATTACACCTTGGCACAATTAAAAGAATTTTTTGTAAAAAAGAATGATTTGACCGATAAAATTATTACTTTTGAAGACTTTTTAATTCATTTTGCGCATAAGGACTTAACTTTTGCAATCGAACTTAAGGGCAATAACACCGCAGTTCCCACGGCAGACCTTTTAAGAAAGTATAATATGCTTGATAAAACCATAGTAACTTCTTTCAAGTTCAAAGAACTTGTTGACTTAAAATCTTACGCGCCCGAATTTAGAGCGGGCTATCTTGCGTTAGAAGAAATTAACGACGCGCTTTTAGAAAAGATGAAAGCGCACGATATTGCTGAACTTTGCCCAAGGGCAACCGTTATCACTAAAGAAAAGGTTAAAGAGTGGAACGAAAAAGGTTTTGAAGTGCGTGCATGGGGCGTTTCAAACACCGATATTATGAAAACCGTTTTTGATACGGGTATCAACGGCATGACGGTAAACTTCCCCGATAAACTTACAGAGTATTATAAGGAAATCAATGGATAAATGAAAGTATTAAAAGCACAACGAAATAGCAAATACTGCTTGATTTGCGGTATGGAAAACCCTTTGGGACTGCAAGCCCCCTTTTACGAACTTGAAGACGATACTTTAGCAAGCGTTTTTGCTTTTAAGAGAGAACATCAAAGTTACCCCGACCGTACTCACGGTGGCATGGTTGCAACGCTACTTGATGAACTTATGGGCAGAACGCTTTGGATAAAAGAGCCCGAAATGTTCGGCGTAACCACTTCTATGTCTATAAAGTACCGCAAACCTACCCCTTACGGCGTTAAGTTAAAGGCGCGCGCATATATGACCTTTAACTCTGCACGCGGATTTTCCGCCGTGGGCGAAGTTTTTGATATGGATAACAACCTTTTAGTTCAAGGCGAGGCAAAATACTTCAAAATCCCTTTCAAAAAGGCGTTTAGCGAAGAAACTTCTTACCACGAAGAAATGTGTTATCAAATGCCCGTGGATGTGGATAATATCGATTTCCCTGAAATTAAAAAATAACCCTATAAACAACCTAATTCCCCCTTTTGTAACAATTATAGTATCAAAATTCATACTATATACTGTGACACAAAGGAGGAATTTTTTTATATATGTGCTGTTTTTTCGGCAATCCATGCAACTGCAACCACCATCATAACCGCCCTCCCGTAGTAATACGCGGTCCTATCGGCCCGACAGGCGCAACGGGTGCAAGGGGTCCAATAGGTCCTCAAGGTCCTGTTGGTCCCTCTGGTCCGCAAGGTATACCAGGTGCAACGGGCGCGACTGGTGCAACGGGCCCCGCTGGACCACAAGGCCCTATCGGTCCGCAAGGCCCTGCAGGGTTAAGCGACGGTTTATACGCAAGTTCTGGTGCACAAACTGTTATTTCAGGGGAAATAATTCCTTTAACATTAGACGATTCAACCCCTTCTACTACGATAACGGTTGCAAACAATGAACTTACGCTAAACGATGATGGAACTTATCTTGTTTCATACTATTCAGCAGGCTCCGTACCCAGTGGTTCAATGAACACCACGCTCTACTTTAACGGCGGTGCGCTTGCTGGTGAAACGATTGTTGAAACAGACGGTGCAGGTGCATCAAGCAAAACCATAATTTTAAGTGCAGATGCTGGCGACACCTTATCGCTCTACAACACTTCAGGTCAAACTCAAACGCTTTCAAACGCATCTATCACCGTTGTAAAACTCGTTTAATTTTTAATCAAAAAGCCACGCTTACCTTAAAGCGTGGCTTTTTTCTACATTGTTGTTTCAACTATATATTCCCCTTGCCCAACCGTTGTAAAAGAAATAGTGCCGTTTACGTCCGTTCTATAAATATCAATCGATGGGTTTGCCGTGTATAATCTTTCTAAAACTTCTGTTGAGGGGTGACCGTAAAAATTATTTCCGCCAACGGATATAATGGCTTTTTTAGGGCAAACTTTTGTTAAAAACTCAGCACAACTTGAATTATCCGCACCGTGATGAGCAACTTTCAAAAGGTCAATGCCTTGTAAATTTACGCTTATATCAAAATACTCAAAATGCTTTATTACAGAATGAAGATTATCTAACAAAAATCTTTCTTGTTTGCTTGGGATATCACCCGTAAGCAAACATCTTACGCCTTGCGCCTCTATGTAAATAACGGCGGATAACGCGTTGGCTTGGTCATCAGTTGGCGCAAGCGCAGAATTAAAATCGTTATACGCGCTACCGTTTACCATTTTAGGTCTTGGGGATAAAAAGGCTATGCGGTAATCTTCTCCCTTTATATAATCATAACAATCACTTCTGTTTACGGATATGCCGTTAGAACGAATATAAAGTTCAGCATCATTATAGAGTGGATATAACCTTAAATGTTCGTCGATAATATCAGGCAAATACACCGTGCCTATATTAAACTTTTTCATAATACTTACCGCGTTACCACAATGGTCGCTATCGGGGTGAGTAATAACGAAATAATCTATCTTTTCTACCCCTGCATCTTGTAAAAAACTAATAATATCATCAGCAACTTGTTCGTCTTTAGGTCCACAATCTACAAGCATGACTTTGCCGTCTGAAAAGCGCGCAAAAATACATTCGCCTTGCCCAACGTCAATAAAATGGATAGAAAAAGTTCCGTCTTCAACCACGCTGTCATCAGTCGGTTGACTACAACCAAACGCAAAAATTGTGGCTAAACAAGCCACAATAATAAATATAAAAACCCTTCTTTTGTAAAACATTTTCCCCTACTTTTTCTTTCGTGAAATCGCTTTTATATCACTAATAATTTTGCTCATTACTTCCATGGCGGAATTATACCCTAAATCATACATGTCCGCCCCTGACGACACCGAGTACGCCGTATATCCGCTAAGGTTAGGTTTAATCATAATATCGCTATATTTATATCCCTTTGCCCACGGCTCTTTTGTATCACTTTTATACGACGGAAAAACTTTGTTCACAACGCTGTTTTTTTGTTCGTGAGTGGATAAATCTATGCCGATAACATAGTCTGCGCCTAATTTTCTAACAGCATCTGCAGGTACGGAATTTGTAAACGCACCGTCTATATACTTAACGCCGTCAATCTCAACAGGCTTAAACACGGGTGGAATTGCACTTGACGCGCACAACGCCTTTGCAACGCTACCTCGTTCAAAAACCTTTTCTTTGCCCGTGTATAAATCGGTTGCAATCGCCACGAACGGCTTTTTTAACTCTTCTATATTTTTATAGCCTATTTCCCTATCTATAATCTTGCATACGGAAGACGAGTCAATGCTCATCATAAACAAGTTTTTAAGGTCGCCAAGGTTCATATTCTTTAGCAGTTCAAAAATATCGGTTGAAGAATACCCTTCAGCCAAAAACGCGCCCACGATACTGCCGATACTTGTACCCGCAAAGGCTGAAAATTCTATTCCGTTTTCTTCAAACGCTTTCATTGCTCCAAGGTGTGCAAACCCTTTTGCTCCACCAGAGCCGAGCGCAAGCCCAATCTTGACTTTCTTTGGTTTTCTTCTTGAAAAAAGCCAATTGAAAAAACCCATTATTTTTCTTCTTCCCCTTTGGTTTTTTGCTTTAATACTTTTATTATAAGCACAAAGAGTAAAATTATTGCTAAGAAAAATAATCCGTATAAAATATAATCAAGTGCAGTAAGTGACCACACCGCCATGCAAATTTGGGCAAGAAGTGAAATTAACACGCCCGCAACTAAGTTGCCAAGAGCAACGGGCAAAATAGCATCTTTAAACTTTAAGTCTAAAAACACGGCAATAGCCGTACCCGTCCAAACACCCGTCATAGGGAGCGGAATGGCAACGAAAATGAATACGCCCAGTTGTTTTAACAACCTTTCGCTAAAGTTTTTGTTCTTACCTTTTTTGCGCTGAGTTTCTATTGCATCTTTAGCCTTTTCTTCACAATATTTTTCGGCTTTTTGCGCAAGTGTAGAAATAAACTTTATCTTCTTTAACAACTTCAAAATAGGTTTAAGTAAAAAGTATATTAAAACAAAAACTACGGTTGAACCTATATACGATAAAATTAGCGCCGTAAAAAAGTCCATTCCCGCACCGCGCGCGTAAACTATCGAACCTTTAAGTTCGATTAGCGGAAACAACGACATTACAAGCGTTGCAAGATATTCATTACCAATAAGATTTGAAATAAATTCTACCATAATACTCGCTAAAATAATTGTGTTTTTTACAAATATCAGTATAATGTAATTAGTGAAAAAAATCAACTAAATAATATTATTTAGTTCAAGGCGAAAATATGACAACTCAACAAATGCTTTCTTATTTAAGAAAGGGTATATCTAAATATCAACTAATACGCGACGGGGATAAAATTGCCGTTGGCGTTTCAGGCGGTAAAGATAGCGTTGTGCTACTTAAACTTCTTGCTGAATATAAGAAGTTTGCACCTGAAAAGTTTGACCTTGTGGCTATTACCGTAGACCTTGATTTTACCGACGCACCCGCTGATTTTACGCCCATAAAAGAACTTTGCGACAGTTTAGGCGTTCCTTACTTCGTAGAAAAGACGGAAATAGGCAAAATAGTTTTCGACGTGCGCCAAGAATCTAACCCGTGTGCGCTGTGTTCTAAAATGCGTAAAGGTGCGCTCAATACCCTTGCAAAAAAACTTGGTTGCAATAAAGTTGCGCTTGGGCACCATGCGGACGATTTAACGGATACGCTTATGCTTTCACTCCTATACGAAGGCAGATTATCTACCTTTGCACCAAAGAGTTATCTTGATAAAATTGACTTAACGCTTATCCGCCCAATGGTTATGATAAAAGAAATGAACGTTATAGCCTATTCCAAAACCTTACCGATAGTAAAAAGTTGTTGTCCTGCTAACAAGCGTACTAAACGCGAATACGTTAAAGAACTAATCAGCAAAATAGGTGAAGATATTCCACAAGTTAGAGATATGATGTTCACCGCGCTTATCCACCCAGAAAGGTATAACCTTTTTGATAAGTTTGAAGAACAGGCTGAAAAATTAAACTAAAACCTTATAATTACAAAAAAACGCTGTCATAATGCCAGCGTTTTTTTGTTACTTTTTCTTTTTAGGTTTTTCTTTATTGATGTATGCGATAACGCTTACGCCAGTAAGTTCTTCAAATTCTTGTCTATCCCTTACGGTATTATCAAACAAATATACTATAAATGCAACGCCTACCGAAAGAACAAGCCCTACAACACCGCCGATAACGGTATACTTTGTATGCGAATTATTTTCAACGGTATCACAACCCTTTTGGGTATGTATAAACTGAACGTCATCCGCCATAATGCCTTGCTTAATCGTGTTAGATTGAGAGAAAGTTTCAATAAGTGCATTTAATTTTTTCTCTGCAAGGTCTTTGGTTTTTTCTGTGTAACTTACTTTGAATATAAGACTGCTTTCACCGTAAGTAATGCCTATTGCAGAACTTGAAACGGTTAAACCTTTTTCAGCATTATTTTCATTTACTTCTTTAACGAGTTTTGGGCTTTTAATAAGTTTTTCTACGGTAACGAAGTAATTTTTAGCAAGGTTTGCTTGGTTTGCCGACTGTGAATTATATTCCGCATCGTGAATTTCCGTTCTCAATATCAATGAACGGCTTGCGGTATAAGTAGGCGGAACTTGTGAAACGCTATAAAACAACCCTACGAGCGTGCAAAGAACGGTAAACAACACTATCCAAAGCCAACTCTTAGCCAAAATCTTCAAGATAGGTACGGTTTTTTCTTTCATTACCTTTTACCCCCTTCTTGATCGTTAATATAAGCAAGTACGGTTGCGCCTGTAACTTCTTCTAATTCTTCTTTAGTTTTAACGGTAGTATCCGTAACAGTGATAATATAAACCGCTATTGCAGATAAAACTACGCCTACAATAAATCCGATTATAGCAAATTTAACCTTAGAAACGTCGCTAGTAACACCGCTTGACTCAAGGTCAATGATGTTTATGGTAACACCGTCAAAATACTTAACGCCACTCTTTCCCGTTTCGGGCTGAATTTCACGCTCGAAAGCAAGGCGGTAAAGTTTAGCCTTAATTATAGCGTCTTTTTCGTTAGCATCGGTATAACCCATAGAGAAAGCATATTCTCCAACGTTATCAGTTTCAACTGACGCGGAAACAAAAACGTTTTCCCTTGTGATATAACCTCTATTAGTAATGCCAGGATCACTCGTGTTATAAGGATCTTCTGCATTTTGAATTTCATAAATAAAATCGTCAACGGTGTATTCTGGACCAGTACTCGATCTCTTTTGAATAAAAGTTACGTAATAAAAATCTGCACGGTCTACTACAACGCCTTCATCACAGAAGTCAACTATCGTGCCTCTCAAGGCTTCCATAACCCTATAGTTGGTAACGATATCATCACTTCTTTGGTCGATAGCGGTAAATACTATTTCTTGCGTTGCCGTGTAGTTGGGTTTTTTAACAAACCCGTAGATAACCCCGCACGCCGTTGAGAATAAAACGATGGCTAAAACGAGAACTAAGTTTCTCTTAAGAGCGAACCACACGCTGAGTATTAAATTCTCATTCGCACCCGTCTTTTTTTCCATAAAGGGATTTCTCCTAGTAATATTTTTGAATAATTTGGTTAAGTGTGTCTAATTTGTTGTAAATATCTTGTGCAAGTGCAGTTTGGTTGTGCACTCTATCCAAGTTATGACCGGGGTATTTTATCTTAAAATACTTGTCCCCCATAATATAGTCGGTTAAAAATCTTACCGCAAGTTCTACGGTTATAGTTAAAACGCCCAAGTTCATGGTCTTTTTTTCCAAGTCGGTTAAACTGCCTTTAACCTGAGAAATAAAACCTTTTGTGAACGCGGTATACTTATCTAAATCAAGTTTTACTCTTTCTACGTCAGGGTCGTCTTCAATAAGCGTGTTTGCTATAAATCGAATAGCATCGCCGTAATCGTGCGCAACCGCGCCAGACATTACCGTGTCTAAGTCAAGCACGGCAAGCGGTTCACCCGTATCTATATCAAAACTTACGTTATTGCACTTAGTATCGTTGTGAGTAACCCTTAACGGAATTTGCCCGTTATCAAGCATGTCTTGAAGTTTAGTTGCCTCAACTTCAAACGCCAAAAGTTTTTCTATTTCAGCCTTAACGCCATTAACCCTACCGCATTCATCTTTATTGATTGCGTCTTTCAAAGCGTCAAAACGCTTTTTGGTATTGTGGAAATTAGGAATAATTTCGTGCAAAACTTTAGCGTCGAATCCGTCCAAATAGTTTTGGAACTTACCAAACGCAACGCCCGCCCCTTCAATTACGGCAAAATCATCACTTGCGTCGTAAGTAATTGAATTCTTAATAAAACGATAGCAACGCCAATAATCACCGTTCCCATCAATTATAAAGGGCTTTTGAGAATCTTTTGCCAAAAAGGCGCGCAAAACGAACTTTCTTGAAGATAGCCCTTCGTATTTAATTTTTTGACGCACGAAATCAGTAACCCTAACGATATTTTCCATAACCTTTTCCGGTTGAGGAAACACCGTTTTGTTAATGCGTTGAACAACGTAACTTTTCTTTTCGCCATCTCTTAAGTAGTCAACCTTATAAGTGTTGTTGATATTGCCCGTAGATAATTCTTTACACCCCAAGTATTGACCGTGGATATCAAAAGCGGCGCAAATTTCTTTAATAGTCAAGATATCACCCAAAAAACTTTATTACCTTTCTATTGTAACATAAAACAGAAAAAAATCAAGATAAAAAATAAAGTTTTTACCCTAAAACTGTGCTTTTTTCATAGTTTTAGGGCAGTTTTTATAAATTTTTGTTTTCAATTATGCGTTTTGCGGAAATTTTAACACGGCGGTTGCAAATTTTAGACGCTGCTTTTTTATGTGTAATCAAAATTATAGTTGCGTCTTTTAATTCTGCAAGGTTATCAAGAAGTTGTTTTTCCGTCTTTTCATCAAGCGCGCTAGTAGCCTCGTCTAAAACGATTATAGGCGCATCGCAAAGTAGCGCTCTTGCAATAGCAAGCCTTTGAACTTGCCCTTCTGAAAGCCCCAAACCGTTTTCACCCACGAAAGTTTCAAGCCCATCAGGTAATTCTTCAATAAACTCGTTTGCGCAACTGATTTTAAGTGCTTTTCTAATCTCTTTTTCCGACGCTTTTTCTTTGATAAAAGTAACGTTATCTCTAATAGTTCCGCTAAACAACATATTGCCTTGCGGTACGTATGAAAACAAAGCGCGCGTGTTTGCACCGATAGGTATTTCTTCCCCGTCAAACTGAACGGCAATTTTACCACTATCGAGCGGATAAATACCTAAAAGCAATTTAATGAGCGTGCTCTTACCCACACCCGAACTGCCTTCAATCATAATAAAATCGCCCTTATTAATGTTCAAGTTGGCTTTGTTTAGCACCTTGGTATTACCATATGAAAAGGTTGCATCTTCCATAATAATACCGTGCATTTTTTTATACACTTTGCGTGCATCGATATAAACGCCTTGCGGTTCGTTTTCAATTTCTTCAATATCCATAAGTCTTTCACTTGACGCAAGCATTGCGTAATACTTAGGAAGAATATTAGAAAGTGATGCAAACGGCACTTGAACGTTATTTACCAACTGCAAAATTGCAGAGAGCGAGCCGTAAGTTAAAACACCGCTTAAAATTTCAACACCGCCATAGATAAGCGCAAACAAATACCCTGCGCTAAAAATAAAGTTATAAGTAGCATGCCCCGTTACCGAATACTTTGTACGGCGCATTTGAACTTTATAATTTTTTTGCTGAAGTTTGTCCACCTGCTTTTCAATACGGTTGTTTACTGAAAAAACCTTAACCGCAAGCAAGTTTTCAATGCATTCTTGCATAAAAGAACGCACTTTACCATCAGTTTCTTGAACGCTTTTATGAAGACCTTTAAGTTTTTCACGCACTAGCGTTATAACTAAAAAAACGAGTATCCCTGCAACAGTAAACGCAATGGCAAAAATCCAATCTAAAAGGATAAGCGCAACTACCGCACAAATAAGCCTTACGCCTGCGGCAACCACCGTTGGAACGATTGAAGAAACGCCGTCCGCAACTACTGAAACGTCAGAAGTCAATCTGTTAACAAGTTCACCGCTATGATATAAACTTATTTTATCTTGCTTTTTAATCAAAATTTCAGAAAACATGTGTTCTCTGTATTCCATAACTAAACGCGCGCGTATATGTTCGCTTAGCCAATTCATAATTATCCTAAACACAAACTGAAGTATAACTATTACCCCGATAGCAACTGAAAAACTAATCAAGCGGTTAAGGTCTTTAAGCTCAGTTGCGCTGTCGATAATTTCTTTAATAGCGAACGCAAAAAGCACAGATAAAACCGAAAAAACTGCGTTTGCTAAAATCAGCAACGCCATTTTTACGCCCTGCTTTTTAGAGCGCGCAAATATCCATTTTAACGGCTGTTTCTTTTGTTTTTTCATCAAAAATTACCTTAATTTTTATTTTATCGTAATTATTATAACATATTACGGCTAATAAGTAAAGTTTATTAAAAACTTTGCTCCCTTTATAATTTACTTGTTTTTAGAATTTGTTTGATGTATAATGACGATATGAAAGCACTAAGGGAAAAGTATAAAAACTTAATATCCACACTTTCTTGCTCGTTAAAACCATTTTTCTACGGGCAACTTTACCTTGTGCTAATTTCACTTTCTTCAATCTTAGCGTACGCGCTAAACCAAAGTTTTTTTGGCATAACTATACTATGCATATGCGGGGTTTTAACCCTTTTATTATTTGATGATTTAACACCGTTTGTGCCACTATGCATGTTGTTTATGCTCAACCTTAAATCATGGGACTTATTCTTAACCCCAGCACCTTATATTCTGCTTTCTTTAGTTGGACTATCACTAATTTTCCACTTTATATTGTTCCCTAAAAAATTCAAAAAAGGCAGTCTGTTTCTATCTATTATCATAGTTTCAATATCGCTTTTATTAAGCGGACTTTTTGCAGACGGAATTTTTACTTATTACCACAAAGGTTTAGTTTCAAGAATAGGCACGGGCCCGATAATTCTTTTAGTTTACCTTGTTTTTACAAACGGAATTAATCCACCTAAAAATTTTGATATTACCAAATATTTTTGCATAGGATTAGTTCTTTTAGGGCTTGTTTGTTACGCTGACCTTTTTGTAAACGATTATCTTTTTGAAAAGGAAGTTGAAGGCATTGTAACCTTTGATATCGGTTGGAACAACGTAAACGGCGTTGCGTCATTATTATTACTTACAATCCCCGCTGGCTTTTACCTTTTGGTAAACTCTAAAAGAATGTTACTTTGGGCTATTGTAATTGCTTTTTTATACCGCGCCATGTACCTTACGGGTAGCGACGGATGTTTGGGCGTTTCGATGGTTGCCTTTCCTATTCTTTGTGTTTACGCGTTTATCTACGCCAATAAAAAGTTGAGATTTTATTTGTTATGCTTAGGGTGTCTTGCAGTTGCTGTCGGCTGTTTAATAGTTACACTCTCACTCATAGAAACGGGCACTCTACCGATAGTAGACAAAATAAAAGACAACTTGTTTGTTGACAGCGGAAGAACTCAAATTTATAAAACTGCGTTAGAATTATTTGCAAAATACCCTGTTTTTGGCGTTGGAATAGGTTACGCCCCTGAAGATGCCACTCTGGGCACTTCACTAATTTTAGCGTACAACTTCCACTCAACTTTCTTTCACGTAATAGCAACTATGGGTGTGGTTGGGCTTATCGCGTATATCTATTATTTTTATAAACGATACCGCTTACTGATGCGCCATCATAGAGAGTTTAACACTTTCATGGTTGTTGCGTTTACTATTATGGAAGTTTACGGTATGATAGACACTTGCGAATTTAATATTATGCCGTTGATGTTTATAGTAACCATATTATTAGTAATTGTTGAACATCACAACGAAATTGAATATTTACCACTAAAAAAAGACAAGCGATTTGCTTGTCTTTTTAATTTATTATCTTCTATCTATAACGTAAGTGGGAACTAATTCGTGCACCAAATCTTTCATTTGTTCGCTTTCTTCTTTTGCTGACGTTAAAAGGCTGTCAATCTTAGAAAATAAAGTTTTTTCATCAATATCCAAAGGCTTGCCTATGGATATTCTTTCATTTTGGGTTTTAGCAAGACCTTCTTCTTCCATAAGGCGTTCTTCATAAAGTTTTTCGCCAGGTCTTAAACCCATAATCTTTATATCAATATCCACAAACGGCTCTAAACCGCTTAAGCGAATCATATTTAGCGCAAGGTCGTAAATCTTTACGGGGTCGCCCATATCGAGCACGAAAATTTCACCACCGTTTGCATAAGCACCTGCTTGCAATACTAAACTTACAGCCTCTGGGATAGTCATAAAGTAACGAACGATATCTTTATGCGTAACGGTGATAGGCCCGCCCTCTTCAATCTGCTTTTTAAATAGCGGAATAACCGAACCGTTTGAACCTAAAACGTTACCGAATCTAACCGCAACGTAATCAGTATTATCATAACGCTTATCCATAGTTTGAATAATCATTTCACAAATACGCTTGGTTGCGCCCATAACGTTTGTGGGGTTAACGGCTTTGTCCGTACTGATAAGAATAAACCTTTCAGCGTTAAATTCGCCAGCCGTTTCAGCAACGTTAAGCGTTCCGCCCACGTTATTTTTAACTGCCTCACACGGGCTTGTTTCCATTAACGGAACGTGCTTGTGCGCCGCCGCATGGAAAACGATTTGCGGTCTATATTTATTAAAAACTTCTCTAATCTTTACCCTATCTCTTACGCTTGCAATAAGCACGGTAAGGTTAAGATTGGGAATTTTTCTTATAAGTTCTTGTTGAATATCGTACGCGTTGTTTTCGTAAATATCCAAAATAATAAGTTCTTTGGGGTTATGGTCGGCAATTTGACGACAAAGTTCACTACCGATTGAACCACCGCCACCCGTAACTAATACCGTTTTGCCCTCTATGTAACCCATAATTTCGTTTAAGTTTACGGTTACTTGTTCTCTACCTAAAAGGTCGGTTATGCTTATGGGCTTAATATCTGATATTGAAATTTGTCCGCTTGTAAACTGAAAAATACCCGGAAGTATCTTTGTATCGCACTTGGTTTTTTGACACTCGGTTGCAATTTTACTTATGGTCTTTTTTGATGCGGAAGGTATAGCAATTACAATTTGGTCAACCTTATATTTTTTTACAACTTCTTGAATATCGCAAGTCTTGCCGACAATCTTTACGCCGTCAATGTGGCTGTTTTGTTTTTGCTCATCGTCATCAACAGCGCAAACAGGATTTAATCCGTAACGCTCTGAAGTTCTCATTTCTCTAATGAGCATACTGCCCGCACTACCAGCACCCACAACCAAAACTCTATTTTCATTTTTAGCCGTGCGGAAGTTTTTTATCAACTTACTGATAGTCGTTATAAATCTCTTTATAAATCTGGTACAGAATAAACCAAAGAATAAAACAACTGAAATAATAGTTGACAGTTGACCGATTGCACCAAAAACACCCGTTTCAACAAGTATGTGATATGCGGTCATAACCGTAGCGACGATAAGTAATCTTATACCGTCGTTAAAACCTGCGTAACGCAACATTATCGAGTAAACTTTTAGAGCAAAGTTTAATAAAACCATCAGCGCTAAGCCGATAACTATAAACAACCAAAGCTCGTTTATAGCCGTAATGCCTTGTTTGCCAAAAAATAAATATAATGACCACGCGCCTATATAAATGAGTATATCGAGCAGTAATAACACCGCTGTTTTTAAGTGCTTATTCATAAAAACCCTCTTTATCTTAAGCCTTATTTATTACTTTAATAATTTCTTCTTTAGCCAAGCCGTTTTCCTTAATCTGTTCGTTAATAGTGCCGTGTGAAACAAACTCGTCTTTAACGCCAAAGTTAACAATTTTTGCGCTAATATTTTCTTTAGCGTAATATCCGTTAACAAGCGCACCAAAACCACCTATTACGCTGTTTTCTTCAAGCGTAATAATAGTGCTATCTTTAATATCTTCAAGCGTTTTAGCGCAAAGCGGTTTAACCGTCCTTGCGGAAATCACGCCAACGTCTGCCACTTCTTTTGCAACTTCTTGCGCAATTGAAAGCATATTAGGGCCAACCGCTAATATGGTTGCCTTTTTACCTTCTTTAATCCTATTCCAAGGCGCATCTATAAATTTAGGCGCGTCTTGAATAATCGTAGTGTTTTTAGGATAGCGTATAGCAACGGGTTTTGAAAGTGATAGAGCGTAATCTAACGCGTCTTCTAATTCAGCCGTAGTGGTAGGCGCTAAAATAGTTAGGTTGGGTAAATGCGTTAAATAACTTAAATCAAACACGCCTTGATGCGTTTTGCCGTCTTTACCGACAAATCCAGCGCGGTCAAGACAAAATACCACGGGTAAATTTTGCAAGCACACGTCGTGCAAAATTTGGTCGTATGCGCGTTGCATAAAGGTTGAATATACTGCAACCACAGGTTTTAACCCACCAAGTGCCATACCCGATGCGTAAGTAACCGCAAATTCTTCAGCAATGCCCACGTCAATAAAGTTATCACGATAAAGGTTTTCAACCTTATAAAGCCCAGTACCGTCCTTCATTCCAGCGGTTATTGCTACTATTTTTTTATCTTTTTCAATTAAGTTGCAAAGTTTATCGCCAAGCGTTTGAGAAAAATTACCCGATTCGCTTTTATACTGCGCACCAACGCCGTGATAAGTTTCCGCATTTTCTTCCGCCTCTTTCTTGCCCTTGCCTTTTGTTGTTTTAACGTGTAAGAAAACAGCCTTTTCAGTAGATGCGTACTTTACGTCTTCAATAACTTTGATAAGTTCTTTTAAATCGTTTCCATCAACAACGCCCACGTATTTATAGCCGTGGCTTTCAAAGTAATCATCTTTTTTAACTATTCTTTTGATAAAATCTCTAAAGCCGACAAGCGCTTTTGAAATAAAAGAATTGCCAAAGATTTTTCTTAAACCTTTTTTACCGCGGAGATAACTTCGCTTAGCCGTTCTTTTTGATAGATAACGGTAAAAACCGTTTTTGTTTTTAGAAATAGACATTCCGTTATCGTTTAAGATAACGATATGTTTTTTAGGTTTATAATTAGAATGAGTAAGCGCCTCTAAGTTAAGTCCGTTAACAAGCGCGCCGTCCCCAACGACGGTTACTACAAAATAATCTTCACCCAATTTATCACGCGCGGTAAGATATCCTAAACTTGCCGAAAGCGAAGTTCCTGCATGCCCCGTGCCAAAAGCGTCAAACTCGCTTTCACTTCTATCAGGGAAGCCTGAAATTCCACCACTTTGCCTAAGAGAAGAAAACTTTTCGTTTCTGCCCGACAAAATTTTATGCGCGTAACATTGATGCCCCACGTCAAAAATGATTTTATCGGTGGTAAAATCAAAACAGTAATGAAGTGCAATAGTCGTTTCAACAATCCCTAAATTAGACGCAAGATGCCCGCCGTTTTTATTAACAACTTCCAAAATGCGTGCACGAATTTCTTGCGCAAGACCATTTAATTCATCAATATTAAGTTGTTTTACGCTATTAGGCGCTTGTATTTTATCAATAATTGCCATAAAAACCCAAGTTAATTTGTTTAACTTAACTATTATATACTATAAATGTAAACTTGTCAATATGCGCTTTGCTTTTTAACGATATATCCGTATTTTTTTATAATTTTTATAAAAACACCTTGTTTTTTTTCAATTTTGCCTTTCGACATTATTCTACTTGACAACGATTAAGTAGTTGTTTAAAATGTAAATACAATTAAACTTATTTGGTGAATTATGTTGACGGGTAAAACTTTATTAAACTATGCACGATTAGTGGTAAAAATAGGCGTAAATCTTCAAAAAGGTCAAGGATTAGAAATTGCTTGCCCTGTTGAAAAACCTTTAGTTGCCGAGGCATTAACTCAAGCGGGTTACGAGGCTGGCGCAAAAATCGTAAGGGTGCGTTGGAGTTGTGAAAGCATTGATAAACTAAACTATACTTACGCTAAGACCGAAGACTTAAAAGTTATCCCCAAATGGCTTGTAGACAGCAAAAACGACCTTGTTGAAAACGATTTTTGCTATATAGCCGTTTCTGCGGACGATCCGTCTTTACTAAAAGATATCCCCGCGCAAAAAATTGGTGAAGTTGCTAAGGCGCGCGCCAAGGCGTTAAAGAAGTTTTCTGATTCTATAATGGAAAACGGCATTAGATGGTGTATTATTTCCGTACCTACTCACGCTTGGGCAAAACAAGTGTTCCCCCTATCTAAAAACCCTGAAAAGGACTTATCCGATGCAATAGAAAAGGCTATGCGTTTAGATGCCCCCGACCCCGTTTTAGCGTGGGAAGAACATATTGAACGCTTAGAACGCCGTGCGGAATTCTTAAACAGAGCAAGATTTTCATATCTGCATTTTAAGAACTCTATCGGTACTGATATTAAAGTTGGGCTTTGTGATAATCACAAGTGGCTTTCCGCTAAAGAAACGGCTAAAGACGGGCTTTCATTTATAGCAAATCTTCCTACTGAAGAAGTTTTTACCGCACCTCATAGATTAAGGGTGGACGGCACGCTAAAATCCGCGCTTCCCCTTTGTGAAAACGGTCAAGTTATAGACGGTTTTTCATTGACTTTTAAAAATGGTAAAGTAGTAGATTTTTCCGCTGAAAAAGGTTATGAAACATTAAAACAACTTCTTCAAACCGACCAAGGCACACTCCGTCTTGGCGAAGTTGCGCTTATAGGTAAAAATTCGCCCATTGCAAAGAGTAAAATTTTATATTACAACACGCTTTTTGATGAAAACGCAAGTTGCCATTTAGCGATAGGTAAAGGCTACCCCACCACCGTTATGGACGGCGACAAACTATCAAAATCACAACTAAAATCACTCGGTCTTAACGATTCTACCGAACATATAGATTTTATGATAGGAACTGAAGATTTATCAGTTACGGGCGTAACGGATAACGGAGAAGAATTCACTCTCTTTTCTAACGGTGAGTGGACCATTTAATTTAAGGATAAATTATGTATAATTTTTTTATTACCAAAGAACAAATAGACGGCGAAAGCGTAACTATTTGCGGAAATGATTTTAACCATATAGTAAACGTATTGCGCTTTAAGGTTGGCGACGAATTTTTAATAAGCGTAAACGGCGAAAGCCATCTTTGCAGTTTAGAAAAAATTGAAAGCGACAAAGTTTTAGCAAGTATAATAAAAGAAAACTTTCAAGACACTTCTTTGCCCATAAGCATTACCCTTTTTCAAGGCCTTCCTAAAAGCGACAAAATGGAACTTATTATTCAAAAGGCGGTTGAACTTGGCGCGGAAAAGGTTATCCCCGTAGAAACTGAACGCTCTATAGTAAAAATAGAAAAGAAAAAACAAAGTTCAAAAGTTGAACGCTGGCAAGCCATTGCAGAAAGCGCTGCTAAACAATGTAAACGCTCTATTATTCCAAAAGTTGAACTTCCCTTAACCTTTTCACAAGCAATAAATGAAATAGTTAATTACGACTTGTTTATAGTGCCGTATGAAAACGCACTGGGCATGCAAGCGACAAAAGACCTTTTATCACAAATAAAACCAAATATGAAGATAGGGGTTTTAATAGGTGCTGAAGGCGGATTTTCACAAAAAGAAATAGACGGGGTTTTAAGCGCGGGCGCAAAAACAATCTCACTTGGCAAACGAATTTTGCGCACCGAAACGGCGGCGATTACCACACTTAGTATGCTTATGCTCCATGCAGAAATGAACTTAAACTAATAAAAAAAGGACTGTATAAATTTATTACAGTCCTTTTTATTTAATCTTTTTTAGTATTGACGGAAATTATTCCACTTATAGCACCTATTACCGCCGTAAAGATAAGGTCTATAAAAAAACTTACACCAAAACTTATTCCACCTAAACTTACCATGGAAAATATAAGGTAAGTAATAGCGCAAGATAACGCGCCTGCTATAAGCCCTTTTACAAGCCCTGCACTATCTTTTATAAAGAAAAAACAACCCAAAAATACGGAGAGTATCTTTATAAACTGATTTACCGCTTTTATCACCCCGTTATCTAAGTTGGTAAACGATAAAATCAACGCAAATATCAGCGCGCTTATAAGCGAAATTATCACCGATAACGCCGACGCTTTTATTATTGACGATATAAAAGTATTCTTTTCAACTTTTTCACTCATGAAAAAACCCCCTGCTTGTCTATATTACATAGTACGCAAGGGGTTTAATTTTTATGACTTAAAATTATTCAGCCTTTTCTGCTTTTTTAGCCTTTTTTGCTTTCTTTTCAGGCTTAACTTCTTCAGCGGGCTTTTCTTCTTTCTTTTCTTCAACAGCAACTTCAGCACCTTGTGCAGGAGCGGTTTTGTAAATTGCGCCCTTGTCAAACTTAACGAAAGACTTGTTGCCTTCTAAACCGGTTTCCAAAACGAAAGTGTTTTCAGCATCGTTAATTTGAGCAACGAAACCGCAAATGCCACCGATAGTGGTAACTCTATCACCAATTTTCAAGGTGTTAACCATGTTTTGGGCTTCTTTTTGTTTCTTTTTGTTGCTAATGCTTGACCAAATCATCATACCGATAACGGCAATAAGCATTACACCCATAAGAATATATGAACCCCAAGGTGTTTCGTTTCCGTCAAGTAAATTTAACATATACATAATATTTTATCTCCTTAAATCTAATATTTGATTATATTCTATACTTTTTAACGCGTAAAAGCAAGCGTTTTTCACCTTAAATTACTTTTACGCCAAAAACCGCTAATTAAACTTAGGATAAGTATCCCCCGTCTTTGCGTAAAACTCTTTTGCAAAATCACTAAACGCGTCTTGCATAATTGCAGAGCGCACCTGTTCCATAAGGTTATTAAGGTATGTGATGTTGTGTAAACTTATCATCATACCGCCCATCATTTCGCCCACGTTAATCATATGGCGAAGATATGCTTTTGAGTAGTTTTGACAAGCGTAGCAATCGCATTCTGGGTCTAACGGCGTAAAGTCTTCTTTGTAGATGCCGTTTCTAACTACTATTTTGCCGTTTGAAGTAAGCGCCGTGCCGTTTCTTGCAATTCTAGTTGCTAAAACGCAGACGAACATAACTATACCACGTATAACGCCTACTACCAAGCAATCAGGGCTACCAACTCCCATCAAGTAACGTGGAATATGCGTTGGGTAAGAAGGCAACATACTATCCATAACGTCATACATTATCTCTTTAGGCTCGCCAACTGATAATCCACCTATACCAATGCCGTATTTAGCATATGGAATAGTTTCTTTGAGGCTAGTTGCTCTTAAATCTTTATACATATTGCCTTGAACTATTGGAAATAAGGCTTGATTATCGTTTTTATGGTAATTATAACAACGGTCTAACCATTTTAGCGTTCTATCCATAGCCTCACGACTTTTAGCATAGTCTGCGCCGTATTCCGAGCATTGGTCGAATGCCATAATTATGTCAGCGCCGAGATTATTTTCAATCTCGATTGCTTTTTCTGGAGAGATAAAGTGTTTACTTCCGTCTACGTGAGAGTTAAACCACACGCCGTCGTCTTTAATTTTATTAAGCTTAGCGAGCGAGAAAACCTGAAATCCACCACTATCGGTAAGAATAGG
>JAZLCJ010000005.1:0-205223 GCA_045614185.1 Christensenellaceae bacterium | reverse complement strand
TTATCGGTGTTGTGCATTGCCATTACAACCCCATCACTATCAAAATCATGAATAGTCTTAACAGTCTTATTGCCTTCTCTATCGGTAAACACAAGTTCTGCCTTGCCTACACCCGCACTGCCATCTACTGCCTTATATATGTCGCCGTAAGCATGGCGGGCAATAACGATAGGCTTTTTCCACGTGGGAATATACGGTGTTATACCGTCTACTAAAATAGGTGCGCGGAATACCGTTCCATCAAGCATAGCCCTAATCGTGCCGTTAGGTGATTTGTACATCTTTTTCAAAGAATATTCTTCTACCCTTTGTGCGTTGGGGGTGATAGTTGCGCACTTAACCGCAACGCCGTACCTTAAAGTTGCAAGCGCGCTGTCAAGCGTAACCTTATCATCGGTCATATCACGATTTTTAAGCCCTAAGTCATAATACTCCGTATTGAGATCAACAAACGGTTCAATTAAAATTTCTTTAATCCATTTCCAAATAACTCTGGTCATTTCATCACCGTCAATTTCAACTAACGGCGTAATCATTTTAATCTTTTCCATAAAAAAATCTCCTTCTTTTAAGTATGTTTATTGTAACACGGAAGAAGATTTTTTGACAAGTATTTAATTTATTAACGCATATTTGATTTAAGTATAATTATTATCAATCTTTTTTATGCGCTTTTGCGCCCTTACCCACACAACCGCCAAGCACGCCCGACTTAAACTCCGTTTGGTAAGTTTGCGCCACGCTAAAATCTTTTTCCGCCCCCTCTATCATACTCGATAACATTTCAGTCAGCGTTGAAAGTTTATTGCCGAAAAGGTAATACGCAAGCGAGCCTGGAACAGAGTTGATTTCGTTGACAAAAATCTTTCCGCCACTTATAAAATAATCCACCCTGATAACGCCACTAAAATGCAGTTTTTGGTAGATTTTTGCCGTTATTTTTTTAATTTTTACCGCCAACTTTTCATCAATATCCGCAGGGAACACACGCTTTCCGCCCTCGTATTTATCACTAAAAGTCAAAACGCTTTCTCTACCCACGGGGCGCTCACACTCAGAAAGAATAATTTTTCCGTCTACATCTTTATAACACGCGCAATTTATTTCTATAAAATCAGTTAAACACGGCTCAATAACAACGCTTTCCCCAAACTTAAGCGCGTAATTTACGCAAGCGATAAGTTTTTCTTTATTATCTGCCCTACCTATGCCTATGCTTGAGCCTAAGCGGTTGGGCTTTGCCATAACGGGGTATTTAAGAAACGAACTGTAATTTTCAATATCCCCCGCATCGGTTATTTCTATGCCTTGCAAAGTGCTTATGCCCAACCCTTTCATAACGATTTTTGTAAATGCTTTATCCATACAAATACTTGACGGCAACATTTTTGGCGAAGAATACGCAATTTTACACATTTCTAAAACACCCACTAAAGCGCCGTCCTCTCCGCGTTCTCCGTGCATACAGTTAATTGCACAAGATAAATTAAAAAGTTTTTTAAGCCTTTTACCCTTTACTTGGTAAAGACAATTATCGCCACCAATCAGCGTAACCTTTTTTAACTTTTTAACATCTAAACTCTTAAAGTTATCAAGGTCAAACAAACTATCCCCACTAAACCACTCACCACTCTTGTCAATATAAACGGGAATAGCGTTATAACTATCTTTTGCAAGCGAATTTAACGACATAACGCCCGTAATGATAGAAATATCGTGTTCAACTGACTTGCCACCAAAAAAGACCGCTATATTTTTCAATTAAAAAAACACCTCCGCAAAAATTTTTCCGCTTTGGTGCTTTTATTATTTTTTGATATGTAGTTTTATATAAAGTTATATTTTAACCCTAAAACCAAGAATTTTGGAAATATTATAAGGGTTTAGAAACAAGCGTGGATACTCGCCCATTTATATGTGTTTTAAGGCATAGATGCAAGCAAGACGCGGAAATGCAAAGTTTGGCGCAGTGCGCGTACTTGCTGTACGCAATCAAGTCAAACTTTCGCTTGACAAAGTATTGCGCAGTATATATGCCTTAAAACTAGTTATAATTATCGGGAAGATCGTTTTCAAACAATACAATATCCCCTTCTTTCATAATGCTGTTTAAGATTTCGTTGCCTTTAGAAAGTGATTTTGCAAACTTGATATTTTCACGAGGCATACCACTTTCAATCAAACCGTTAATAATCATTTCAGCATTGTGCTTGCCGATGATTATAACTATATCTGCATGTGAAGATAAAATTTTGCCAAGTTTCATATTCATAAGGTTTTCAGCCTTACCAAGTTCCACTAAGCCCGGGGTTAAAACGATTTTTCTACCCTTAAAAGAATCCAGCACTTCCATAGCAGCCTCAACGCCACTTTCGTTGCCGTTATAACTGTCGTCAATAAGCACTATTTTTTTATTGTTGGGCATAAGTTCTAAGCGGTGTTCGATAGACTTAATGCGGTTAATTCCGTTTGCAATTTCCTTTGGCGTAAGCCCTATTTTATACGCCACGGCTGATGCCAAGCAAATATTTGAAACGTTGTGCTTGCCTAAAAGCACGCTTGAACATTGAACGGACTGTTCACCGTTAAATATAAGTGTAAAGTTCATGCCGTTACAATCGGTTTTAATATCCGTTGCCTTAACTATTAAATTTTCACCCTCGACACCAGCGGAATACTTTTCACCGTCAAAGCGAGCCATAAGTTCTAAAGCGTTTTCATTATCATTAGAGAAAAAACCTACGCCCTTTTCTGTTAAAGTTTCAAAAAGTTCAAACTTTGTGTTCTTGGTATTTTCTATGGTGCGGAAAGTTTCCAAATGTTGGTTGTTTATACCAGTAAGCACCGCGTACTGGGGCTTAACCATAGTGGCAAGTTCTTTAATATCACCCTTACTTCTTGCACCCATTTCAGCAATAAAAATATCATGCGTACTATCTAATTGCTTAACCGCAATTGCAATACCAAGCGGTGTGTTATAAGATTCAGGCGTGGCAAGAACTCTATATTTTTGAGATAAAATGGTTCTTAAAATTTCTTTAACGCTCGTTTTACCGTAACTGCCCGTAATACCAATTTTCAAAACGTCGGTATTTTCAAGTTTATGCACGGCACGGCGAATATAATACTTTCTAATAACCGTTTCTAACGGCTCGTTAATAGCGTATGCGATAAAAAGCATATACGGAATAAGTATAGGCATAACGCAAATTAAAGAAAGTCTTAGTATTGCAAGCGCTTCGTTACCGATAATGAATGCAAGATAATTTATTAAAGTAATTAAGCCGAAAGATATTGCAAACAACACTAATAAATAAGTTGTGCAAAGTCTTACTAAACGCTTAGTTTTTTTGAGCGGAACTTTAGCGTTTACGCTCTTTTCCGTATTTATATACATCACAACGAAAAGCGCGTAAGAAAACAACCCCACGTAAGATGCAACCGTTTCACCGTTATCACCAAAAAGCCCGTTCATAACGGGGGTAAAACATAAATTCAACACGCAGAAGAACAAAAACGCCAACATGCAAAGCAACATTAAGCGCGACATATACGGCGTGTCTTTATTCGAAAGCCACTTAAAATATCTTTTACCACGGTAACCGCATTGTTGAAGAACTAAAATAAACTTCATTGATGCAAAAAACAACAATATAGTATTAAGCACGCTAAACGAAAGGTAGACCAAAATTTGATCACCCGTAAATAATTGGCTGAAGTTTTGCACGCTTGTAGGTAACATATATTCTCCTAATTATCCAGTAAAAATTCGCTTAACTTTAAGTTGAAAGCGTAAGGCTTATCAATAAAGCAAAAATGCCCTGCGTTAGCAATTATTTCCAACTTAGAATTTTTAATTGCTAAATTTTGGCGTTTTGCCATATAAAGTGGCGTTTCTTTATCGTTTTTACCAAAAATTATAAGCGTTTGGTTTTTTATTTTTCCCAAATAATTATCCAAATGCTCGTTTACTATTAACTTAAAACTCTCTTTCATTATCGGTTCAAGCAAGTTATAATCACTTGAATAAAACGCGATGAGTTTACTTTTATCAACAAATTTGCTAAGCACCTTAAACGCAGTTTTCTTAACCAACTTTTTTAAGGTAAGCCTTGGTTTTAATCCTGCGCTTCCGGTAAGCACTAATCTATCACAAAAATTTTCGTTTAGCGCGCACGCTTTTATAGCAATTCTTCCACCGAAAGAATGCGCCACTATATGTGGTTTTTTAATTGAATGCTTATACTTAAATTCTTCAACGCTGTCAATATAATCATCAAGCGTATACGCTTTTTCCATACCTTTGTTTTGACCAAAACCTTTTAAGTCGGGCGCAAAAACGCTAAAGAATTTAGAAAAATATTTTATTTGATTGTAAAATGACGCACCACTTGAAAGGTAGCCGTGTAAAAACAAAATCGCCTCGGTATCTTTTGCATTTTCACCGATTGATTTAGTCAATTAGTTCTCCTTAATAAAGATAAGCGCGTTTTCCCCATCGGGATAATAACGGCGTCTAACAGCAATCTGATTAAAGCCTTTACTTTTATAAAAACTTATCGCTATCGCATTAGTTTCCCTAACTTCCAAAAGAATTTTTTGTATACCTTTATTCTTTAAGATATCTTTTGCGCTGTCAAAAAGTAAACTTGCAACGCCTTTGTTTCTAAATTCTTTTTTAGTAACTATGCCTTCGATATCAGCGTCGTCAATGGATATGCTTAGCGTTATAACGCCCACTAAAATATCGTTTTCATATGCGCCAAGGCACAAAAATCTTCCGCCGTCAAACGCACTCTCTAACATGTTTTTATTCCAACCGTCGGCAAAATCTAACGCGTAAAGACTTAAAATTTCGTCAATATTATCTTTTTTTAAGGTCTTTACTATCATCTGCCTTCCTCCGCTTGACTCTTTCTTACGTATAAAGGAGTAAGCGTTTCAATATCGGAAGAAATTTCATCTTGTTTTTGTTCAACGGCATTGATAAGTCCGTCTGCAACAGACACAACTTTTACATTAAAGCCGTTAATTTCTTCAAAAGAAACTATTTTATCATATTCTTTAACGAGCACCTCTACAGCGTCGCGCATTAAATAGGCAGGATTAAAAACAACCTTTCCATTTTCATATCCACACGCGTAAAAACCGTTGTGCTTTGCGTCGATAAGCGCCAAAACCTTACCGTCTTTTTCATTATACGCAAGCGTATCGAAAGAAGTTACCGCCAAAGTGGGTTTACCCGTTGCAAAACAAAGTGCTTTAATGGTAGCAACGCCAATTCTTATACCAGTAAAAGAGCCCGCGCCCGTAACCGCGCAAAAAAAGTCGGCATCACTTAATGAAAAGTTTGCCTTTTCCATAAGTTCTTCCACCTTGGGCATAAGCCTAACCGAATGATTAATACCACACTCGTCATCGTGGAATTTATGGATAACTTCGCCTTTTTTAATTATTACGGTAAGATTTTTACCGCTTGTGTCAATTGCTAAATAATTCATAATGTAATTTTTCTTTCCGTGTCTGAAAGTTTTTCTATTTTAACAGTTTTGCAGTTTTCCGGCAACACGTCTTCAATATTTTCCGACCATTCAATAAAGCAAATATTATCGCCGTTAAAGTAATCGGTAAGCCCAAGCATAAGCGCATCTTCCCCACAAGATAGACGGTAACAATCATAATGATAAATAAAATCACCGTACGTATTAAGGTATGCGTAAGTGGGGCTGGTTACGCCGTCCAAACCAAAATAGCGCGCAACACCCTTTACAAAATGGGTTTTGCCCGCACCTAAATCTCCCTTTAAGAGCACAACTTCTCCACGGGATAAGGTCTTTGCGTATTCAAACGCAATTTCTTCAGTTTGACTTTGACTTTTTGAAATGAGTTCCATAAAAACTTACTTATTTAATCTTAATTTTTTCGAAAATAAACCCTACTCTTTTATATAAAAGTATGGTTAAAATACTTACTGATACCGACTTGATAATATTAAACGCAACTAACAGCCAAAACACTTCTTCAAAAATATCTAACATTCCGTAAAGCGGAAAGGTTATAAATCTGTTTACGATAAGCGCAAATATCGTTTGCATTACGCAAGATATTGAAAGGCTGATAATAACAACTTTGATTCCGCGCTTAAACATATAAACGACAGACGGGGGCAACACGTAAATTAAAATAACCGCCATGTTTGCAATTTGCCCAACGCCCCAAGTTGAAGAACCTATAAGGCATAAAAGTTCTTTTGCAACCCCTACTAAAAGTGCTGCAATAGGTCCGTACATAAACCCTGCAAGCATTATAAACACGTTTGAAAAATCAAGTTTCAAAAAGAACACGGCTGAAGTAGGGAACAAAGAAAATTCTAAAAATGAAACGCCGTATGCTAAAGCAGTAAATATTGCGCAACCAGCAAGCGCACGCGTGGTGAATAACGGTCTATTCTTTTTTGTTGTCTTTTCTTTTGCCAAGTCACTATTCATAATAAAACGCTCCTAAAATATCTTTTGGAGCGTCTACTTTGATTGCAGCGTGAAAAATTTTTCCGCGCGCGGAAAAAACACAATTCTTTTACCATCCGGACTTTAACCGTCGGTCTGGGAATCACACCCAATCTGCCTAAAAAAGGCTCGCAGACTATAACTGCCGGTGGGGATTTACACCCCGCCCCAAAGAATTTCAATTTAATTGTAATTATATTTTATATTTATTTAACTCGTTTGTAAAGTAAATATAAGGGTTTTTGATAATTTATTTATCAACAAACAAAAAATATCATTTATCAACAAATACTTTCAGTAAAAACGCTCGTTTTTGTGTTAAAGTTTTTTTAGAGGTGAGTTATGAACGAATTTATAGTATCGTTTTCACTTGGGATGTTTGGGGTTTTAATTTTATTTTTTATAAGCTTAGTAATAGTTTTTTTAGCAAAAACGCTTATTTTAACAATTCAAAAATATGCGCCTAAAAAAACAGTTATACAAGAAGAACCACCAAAACCCGCACCGCCTAAGCGTGAAAAACCGCCAAAATCACCACCAGTTATAAGAACTATTGAGATAGACCCATCACAAGTAGATAGAATTTACGTCAAAAAAGCCCAGTAATACTGAAAACTAAGTATTTTTGCGCAGTTTATTAGACTTACAACCCATTTGGTTATCGAAGTCCAAGCACAAAGCAGTTAACGCAGTATTGCACCGTTTATTTGGCTTAATATTTTTCAATATTCTTATCGTCGCCCCAAAGTTTTTCTAAATGATAGAAAAGTCTGGTTTCGTCGTTGAAAAGATGAACTATAACGTCGCCGTAATCAAGAACGCACCAACGGCCTTCCCTTACGCCTTCACGACGGATAGGCGCAACGCCAAGTTTATCCATTTCTTCTTCAACGTGGTCGATAAGTGAACGAGTGTGAGTCATAGAACGACCGCTTGCCACCACGTAATAATCAGCAACTTCAGTTTTACCGCTAAGGTCAATGGTAACGATATCTTCAGCCTTGCGGTCAGATAAAACTTCACAAATTTTTTGAACAAATTCTTTTGAATCCATAATATATTTCCTTTTTTAATTTATTTACAGTAATAATTAAACGCGTTTATAGTTTCTTCATAGATAGGCTGACCTTTGTTTTTCAAGTGCAACATTTCTTCTCTTAAGCACTCTTTAAAACAAAACTCAAAGTCTTCTTTTTCATAAAGCGAACGGAGATAATCAACGCCATCGTAAACCCTACCCTCTTCAACCATATCGGCAACGAAAATTAGTTTGCCAAGCGTTGTCATATCGGCTTTACCTGAAGTATGGTAGCGTATGGCGTCTAAAACTTCATTATCGGTAACGCCTAAACGGTGCTCTGCAACAAATGCGCCCAAAAACGAGTGAATAACTGGGTCGGGCACGCCGTTTGGCAAAGAAAAACCTTCAATCGCCTTATAATCCATATATTTTGCACAGTCATGAAGGGTTGCAGAAATCATAACCTTTTCTTTATCAAGCCCAAGTTCTTTTGCCTTTCTAAGTGCTGTAATTACAACGTTTGCCGTGTGTTTTGCTCTTTTAAAAGGAAGATTAGAACAAACGAACTTGGTGTAAAAATCGCCCTCGTAAAGGTTGTTTTGCTTGATATATTCTTCAACGCCCTTTGGAACTAAATTATCAAGCGGAAGATTAAACGCTGAGTAAACGCGAATTTTTGTTGAAGAAAAGTTTTTTCCAACGTAGTTTAACTGAATAAAACTTTTGTTAAAGCGCTCTAAAAACAGCGCTTTTTCCGCATTATAATCGGTAAAAAAGTCTTCCCTACCAAATGCTGCTAAATCGCATGCAGAAAGTATGCGTTCAGGATAGCGCCACGTTTTGAAGTTGGTAAGCATATCACCACCGCAAATAAAGAAAACGTGCGCATCTAAAGTTTTTTTGAAGTGTTCAACGGTAAGGTAAGTATAACTTTTGCCACCGTTTAATATTTCAAAATCGCTAACTTCCACCTTAGGAAAGTCCTTGAACGCGATTTTAAGCATATTTATTCTGTCCTTGGCAGGGAGCGGAATATCGGTTTTATGTGGCGCAATAAAAGTAGGCATAACTATAAGCCTATCCAAGTTTAATTCTTCTATTGCGTGGCGAACAACTTCCACATGTTCAATATGAACGGGGTTAAAAGTTCCGCCGAAAATACCAATTCTTTCCATATATTTATTATTGCACATTTTACAAATAAAATCAATGATTTTTTGAAAGATTAAAAATGTAGCACGGTATAAATCAAACTAAATACGGCAATAAAAGTATCAACCTTATAAAAGGAGATTAAAATGAAAACACTATTGCCCACGATAATGGATACCGTATTTACCGCGTTTATTACCTTTTTGCTCATTTTTATTCTTTTATCATTTACCGTAAGTCGCCCGTTTGCCTTTATTTTTTCGATAACGCTTGCAAGTTTAATTGCGCTTATAGTTTTTAAAATCTTAAAAAAGAGAAAAGAGCGCATTCTATTATCTAAAGCGGAAAGCGACGCTTGTGAAATTATGTGCAGTCAACTTTCACTTTACACACAAAAAGAGCAAATCGACTTTTTTTATAGCGTTTTTAAGGCAAACGGCTTAGAAGTTGAAAAGAAAAGCAATTATCTATACTTTGCAAAAAAGCATATGCTCGTTTACCCCAAATTTTCTTTTGACGGTGTAAGCAAAACGGATATAGTAAGGGTTTTTAACTATCTTGGCAAGGCTGATAACGCTTTTATTTTAGCCGAAAAATTTAGCGGAGATATAACAGATTTTATCGCCCGATTTGGCGGAAGAATTGAGGGCGTCTATCCAGAAAAGATTTATAAATATTTAGCCGAAAAAGAAAGTTTACCAAAAGAAAAATACCCCTTTAATAAAAAACAAAAACTAAACCTATCCGCGTTTAGGGTTTTAATAAGCAAGAAAAAAGCCAAAACCAACCTTGGCTTTGGGCTTATTTTCTTAATTATGAGTTACTTTGTTCCTATAAAAACTTATTATATAATAATAGGCGCAATCTTTTTAATCTTAGCGTTATTTTGCAGGCTATTCGGCACAACGCCATCACAACAAAATCCAGCTTAAAAATTAAAATTCAATGTGTTCGATTTTATTATTTTGGCTACGGCGATAGAAAACAAGTTTTCTACCGGTTGCGCAAACGAATTCCGCACCTAACTTTTCAGCAATTTCAAAGCCAACTTCTTTTGGGGTTTCGCCAGAATTTTCTAAAACGGTTACCTTAATGAGTTCACGCTTTTCAATGGCTTTATCAAGACCTTCAATAAAACTTTCGTTTACACCCATTTTGCCGAGTTGAGCAACGGGTTCAATATTTGATGCGATAGAACGCAAAGCACTTCTTTGTTTTGAAGTTAACATAAATTTCTCCTTAATCAACGAATTCAAATTCTTCGCCACCGATAATAACGGTTGATTTATCGGTTGCACCCATTTTGCGAAGTTCCGCGATAATACCCCTATCACGGAGCACTTTGTGGAAGTATGCAAGCGAGTTCATATCGTCTAAAACAACGTTACGCTTTAACACTTCTACTAAAGAGCCAACAACAACGAAAGTTTCGCCTTCTTTATAGATATCGTAATCTAATCTATCGGGTTTAACGTAATTAAATTCTTCAAACTCTAACGGTTCAATAGGCGGAAGTTTAACTAAAACGTCATAAATGGCTTGTTTGAGTTTATCTAAGCCTTGACCAGTTATAGCAGAAATTTCAATAATTTTGTGTTTTCTGCCTATTTTAGCCTTAAACTCTTTCAAATTTTCTTCCGCACCGTAAATATCAAGTTTATTTACTGCAATAATTTGTTTTCTTTTAGCAAGTTCTTTACTGTAACTTTTTAGTTCCGCGTTAATCTTAAGATAATCTTCGTACGGATCTCTACCTTCAACGCCTGAAATATCGATTACGTGAACGAGCATTCTTGTTCTTTCAATATGTCTTAAGAATTCCGTGCCCAAACCTAAACCTTCGCTTGCGCCCTCAATAAGACCGGGGATATCCGCAACCAAGAACTGATTATCATAGTAATCTGCAACACCAAGGTTAGGAGAAAGCGTGGTAAAGTGATAGTTTGCAATCTTAGGTCTTGCCCTTGTAATCTTAGATAATACGGTTGACTTACCAACGTTGGGGAAACCAACCAAACCTACGTCTGCAATGGTTTTAAGTTCAAGAAGAACCCTTTTTGCCTCTGTCTTTTCGCCAGTTTGTGAAAAGTGGGGTGCGTGCCTACGAGAGTTTGCAAACTTCGCATTACCCTTACCGCCGTCGCCACCGACTAAAACGACCTTTCTTTGCCCATCGGTAAACATATCGGCAATAATACCGCCAGTTTCTTCGTCCTTAATAACCGTGCCGAGCGGAACTCTTAACACCAAGTCTTCACCGCCCTTACCAAAGCAGTCCTTAGGTCCACCGTTTTCACCGTTACCAGCAACGTATTTCGTTTTGTAATAATAATCGACAAGGCTGGTCATAGTCTTGTCCGCAACGAAAATAATATCTCCGCCCTTACCGCCGTCGCCACCGTCGGGACCGCCACTTACCTTGCCTTTATAATGGATAAAAGAAGTGATACCGCTACCGCCATCACCCGCTTTAATTGTAATTTTTGCTCTGTCAATAAACATAACTCACCTTTTAATCTTTTTTGCGCACTCTTCTTTTATGGGGCAATTTTCACAATCGGGGTTTTTAGCCTTGCAAAAACTTCTGCCCAAGTATATTAAATAGTGGTGCGCCCTTGACCAGTCTTTTTGGTCTAATATTTTCATTAAGCCTTTTTCTGTATTAAGAACGTTTTGCGCGCTTACTAACCCTATGCGGTTAGAAACTCTAAAAACGTGCGTATCCACGGCAATTGCATCGCCCTTAAAAGCCACGCTGTAAACCACGTTAGCAGTTTTTCTGCCCACGCCCGCAAGCGAACGGAGTTCATCAAGCGTATTAGGAACTTCACCGTTAAACTTTTCTAAGATATCCTTAGTGGCGGATAAAATATGCTCTGCCTTAGATTTATAAAGCCCGCAAGAAAATATGTATTTTTCTAAGCCATCTTGAGATAACGAAAGCATTTTCTCAGGCGTATTATAATTTTCAAATAATTTTGCGGTAACTTTATTTACCCGCTCATCAGTACATTGTGCGGATAAAATTACTGCTATCAATAATTCATACGGCGTGGAAAATTTTAGTGCGGGCTTGTCCGTAAATATCCCCGACAGTTTTTCCACAATTTCTTTTGCGGTTTTTTTATTCATAATCATCTACCGCAATTAGTTTATCATAAAGTACGGGGATTTTACAAGCGTTTTTTGTCTTTTTAAGTTAAATACTTCTAACCACGCGCCGTTCGCCGTAAATAGTTACCAAGAAAAAGCCCGCAAACGAGCCTAATTTTGAACTAAACACAGCGTTTTTAACGTAAAGAAGTAAATTTTTTGATATTTTTACCGACAGTCCACACCCAACGCCTGCCTCTTTTGGGGTGGAAACTATCTCGTTTTTTACTCCGTGCGCGCGTAAAAGTTCAGAAAATCTTACAGTTTCCGCGCGTGAGCGGAAGGCAATTATAACGTATTCCATAAAACATTTCTCCTTTGCATAAAAGAAAACTTTTGCCTATACAATATAGTATTACTTAAAAGTTTAAATTGTTACGCAAAGGAGTTTTTATGATTTATTTTGATAACGCCGCAACTGGCGGTTTTAAGCCACACGCCGTAATAGACGCAACGCAAACGGTAATCAAGTATTTATGCGCTAACCCTACCAGAAGTTCGCATAGACTTAGCATTACTGGTGCTAAAACGGTAAATAATTGTAGGCAAGTTTTAGCCGAACTTTTCGGCGCAAGCGCTGACAGAGTTGTGTTTACCAAAAACTGCACCGAGGCGTTAAATTTAGCCATTTTCGGCACGCTTAAAAAAGGCGGTCATATCATAACTACCGTTTACGAACACAATTCCGTTCTTCGCCCACTATTTTTCTTAAAAGAACAAGGGCTTATTGAACTTGACATCGTATCCCCCACATTAGATAAACCTTTTATAGATAATATCGCTGATAAAATTAAGCCCAACACTTATCTTATAATAACCACTTCTGCATCTAACGTTACGGGGGAAGTTTTACCCACTAAAAAAATATCTTCACTTGCTAAAAAGCATAATATTTTGCATTTAGTAGACGGTGCGCAAGGCGGTGGGCATATCCCTTTAAGCCTAAAAGAAGACGGTTTTAATATGATTGCCCTTGCCTCTCATAAAGGTCTATACGGAATTATGGGTAGCGGTGTACTTATTTTTGATAGCACCGTGTCTATTTCACCCTTAATATACGGTGGAACGGGCACGGAAACTTTTAACACTACTCAACCCAACTGTTACCCAGAAAAACTTGAGGCAGGCACGCTTAACTTACCCGCAATATCCGCGCTTTTAGAGGGCGCGTCTTTCGTTAAAAACAACTTAAAAAATTTTAGTACTCACCTATACAACCGCACGGAAACGCTTATAAACGAACTTAAAAATATTGACAACGTAGAATGTTTTTCCGCCCCCAACAGCGTGGGGATATGTTCTTTTAGGATAGTAAACATACCAAGCACCGCCGTTACAGATATATTAAACAGCGAATACGATATTGCCGTGCGTGGCGGATTTCATTGCGCACCGCTTATGCATAAATTCTTAAAAACAGATGAAGAGGGGCTTGTTAGGGTTAGCCTTGCCGTACAAAACAGCGCGCACGAAATCAATTATTTTATTCGTGCAATAGAAAAAATTGCAAATGCTAAATCTTCTTAAGTTCGTTAACCACTTTATATAAAAGTTTTTTCTTTTTATCATCAAGCATAGGCGACAACATCATGGCAAAGTTATCTATATCACTATTAGTAAGCGTGCCGTTTTGTTTACCACGCTTTGCCTCGCTATAGATTGCCATAAGTAGTTCGTTTTGACTTTTACCATCAAACTTTTGGGCAAGTGATGATACCATATTAAAAACGTTAGGGTCCATACCTTCAGGCATTTCTTCTAAATCTTCAGTATTATTTACGTAATCGTTAAAATCTTGCATTTTACACCCCTTATAAAAAATTTTTTTCAATTTCATATTATGAAAGTCATATAATATAATGTTAGCGGGGTGAATATGGAATTATTACAATTTTTATTATCTTTTTTTGCAAGTGAATACGGCGACAAGTTAAAACCCGTTTTAACACTTTTGGAAAAAAATAATTTCGATATAAGAAAAACACTTGGCAGTATTGACCTTGAAACGATTGCACCTATCATTAAAGATTTTATGGAAAAGGGAATGAAAAACCGCCCCGAAAGTTCGGAGCGGAATATAGTTGGTATTAGCCCTATCGCAAATATAGCCGATAAAGATATAGTTTATACCTTAAACAAATATTTTTCAGACGCAACTTAGTTTTTAAGCATCGTAATAGCATCGCTTAAAGCACTTCCGTTTTCAGCAACGGTTGCGCCCATTTGCGCGGTTATGCCAACACCGTGAATACTGGTTTTTTTATCCGGCCACATAATCTTTTCCGTCGTAAGTTTAAACGACCCGCCAGAAACCAACTGATAAGTTGTTTGCACAATACCCTTGCCGTAAGTTTTGGCAACGCCTAAACTATCTTTTTCAACTATTACGCTTTGAATTCCATCAGTAAGGTCGCCGTAAGTTACTATCGCACCGATTAAACACTCTGATGCAGACGCGGTATTTTTATTACCTAAAATCACCATTTTATCTAAAAAATCACTAAAGCGGTTTTTATCAGTACTATAAGTTTCTTCCCCCAACTTACCCACCGAGTAAGCAATGGGGCTTTTTGCTTTTCCCCCGTTATCTATAAAATAAGAGGCAATTTCGGTAAAAATTTTCATAGCTCCGCCGCCGTTATCCCTTAAATCTAAAATGAGTTTTGTTTTACCACGGCTTTTCATAAATTTAAGCGTATCACCTATTTGACTTGCCGCACCGCCCTCAAATCCATCAAGGCGTATATAACCGATACTGTCGTCAGTAATCATTGAACTGCCAAGAGCAATTTCTTTACCTTTTGGGGTAGCGCCGCCTTGCGACAAAAACTTATATTCTACACCGCTATCACAATAATAAACGTAAGATTTAACGTAATTTTCTTTAGCAATCGTAACGGAATTGAGTTGACCGTTTCTTGAAACGGTCAATTCAAAGGGTTTGTTTGTTTCTATTTCATTGACAAACTTAAAATAATCTGCAAGTGTGTAAAAACTAACCGTTTCGCCCGCGCTATTTACTGCGGAAACTAAAATATCGCCAGCCTTTACCCCCGCCCAATCGCAAGGCGAGTTTAAAATTACGTGATCGATGACAAGGTCTTCTACGTTAAAAAATGCAACGCCTGTTCCGCTATAATTACCCTTTTTGTTTTCTTGAACCGCCTTATATTCTTCCGCAGTATAGTACGCAGCGTAATCGTCCAAAAAGGCTTCAACTAATGCATCAGCAATTTCTTGTTCTGTAATTTCACGCTCTTCCCCCGTTACAGGGTCATAGATATACCCTACTTGCTCCATCATAGTAACTATGTCTTTAGCGACCATAGAATTGTGGCTATCAAACAGATAATGTGAAAAATATCCGCCGGCAAAAGTAGCGCAAAAACAGATTACAACCAGCACGACGGTAAGTACGCGGTTAAGTGCGACTTTTTTGCCACCGTTATCGTTTTTTTCTTTCTTTTTAGTGTTTTCCGTTTGATTGACTTTATTATTTTCGTTATTCAAAATACGCTCCTTTAAACTAAAAACCCGTAGTCCACGGGTTTTTATTATAGATTATTTTACCAACTTTGAAAGTATGGTTATAAGGCGGAAAGTAATGGCATCAGAAAACTTACGAATGTTTAAGCCCGTAGCCTTTTCAATCTTATCAAGCCTATAAGTTAGGGTGTTTCTATGAAGATATAACTTTCTTGAAGTTTCACTAACGTTTAGGCTGTTTTCCAAAAATTCTTCGGCGGTGTTAATCATTTCTTCATCAAAGAAGATTTCTTTTGCGCCAGAATCAAGCAACATTTCAAGATACTCGTTCAACTTAAACTTAGGCAAGTCTTCAAGCATTTTAATAAGCATATATTCTTTGAAAGAGTGCACGTCCCCCTTAGATTGAAGGGCATTACTCATTCTAACAGCCGTCATTGCTTGTGCGTAAGAATCACTCAAATCCGCAACGTATTTAACCGTTCCACCTATTGCAATTTTAATTTTTGCACCAGTTTCTTCATAAACCGATTGCATTAAAAACTCTGCGTATTCGGTAGAAGATTGATATTCCGCGCTGTCGTCGCCAACAAATTTAACAAAAGCAAGTTGTCTTTCATCAATTTCTACAACGAAATCTTTGCCTTCCACACCATAAGTTTTAAGAACGTTTTTAACGTCACTATTAGCGCTGGGTTTTACGGTAACGACCATAACGAAACACGGCTGATCAGTAAAGTTATACTTTTGCATATATTTTGCAACTTGCGCGTGGTTTGTTTCACCAAGTAAAATGGCTTTATAAAACTCATCTTTAGAAAGCCCAGATTCCTTAAAAGAAGAATTTTCTGCAAGTTCGCCTATTAAAAAAGCGTAATTGCGTTCAATATCCCCAGCACCGTCAATAGCGCCGATAAAACTTTTGTTTTTATACTTTATGTAAAAAAGCGTTTTATTTAAGTTTGCAAAACTTTTAACACCCTCAAAATCGGTGGGGACTTTTTTGTCCGGATTGTTGCCAGCAACAAATTCGCCTTCCCCGTCATACACGGTAACGTCAATGCCCGTTTTTTCTTTAATTCCGCTCAAAAAAACTCTAATATCTGCATCCATTTTTCTTTTGCCCTTATTTTTGTTTTATTTGATTATAACCTTTTTAAAATAAAATTACAATAGATTTTAACAAAAAAACAAAAAATGTTCGGCAAATTGCACAAAAAAATAATTTTAACCAGCAATTTTAAGGCGTTTTTTCAAAAAACAACCAAAAAACGCACTTTTTCATTGTGTTATAATCAAAAATGATTTAAAACAAAAAAGCCGAGGAAATCCTCGGCTTTAATTTGTGGTTTTAATAAGAAAATTACTTGCTTTCTTCTTCAGCGGGTGCTTCTTCAGCAGGTGCTTCTTCTTTAGCAGCCTTCTTCATCTTCTTTTCCATTTTTGCTCTTGCTCTTTCAGCTTCTTCAGCAGCAATTGCTTCTTCTTCAGCAGCCTTAGCAGCTTCAGCAGCAGCCTTTTCAGCAGCTTCTGCTTCACGCTTAGCTTGTAATGCTTCGATATCTGCCTTGTTGTCTTCGCTACGAGCAAGAATAGTTACTTCAGTTTCCTTATCGAAGATATGGCAACGTTCGGTATCAATAGCAATTTTAATAATTTCGCCAACCTTGCTGTTTGAACGAGCGCTAACCTTTGCAATAAGGTTACTTACGTCATCTGCGAGAGCGAGTTCGCCTTCTAAATCTTCATATTCAGATCTGGTCTTGCAGTAAAGTAAAGTTTCAGCACCAAGACCTTCAACAACGTCCACTTTAACGTTAATCTTTTCTTTAGCGTCGTCATTTACCCACAATTCTTCATCGTGAATATCTTCAGGACGGATACCTAAAACGATTTCTCTATCAGTGTTGAGGTATTTATCGATATTGCAGATAAGAGATGCTCTTGATGCGGGGAGAAGGATTTTATCCTTACCAAATTCGATATAAACTTTATCTTTGGTACCAGAGAGTTTACCAGTGAAGAAGTTCATTTGGGGAGTACCGATGAAGCCTGCTACGAATTGGTTAACGGGGTGATCGTAAAGGTTCATAGGAGTATCAACTTGTTGCATGAAACCGTCTTTCATAACTACGATTCTGGTACCCATGGTCATTGCTTCAACTTGGTCGTGGGTAACGTAGATGAAGGTGGTTGCAAGTCTGTGGTGGAGCTTGGTAATTTCGGTTCTCATTTGTGAACGGAGTTTAGCGTCCAAGTTAGATAACGGTTCGTCGAGAAGGAATACCTTAGGTTCACGCACGATTGCACGGCCGAGTGCTACACGTTGTCTTTGACCACCAGAGAGAGCCTTCGGCTTTCTAGTAAGATACATTTCAATACCGAGGATTCTTGCTGCTTCTTTAACTCTTGCGTCGATTTGTGCTCTGGGCATTTTTCTAAGTTTAAGACCGAATGCCATGTTATCATAAACGGTCATGTGGGGATAAAGTGCATAGTTTTGGAAAACCATCGCGATATCTCTATCCTTAGGAGCTTGGTTGTTCATGTAAACACCGTCGATATAAAGTTCACCAGAAGAAATTTCTTCTAAGCCTGCGATCATACGAAGGGTGGTTGATTTACCACAACCTGACGGACCTACGAATACGATAAATTCCTTATCTTCGATATCGAGGTTGAAGTCGGTAACGGCGGTAACGCCTGACGGGTAAACCTTGTAAATGTTTTTAAGGTTCAAACTTGACATAATTTTCCTCCAAGGTCATTTAGACCAAATAATTTTTTACTATTCTATTGTACAACTTTTCCACGACTTTAACAAGGGCATTTTAACCAAATAAAACCCCGTTAAATGTATAACTTGCACAAAACTAATCCAGTTCGTCTAAAGTCAAATCAAAGGCGGGTGCAAACTCTTTTAAGTAATAGTCAACCTCTGCCCTTTTTAAGCCTTTTAGTTCACTTAAAATGCTCATTTTTGCCTTTTTAAACTCAGAATTGCCCGCACGGATTTCTTCCACGCACTTTAGGTATGCTGCAAGTCTATCTGCACATTTTACTAATTTATATTCTTCAGTATCTTCGTCGGGCATAATATACTCTTTATAATCACTTTGCAAATTTTCAGGTAGCATAGTAATAAGCCTTTCACACGCACCCTTTTCCAAATCTTTATAAGCAGACTTGATTTCAGGGTTAAAATACTTTATAGGCGTAGGAAGATCGCCCGTGATAACTTCACCAACTTCGTGATACTGCGCAAGCATAACCACCTTGTTTGTATCAACGGCGTTGCCATAAACCTTATTAGAAATAAGCGCAAGCGCGTGCGCGATAACAGCTACTTGATGAGAGTGTTCCATGATATTTTCTTCACGGATAGAGCGCATAAGCGACCAACGCTTAATATATTTCATTCTGTTGATAAAAGCAAAAAACTTAAACATTAATATATACCGCCTTGTTTTATAGCAAAAAGGTAAAAATTTTCTTTTAGGGATTTTTATTTTACCATAAAATTTTGCTTGACGCAATAAAATAAAAGTGTTATTATGAGTTTACTAAAATTAAATATTCGCTATGGGTGCCGCAAGGCTGAGATTATACCATTTGAATCCGCAAGGTAATGCTTGAAGGAAATGCAAATTATAATGCTTTAATAAGCGCATCCGTACTGGATGCGCTTTATTTTTTTGTACGCGAAGTTAAAACGCTAAAAGTAACGACTTCACGCGCAGCAGATAAGCACTTAAAAGCGAATATAAAATAGGAGGTTCTATTTTATGTTAAACTTACTTTCAGTTTACGCAATAGACGTTTTTGAACCTATTGCTAAATGGGCTGCGATAGGCGTTGTTTTGGCGCTTATCTTAGTAGGGGTAGTTTTGTTCTTTGCAAAAAGGGAAATCTTCCCCAAATACTTAAAAACCGCACTTATTGGTTTACTTATTTTTCTTCTTGCAGTAGGCATTGTTGGTCTATCTTTAGAAATTGCAAAGAGTTTTGACCCCACTTATATTGAAGAAAATTATATGGATAGACAAGCGGTTTCAACCTATATCTTTATCCCCATCACTTGCTTTTTGACCTTGCTTCTTGCAACAGTTATTGCAGTAAGTATTGCATCAACAAAGTCTAAAAACGCATTTAAGGGTACTCTTACCGTGTGCGGAATTATCGACCTTATTGCACTTATCGGCGTAGGCGTTATGCTTGCAATCTACTTTGACCAAGTTAAAGAATGGTATGAAACGCTTAACCAACCCGTTTTGTATATATCTGCCGTGCTTGTAATGATAGCAATCGTTGCGCTTGCGTTTATTCTTGATAGAAACGATAAACCTATCGACACCAAGTGCTTGGCGTTTGCGGGGATTACCGTTGCAATGAGTTTTGGGCTTTCTTACATTAAGATTTGGGAAATGCCCCAAGGCGGTTCAATTACTCTTTTCTCACTTCTTCCAATAATGATTTTCTCATTTATTTACGGAACTAAAAAGGGTGTGTTTATTTGCTTTATCTACGGCGTGTTGCAAGCAATCCAAGACCCGTGGATTATCCACCCCGCACAGTTCTTGCTCGACTACCCCGTAGCATTCTCTGCAATAGGTTTATCTGGCGCGTTTGCAAATATTAAATGCTTTGAAAAAACACCGCAAGTATCTTTCCTTATCGGCGGAGCAACGGCATCTATCTTAAGATTTATCTCTCACGTATTATCAGGCGTGTTTGCGTTTGCATCAACCTATGCTGGCGACGTTGACTCTTGGCTTTATAGCCTTGGATACAACAGTTTTGTATTCGTTGATATCGCAATCGTATTAGTTATAGGCGTAATAGTTTTCTCTTCAAAATCTTTTATAAAAGAAATGAACAAACTCGCTAATAAATAATCGTTTTTTGCAATATTAAAAGGCTTTCAAAATGTTTTGAAAGCCTTTTTTATTTATAAAATATTAATGATTTTCAAAAAGCAATAATTAACGAAAAACTTTCGTAAAAAAAACTATTGACAAACGCTTTGCCCTATGTTATAAATTTACTATAAACATAATAATAAGGAGAAAATTATGAAGAAAAAATTACTCGGTATTGTTTCAATGCTACTTGTAGTTTGTTCTCTTTTTTCAACGCTTTTCGGTTGCGCCCCGCACGAACACGAATTCAAACGCGTTGTAAGGGATGACTTAAAAGTTGCTGACGCAACTTACGACCACGCTACTCTTTACAAAATGTCTTGCGACTGTGGTGAAATTAGCGACAAAACTTTCCAAACTGGTAAAACCTTGAAGTATGACGTTGGCGCAAACGCTGATATGCTTAAAGATAAAAAAGTTTTATTTATCGGCAACTCTTACACTTATTACGGTAACGTTGTTATTAGAACGGGTAGAGAATACAAAAAACTTGATGAAAACCGTTTAAACGACAAAGGCTACTTCTACTATATGTGTAAACAAAGCGGTGCGGACGTTTCTGTTACCGACTGGTGTTACGGCGGACACGCTTTCAAAGACTTCTTTGGAGATGCTTGTAGAGCAGACCGCGGTTGCGATGGTTATAACCACTATGCTGAACTTACCGATAAGAATTATGATATCGTAGTATTACAAGATTCTGCTTGGACTGATGAAGAAAAAGCAGAAAACCCCGATTACGTTGAATACGTTAAAGGCATTTTCAAAATTTTCCAAGACGCTAACCCCAACGTTAAAATTTTCTTCTTCTTCCAACCCGCTATAATCTTCCAAGAAGGCACCTATCATTGGAAAGGATACGTACAACAAATTGAAGAAGAAACAGATGCTATCGTTGTTGACTGGGGCACTCTCGTTTATGATATTTGGACGGGCGCTGCAAAAGTTCCTAACTCTAAATACACTTACAATAAAGAAAGTTTTATAGTTTCAAACAGCAAGTCTGACGGTTATCACCAAAATATGCTTGCAGGTTACTTGACAACCCTTATGCTTTACTGCGCTATTACGGGTGAAACTGCAGTTGGTCAACCCTTTAAGTTTGCAACCGATACTTTACTTGACAGTTCAAACTTCAATACCGCTTTCTTTAAGTACGACTATTATAAATACATCAAAGAAACCAACTTTGACGTAATCTTAAAAGATGAAGAAGAAATGCGCAATATTCAAATTCTTGCAGACGAATATATTAGAACTCAACAATACACCAAGTATTGCGACTAAATTAAAGCAAAAATTAAAGCCTTTCGAGTTATCTCGAAAGGCTTTTTTATTACATAACAGAAAATATAAGCGAAATCACTAAAACAAACGCCACGTACAGCAAAATAGGTAACATAGAAAACACGATACTAAATAAAATTGCGTGGATTCTTTCTTCTTTACCAATCTTTTTCATGAGTGCCATTATCCAACCGCCAATTGCATTTACTATGCGCGGAGTATAAACCACTATGCTCATCAACGATACTATTACAAGCAACAAGGCAAACGGCCAACTAAGTGAACCGTCTCTGGCGTCTATAAGCCCGAAAACGCAAATAAAAAACACAACCATCATTATCAAATAAACTATTATCGTAGTTTTTTGAAAAACAGATATAATGTTTTGTTTGTATTTTTCTATATTAGCCGTTCTAAAGCGTTTAACTTTCTTTTGTTGTTGATTTTCTTCCATAAATAACCAACGCCTCCCCCGTTTTAAATTCTATGTTAATTTCTTGCTCCGTTGCTTTGTTGCTTATTCCACGCGTATCCGCGTTAGTAAGCACTAAATTATCAAGCGGATAGTAAAGTCCACTACTTTTAATAAACTCACAACGCTCCCCATAAGGAATAATTGAGAGCGTACTTCCCTTTTCCACACTTAAAACGGTACTGTCACTAATTAGTTCAGTAATTTCTTCACCGCACTTTATAACGGCTTTTGCACCGAGATTTTTAGCAATTTTAAGAAGTGCAATATTCCCTAAAATATGCTCTATTTTTCCCCCGTACGCACCGTAAATAGTTATATCTTTATAACCGTTTTCAACTGCAAGATGAATTGCACGCTCACCATCGGTAAAGTTCTTTTCAACTTCAAGTTCAACTACTTTTAAATCTTTAGGGGTGTAACCTAAACTATCAAAATCGCCTACTACGGCAAGAATTTTCTTTTCGCCAACCTTTTGGGCGTGCTTTAACCCCGCATCTGCGTAGATTACAATATCTTCCGTAACAGTTTCACAAAACTCTGGGGATTTTAATATTATTGCAATTTTTTTATCTGCCATAATTATACCCCCAGAAAAAACGTCAACTATTTTGAATAATTAACAACATTACTAAATAAGTTATCACAGGCAAAACGGTAAAAATTATAAAATATATAATAGACCATACGCCCACTTTTTTATTACATTTTTTAACTATTGCAACTATTAACCCGATTATCGAAATAATAAGTGGAATAAGCAAGGCTGCAAATGCAAAAATTATCCAAAGACTAAGCCCAATTGCCTTGCCAATGCCATCAGGGTCAAGCATTACGTCAATAAAAAATATTATTGAAAATGCCGCTGCAATAACGAATAAAACCGCTGTTATAATTTGAAACGCAAGTACAGACTTGCTAATTTTCTCTTTCATACCGAACCCCCTTTTAAGTTAGTTTTTTTCACTTAAAAAGTTTTATTCAAGTACTTCTCCGCAATATCCGCAGCCAAAACACAAAGTTCCGCGCACGGACGCTTTTTATAATACTCTTTCGTTCTTTGTTCTGGAATATAAGACTTATCTTTCAAAGTTTCGCCATCAAGAAGTTGCGCGCAAATAATAGAACCAACTTCCGCCTTAAATTCCGCACATGCATCTTGTATAATTTTATAAATGCTTAGTTTATCATTACCGTCGGATAAAAGATAACTAAGAACCATGGTCATGCCAAGTACAGCACCGCAAACGTTGCGTTGGCGGGCAACCCCACCACCGTAACCAATAGAAAGTTTTTTCAAAACTTCTTCTGAAAACCCAAGTTCATCTTTGAACGCAAGAACCACCGCCTGCGCACAATTAAGCCCCGTTTCAAAATTTTGTTTTGCAATTAAACCCTTTGCCATTTGTACTATACTCCCATATTTTAATAATATCACAAAATATTTATTTTTACAATTGATTAAAACAAAAAAACGGCAATATAGCCGTTTTTTTGTTTATTCATAAATAAAGTTTAAATCAACACGCCCTTTAATACCCAAACTTAGATACAAATTATAATAGCATTTTAAAAAAATAAAGCGTGAGCACAAGCAAGACAAGGCTCTCGCTTTTTGTACACTTTTCCTGAGTAGGAAACGTAAGTTTTTAGATGCAAGCAGTTCAAGGCTTACTGTATCCTAAAAGCATAGATGCAAGTCAGCCGTAAAACCAAAGCATTTTATGCTGGGCGTGTACTTGGGAACACAACCAAATATTCCACCCTACTAAGTTTAAAAGAAATAACGCGATAGACACAAGCAAGTCAAGGCTCTCGCTTTTTGTACACTTTTCCCGAGTAGGAAACGTAAGTTTTTAGATGCAAGTTGCAGTAGGCTCGCCTACACAAAAAGATGAGATAGAACGTCCGTTCATCGAAGTTTTTTGTGTAAGGCAGCAAACGACCTGCAACGACGCATATAAAATCTTACGTTTAAAATTCAAAAAGCAATTAACATGGTTAACTGCTTCCTGAATAATATATGATAAGGGGGAAAATGATGAGCGAACTCTATATCAAAAGGCTATTTCCTTTTGACAATGATATAATACTACTTTTAAAAAAGATTGTAAAGCGTTTTTCACCACTTTTTTAAATTTTTTTGAAAATTTTTCACATGATTTTTTTAATAATGTGATTTTTATGTTAATATTTTTCAGTAAATGTTTGAAAATATCAAAGCATGACAAAAAAGTAAAAGCCGAGTTAACTTACTCGGCTTTTTTTGTTATATAAATTATTTAGTGCCAAATATTCTATCGCCCGCGTCTCCAAGACCAGGAAGAATATATCCGTGTTCGTTAAGGCAACGGTCAAGTGTAGAAACGTAAATTTGCACGTCTGGGTGTGCTTCCGCAAGTTTTTTAACACCTTCAGGCGCTGCGATTATTGCCATAAACTTAATGCTTTTGCATCCGCGTTTTTTAAGCATCTTAACCGCATCAACCGCGCTACCACCCGTAGCCAACATAGGATCGACAACCATAACCACCTTTTCTTCAATATTGGTGGGCAATTTGCAATAATATTCTTGCGGTTCTAAAGTTTCTTCATCACGATACAAACCGATATGACCAACCTTTGCCGCGGGGAACAATGAAAGAATGCCATCAACCATACCCAAGCCAGCGCGCAAGATAGGCACAATTGCTATTGAATTTTCTTTAACAACGGTTTGAGAAGTTGTTTCAAGCGGAGTTTCAACTACTATTTCTTGCGTGGGAACTTCTTTAAAACTTTCATAAGCCATAAGCGTTGCAATTTCTTTTACAACTTCACGGAATTGTTTTGTGTCCGTGTTTTTATTTCTTATAATTGCAAGTTTGTGTCTAATTAAAGGGTGGTCTAAAATTTGAACGTTGCTATATTCTTTCATCATTACTCCTTTGATGCCTCTTCTGCACTCTTGTTCGCTTGTTCCTTTTTAACAGCAGGTCCAGAAATTACGTTTACGATAATACCTAAAATAAGTGCACACGCAACTGAAGTAATAGTAACCGCGCCGATATTTAATACCATACCGCCTACGCCCGCGATAAGCACTGCTGAAACGGTAAACAAGTTATGGTTTTGTGAAAGGTCTACCTTTTGAATCATCTTCAAGCCTGATACTGCAATAAAGCCGTATAAAGCAACGCACACACCGCCCATTACACAAGACGGAATTGTTGCAAGGAAGGTTACGAAAGGTGCCACAAACGCTGAAACGATACAAATGATTGCGGTTGTGAAAATGGTTACAACTGATGCGTTACCAGAAATTGCAACACAACCAACAGATTCGCCGTAAGTAGTGTTAGGGCAACCACCAAAAAGAGCACCAACCATTGAGCCAACACCATCACCTAAAAGGGTTCTATGTAAACCTGGATCTTTGGTTAAATCTTCGCCGATAATTGAAGAAATATTTTTATGATCGGCAAGGTGTTCTGCAAATACTACGAAAGCAACGGGAACGTATGCAACTACGATAGTTACGATAAACGCACCCCAATTGAAATCTTGAACAGCGCTAATGCCGTTAAGCGCTTCAACAAAAGTAAAGTCGGGTGTTAACATTTTCGCAAACAAGCCGAAGTTAATTACTTGAAGTGCGGGGTTATTAGTAGCAATACCAATTACCGTAAAGATAGCAGCAACGATATAGCCCGCCAAAATACCGATTACGAAAGGTATCATCTTAAGCATTTTCTTGCCGTATACAGAGCAAACCACTACGGTTAAAAGCGTAACTAAACCACAAAGAAGTGCAATATAAGGTGATGCTGTGGGAACTAAACTAACCGCGTCCACAATTTCACCGTCTTTAATAACTTGATTGGTAACTTCCGTCATAACGCTACCCTTAAACAAATCACCGATAGCGTTGGTTGAGAGTGAAAGACCTATTACCGCAACGGTAGGTCCAATTACGGTTGCAGGCATAACCTTGTCAATCCATTTAACACCTGCGAATTTAACTATAACAGCAATTATTACGTATACTAAACCAGCAAAAATTGCGCCTAAAATAAGACCTAAGTAGCCGAGTGAAACGTATGCGCCAGCACCGCCAAAAGCAGCACACATTGAACCGATAAACGCAAATGATGAGCCAAGGAAAACAGGACTTTTAAACTTAGTAAATAATAAGTAAACCAAAGTTCCTAAACCTGCGCCAACCAAAGCCGCTGCTTGCGACATTTGCGCGCCTGCTGCAACACCCGCATCGCTACTGTTAATAATTACAGGTACAACGATGGTTGCTGCAAGAATTGCCAAAACTTGTTGGAATGCAAAAAGCAAGGTTTTCCAAAAGCCAGGCTTGTCTTTTACGCCGTAAATTAAGTTTACACTTTTCATTTGTAAAACTTCCTCCTAAAGTATTTTATTTATTATACCACGAACAAATAAAAAATACAATATACTTTAAAGAAATAAAGTATAATTTTTTAACAAAAAACACCCGATAAAATATCGAGTGTTTTATTTTTTAATTATTCAAATCTTGTCCAGAAACTTGCACCGGGCTTAGGATTGCCTTGGTTTGAAGTATCACAGTTGGTCAATCTAGTTGCGTTGGTAATCTTATTATCAAAGAATGATTCTTTTTCGCCATCACCAGTAGGTTTATTAGTAGGCGCGTGTCTAGTAATATACCAACCCTTAGTGTTCAAAAAGACTGCTGATTTTAAGTTTGTAGTATTGAACGCATTAGGATAAATTTGCTTTAATGATGCGGGTAAGGTTATTGCATTAAGCGAGCTGTTAGTAAATGCATCAGAATAAATAACTTCAAGACCTTCAGGAAGAACTATTAATCTAAAGGTTGAATCCTTAAACGCACTACCACCGATAGCGATTACCTTTTTGCCGTTAATCTTTTGCGGAATGTAAACGGTTTCAGGCACTTCAACGCCTTCTTCAAAGCCTAAAATAGTTACGCCATTAGCAATTTCTTTATATCTTAAGCCTTCAGTATATTGTTCAACGTCACCACAAGAACACTTATGGTCGATATAATCGTGAACGTGTGCGGGTGCACCACCTTCTCCATCACCGCCAGAACCAGTATCACCACATGCGGCAAGTGAGAATAAAGAACAAACGGTTAAAACCATTGCAATAATTGTTGTTAAAAGTTTTTTCATTGTTTTTCTCCCTTTTTTAATTATGTATTAATTATAACATAAAAAACAATGAATTACAATAGATAAACAACAAAAAAACTGTCAAAATTACATATATTTAACAATTTTTAAAATTAAAAACACTCGACAAATAGCCGAGTGTTTCATTTTTTAATTAAAATTGCCGTAATGGTTACTTGTAATTATTCACCTTTGAAAGGTAACAAGTCAACCAATCTTGCGCGCTTAATAGCAGTAGCCAAAACTCTTTGGTGCTTTGCGCAAACGCCAGTCATACGACGGGGAAGGATTTTACCGCCTTCAGCAACGTATTTTTTCAAAGTGTTGATGTCCTTATAATCGATAGCATCAACGTGGTTTTGACAAAATGCGCATACCTTTCTGCGGGGAATTCTTTTAACGAATTTTTTACCTTCCTTAGGTGCTGCTGCAGATTCTGCAGTCGCTACGGTTACGTTGGTATTTTCTTCCATTTTTATTCTCCTGATAATTTTCGTTTAAGCGTGCGGACATTTCCGCGCGGTTTAGAAGGGAAGTTGATTGTCGTCAATCGCTTCCAATTGCGGACGTTCTCTCTTAGTGCTTACAACAGGTGCGTCGTCTTCTGATTGTGCACCTCTAGGCGTGAGGAATTCCACTTCATTTGCAACTATATCGGTAACGTTTCTCTTAATACCGTCTTTATCTTCATAAGAACGGTTTTGTAAACTACCGATAACTGCAACCTTGTTACCTTTCTTCAAATATTTACCGCAGTTTTCTGCTCTGCCACGCCATACCGTGATATTGAAGAAATCAGTTTCACGAGTGCCGTCAGCATTAGCGTAATCACGCGATACAGCGATAGCAAATCTACAAACCGCAACACCGCTGGGGGTTTCGGTAAGTTCAGGATCGCGCGTTAAATTTCCGATTAAGATAACTTTGTTCATAATATTTCTCCCTTAGATTTTGGTGATCATTCTTCTGATGATACCGTCAGTTATACCGATAACACGTTTTAATTCTTCAACGAACGCTTTTTCTGCTTCGAAAGTGGTCAAAACGTAGAAACCTTCAGACTTATAGTTAATGGGGTATTGTAATTTCTTAGCGCCCCAACGATCGGTCTTTTCAATAACACCGCCGTTTTCAGTAACTAAATCTTCGATTTTCTTAATTATCCCGTCTTTCGCTTCATCAGCGAGCGCGTTATCAAGGATATAGAGCATCTCGTATTTCGTCATAATTTTTACCTCCCGGACTTATTCGGCTTGCCATAAAATGCAAGCAAGGTTATATTCTTGGCTATTTTCAGTCAAGTTCCATAATAATAACAAATATTTTGCAATTTGTCAAATATTTTTACTATTATATTTAAATAAGGGTATTTTGTGGTTATTTTTGCTTAAATCCCCTATCTTTATCACGCTCAGCAATCTTTAATAGGTCTTCTATTTTATTCTTTTCAGGCGTAACGGCGCAAAGATCCATAAGTTTTTTAAGTTCTTTGCCTATATTTTCTTTTTCATAACCCATTTCAATTAAATCGGTTGCGGATATTTTTAAGTCTTTAATCTCAAACGGCGTTCCGTCAATAAGCATTTTTTTATAAATTCTATCCCACTTGATAAGTGTGGGTGCAACGTCGTGTGATTCTAAACTTGCGCGGAAGTCCGCTTGTTTTACGTGCATAAGTTCTTTTAATCTTGCATGGTTTTTTACAATAAACATTCTCACCTTGCTCTCTCGCATAGAACAGTCAAGGTCAACCATGTGTTCGTACACCAAAAACTTAACTTGCTTAATAGTTTCGTTATCCGCTTTCAATCTATTCAGTATTTTTTCCGCAATTTTTTCTCCTTCGGAGAAATGGTTGTAATAATACCCGTCGCGACGCAAACAAAACGGCTTACCTACGTCATGCAAAAGCGCGCCCAAACGCACGCTTTTATCAGCGTGGCGCACCGTTCTTAAACTGTGTTCTAACACGTCGTAAAGGTGAAAATCCGCACGCTGAACCATTCCTCTGCCGTCGGTTAGCTCTGGAATGATATAATCTAAAACACGCGTTCTATCAAGAATTTTAAGCGCGTCATAATGCCCCCTTTCACTTGAAAAGGGATAAGCGGTATCCGCTTGCAAAATTTTTACAAGTTCTGCATAAATTCTTTCAGCGGAAATTTCTTTTATATTGTGGGCGTATTTAGTTGCACCTTCAATAACTTTTTCGGTGGGTGTAAAGTTAAGTTCCCCAACAAATCTTGCAAGGCGCATCAACCTTAAACCGTCGTTTGAAAACACTTTTTCAGGCTCGCAAACGGTGTCTAAAACCTTGTTTTTTATATCTTCTACACCACCAAGCGGGTCTATTATTTTTTCATTTTTAATATCATAATAAACGGCGTTGCACTTAAAGTCTCGACGGAGCGCATCAACCTTAATATCATCAGTAAAAACCGTCTTAAACGGCGTGTGTTCACCGCCGTGATATTCTTCTTGACGGAAACAAGTATACTCATACTTTTTCTCCCCGTCGTAAAAGATAACCGTGCCCGTTCTTTCAATCTTTGTAACAATCTTAAAATCGCACTCAGTAAGAGCGTCGCTCATATCTTCAACGGTAAGCGTTCCAGCAAGGTCAATATCATCTGACGAAGTACGGTTTATTAAAAAATTACGCACGAAACCACCCACCACGAATATCGGTTTGGGAAGTTTTTTTGCTAATTCAATTATTTTTAAAGGTAAATAATTTATCATATTATTAAACATTATATCATAAAAACTTGTATTTTTGCAAATTTTGTAGTAAAATTTAAAAGTAATTTTTAGAAAGGTGTTAAAATGTTAGATATTATCGTTAACCCCATAGCCGGCGGTAAGCACGGCAAGAAAACTGCAAAGACGTTAAAAAAAGTACAAAACCATCTTGATGAAAGAAAGGTTGAGTACACTATTCACCCGTCTAAGTATAGAGGGCACGCAACTATACTGACCAAAGAACTTATTGAAAATGGCGCAACCGATATAATTATTATGGGTGGCGACGGTTCTTTGCACGAAGTTATTAACGGATTTTCAAATTTTGATAAAGTCAACCTTGGTCTTATCCCTTGCGGTACTGGCAACGATTTTGCAAGCGCGCTTAATCTTCCGCTTGACCCCGTTAAGGCGATTGACCTTATTATCGACGGAAAGGCACAGCACACAGACTTTCTTCAACTTCCCACCGTACGCGGTATGAACGTAGTAGGCGTGGGTATTGACGTTGACGTTTTGGTTAGATACTCTAAATTAAAACGCAAAAATAAGTTTGGGTACACTTGGTGCTTGATTAGAACCTTACTCGACTTCGAATACTCTTCTTTCAAAGCAGAATTTGACGGAGAAGAAAAAGATTATACGGCGTTTATAGCAGCACTCGCAAACGGGCACGCTTACGGTGGCGGTATAAAAATTTGTCCACCCGCTATCCCAACCGATAAGCAACTTGATTTTCTTGTAATAAATGAAATTCCTAAACACAAGATTTTATTCAGGCTTATCCAACTTCTTAGCGGTAAAGTTATGAAGTTCCCTGAAACTGAACACAAAACCTGCAAGAAAGTTAAAATCACCCCTAATGGTGATTATACGGTAAACGTGGACGGTGAACTCTATTCTAATATCCCCTTTGAAGTCCAAATTATTTCAGACACACTAAAAATGTACAGATAAAAATTTATTATATACTTAAGGAAAAAATTTATGAAAGAGTTTTTTGGCTTATCTTCCCTTGAAGGTGGAAATTTTGGTTTCCTTCGCACAGCGGAAGGCGCTTGGTCATGGCAACACATCTTATTCGTTGTAAGTATTCTTGCCGTTATGTTTGCACTTGCCATATTTTTTGGCAAAAAGAACAAAGACAAGCCCTTAGAAATAAAGAATAAAGTTTTAATCTTTTGCGCTTTTTTAATCAATGCGTTTGAAATCGTAAAAATTATAGTTTTATGTATAAGAACTCAAAATCCTATGCATTGGCTTTACGTTTTACCGCTCTTTTTGTGCAGTATTCAACTTATTGCAATTCCGCTTGCAGCGTTTTGTTATGGCAGAGTTAAAGAGGCTGCGCTTGACTTCGTTCTTACCTTTGGTATATTAGGTGGAATTTTCGGCACGGTTGGTGCAACGCAAAATTATAGTGCATACCCCGTTCTTTCAATGGATAACGTCTTCTCCGGCGTAACCCACTCTATTTCTGCTTTTGCATCACTTTACATCGCTTTTTCCGGCATGATAAGTTTAAAAAAGAAAAACTTGTTGATCACGCTTATAATTCTATTTTCTTTTGCAATAGTTGCGTACGTAGTTAATATTTTAATTGATTACAATTATATGTTCTTAATGCGTGATGACGGAACGCCTTACAGCATCATCACCAACTTAGTAAACGGCAACCCCGTTTTATATCCGATTATAGTCGTTGGTATATTCGTAGTTTACGTAATCGGTTTCTATTATATTTACCACGCAATTAAAAACCTAAAAGAAAAAAAGGCTTAAACTTTATTAAAATTAAAAAGGACTTGAAAAACAAGTCCTTTTTTTATACTCTTTTATGCTTAAATTTTAGGCACTAAATTAAGCGCATCGCAAATTGCAAAAGCAAAATCAAAAGCGGACTTAGGTCCGTTTGCCGTAATCAAATTTCCGTCTACGGTAACGCTTTTTGCGGTATACTCACAGTCTTTAAGCATCTTTATAAAGTCATCTGCTGGATAGCAAGTAACCTTTCTATTTTTTACAACGCCCGTGTTTGCCAACACAACCGCGGGCGACGCGCAAATAGACGCAACCACCTTTCCGTTATCAAGCATAACCTTTGACGCATCAACCACTTTTTTACAATTAGCAATGTTTGTTGCTCCTGGCATTCCACCGGGGATAACCAATGCGTCGTAATCGTTAAAATCAACTTCTTCCACAACCTTATCCGCCTTGATGGTTACACCGTGTGAACTTGTGGGATATTCTCCCCCAACTGACACTATATCACAATCCGCACCGCTACGGCGAAGAATATCAACGGGTATAAGCGCCTCTATTTCTTCCGTACCGAACGCAAAAATCACAGCAACTTTTTTCATCTTTTCGCCCCTTTGTCTTTTTGTTTTATTTTAAACTAAAACCAAACGATAGTCAAGTAAATAAACCCTTACAACCAATACGGCATTTATTACTTACAATAAAAAATAAAACGCTATTGACAAAATCCGTTTGCAATAATATAATGATTATATAAATCTAACACAAGGAGCAAAACCATGAAATTAAGCAAAAAACTTCTTTCGTTATTTTTGGCACTATCTATTGCCCTTTCTTTTGGAGTTGTTGCCTGTGCGCAACCAAGTGGCGGTAATCCTCCCGCAAAAGACGTTGTAGTTGGAGAAACGGCGGACTGTATTCAATATAAAACTTACCGTTCAAAAACCGCTGCGCAACTTTATAAAAGTGCCTCTGCGCCAAAAACTGAAGACAACTTTACCATGAAATCAGACACCGTTATCAAAATGAATCTTCCGTCTGGTTTTGGATATATAATTATGAGCGGTGCAAACAAATTCACTTCCAAAGGCATATCGATGGAATCGTTTACACAAATGTATGATACGTCTTTTTCTAATGGAGATATTAAAAGCAATTATTCTTCAACCAAAACGACGATAAGCATTATTGACGGCTTTATGTTTACCAATATAGAAAACGTGTATAGCAATAATACCAAGCCCAGCGTTACAAAATACAAAATGCCCCTCCTTGTAGAATTACCCCCTGATGCTTTGGCAACAATGGCTGGCTCTTTCTCTGGTGCGGTTGCCCTACCAGACGTTGAAAAAGAAACTTTTGATGACGTTATAATAAACGTTAGTAAAGAAGACCCCAACAATATATATTTTACCGTTATAGTACCTTCTGAACAATTAAATTCTTCTTGGAATGAAATTTTTGAACTATTAAAGCAAGAAAATACAGGCGTTAACGTATGGGGAAAATGGAGCGACGCTGTTTTAACTTTCTACATTAACCCCGACGGCACTTTCAATTACGCAACCTTCGTAATGAACCAAACCCTTTCAATTAACGGCGGTATGAGTTATACTGAAATGACAATGACCATGTCTGCAACCGATATCGGTAACACGACTATTTCCCCTATTGAAGACCCAGATTCTTACCCCACTATCGGTTAAAACTTTAATAATTAAAAACAACAAAACACCCGCTTAAAAAAGCGGGTGTTTTTATTATATATTTATATACTGGTGGGATATTCTCCCCTTTATCTTTTTGTTTTATTTTAAACTAAAACCAAACGATAGTCAAGTAAAAACAATCTTTTATTCAACGCTTGCCATACCTGTTTTTTTATGATAAAATAAATCAAAGCAACATATTAAGGAGTATCCACTATGATTATTGGAGTTCTTAAAGAAATTAAACCCAACGAATACCGCGTTGCAGCAACACCCGCAACCGTAGGTGAATTAGTTCGCCGTGGACATACCGTTTTAGTACAAGCGGATGCTGGTAAAGGTAGCGGTTATACCGACGCAGAATATATTGATGCAGGCGCAACCATTCTTGAAACGGCAAAAGAAGTTTATGAGGGCGCTGACCTTTTTTACAAGGTTAAAGAAATGTTCCCCGAAGAATGGCAATATATGAACGAAAACAAAATCGTTTTCACCTATATTCACTCTAACGCCCACCCCGAAGAAACAGACGCTATTTTACAAAGCAAAGTAACGGCAATCGCTTATGAAGACGTAACTGATGACCAAGGTGCGTTCCCTTTGCTTAAGCCCATGTCAATATTAGCGGGTAAAGGCGGATTTTTAGCAGCACTCCATCATATGCAATCTGTCTTTGGTGGAAACGGCACGCTTTTGGCGTCAGTAACAGGTATCCCCGCCCCCGTTGTTTCAATTATCGGTTGCGGTAACTCTGGCATAGGCGCAGCGGAACTTGCTGCGGGCTTTGGTTGTACCGTTCGCATTTTAGACGTTAATATGAAGGCTATGGAAAGTGCAAGAGCAAAACTTCCGCAAAACGTAAGTTTCCTTATTTCTAACCGTGAAAATTTAGTGGCTTGTTTAAAAGATAGCGACGTAGTTATCAATTGCATTATGTGGCCCAAACACCGCAAAGACCATCTTATTTATCGTGAAGATTTAAAGATGATGAAGTCTTCCGCTATGATAGTAGACGTTGCTTGCGATGATGAAGGCGCTGTTGAAACTTGTCGTTCAACCACTCACGATAACCCCGTTTACTATGAAGAAGGCGTTCTTCACTATTGCGTAGACAACATTCCGTCAGCCTTTGCACGCACAGCGTCAATTATGCTTTCAACCGCAACCCTGCCCTATCTTTTAGAAATTGCAAACAAGGGCGTAAAGAAAGCACTTAAAGAAAACAAACACTTGCGTAAAGGGCTTACCGCTTATAACGGAATGCTTACCTTAGAAGAAACTGCGCTTAAACAAAACCGCCCCTTGACTGATGCGGACGAATTAGTTAAAGCCTTTTAATACTACAATCTAAAACAACAAAACACCCGCTTAAAAAAAGCGGGTGTTTTTATTATATATTTATATAATGTTTATTTTAAGTCTTTTTTATTAAAGCCGATAATGCCAAGCCCTATGCACAAAGCAGAACCTAAAACGCACGGAATAACCATATATAAAACGTCTTTTAATTCATAACGGCTTCCCATACCTATCATATTTACGAAAGGATTAGAGCCGTTAAAGAATTCTAAAACTTTCAAAGTAGTTTCATCAACGATATTAGGTATGATAAGTACTGTTTGGAAAATAGCGCCGATAATTGTAAACACAAACATAACGGCAACGTAAGAAACGATTGCAAGCCCTGCGTTTTTCATCAATACTATAAATAGAGCCATAATAGCACAAATAAAAAACCAAATAAGCATTTGAATTGCAAGTGAACTTATTAAATAATTAAAGTCTGCCGTAGTAAAAGGTGTGCTTTGATAATCAAAGAACAAAAGCGAAACGCCCAAAGATAAAAGCGCGTGTACTAAAACTATTCCCCAAGTTATTACAAAACAAGTTATAAACAAAGAAACAAAGATTTGTGCCCTTTTGTTCCCGCTAATAATCTTATTTCTAATAGTGCCGTAACTAAAGTCTTTACAAAGCACAATCATAATTAGCACGGGTGCGATAAGCCCCAAATTATTGCCCGCGGAAAAACTACTAAAAAATATTGTTTTCCCATCAATCATCATGCCTGCAAATTCTTCTGCCTCAAGCAAAACGAACATCATTTCATAAAGTAACGGGGTTATCACAGCAAAAACCCCCGCCAAAATTATAAGCACTAAAAACAACTTGTCTTTTAATACTCTTTTCAAATCTATTTTAAGTAAACTAAACATTTTTAGCACCCCCTAAAATAGAAAGATAATAATCTTCAATGCTCGACTGAACGCTATTAATTTTGTTGATTTTAATATCCGCCTTAATGATATCGCCTAAAATATCGTTTATATCGATATCCCCATAAATTCTAACCGAATCACGATAAAGATCAATATTTTCTTTGCCGACCTTTTCTACAAGCACTTCTTTAAGTTTAAAAGTCTCGTCCGTAAAAACTTCCAAATAATGCCTACATTCACTCTTTAATTGTTTTGCGGTAATTTCTTTAATAAGTTTACCTTTAGAAATGATGCCGTAATTAGTTGCAACAAGTTCAAGTTCGGTCAAAATATGTGAAGAAATCAAAAAGGTAATACCCTTTTCACGATTAAGTTTTAAAATAAGTTCTCTAATTTCAACAATCCCCGCGGGGTCAAGCCCGTTCATGGGTTCGTCCAAAATTATAAATTCTGGTTCGCCAAGTAATGCCATAGCAATACCCAAGCGCTGTCTCATACCAAGCGAATAATTGCCCGCTTTCTTTTTTTCATCAAAAAGATATGACAAACCAACTTCTTCAAGCACGGTTTTGCATTTTTCTTCATCTTTAATGCCCACTAACTCACTTTGCATTAAAAGATTTTCTTTTGCGGACATATTAAGATAAATGGACGGGGTTTCAACTATTGCCCCAACCTTTTTTCTTGCCGAATAAATTTCGGGCGAACGGCTGTCTACCCCAAAGAGTGAAAACTCGCCACCGTTTGCCTTTATTAAACCCGTGATAAGTCTTATGATGGTCGTTTTACCGCTTCCGTTTTCCCCAACGAAACCGTAAATATCGCCCTTTTTAATGTTCATATTAACACCACTAAGCACGGTTTTATTGCCGTACTTTTTAACGATATTATTAGTTTGAAGAACAAACTCCATAAAAAACCTACCTGTCTATATTTTCAAAAAACCTATCGGTTGAAGAATTTTCCAACACCTCGCGTGAAACTTGGTCGTAAAAACGGTTTATTGCGCGCGTAGCCTTATACTTAAAGAATTTGTAAAGGGTGTAGATAATTTCTTTTGCATAGATAAAAAGCGTAAGCGTACAAGAAAACATAAGCGCAATAATCCAGAACGCGCTGTTTGAGTTTTGCACCATATGTACGCAAGATACAAATAACATCATTGCGCTAAAAAGCCTAACGATAATTCTTGCAATACTTAAAACACCCATAGTCGTAATATAAGATTTTTTATAATCAAAACCTTTCTTTTTTGCCATTTTTGAAAGAAGTACGGTTGATAAGTATACCACCAATTCTAGCCCAACTGAAATAAGCGCAACAATCTTCACCGCCAAGTCAGTTGTGGAAACACCAACGATCAAACAAAAACCCAAGTAAAATGCAAAAAATATAAGTTTAATCAAACCGAAAAAACTTTTGATTGACGAAACCATTTCGTCTGCGGTTTGAGCAAAATATTCAAAAAACATAACTTTCCCTATTAAACGGTCGTGTAATAATGCCCGTTTTCGTATTTATAAAACTTCTTTAATTCTTCGTTCTTTTCTTCACTTTCAATGCCTACAGAGTGCATAACTGCATCTCTAATCTTTTTCGTCATTGCCGCGATAGATTCTCTCTTTTCCAAGGTGTAATCAGGATATACGGGCGGACTTATATGAACTGTAACAAGCGGAGATTTTTTGAAGAACAACTTTCTCCAACCCGTTCTTTCACTAAAAGAATACCCTACTGGTATAATGGGTTTATTGTATTTGTGCGCAAATAACGCTGCGCCTCTTTTGAACGGTCTAATGGGCACGTAATAATACCAAAGCCCCGTTTCGGGATAGATATGCACCCACTTATTTTGTTTGAAAACGTCCCCCATGAATTCATAGAATTTTCTAAAAACGTTTCTATCTTCGGGGATAGGCACAACGCCTGATAACGAAAATATACCGCCAAATCTTGAGTCTATAACCTTACCCCATGCAGGCACGTTAGGAAGCCCCATACGCATACTTGCGCAAAGGCAAACGTAGTCCCATAAAAACACGTGATTACTTACGGTAATAAACCCTTCTTTTTTAAGTTGCTTTTTATTCTTTTTGATATTCTCTCTGCCTTCAACTTTTAATCTATATCTCATCCAACAAAGGGGATACGCAATAAGCCAAAATAAAATCTTAAAAAAGAACTGACCAATCTTAAAACTTGTTTTAGTTAAGCGATTATAATATTTGGTGTCAAGTTTAACCTTTCTTTTCTTTTTGATGGTTATAATCTGCTCATCAGTTTTTTCGGGATATATATATTCAATTTTAGGGATGTACAAGTTGTCTCGTTTTTTTTCTTTCATTTCTTTGTTAATTCCATCCGTTTTCTTTAACAAATTCACTAATCGCAGAGTCGTATCTTTCAGTATCAGTTATTCTAAGCATAGAATGTTTACCCTTTTCAAACCAAACAAGTTTCTTTTTTTGCGTGCCAGCCTTTTCAAAAAGTTTTTGCGCAAACTGCGGTGTAGAGTAAACGTCTTCTTTGCTATGCAACATTAAAAGGGGTTTATCCAACTTATCGATGCAATCGATAGGTCCAATATTCATATCGTGCCCCGTGTGTTTTTTCATATTGGCGTTTATAAGGTCATACATAACGAACACGGGCTTGTGCGCTTCACGAAGGTGATTTTTCATAGATTCGCCAAAATTAGCAAACATACCTTCCGCAACCATACCCTTAACTTCTTCAGGGCAATCTTTATTAGTAAGAGCATACATACCACCGGCAGCGCCAATGCAAATGCCGTGGAAAATTACCGTTTTAATATTAAAAGTTTTTGTTATATGTTTTACCCAAGCAATATCGTCTTTATACTCTTCAAAGCCCGTAGTGTTATAACCACCGTCGCTATTGCCGTGCGCCCTTGGGTCAAACACGAAAACGTTAAACCCGTTTTCTTGATAAGGCTTTGCAAAATAATAACCGTATTTTAAACTTTCAGTTCTGCCAGAAAGCACAAATACGCATTTATCAAAGCCAAAGTCATAATATTCGCCGTATAAATTAAGACCTTCGTTTACGATATGAAGATCAATTTTTTTATCCGCGTTTTCATCCGCCCATTTTAAGCCAGCGTCATACATAGCGCGCTGTTCGGGGATCAACTCGTTAGAGATAGTTCTACCCCATTTATCTTTAGATTTACGAGTGAGCGTAATGTTGTAAACTATAGCCGCCGCAATAGGATAAGATGCGATAAATAATACCAGCCCCAACCCTAACAAGACCGCAACAGTCCACAAAAACGCAGGGTGCGTGAAAAAACCTTCCATCTATTACTTTTTCCTTTTTTCCTTAAGTTTATATTCTTCTAACTTTTCTCTAAGTTGTAAAACTTTTTTATAAACATAGTCGTTTGCCGCGGTTAATTGCTCTCTTGGGGGAAGATGCGTTGTGTAATCATCACTAATAAATTGTGAAATATCAATGGGTTCACCTATTATTACCCTAACCCTTTTGAACAATCCGTAGTTCCCATCGGAAATAACGGGAACTATAGGCGCTTTTGCTTGATGAGCAATAAGCAAATAACTAAGTTTGAATTCGTGAATTTTTCCATCGGGAGTGTTTCTTCCTTCAGGATAGATAACCGCGAGTTGATCTTTTTTAATAACTTCAGCGCACTTGGGTATAAAACTCATATCACGCGTAATTCTGTTTGCTTGAACAACGCCGAAAAACTTCATACCAAAACGCAACGCCTTGCTCTTAAACGGAATTTCTGAAGAAACTGCGGTTAATTTTCTTGGGAAAGTTAAAAAACACCCCAAAACGTAATCTAAAATATTGTAGTGGTTAGAAATTATTAACTTACCACCCTTTTTCCACTCTTTGTTTTTCTTGTTTTCGTAATAAACTTTCTTTTTGAAAAACAACCATTGAATAGGATATCCGGTTATAATACCGAATAAGCGTAAAATTTCATAAAACATATTACTTTGCTTTCTCTTCCGTTCCTTTATTGAGTTTACCAATGTTGTTTATGGTTTTTGGGAACCAGAAAGACATTACGAAAGAAATTACGCAAGTTGCGCAAACGATAAGCGGTAACAAATAAATAACGTCAAATTCTTTCAAAAGTGCACATATTGCGCCACCGCCAAGTCCGGTTGCAACACCTTGGAACAAACCTTGCACCGCAAAATACATGCCTGAAACTTTACTGCCCGTTTCTTCAAACTTTTGAAGAGATAATTGTGAAGGGATAGTATAGGTTACAGAGAAGAACGCACCGATTGAGAACGATACGAAAACACCGCCGATAACCGCAATTAAAGTAAGTGCAAGCGGGGGCAATACGCCTTTAGTAAGGTAGCAGAAGAACATGATGAGCATACCTATTGAGAAAACGCCCAAAACGTATCTAAACGCTGTACCCATACCGTGTTTTTTAATTATCTTATTATATGCAATCATCGTAAACGGAACGGGAGCGAAAGACGCCGCCATAACTATTGTTTGACTAAGCCCAATAACCGTAAACACTTCGCCTATGCCTTGCAAGAACAATTGCAAGCCAATGGTTACGATACCCATAGCAAGCAACCAGTACATATACGCCTTGTCTTTACCAGCACAAGCAAAAGATTGTATTAAAGATAAAGGTTCTTCCTTTACGCTTTCTTCACCGTCTTTTTCTTTAAGCATAAATAACGGAATAAGCATCGTTAAAGATAAGGGAAGAACGATAAGTGCAACTATACGCACGTTAATACCGATACTGAAGAATACGGGAACGAGCGCAAAGCACAAACTCATGTACACAACGTCGCAAATAGACTTTGTGTTTGAAAGATAATGAAGGTCTTTTTCATTTTTACACACTTCTGAAAAGGTTGCATAATAAACGAGCATGGTTAAAGTGTAAAAAGAATAAAACCCGCAAAGTAAAAAGCCAAACCAAATAGTGTTTGCAATAGATTCATAAGGTGTAATCGGCACTAAGAACAACAAAAAGAAAACAACGGTCGGGATAAGTCCAAATAAAATACCCGTCTTTCTTTTGCCCCACTTAGAGTTTATCTTTTCAGAAAGAGTTGCAAGCGGAAGGTCAATTACACCGTCAAGTGCCTCTGCCAAAAATTGCAAAACGCCCCAAAGTACAAGGTTAATTAACGGAATGTTAAGATAAGTTCTAAACGGCAATTCTACACTTGCCCCGTTATAACCCTCAGTTGTCAACCCCGCAATAAGCGTGCTCATAAACATTGACAATAAATTTACGCCAAGACCAGCACAGCCGTAAAGCGTCAACATCTTTCTTGAAGTAATCTTTTTCATAAACTTTCTCCTTAGTTACTCAAAAACGATAACCGCTTGGTACTGAGTTTCACCCGTGTAAACGGTTGCCACTTCAACATCAAGATTAAGGTTATCTATTGTTTCCTTAATAATTTCAACACGCGCTTCACTTACAGCGTCGCCATAAAACAGCGTTAATAAATAACAATCTCTTTCTTTAGCAACTTGTTTTACCGCGTCTACTAAAGCCTCTGTAAAACTCTTTGACAAACTTAAAACTTGCTTGTTTGAAATTGCAAAGTAATCGCCTTTTTCTATATGGTAACTGCCAAACACAGAATTTTTAGACGCCTCGCAAACGCCCACTTCATATACGGCTGAAATGCTTTCCGTAGCACACTCTTTAGCCGTACGCACGTCAGCGTCAAAATCAAGTCCAGATAACGCCACGTAACAATTTGCAACCGAACGGCTGTTTACTATTTCAACAATTTTGTCTTCACACATCTTGCCTGCTTGTTCTGCCGCCAAAATAGTGTTTGCGCTATTGGGGAATACTAAAATTTCTTTAGTTTTAGTCATGTCAAAAGCATCTAAAAAATCTTTTGCAGACGGAACTATGTCGCCTAAAATAACAACGTCCGCCCCCATTTCTAAAAACTTTTGTTGCATAAATTCATTGGGAGCAACGGCAATTACTGAAAATTGTGATTCAGTTTCTTGCTTTGCAACCAAAAACTTTTCTTTTTCTTTCATAACTTCTTGAACTGTCATGTTATCCACTTGTAATGCAAGAAGTTCGCCAACGCTTTGCAAAGATGCAAATGCAGGTGCAAGAACAGGCGTATGTAAATGGAAGTTAACTTTATCTTGTTCAAGTGAAACAACCACCGATTCGCCAACGGTAGAGAGTTCTAAACTAAACTTTTCCAAGTCAAATTCTTTATTATCAATAGTCAACTGAATAAGTCCACTAACGCAATAACCATACTTAAACACCGTGTCTTTATTGAACTTAGAATAATCAATTGTTACTGCAACTTCGTTTTCTTTAGCAGTTTCTTCAACTATTTTTTCTCCGTTTAAGTACATTTTTGCACCTTGGAAAAACCTAACCAAACCACTTCCGCCACTATCAACAACGTGCGCCTTTTTAAGCACGGGCAAAAGTTCTGGCGTATTGCTTAATGATTTTTCCGCCGCCTCAAGATAAATGTCAATAAGATTTTCCACCGTTTCAATAGGCAATTTTTCTTTAACGGCATTAGATGCATCTTTAAGCACGGTAAGCATAGTACCTTCAACAGGGTTTGCAACAGCAGAATATGCACGAAGGTGGCCGTTTTCTAAAGCCTTGGATATAAGATTGCAGTCCGCCTCTATAACACCGCTAAAACTTTCCGCCATACCCTTAAAGAATTGAGAAACGATAACGCCTGAATTACCCCTTGCGCCAAAAACAGCGGCAGCCGCAAAAAGATTTGCCACGTCAGACAAGGTGTATTCGTTTTTCTTTAGCGAAGAAAAACCAGCCGTCAACGTCATAACCATATTCGTACCGGTATCCCCGTCAGGAACAGGAAAAACGTTGAGTTCGTTTATTTCTTTTTTATATTTTAATACGTTTTTGATACCGCTGTTAAGTAGTTCTAAATAACAGCGTCCATCCATTGTTTTAATCATTACTTTTTCCTTGTGAAGTATAAATTAGCATTCGGCAAGCGCTTTAACTAACGTCTCTTTTTCAACAGCGCAATCATCTGAAATCGGGTTACCCATAAAGTAAACGCTTATAACGCCGGGGCCCATATTAGTACCACACGCGCTAAAGATATCGCTTAAGAACACCTTTTTGCACTTAACTTCACTTTCAAACTTTTCTTTGAAAGACTTGGCAAGTTCTTCTCTATCGCTGTGCGAAATTAAAATATATTGATTTTCAATATCAACAGCCATAGCCTTAACGTAAGCGATAGTAGCGGCAAGTGCTTTTTTAATACCTTTTGCCTTTGCAAGAACGGTTACGTAACCGTCGGTGTTAGAATCCCCCATAGGCTTAATACCAATAAGGTTACCCATAATAGCCTTGCCAGCAGAAATTCTGCCACGGCGCGCAATAAAAGTTAACCCGTCAATCGGACCCATTTGGTGAACTCTTGATTTATTTTCTTCAAGCCAAGCAATAACTTCTTCATAAGTTTTGCCTTGCTTTTGAAGTTCAACAGCATAAATTACTAAAAGCCCGAAAGAACCAGACATTCTTGTAGTATCAACGCAATAAATTTCCGCACTTGGCAATTCCTCTTTAACGCGCTTTGCCGCAAGGCTTGCAACGTTGTAAGTAGCACTAATCTTTGAAGATATAGACATGCTTATTACCGCACAACCACTTTCCGCATAAGCCTTGAATTTTTGATAATATTCTTCAGGGCTGGGTGCAGCACTGCTAACCGTGCTCTTTTTATCATCAAGCGTTTTATAAAACTCATCTCTTGAAATGTTTTGCCAATCAAGCGTGGTGTTGTATTCTTTACCATTTACGTTAACGTATCCGGGAATATAGTCTTCAATACCGAAATAATCACGAATTTCTTTGCTTAAATCACAAGTTACGTCTGGTAAAATTACAAACTTTTTCATTTCAACACTCTCCAAAAAACTTCTTTTTTAGTCTTCTTGATATACATATCAAGAACACACGTAAAAAATTATAGCATGTTTTGTCGAATATTGCAACTAATATATACACCAAAACCAATTAACACAATTTACCAACACGAAAAAACGCCCTCAAAATGAGAGCGTTTTGCTTTTTTATATAAGCGTTGATAAAAATATTGCAATTAAAGCGTGGATTATTATACCTATGATATTTACCGCGGTAAAATACCAATGCTTTGTTTTATGGCGTAAAATATTCATGCCAAATATTCCGCCAAGCGCACCGCCAACAAAAGATAGTGTCAGCAAAATCTTTTCTGGAACTCTTTGACCACCGCGTTTTGCGTTTGCTTTATCCACACCGTAAAAAATAAAGGTTACAATGGATATGGTCGCCAAATATATAAGGTAAATTATTAAAAACATTATAAAATTCCTACAACGGTATTAAATTTTGCTTACCGTTAATTGCAATTTAAAGTCGATACTTTCGCCTGCTTTTATCGTTTTATACTTAAAGCCGTCATCAAGCACGGTTGTTGACGGTTCTAAACCTATAACGTAACAACCGCTATGTAAATTCTTCCATTGAACAAACTCTGGCAAGGTGTCTTTTGAATAATCAAGCGTAAACTTTTTGCCCAACTTTTCATTTACGATAGAAATTTTTGGCTCTTTCAACTTCAAAAAGTAGCACACTTCTTCATCAAGCGGAACGGGTGCACCCATAAACGCCCTATCGTTAATTCTTTCCTTTGCAAGTGGTGTTCTGGGCTCAACGCTTGTCGTTTCGCCCACGATTTTTGCCCCCTCGTCAAGCAACGGATAACCTACGTTTACGTGGTATAATAGACAGTAATTTTCATCACCGTATCCTAAATTTACCAACCTATCTTCAACTGTAAGCGTTTCAGCCCCGATTGCTGAAGTTATCTTTCTATAGATTCTAAGACTGCTTTGTGATATCAACGAACTTTTAATATACGCCTCGATAACGATACCGTTTTCAGTACATTCTGCATGAAAAACTTCTGCGGGTTGCAAGTGAAACGAGCCGTGTGTTTCAAAGCCTTTTCTACCGCCGACCGAATCAAGCCCGCAGGTGTACAACATACCGCCTTCAAAACGCTGTGGAAAAGGTAGATTTTGAGCCATAAATCCATTTCGAGAAATATACGATACGTTTTGACCTTCATGATAGAGTTGCATAATATCAAGCGCTTTGCTTTCGTTTAAAATAAACCTAATTTTACCGTTATCGCAATCGATAATCTTTAAGCCTTGTGATACGCCGTCTGTAATAACAGACCTTCTAATAGACGCTATTTGACCAAAATTTGAAACTTGACCTTTCATAACTGCTCCTTAATTTTCGTTGTAATTATATTTTAACACGACTTTTGTACCGTGTAAACAATTTTTAATTTTTTTTGTCCCTATATTTTTTAGGGCTTTGCCCAAACTTTGCGCAAAATATACGGTGAAAGTAACTCTTATTTTCATAACCGACCGAAAGTGCAACGTCTTCCACCGATAGTTGCGTATTTTTTAGCAAAAATTCCGCTTGCGAAAGTCTTTTTTCTTGCAAGTGTTCTGTATAAGTTCTACCCGTCCTATTTTTTATTTCGTGGCTAAGCCAGTAAAAGTCATAATGCAGCGCCTTTGCGGCATCCTTAAGACTTCCGTCCTTATAATTTTCTTCTATATAACGCAAAAGTTCCATAACGGCAGCATCTTCTTTTGAGTGGTACACCAACTTATCCGTATGGTTGAGAAGTTGCATAAAAAGAAGGGCCATTGTATTTTGATTGATGCTTATTTTATTAGGCGAGTTGTTTACAAGCGTCCAAATAAGGTTTTCTATAAGGTTTTGTACGGGTAAAATTTTGGAAACCTTAAAATGCAAATAACCTTGTTCTTTACCGCCGAAAAGAACACTGAGCAATAAATTTTTAATGGGAGTATCTTCCGCCCCAAGCATTTGCAAGGTGTTATTAAAAAAGGACGGCTGTATTATAAAGTTTACGGCAATATCGTTTTCGCCCGCGGGCATTATTCTTTGCCTAGCACCTTGTCCTAAAAACAATATTTCGCCTTCTTGTAACACTAATTCTTTTCCGTTGATAACGTGCACGGTGCTGCCCGCACACATATAGACCGCTTCAACGTAGTCGTGTATATGTTCTGGAAATTCAATAAATCTAGTGTGCTTTCTAACCGTTATAAGCGACTTTTGAGCAAGTTTTTTTTGTAAATACATTATGCTTCCGTCAACGTCTGTGTAAAGGCTTTTATCCACACCACCCGTACCCGCTAAAATTGCTCGTTCTTCATCAGTTATCGGCGTTAAAACTTTTAATATCTCTTTATCAATCATAATTACACCCTATACCATTGTAACACGAATAATAAAAATAATCAATACAAATAAGGACACTTTTTTAAGCAAATTAAGTCCTTTACTTTTTGTTTTATGCGTGTTAAAATTAAATTATTAAAACTTTTATAAGGGCAAAATAATGAAATATTATTTAGCAATTGATATCGGCGCGTCGTCTGGTAGACACATTTTAGGTTGGTTAGAGAACGGAAAAATTCAAACTCAAGAAATTTACCGTTTTCCTAATCTTCCCGACAATGAAAACGGCAAGTTAAAATGGAATATTGCCCGCCTTTACGCTGAAATCTTGAACGGCTTAAAAAAGGCAAAGGACTTAGGCAAAATCCCTGAATCCGTAGGTGTGGACACTTGGGGCGTGGACTACGTTTTGCTTGATAAGAACGACGATGTTATTGACGGCGCGTATTGTTACCGAGATAGTAGGACGAAAAAGACTATTCCTAAAGTTCACTCTATTATACCTTTTAATCGATTATTTAAAAAAACCGGCATAAGTTTTAACACGTTTAACACTATATATCAATTATACGATGATCTATTAAGCGGGCGAATGGAAAAGGCACAAAGTTTTTTACTTCTTCCAAACTATTTCCATTATCTTTTGACCGGTATAAAAAAACAAGAATATACAATTGCCACTACTACTGGTATGGTAAACGCTCAAACTCACGATTGGGATGAAGAAATCATATCCGCCCTAGGGTATAAAAAAGACTTGTTTACCCAACTTTTTCAACCGAGCAGCATTGTTGGTGAATTTTCTAAAGAAACGGCAAAAATCGTGGGCTACTCTTCAAAGGTAGTTTTACCCGCCACCCACGACACTGCTAGCGCGGTTTTAGCCGCACCGCTAAAAGATAACACTCCGTATATTTCAAGCGGCACTTGGTCGCTTTTAGGCGTTGAACAAGAACAAGCGCACACAAGCGATTTTGCAAGAGAGAACGCTTATTCAAACGAAGGCAGTGTAAACGGTCAGTTCCGCTTGCAAAAAAACATAATGGGGCTTTGGATGATTCAGCAAGTACGACACGAACTAAACGACAAATATAGTTTTACCGAACTTGCCGATATGGCAACTAAAAACCCCGTTCCCTATCAAATTGACGTAAACGACAACCGCTTTTTAGCACCAAAGAGCATGATTGATGAAATTCATAACGCTGTGGGCAAAAAACTCACCGTAGGCGAAACGGCTTACGTTATCTACAATAATCTTGCAAACGACTACGCATTATCTTTGAATGCGTTAGAAAAAATGACTGGTAAAACCTACCAAACGCTAAACGTTATCGGCGGTGGAAGTAAAAACGAACTTCTAAATAAACTCACCAAAGAAAAAACCGGCAAGCGCATTATAACAGGTCCTGCGGAAGGCACGGCGATTGGCAACCTTTTAGCACAGATGATAGGCTCTGGTGAGATTGACAGCATAAATAATGGTAGAAAAATTATAAAACAATCGTTTGATATAACTGAAGTATAAGGAGAAAATTATGAAAGATATTTTACAAGCACCCTTTATTAGAGAAATGCGTGAAACAACCGCAAATATGTACCGTTTAGGTTGGGACGAGAGAAACGGTGGTAATATAAGTTACTTACTTGATGAATGTGAAGTTGCCAAGTATCTTGATTTAGGCAAGGTTATCCGCACCATACCCACTGGTTTTGACGCTAGTGAACTAATCGGCAAAATCTTTATAGTTACTGGCACTGGCAAATACTTTAAAAACGTGGACAAAGACCCCGAAACTAACCTTGGTATCGTTAGAATTGCAAAGGACGGCACTACTGCCGAACTTCTTTGGGGATTTAAGGATGGTGGAAAATTTACTTCAGAATTTCCCGCACATATGATGAGCCATATGGCAAGACTTAAAGTTGACCCCTTGCACCGCGTGGTTATGCACTCTCACCCCACTTATACAATCGCTATGAACACCGTTTGCTCGACTGATGAAAAAGAATTTACACATAAACTTTGGCAGTCTAACACGGAGTGTATAGTAGTGTTCCCCGACGGCGTTGGCGTTCTTCCGTGTATGGTTTGCGGCACTAACGAAATCGGCATGGCTACCGCAGAAAAGATGAAAACTTTCCGCCTTGTAGTATGGACTAACCACGGTATTTACGGTACTGGCAAGAATATGGACGAAGCGTTTGGGCTTATCGAAACGGTTGAAAAAACTGCGCAAATCTATATGCTTGCTTTAGGGCACACGGTAAACGTTATCCCCGATGAAATTTTAAGCGAACTTGCTAAACTTTGGGGGCTTACCCCGCTTGAAGGCGTTTTAAAGGTATAAATATGAATAGATATACTCAATCAAAAAGCATTTTTGCCGAATACGGTATTGACACCGAAAAAGCATTGGAAAGATTAAATAATATCCCCATCAGCGTTCATTGTTGGCAAGGGGACGACGTTATCGGCTTTGACGGAAGTGATTCTCTCTCTGGCGGAATTCAAACAACTGGTAATTACCCTGGAAGAGCAAGAACGCCTGAAGAACTTTTTTGTGATATTGAAAAAGCGTTTTCTTTAATGCCTGGCAAAAAACGTCTGAATATTCACGCATGCTACGCTCTTCTTGGTGAAGACAAGGGTAAAATAGATCGCGATGCTTACGAGTATAAGCACTTTGAGCCATGGGTGAAATTAGCAAAAAAATTAAACCTTGACGGCGTTGATTTTAACCCAACTTTTTTTGCGCACCCCATGATGAAAGACGGCTTGTCTTTATCTTCACCTGATGAAAACACTCGTGAATTTTGGATAAATCACGGCAGGGCGTGTTTGAAAATTGCTTCCCAAATAGGTAAAGAAATGGGCAGCCCGTGTTTAGTCAATATTTGGATACCCGACGGATATAAAGATATCCCCGCGGATAGATTAACCCCAAGATTAAGATTAAAAAACTCACTTGATAAAATGCTCTTAGATTACGATAAAGAGTGGGTTATCCCCGCAGTTGAAAGCAAAGTTTTCGGCATAGGAATAGAAAGTTACACGGTAGGCAACAACGAATTTTATCAAAATTACGCAGCTAAAGCGGGTATTTGCTGTCTTTTAGACACGGGGCATTATCATCCAACTGAAGTCGTTTCAGATAAAATACCTTCTCTACTTGCCTTTTATGATAAGGTTGCGCTTCACGTTTCCCGACCAGTTAGATGGGATAGCGACCACGTTGTAATTTTAGACGATGAATTAAAAGAAATTGCTAAAGAAATCATCCGCAACGACGCCGACGACAAAGTGATAATAGGTTTAGATTATTTTGACGCTAGCATAAATAGACTTTCCGCGTGGGTAACGGGCGTCCGCGCTATGCAAAAAGCACTTCTTACTGCGCTTCTTCTTCCACACGAACAATTAAAGAAGTTGCAAAATGAACATAACTTCACCAAAATTATGTACTTGAACGAAGAATGTAAATTATTGCCCGTGGGAGACGTTTGGAACGAATACTTATTACGCCAAAACTTAAAAAGCGACTATTTCACCGAGATTGAAACTTTTGAAAAAGAAGTTTTATCTAAAAGAATTTAATAAAAAACACAACAAAAAACACACACTTAGATTTAAGTGTGTGTTTTTTGTTTTATGTTTAATTATCTAGTCTTTTTATATAACGGACCGTAAGTATCACACGCGCGGTAATCTTGACCTTCTTTATCCATACCGAAAGCGTTCCAAGCCGCAGGGCGATAAATCTTTTCTTCTTCAACGTTGTGCATGCATACGGGGATTCGAAGCATTGAACACATTGTGATTAAGTCCGCACCGATATGTCCGTAAGAAATTGCGCCGTGATTTGCACCCCAATTGTTCATTACGTCGTAAGCGGTTTTGAATGCTCCCTTTCCAGTTACTCTTGGCGCAAACCAAGTGCACGGCCAAGTGTAATCGGTTCTTTTCCAAAGTTTGTCGGTAACTTCATCAGGTAGAGAAACCGTCCAACCTTCAGCAATTTGCATAACTGGGCCTAAACCTTTAACAATGTTCAATCTCATCATCGTACAAGGCATCTCCGCCTTAGTTACGAAGCGTGAAGAATATCCGCCGCCACGGAAATATCCTAAATCGGCATACGGCCAAGTGGTTGCACCCATGCAAGCATCTATATCTTTATCGGTCATTTCCCACCACTTTTTCATAACGGCGTTGCCAAATTCATCCTTAACTTCACCGCAAGCATCCACGCACGCTGCACCACTATTGATTAAGTGAATAAATCCGTCGGCAGCCTTTGCTTTACCGTCAATTTCATAGCCAGTAACTCTCTTTACCGCATCACCCGACCAGTAAGTTCTTACGTCGGCAAAAATTTGCGCACGGTTAGTTAAAAGTTTACCAAATAACATACAAACGCCGTTTAAACTGTCATTTTCGGTCGCTAAAATATAAGGTTCTCTAGCACCGTTCCAATCGAACGAAGAATTCAAAATACTTTCAGGGAAGTCGCAGTTAGGATAAAAATCTGTCCATTGTCTTTGACCTTGGAATCCAGCGGCTATGGCGTTATGCCCCACCATTTCTTCTTCTGAACCTTGGGGAAGATTTTGGTTACCGTTCATAAGGTCTTTTATGATACAAGCCATCTTTGCGGTAAATTCCCAATCTTTTTCCTTTTGCTCAGCACTTCTTTGAAGTTCAGCGGGATTTTTATCAAAGTCGGTATTGCACTTTGCCTTTATCCAAGATAACGCCTTTTGGTATTCAGCAGCGTCGTAAATACCTTCGGTCATTCTTCTTATAATTTCAACTTCATCAACACTTTCAACTCTCATCCCGAGATAGTCTTCAAAGAAATTAGCGTCTACGATAGAGCCTGCAATACCCATACAAATCGAGCCGATTTGAAGATATGATTTACCGCGCATAGTGGCAACGGCAACTGCAGCCTTAGCAAAACGCAAAATCTTTTCAGCAACGTCGCAAGGAATAGAAGTATCGTCTAAATCTTGAACGTCGTGCCCGTAAATACCAAAAGCGGGTAAACCCTTTTGCGCATGCCCAGCAAGCACTGCCGCCAAGTACACTGCCCCTGGTCTTTCCGTTCCGTTAAATCCCCAAACTGCTTTAATAGTGTTAGGGTCCATATCCATAGTTTCAGAACCGTAACACCAGCACGGGGTTACCGTAAGCGTTATATCAACGCCAGATTTTTTAAATTTTTCCGCACAAGCGGCGGCTTCCGCAACCCTACCGATAGTGGTATCGGCAATTATAACTTTAACCTTTTCACCGTTAGAATAACACAAATTTTCTTCAATTAGTTTAGCCGCAGATTTTGCCATATTCATTGTTTGAACTTCTAAACTTTCTCTAACCTTTAACGGTCCGCGTCTGCCGTCTATAGTAGGTCTAATGCCTATTACGGGATAATCCCCGATAAGTCTACTTTTTGCCATATTAATTCCCCTTAAATAATGCTTTTTAGCACAAATAATATCAAGTAATATTTTAACACTAACAGTACTTGTTGTCAATACTGTTCTTAATTTTTTCTTTTGCTTTTTGCTCAGTTTTTCACGACGTTTAAAAGTAAAAAACGGCAGAAAAAATCTACCGTTTTTCTTTTTTAATTTTCGCTGGAATTTTTATTTATATATGGAAGAAGTAAATCAACTTTTTCTTTAATAATTATGCGCTGATTGTTTGCATCTTCGGTTATCCCCATTTTTTGCGTTGCGTCCACAATTCTGCCCGCAAGCGCATACCCTATTTTTAAATAGCGTTGCAACCCACTTATAGACAAAGTATCGTTGGTTTTTAAGTATTCGTAAAGCGAGGGCAAAAACATTGATTCAATCGGCAAAGATTGAACCTTTTGCGTATCTGTTTCAACGCTTTCAATATCGTTTCGCTCATCAATAAAAAGCCCCTGTTGTTCTAACATAGTCTCTAATAAAGCCGTATAAGTTTTTTTATCAATTTGTGGAAACTGTTCAAAAATAGACAGTTCATACTCTGAAAAAAACGCATTCACAGTACAATTATAGAACTCCGCCATTTTTGGTAAATATTCTATTGACGGCAACGCTAACCCTTTTTCCCACTTAGACACCGATTGAACGGTAATACTTAAATATTGCGCAAGGTCGTTTTGCGTAGTATTTGAAATCTTTCTTATTCGTTTCAGATGTTCTTTGAATTCCATTTATATTTACCCCTTTCAAATTTTTACGATTTTAATTATAACCGCCCCACCATCACAAGTCAATGACCGATTAGTTTAATAAATTATCAACCGTAGGTTGAATTTATTTGTCTATTTAACAATACTTTCAAAAAACCTAACAAAAAGCCAATTATAATTAATAAACTCATAACTACCCCCTCGCTTATTTTACCTTTGTAATCACATTATAACATTATATATAAGACACTTTTTGTCATATTTAAATAACAAACGGCAGATAAAATCTGCCGTTTGTTTTTAATTATATCTTTATAAACTTATATGAAAAATCAAAAAGTTTATCAAGGTTGTTTTGAGAATATTCTACTTCCGCTGAAAATTCTCTAACGCAATCCACGGTAAGCGCCAAAAGATTTTTAGCATCGTGTTCTTCACTTTTTATAATGCTGTTAATAACCCACCAAGAAACAACGCAAGCAATAGCCCTTGCCCTAACGAACATAGTATCTTCAGCACCTGATAAGTGGCGGTAAATACTATTAACCAAAAATTGTTCAGCGTAGAGTGATAAGTTTTCATCAGTTGTTATCGTAAAGTTTTTGCTTACATCTTTAAGCCTTTTCGTCCAAGATTTATTTAGTCGCTCTAAAGAGATAAAGCATTTTATAATTTTAGAAAAATCTTTATCTAAAACACTTGCCTTGCACTCAAATAATACTTTTGAAATTCTATCATCAATAGTAAGGGTTCTATCTTGTAAAATAGCAAGAACCTTTTCTCTAAACGCCAAAATATTTTTTTGACTAAAATCGTTTTCTTGCAAAATGCCGTCGTCTTTAATCGTAACAAGTTCAATTTTATCTTCAAAAGTTAAAATCAACTTGGTAGCGGTTTCGCAACAAAACCCTAAACCCAACTCTATTCTATCGTTAAAAAAACTCTTAAACCTTGGGTGATCACGGCATACTTGACACAAACTTTGTTCACCCAAATTTATTATGATTTCACAAAGCCCTTTGTCGTTAAGAAAAGCACAACGCCCTTTTTTATCAGCCTTAAATTTTGCTTTTCTAAAATTTATTCCCTTTTTAAGCGTGTTAGAAAATTCGGATGCGTCGTTTTTATAAGCGGTTAAACTTTGCTCGTCAATGCACATTTCCCAACCTGCACAGCAAGTGTGTTTACACTCGCCTGCAACACATTTAAATTTAGGGTAATAATTCAAAACTAATTCTTGCATTTAAACACTCCCTTAAAAACCCCTTACATAAATTCTTCTCTTGTAAAAATTTCAGCCATTTTAGGCGCACTCTCTTTAGCATCCATTATACCAACGGTGGCGTTTCCAAGCGTAGAATAAGTAAGAATTCCAGCATCCTCAAACGCTTTTGTGTATCTTTCAAACTCACGAGAACCCGTCCAGCCGTGTTTACGACAATTTATAACTTGGCTGTTTCCGTCGCTATCAATAATGGTTATTTCAATAAATTGCCCAATCTTAACTTCTCTGCCAAACCTTTGCTTAATATTGTAGAGTTCATCTACTGCGTGAATATAAGTATTGCTGTTAAGTCCAACCCCAACTAACAATATTTTAGCATTTTCATCATATAACCTTGCCCAAACACCACCAGGCGTGCAAGGGGAAGTGCATTTTTCTTCGCCAAAAATAAACTCTTTTGCCCTTTTACCAAAAACTGCAACCGAATGTGTGGGGTGCAACGACCTTACGCCGTCCTTCCTAAATGCCGCAACAGTAGGCAACGCGCCTATGCATGGGGAAGTATTCCTTACGTCAAACACGGGATTTGCCGCACCAACACAACCCCAAGTGTGTGTTGGAATAACTAATAAGCCGTCTGTAAGATAAGAACAAAACGCATCTATAAGCCCGTCGCAACCACCTTCAACTTCGCCCAAAGCGCGCATTGAAGAATGCACCACAACGGTATCCGTATTTTTTACACCTATTTCGCTTAAAAACTTATGTACTTCCCTTACAGTAATCATACCCTGCCCTTTCACTTTCCGCCGTATAATAATTTGTCAAACTATGCTATTTATTAAATTTATTATAATGTTTTCTCCCCCCAAAGTCAATCACTAAATCTATTTTGTTTAATACGCACAAAGCAGTAATAAAATTAAAAAACACACTTTTATCGAGTGTGTTTTTATCTTTTTGGTGAGCCAATTTGAGCCTAAAACGAACAATTATTTCTCTGTTTTTGTCGTTCTAATTATTTTTGATTTTCATTTATAAGCCTAGTGAGGAAGGTTTTTATATTTTCTATAGTGTCAGTAAGCTTGCTATATCTCTCGCTTGCTACGTCAACTTGGTATTTATTTATTATAAATATGTAAACTGGATTTATTTCATCAGCTACTTCTATTTTTAATTTTACATTTCCAATTGTCGTTTCTTGATATGTGTTAGTATGAGATACTCCACCTCCAACACCATATCTAGCAACAGCACCACCCGTAGAAAAACTTTCCATTGTCGTGTTTCTCTCACCGTCAATTATAGCGAAACCTTTAATTTCACTAAAATTAAAAATCTTAAAAGAAGCAACATCGTCGAAACTACCTATTGCTAACTTTTTTTTGTCTAAATCTGCTTTAAAAGCCATTATCTCTATAGGTTGAGCTGTTCTATAATAGTTAGCAAAACTAAAATCAACTTTTGTGTTAAAATTCTCTTTCTCTAATTCTTTATAGAAAGTTTCACGATTTTTGGTAACATCGTTAACTCTTTGTTGCCAAATTCTCTCTGTATTTGCTCTCAAATGCGCTTTATAAGCGATTAATGCAATTATGATTATCACAGTGATAACCAACCCAATAACTACACCTGTATTATAAGACTCAACGACCCCCATAAACAAGCCTCCTAAAAAAATTTTTATTATATTATACTAGATAATTTATCTAGTGTCAAGACATTTTGTCTAGTTGTTGGGTAAAATATTATTATGGATATAAAATTTTGTCAAAACCTAAAAGATACACGAAAACTTTGTAATTTAACACAAAGGCAAGTTGCCGAGAATTTGGGGGTTGTTGAGAGTTGTTACGCAAACTGGGAACAAGGAAGAACAGAACCTAATATCGAAATGTTAAGAAAATTAGGTGAAATTTTTAAAATCAACATTGATGATTTAATAAATGGATAAAACGGCTTGTGTATTTTTGCAAGTCGTTTTTTTGTATTGCAAAGAAAAAACCTAAAACTTACACTAAACTGTGTTCGTTTTAGGTTTTCATTGGTGACCCCTTTGGGTTTCTGCCCCTTGTTAAGGGGAAGGCAAACGATAGTTTGCGAGGGGTTTGCTGTCCGACGCTAGTCGAGCGAACCTTTAGGTTCGGCAATCCTTTAGGATTGTAAAAAGAAAACACACTCATTTGAGTGTGTTTATCTTTTTGGTGACCCCTACGGGAATCGAACCCATGTTACCACCGTGAAAGGGTGGTGTCTTAACCGCTTGACCAAGGGGCCTTGGTATTCGGCGACGGTTATCGCCTTTATATTAAACCGACGCTGTGCGCCGCAGTTTGCTTTTTGGTAGCGGCGGTCAGATTCGAACCAACGACCTGCCGGGTATGAACCGGCCGCTCTAACCAGCTAAGCTACGCCGCCATGTCTGGCACTCACGACTAGATATTCGTTAAATGCTTATGTATTATATCCAAAATCGCAAATATTGTCAATTACTTTTACGCCATTTTTAAAAAATTTTTTTGTTTTTTAAATTTTTATTTTTTTCTCCAGTTTCATACTGATTAAAAACCCGACAAGTTGAACTTGTCGGGTTTTTGATTTTAACTATAAAGTTCATTTTACTTAAAAGTAAATGAATATATATCAGCGTTAGTTGCGCTAATAGTCATTGTAACGGCTTTGCCCTTAAACACACTTAAATCACCGTTTTCCCAAGCAACCTTATGATTAACACTATCGGTTGTTATTGCCTTACCATTCAAGGTATTAACCCCGTCGGTAAGAGTAATAGTAACCGAACCGTTTAACGCATTAGCGTTAAGATATAAATCATCTCCTTCAAAGGTCATTTGTTTGGTGGTTAGAGTCCCACTTCCACTCATTGATGCAAAACCGTCTAAACGCCATTTTGCTATGTAGATATTGCAAACTCTATCACTTGTGCCGTGATCGTTATCCCAAACACCACAATAAAGCCATACTTCATCACCAACTTCGATAGCGTAAGATGAAGTAAATATCATACCGTCATCTATTGCCCCTTTTGCCCCAAGGGGAACGATAGCATCTCTTGTAGGACGTTGCCAATCTTCGGTTAAATCACGAGAATATACTAACTGAATATCAATGGTGCCTTCAGAATACTTCGTTCCCGGAATAGCCATTAACCAGTCAAAACCAACAAAAGTGCCCCCGCGCTCGTAATAACCCATTCCGTAACTATCCGCTCTATAACAGTTTTGAGTATCAACCAAGTCTGCTAAAGTGTTATGAATAATAGGAACGCTCCAAGTGGTGAAATTTTCACTAGTTGCTGTATACATTACGCGCTTTGAATCTGCAAGTTTATAAATCTTCATCGTTGAAGCGTATTGGTCGTTCGTTTTGTCATAAATGCCCGTGATAACGTCGTAAACACCGTAGTCTTGTTGTACTTTACCGTCGTTTGTCCAAGTGATGCCGTCGGCAGAATACATAGTGTGATAAGTGGTTTGGTGTTGATAAGTTATCATGCGATAACGCTTGTTTGCGGGAGCGTCTTCGTCGATAAACACGTTCATGATGTGGAAGTTACCGATAATGTTACTTCCTTCAATGGTAAAGCCGGTTTTATACGGCATCAATCCGTTTGAAGTTGAGCAAACTTCAACGAATTCATCTATTGTAAAAATAGTTTTTCCTGCGAACGCCGATTGAACTTCTTCAACGGGGAAAACCCAGTTAACGCCGTCTGCAGAATAAGCGTATGCCGCTAGAACTTGAGTTACGTCATCAAATTTCACACCAGCGGTGTTGAACGATTGATACCACATTTTATAACGCTGTTCAGCGGGTGCTTTTTCGTCAAGAATAACGGTACCGTACAAATATGCCCCACCGCTAGTCCAAACGTCTTTATCGCTTGGCGATAAAACGGGTTCAGATTTTTCTGCTTGATGGAAAGTTCTATCTAAAGTAGTTTCTGCGATAATATAATCGTCAATAAACATTTGAGGATTACTGCTAACGTCAACGACTTTCTTATCGAACTCTACCATATCAACGATTGCAACGTTAGTGCCTGAAATTAAAATTTCAGCGCAACCGTAATATGCGTTGCTGGGAGCAACCGCGCCCGTGCCTATTCTATTGAAGTTTGCGTCGTACCAAGCAATTTGAGTGCTTACACTCCCTTTACTTTGCAATCGAACGCTATAAGCCTTGCCAGACTCAACCTTAACCATTGAAGAACGAATTCCACCTTGAGTGCCGAAACCAACGAGTTGCATTGCAAGCGCGCCGTTAGCGTCGTCCCAAGACGCAGTTATCATGGCTTGAACGTCACCAAAACTTTGCCATTGTGTAGCGTGTTTTCCAGCAAATGCAAAAGAAGTGTTTTCAAACGAATAGTTTGACGCCATTTCTGCAATTGCATAAATTTCAGCATTATCAAAACAAGCCTTTCCTTTTGCAGTTAAAGTAATTTTTGCGCCAAAAGCATCTCTATCGGCAACGCCTTCAACTTTTAATTTACCTTGAGTGCCTGAAACGGTTTTCTTAGAAAGTTCGTTGCCCTCTTTATTTAAGAACGAAAGAGTAAGCGTTGCACTGCCTTTAACGTCTACGGTGGCTACGTAAGTTTTACCACCCGTAACGGCAATCGGTGACGATTCAGTGTAGTCGTTAGTAAGCACTATTCCACTCTCGCCATCAGTAACGAATTCTTTTGAAACCATCGGTTCATAAGTGGTTTGCCCTTCAGCCTCAACGATATTATTTTCAAAATCATCATTCAAGATATAAGTGCCGTTTGAAGTTAATTGAACTTTTACGTCGTCTACATAACCAACGGGATAGTCTACGGTCGCTTTCTTATAATACATAAGCAAGGTCATGTAAACTGCACCTGACGGAACGGTTTGTTGAGTTTCTTCCATGTCCGTCCAAGCGGTGCTACCCGTTAAAGTAACGATTGTAGGATTGCTTAAACGGTTTGATGCCGAAGAATAAACAGGGTCTCCCGACCAAAACTCAATATACATATACGCAGTTTTGGTTGAAAGATATTTTGCGTTTATTTTAAGCGTTTGACCTGCAGTAACTGCTACAGGTGCACTGCGCGCGCCACCGCCGTAATCCCTTGATGCGCCGTTAATCTTTAAAGATTTTCCGCCCTTAGTAGACGCCTGTTCGCTTGTAACCGCAATGGAATAACCTTCATAGTGCGTAGCCCAAGTAGTGGGAACGCCATCACTTGAAGAAGAGTTTTTGGTAAAGTTACTGCTCCACGCACTAGTGCCGTTTGCCATAGACTCAAAACTGCCGTCGGCAACTTGGGTGCCGAGGAAAATAGGCAATAAACTAACACCGCTAGCGCTATTGCCTTTAATAGAAACACTAACCGAAGTAGCGTTTTTAGGTGCAAAAGCACGCGGACCCGCAACGGTTTCAATCAATTCGTTTAACTCATCATAGAAATTGAACGAAGAGCCTTCGCCCGCTCCTACAATTGCATATTCAACGCCCGAAATTACGGGTGCTTTTTGAGAGGTTGAACCGTTAGCACCTGCAAACCACGCGTCTTTATTCAATAACGGAAGTTTTTCTAAAGAAACGTCGTCAACGTAGACAACACCAACTGAATCTTGACAAATCAGCAAGCGCGCCATCACTGCACCTTTAGGTGCAACGCCTTCTGCCGAAACTTTAGTCCACCCAGTAGAACCCGAAGGAAGAGAAACTTTATAATCGGTGCCTATCAACAACCCAAAAACGTCAAAAAAGCGTAAAAGCAATTGCGGTTGAGTAGCCCCTGACTCTTTATTAATCCACGCGCTTGCGCGATACTTATAGCCTTCCATAACTCCGATGTTGCCACCGTTACAAATGAGGGTTGAATAACCGTCGCTCTTGTCGGTAATTTTCATACTAGCACTGCCAGTATGCGCAATAGAAGTCGTACGTTCAAACTCTCCTATTTTAACGAGTTTGCCTCTTTGGTTCATCCAACCAGCCACGCCGTCAGAAGAAGTTAACTCAAAACCTGCGTTTTCAATAATCAACTGTTCCATTTTATCTCCTTCATAATTTGGTTGTCCAGGGGTTGGCGTGGGTGTAGGTGTCGGCGTTGGTGTGGGTGTTGGTGTAGGCGTGGGAGTTGGATTAGGGTTAGAAACCGAATATCCACACTTACATTCGCCGTTTAATAAAACGTGATCTTCTATATAATTTGCATTGCCACAAGAACACTCTTTCCAATGCTTTTCCGCATTATACTTAACTATTACGTAAGAGCAAACGTGGTTATCTACACCACCATCGCCCCCGCCATCATCTGCACATGCTGCGCTAAGCGCAAAGCAACATATAGCAATTATACTCAAAATTAAACAAAGGATTTTTTTCATTGTTTCCTCCATAAATTGCGTTATATCAAATATGATAACATAACGCTTTTATCACATCAATATGCATAGGCGACAATATGTAAAAAACAATGTCCTTTTTTAGAAGTTTTTAACGCCCCTAATAAATTCCGCGTTAGTTTTGTTTGATATGCTTTACTCTAAACTGCAAAGGAGTGCATCCGTATTGCTTTTTAAATAAAGTAAAAAAGTTGCTTTCATTGATAAACCCTACCGATTGGTAAACCTCAGATATGCTTTTATCGGTTTTTAATAATAAAATTTCGGCTTTACTTAATCTTGTTTGAGCAAGAATTTTTGAAAATGATACGCCGTAAATTTTACTTATAATTCTAGACACCTGCCTTGGGCTTAAACAGAGTTCTTGTGCCAAATCTTTTAGAAAAACTTGTTCTCCAAACTTATCGTTTAGAAAAGAATCAATGGTAAATAAATAAGACTTATTTACTATTATCTCACGGTTTTTTACTGGTTTAATTTTTTCTTCAAGAAGTTTAATAATCAATAATTGTAACGCCGTTTTTAAGCGCAATTCTTCTAAACCTACAGGCAAGGTTAAACCGCTTTCTATTTCTTTCCACACCCAAAAATATCCGTTATCTTTATTAAAACTTGTGGGTTTGTCTATATCAATACTTCTTTTAAAAGAATCGTAATATTTTTCTTTTGCTTTTGCAATTTTATTAAAAGAAAAACTTATGGTAGACTTACATCCATAAGAGTAATGCGTAAAATTAGGCGGAACGATAACAACCGAACCGTACTCATACTCTGCTTGTTTATCTATGGTGCCTAAAGCCAAACCGTCTTTACCCACAAAAAACATTTCGTGTTCATTATGCGTATGGAACTCTAAAGGCGAAACTTCTCTGCTTCCCTCTCCAACATATTTTGATATGTTAAATTGAATATCTCCAACCTCAAAACTAAAAGAAAAAATATTTCTATCCATAAAAACTCCTTCTAAGCGCATTCATTTTATCATGAAATTTATTCTTTTGCAATAATAAACACAATAAAAAAATCAGGCTGTTTTTATTAGCCTGATTTTTATATATAATATATTGTTTATATTTTAATATTAAACACCGCTGTATGCAGAGAACCCGCCGTCGATAGGAATAACGGTACCAGTAACAAAGCCACTTGCTTCATCATCAGAAAGCCACAAAAGCGCGCCTAAAAGGTCAGAAATTTCACCGAACTTCTTCATAGGAGTTGCGTTCAAAATCTTACCAGTTCTTGCGGTGGGAGTGCCGTCTTCATTAAAGAGGAGCGCTCTGTTTTGGTTGGTTACAAAGAATCCCGGAGCGATTGCATTGCAACGAATTCCACAAGGTGCAAAGTGAACTGCAAGCCATTGAGTAAAGTTAGAGATACCTGCTTTTGCTGCGCTGTATGCGGGAATTTTGGTAAGCGGACGGTAAGCGTTCATTGAAGAAACGTTAATAATGTTGCCACCCGTTTTAATCATATCGGTTGCGAAAACTTGGGTTACCAAGAATGCGCTGGTGATATTGAGGTCGAAAACAAACTTAAGACCACTTTCTTCTAATGCGAAGAAGTCTTTAACGCCTTCTAAATCAGGGGTCATAGTTTCGTTATCGGTTGATGCTCTGGGGTTGTTACCGCCTGCACCGTTGATAAGGAAGTTAACAGCGCCGAACTTTTCATTAATTTCTTTTTTAGCATCGATAATGCTTTGCTTATCTAAGCAGTTGCATTTAACCGCAAGCGCGTTTTCACCAATTTCATCAGCATATGCCTTAGCAGCGTCATAGTTGATATCAAGAAGAGCAACTTTTGCGCCGTTTTTAGCCATTTCTTTTGCAAATTCTGAACAGATAATACCGCCTGCACCAGTAATTGCAACAACTTTTTTACTTAAATCTACTTTAAACATCCTTTTATCTCCTTTTCTATTTTGTTAAATAAGTTCATCCATTCATTAGCGATAACCACAGCGCCTTGAACTGACGGGTGCACCCCATCTGGAAGAACTACTTCCGCGCCGTAAATATCCGCCGCCTTTTCTAAAGGTTCTTGCAAGGGTAAAAAATACAAACCGTATTCTTCCGCCAAGCGCTTAACTACTTTAGCGTAATCTTTAACCGCCAAAAACTCGTTGTAACTCTCTTCGGTTGCACTACCTTTTAATACGAAAGGTTCGTTTAGAATAATCTTGATATTAGGCAACTTTTCTAAAGTTTCTTCTATCATCATTCTATAAACCTTTTCAAATCTATCGATTTCCACTCCGTTTTTGCGCTTTATTTCGTGCCAAACGTCGTTTACACCGATAAGAATATTTAACACCGCAGGGTTTTTGTTCCAAACGTCCATTTTAACCCTTGCGTAAAGGTCAACTATGCGATTGCCAGAAATTCCACGGTTGCGCACATCGTATTCGGTCAAGGACTTTTCATAAAGCCTACCCGCAACTTGCATAACGAAACCTGTTCCTAAACTAAGGCGTTCGCCATCACTATTTCTAAATCTATCAGCGTCTGTTATAGAATCGCCAAAAAAAGTAATTCTCATATCTTAATAAAGTTTAGCGTTTTCTTTATCCACAAGCTTAGGGCAACCGTCGAAACCGTTAATATTTTCGCAAGTGATATTGGTCATTTCACCAACCAAACTAACAGCACAGTTTGCACGAGAGTAAACGTTTTTAATAGCAATATTAAAAGTTTCATCTTTGAAACTATGACGCTCGCCGTACATCTTAGTATCGCCAATTCTAACCCCAGCAACACCCCTGCCTACGTAATACTTGCCATCAGCAGAAGTATCCATAACACCATCAATTAAAATGTTGTAAATTTTAGAAGAACCTTGATTGAGAAGTCTTACGTTGGTGCAGAACGCCGCTGAAACGACGTTTCTGATGGTAACGTTATAAATATCAGCGGGCTCGTTTTCAACCGCGTAAACCATGGTTTTAGCACCGGGGATAGCCGTGAGAGCAATAGTATCATCTTCAGTAAAGCCAGTAATGTTTTCAATGATAATATCGTGGCAACCTACTCTTAAATCAATACCGTCCGCATTTTTGATATATGTTGCACCGTATTTTGCGCGGTCAAGCCCAACTATGCGGTTACCTTCCGCATCAAGTCTTGTGTAATCTGCACAAAATTCAATATTGCTTAAAAGACCGTATCTACAGAAAATAAAGTTGAACGCCCAATGTCTTTGATTGATAACCTTAAGGTTTCTCATTTCAAAGCCATCCACGTTGGTAAAGAGCACGGTATTGTTAACCGAAATATGTGGCATACCATCCTTTCCGCTGTTGCGTTCATTAAGCCCGTTATAATTACCGCCGTCCAAAATAGCCCTGCCAACACCGATAATCTTAATGTTTCTATCAGCATTTTCACGCGTTCTATTTTCCATTTCTTTGCAAACAGCATTTCTAAACATATTGCAGAAAGTGCCGTCCGCTAAACGCAAATGACAATCATCAAGGATAAGGGTCGTATCAGACGGAATAATAATGGTATCGTTAATAAGATAATTACCGCTGATAACAACGTTAGTTTTGCCTTGCTTTTTTGCATCCGCTATTTTTTCGGTGATAATCTTTTCCCCGTTAGGAATAAAGTTTTGCATACTATCTTCTCCAAAAAATATCGCTTTTTGCTATGCTACTATATATTCGTCAATATTAGGCGATATAAACAACGACAAATTGATAAAAAAGGGCAGTTCAAATGCAAGCAAGACAAGGCAAATTGCGTAGGCAAGAGTATACATCTTGTCAAGCGATTTAACAAAGTATTGCGCAGCATTTCAGATGCACTTTATCAATCGGCTCGTTGTGTTAGCGCCCCTTTTCTACTGCTTCAAAAAGACCGCAAAGATAGGTTGCGCCCATTGCTCTATCAAACAAGCCGTAACCAGGTTTAGCATCTTCACCCCAAACGTTTCTGCCGTGATCGGGACGAACGTAACCGTCAAAGCCGTTTTCAACAAGTGCTTTAACGATGCCATGAATATCTACGTTACCGTTTGCGGTAAGGTGTCCGTTTTCATAGAAATCGGTATCGCTGGTATACTTTAATTGACGGAGATGCGCAAAGTAAGTTCTGTTTGCGTATTTGCCAGCCATTTTAACCATATCGTTAAATCTACCAGCACCTAAACTACCCGTACAGAAAGTAATACCGTTATGCTTATTAGGAACAGCCTCAAACAATCTGTCGTAATCTTCTTCCTTACAAATAATTCTAGGAAGACCAAACATATCCCACGGCGGATCATCGGGGTGGATAGCCATATCCACGTCAGCCTCATCACAAGCGGGCATGATAGCGTTCAAGAAATAAACTAAGTTTTCAAACAATTTTTCATGAGTCATACCTTCGTACTCAGCAAGAAGAGCGTTGAGTTCGTCGGTAGAATAACTTTCATCCCAACCAGGGAGATGCAAGTTCTTAGGATCTAACTTAAGCAAGGTTTCATGGCAATATGCAAGTGAAGTTGCGCCGTCTTTATGCTTAAAGTAAAGGTCGGTTCTAAGCCAGTCGAATACGGGCATGAAGTTATAGCAAATACATTTAACGCCTGCTTTACCACAGTTAATGATATTTTGCTTATACGCTTCAATATATTTATCACGAGTGGGCTTGCCGAGTTTGATGTCTTCATGAACGGGAACGCTTTCGATAACTTCCATCGTAAGCCCTGCCTCGTTAGAGAGTTCTTTCAATCTCATAAGTTTGTCAAGTTCCCAAACTTCGCCAACGGGTACGTCGTAAACAGCGGTAACAACGCCTTCCATACCCTGTATTTGTTTGATATGATTAAGAGGGATACAATCCTTTTCACCATACCATCTGAAAGTCATTTTCATACTACTTTCCTCCAATATCGTTTTATACGCCCATAATTAGGCTTATTTTATGTTTTTATTATAGCACGATTTTATCTTTCTTTCCACGCATTATATTATCAAATTTTAATTATTTTCGCATAATTTTACGATTTTCTTGACAAAAACACCATTTAAGTTTTATAATGATTACACTATGTTAAACTTATTCTTTTATAGGCACAATAAAAAAGGTTACGCACACGACATATCTCCTACGGAGATAAATTTTTTTGAACTCACCTTAGTTTTAAAAGGTGAACTTGAATATGAAGTTGGCGGAAAAACAGTTACGATAAAACAAAACGACGGTATTTTTATAGAGGCAGGCAGTATCCGCCGCCGTAAAAGCACAGAAGGCGTTGACTACGTAAGTTTTAATTTTTACGGCTTTGACAGTAAACTCCCCCTACTTTTGCCCAACGTTTTAACCAACTCTATTAACCTGCTTATTGCCGTGTGTGATGAAATACACGAAAAGATTTACGACGGCGATAACGAAATGTCGCTTGCCTTTAACTTGATTTTATCTATCATCAATAAAAATGTAAACGCCGCGCGTGAAAACCCTGCAATTATCGCTATTAAGCAATATATACACAGCAACTTAACGGACAGAATTTCTTTACCTGAACTTGCTAAAAACGTGGGATATTCGCCCAATTATTGCGCTGCGCTTTTCAAAAAACATACGGGGTTTTCTATAGTTGAATATTTAGTAAACGAGCGTGTTGAAGAGGCTAAAAAACTTATAAGTGAAAACATATTATCGCTTCAACAAATTGCAGAGGCGGTTGGGTTTGAAGATTATAACTACTTTTCAAGAACTTTCAAGAAAACAAGTGGATATTCCCCCACCGATTACAAAAGATTAGTACATCAAAAATAAAAAAAAACGGTTGCAAAATTTTGCAACCGTTTTAATTTTTTATATATTTATTTAAGTTTTTCAGCAAGCGGTTCGTTTGGGGTTTTACCTACCGATTTTTTGCCGTTTTCTTTCAATTCTTTAACAACCATGCCCGCAAGCGCAAACAATGCAATAGCGTTGGGGATAACCATAAGATAATTAACAAAGTCATTAAAATTCCAAACCAAATCACTACCTAAAATTGCGCCTAAGAAAGTAAATCCTATAGAAATAATAGAGTAAATAATGGTTGACTTTTTACCGAAAAGGTATTCAAAGTTAATTCTGCCGAACAAGTTCCAACTAATTACCGTTGAAAAGGCAAAGAAAGTTAAGCAAACCGCAACGAATACTGACCCCACAACAGCACCGACACTTGCGTTAGAGAATATTTTAGCAACAGATTCAGCAACCATTGTATTTTTATCAGCGGTGTTAACTAATGAACTCATTTCAGGGTTACCAACATAGAGCGAAGTGATTACAATAAGTGCAGTCATCGTTAATACTACAAAAGTATCTAAAAACACACTTACAATAGCAACCGTGCCTTGTTCATGGGCGGTTTTAACGTTTGCTTGAGCGTGTGCGTGCGGGGTTGAACCCATGCCCGCTTCGTTAGAGAAAAGCCCACGCTTTGCACCCATACTGATTGCCGTTTTAATAGCCATACCTACACTACCACCGATAACAGCTTCGGGGGTAAATGCAAATTTTATTATGTACCAAAACGCCATAGGAAGATCTACGATATTAAAACATAAAATAACTATACCGCCAACCAAGTAAATAATAGCCATCATCGGTACGATTTTTTCAGCAACGGACGCAATTCTACTTGCCCCGCCGATAATTATTACACCTACAAGAAGTGCAACTATTACACCAACAACAATTGACGTTATGTTTTTTTCGCCAACAACGTTAGACACCGCACTGCTTATTGCGTTTGATTGAACCATTGCACCGATAAAACCTAAGCAAATTACTGCTGCAATGGCAAAAAAGCCTGCCAAGAACTTACCAAATCCACCCTTGAACGCCGTACGGATATAGTAAACAGGGCCGCCCGAAACGCTACCATCTTCATTGACTTTTTTAGTCTTTTGCGCAAGAACTGCTTCTGCGTAAATGGTTGCCATACCTAAAAAAGCGATTATCCACATCCAAAAAATTGCACCTGGGCCACCTGTTAAAATCGCACCGCATGCGCCTATAATGTTACCAGTACCAACTTGCGCTGCAACGGCAGTTGCAAACGCTTGGAAAGAACTCATACCACTCTTTTGTTTTCCACCGTTAAGTTTAAGCCCGCCGAAAACTTTTTTTAACCCTTGACCAAGATAACGCACTTGAACAAACTTTGTTCTAATGGTGTAAAAAAGTCCAACCGAAACTAACAGCACAACTAAAATATAGTCGGCAAGCACACCGTTAACGCTTGCTAAAGCATTTTCAAGCCACAGAAAAAACTTATCCATATTTTACTCCTAATAAAAAAAATAAAGTTGCTTCGACAAAAAAGCAACTCCGTAAAAATCAAAACATATATAAAATATACGCTCCGTCCTTTTGCCTGAGAGATTCGGGGTCATATTCCCCTTGCACCTTCGGCACTCTAAAAAAGAGATTCTCCGGAATTTCTCTACTATCGGTTACTGTCGTTCCCGAAAGTTTCATCGAATAACAATATAAGTATACAGTTATATTTAGTCTTTGTCAACGATTTTAACACACAAAAAAATCACGATTATTTTAACCGTGATTTTCTTTGTTTATTTTATTGTTTTCACGAAACAGTAACGCAGAAATGCGAAGTTTATTCGCCCTTAAAAACTATTTTGAGTTACGCTTTTCTCTACGCTTTTCTCTTGCAATTTGCTTTTTAAGTTCTTTTGCTTCTTCAATACCTTTTACAGCGATATCAATGGTTGCTTTAACAGCATCAACAGCGGCAGCATCAACAACTTTGATAACGGTTGCAGCTTGCTTTACGGCAACTTTGCTTTCAGCAACGTAACTTCTTAAACTTGAGTTTTGAATCATAAATTCACAATAAACAAGGTCGCGCTTCACAAGCATACGAACGATACGCATTGAACCGATTTTGTATTCTTCATAACGCAAGTTCTTAAAGCGTTTTGCACCTTCAACAGCGCCTGCATAAGATGCAATTTGATCATAATAACCCTTTGCAACTGCATCAAGTTCATTGTACTTATCTTCTAAAGTCTTACCCTTATCAGCAGCAAAAGTAACAGCATCTTCGGGTGCAACTTCGGCAACAACAACTTCTTCTTTAACTTCTTCTTTTGCGGGTGCAACCTTTTCACAAACGGTAGTAGTTGCAGGCTTTTCTAAAATAGCCTTTAATACTTTGCCGTTCTTTTTTGCACTACATAAAACGCAAAGCGCGATAATAAATGAAAGCAAACTAAAGAGTGCGCTTACGCCTGCTACGATTAAAATAATCTTATCCAACATAAAACTTCTCCTTAAAAAATAATAAATTTCCTATAACGGTAACGATTTTTCGTTACAAATATATTATAAATCGATTGACGAATTTTGTCAAGCAAAAAACAAAAAAACAACGCCCCAACTCAATTGCAAAATAAAGTTTGGAGCGTTAAGTATTTTCGAATTGTCAAATAAAATGATGTGTGAAAAAGCCTTAATATCATTCGTTTTCAAAAAGCGGGGTTGAAAAGTATCTTTCAGCAGTATCAGGAAGTACGGTAACAACAGTTTTGCCAGGGCCTAAAACCTTTGCAAGTTTTTTTGCTGCAGCAACGTTGGTACCAGAAGAAATACCGCACATAATACCCTCAAGCCTTGCTAAATCTTTAGAAGTTGCAAGTGCTTCTTCATCAGTAATTATGCAAACTTCTTCGTAAATATTGCAGTTAAGCACGGGGGGAATAAGTCCGTCACCAATACCCATTTGGATATGTGAACTTATCGTTCCGCCAGCCAAAATTGCGGCATTTTCAGGCTCAACAGCCCAAATTTTAATATCGGGGTTTTGTGCTTTCAACACTTCGCCTATACCCGTAATAGTTCCGCCTGTACCTATGCCAGAACAAAAACCGTGGATAGGTCCTGCAACTTGTTCTAAAATTTCCAAGCCAGTATGATGGCGGTGAACGGTGGGGTTCGCGGGGTTTTCAAACTGTTGGGGAACGTAAACGTTAGGGTCTTCTTTTTCCATTTTAAGCGCAAGTTTTAAGCAACGGTCAATACAATCACCAATATTACCGTCATCGTGAATAAGAATAACTTCCGCACCGTAATGGCGAACGAGTTTTCTTCTTTCTTCACTAACCGAGTCCGGCATAATGATAATGGTTTTATAACCCTTAACCGCGCCGACAAGCGCAAGCCCTATACCTTGGTTACCGCTTGTGGGTTCTACTATAATGGTGTTTTTATTGATAATCCCCTTTCTTTCCGCATCAGAAATCATATTGAACGCGGTACGGGTTTTGATAGAACCGCCCACGTTAAGCCCTTCAAACTTAACCAAAATTTCGGCACTATCTTTATCCACCATTTTATTGAGTCTAATAATCGGGGTATGCCCGATTGCATCTAAAACGTTGTCGTAAATCATAACAATAATAGGATACTATATATTTAAATTAAAATCAACCGATTTGCACTTCACTTAATGATTTTTTATCACCATCGTTTCTAAATTGTAAGTTGTAAAGCCCTGCATAAACACCGTTTTTAGCAACTAACTCATTGTGGTTGCCTTGTTCAACGATCTTGCCGTTTGAAACAACCGCAATTTCATTTGCGTTTTTAACGGTTGAAAGTCTATGCGCAACGACGATTGTAGTTCTGCCTTTGCAGAGTTCATCTAAAGACTGTTGAATTAAAATTTCCGTAGTATTATCAAGCGCGCTGGTTGCCTCGTCAAGAATAAGTATAGGCGGATTTTTAAGGAATACCCTTGCGATTGAGAGTCTTTGCTTTTGACCGCCTGAAAGCTTAACGCCACGCTCACCGATAACCGTATCGTAACCCTTTTCCAAAGTCATAACGTAATCGTGAATATTTGCGCGCTTTGCCGCGGTTATAATTTCTTCTTCAGTTGCATCAGGTCTACCATATAATATGTTGTCGCGAATACTTGCGTTAAAAAGGTAAACGTCTTGTTGAACGATACCAATATTTTTTCTTAAAGATTCGGCAGTAACTGAATTGATATCTTGACCATCTACCAAAATTCTGCCTTGTTCTACTTGATAAAATCTTGGAATAAGGTGGCAAATAGTGGTTTTACCCCCGCCACTTGGCCCAACGAGTGCAAATATATCGCCTTTCTTTACTGTAAGACTTAAATCGCTTAAAACTTCCTTGCTGTCGTCATAGCCGTAAGTTACGTTTTCAAAAGTAATTTCACCCTTAACGTCAGCAAGTTCAGTAGCGCCGTTTGCATCTTTTTCGGGTTCGGTATCCATAATATCCAAAAATCTTTTAAAGCCCGTAACACCGTTTTGATATTGTTCCATAAACATTATAAGTTGTCTAACGGGGGCTAAGAAAACGTTGATTGAAACGATAAACGCGGTGTAATCACCAATCTCAATTTTACCTGCGTAAAGGAAAAGACCACCGGCAATAAGCACAACTACGTTGAAAATTTCAGTAACGAAAGAAGATGTTGAATGGAAAAGCCCCATTGCGTGGTACGCTTTCTTTCTTGCGTTAACAAACGACTTGTTACCCACTTCAAACTTTTCTCTTTCACTTGCAGAGTTAGTGAACGCTTTGGTAACCCTAATACCAGAAACGCTACTCTCGAGCGCAGCGTTAATTTCCGCAACCGCTCTACGGCTTTCCATAAACGCTGAACGCATCTTAGTACGAACGAGCATTGATATAACGATAAGCACGGGCACGCACATAAAAATGATTAAGGTTAGCCAAATATTGATAGTTGTAAGATAGATAAACGCAGCGATAAACGATATGCCTGAAATAAGCACGTTTTCAGGGCCGTGGTGCGCAAGTTCGCTGATATCGTTTAAGTCGTTAGTCATACGCGACATAATCTTACCCGTTTCATTATTGTCATAAAATTTATAAGGTAAGGTTTGTAAATGATTGAACATATCGCTACGCATTTGCGCTTGCATTTTTACGCCAACCATATGCCCTGCGTATTGAATAAAATAATTTAGCCCCATTTTAACAAGATACAAGCCGAGCAAAATACAGCCGAAAATTATAATGTTAGCGTATTGCTGATTAGGTATGTAATCGTTTAACATTTGACGGGTAACTATAGGATAAAAAATGCCTATACCCGAAACGGCAAGCGCTGCAAGCATGTCAAGCGTAAACATCAATTTGTGTGGCTTGTAGTATGCAAAAAATCTCCTTAACATAATCTTTCTCCGAATCCCCTTAAATTCTCTCTTTTAAACTTCTATTTTTATAATAACACATTTTAAGTTAAAATTTCAATAGTATGAAACAAAAAAAGTGCACCGTATTACAATTTTTTTTGCATTTGACCTATAAAACAAAGAACGGCTGACTAAAATTAGCCAGCCGTTCTTTGTTACAAAGTGAGGAGTTTTTTCTTATACAGAATACAAGAAATCATCATATTATCAAAACACAAATTATAAACCCATAGAAACTTCACCCTTGGCGCAACACATAATAAAATTAAAACAATCGTTATTAACAACCACAAAGTTTTCAGTATCCGTTCTCTCTTTTATTTTTTCTAAAATTTCCTTAAACTTTAATAAAAAAGCATACTCGTGCTTGCACGCGTCAAAATAAGGACACTCGCAAACGAGATAAGTTATTTTGCCGTTTTCATACCTAAAATCAAGTTCGTAATAATCGTTACCGTAAACGATAACCTTACCCACGCCGTTTTGCAACCAAATGAATTCCACGCCGTCGTCCTTATAAATTTCACGACCGCGCTCTTTGATTACTTCTCTATCAAAAAGTTCACAGTTTTGCGCATCACAAACGCTAATTTCCACGTTGTTTTCACCGTAAGCGGTATTTTCTTTATATTTTTTACGCATATAAAGTGCAACGAATTTTTCTACGGTAAGCGCGCTGTTAAACGATATCATATCGTTTTCAAGTCTAAAATATTTACCTGAAATATCGTTATCTACAATGCTTTCAATCCATCTCATTTCAAACTTAGGGATTTTGAATGAAGTAAGTACGTTTTCTACTACACCCGTTACGTCTTCAAGTTTTCCTTCAACCGTAACTACGTCTCCCTTTTTAATAGCGTCAATATCACAAAGATAACAAAGTGAATGATCGCCTGCAAAATTTACTTTTACAAGGCTGGTGGGTACTCTATTTTTATCCACCCTTTCATCATACTTATCTAAAAGTTCGTTTAATATTTCTCTGTTAAGCATTTTATTTTCTCCTTTTTCTTTGCTTTACACCCTTATTCTAACAACCTATTATGACAAATGCGTGTCATAATATAAAAATTTTTTTAATTTTTTTTGCAAAAAAAAGACCTACGAACTTCGTAAGTCTTTTTGCTCAAATAAACGCTAAAACTATTAACGCAATTACAGCCACCCAAATTAAAACAAACGGTATGGCGTAATACCATTTTTTAGGCTTGCCGTTTTGCCACATTCCTTCCGCTTGTTCACGGCACTTTGCAAATACTTCTTTAGGGATTAATTTTACCGTCAAAGCAATTAGTGCTGGCAGTATAATTAAATCATCTAAATACCCAAGCACGGGTATAAAATCTGGAATTAAGTCTACTGGAGATAATGCGTAAACCACCACGATAACTGCAACTATTTTAGCATACCACGGGGTTTGTTTGCTTTTTAACGCAAGAAAAACCGCGGGGACGTCTGTTTTTAATTTTTTAGCACGCTCTTTTAGTGTCATCTTTTGCCTTATGAATTTTTTTATTTTTTAACTACGATTATGGGTTGATAAAAACCAGATTTGTCGGGGAATATCCACGCCACGCCCTTTGCCCCGCATTCTAAAAACAGGTCGGCAAGTTCTTTTCTTGTAACAGCCCTATATTCACACTCAAACTTATCTACGGTTAAATTTTTGCCGTCTTCAATTATGTACTGAATAAGTTTATAACGCTCGCCTTTCCACTCCCAAGTTTGAAAACACACGCGCTGACCGTATTCGGTTTTGTGAATGTACGGTGGAGAATACGGCGGTTTTGTTTTAAGAAGTTCATCATAATCTCTAATGCTTGCAACAAAAATTCCGCCCTCTTTAACTTGATTATAAATACTTTTAACCGCAAGTTTAAGGCTTTCTTTAGTAAGCATATGTGGAAGTGCGTTGTCCATAGCGATAATTACATCAAACTTTTTGGAAAAAGTTTTATCTAAAGCGCAAAAGTCCGCCCTTTCAAAATTAATATCCGCATTTCTTTCTTGCGCACGCAATTTTGCTTGCTTTAATTCTTCTTCACTAATATCCGACGCGGTAACGCTGTATCCACCAAGCGCAAGCCCTATCGCTTGCGTTCCAATACCACAAGCGCAATCTAAAACGGACGCATTTTTGCCAAACCCGTTATCTTGAAAGATTTTGCCAAGAATTTTTGCTTGTTCACGCGTGGTTTCACCCCAATCGCTAAACAACTTGTCATAATGCGTTGCTAAATTATTATAAAAAGTTTGTGTAATATCCACGCTAAACCCCTTTACAAATTTTTACAAGTCTTTGGTTGTATTATTAATTATACAAAATTATTTTAAAAAAGCAAGCACATCTTAACAAACAGTTCACTCGTTTAGACACATAAACAAAAAGGATAGGAACAATTCCTATCCTTTTTTCTTGGCGCGCCGTAAGAGATACTACTACGCTTGCGCTCCGTAGAAGAAACCGAACTGTTTGTTTACTCGGCTTTTTTACAAAAGCCTTTTTTATTCTATTCTCTCCAGCGTTACTTAACAAACAGTTCGCTCTGCTAGGTACACAAACAAAAAACCGAGTGGAAAACCACTCGGTTTTTTGTTGGCGCGCCGTAAGAGATTCGAACTCCTGGCCTTTGGTTCCGTAGACCAACGCTCTATCCAGCTGAGCTAACGGCGCATAATATTTGAGCTACTACTTAAATAGCCTAAATATTATATGATAATTTTTACACTTTGTCAATTAAATAACGGCAAAATTAAGTGTTTTATATTAAGTTTGTTTGCAAAATTCATTTATCTTCGTTTGCGCCTCGCAAGCAATACCAAAACTCCACTCTATTAGGTCATCTTTATAATATGCGGAAAAACCTTTTATTTTACGAATCTCTTGCGCCTTTTCATATCTTCTAACCGTATCTTTAATTTTAGCAAGCAGTATCGGCTTAAAACACTTTTCAAGGCGCTCATCTTCAACCGCTTTCCAAAAATTAAATTCGCCCTCATTTTTTAACACTTTAACGAAAAACAACTCCACTAAAGATTTACTTATTTCATACAATGCGTATTCAACTTTGTATTCGGTAAAATTTTTTCTTTTCTTAATAATATCTAAGTTAATATTTATTCTATCTATTATTCTTTTTTCCATTTTATCCCCCTTAAAAATAAACTTGCATTTATAATTACGCAATTTATTTTCTAAACCCTTTTTTAAAATTAAAAAACGCGCTTATTTTAAGCGCGTTTTAATATTTTTACTTTAAGATTGCCTTAATTCTTCTAACACCGCTTGAAGAACTTTCTTCCTTTTTGATTACGAAAGTTCCAAGGTCAGCCGTGTTTTTAACGTGCGGTCCACCGCAAATTTGTTTATCTACGCCGTCAATGGTGTAAATTGAAACGATTTGGTCATCGCTATCGGCGTTGAACACGCCGTAAGCACCTTCTTCAACAGCCTTTTTATAAGGCTCTTCCGTTTTAACAACGTCAATTCCCTTTGCGATAACGTCGTTTACGAAAGTTTCAAGTTCTTTAAGTTCTTCTGCGGTCATCTTGTGGTCGCAGTTGAAGTCAAAACGAAGTCTTTCTTCGGTAATGTTAGAACCTTTTTGTTCGGTTTCCGTACCAAACATCTTTCTTAAACCTGCAAGCATAATGTGTGTTGCGGTGTGATACTTAGTGGTAGTTTCAGTTTGTTCTGTTAAACCGCCCTTTGCTGCTTGTGCTTGCGCTTTAGAGAGTTCTTGGTGCGCCTTAAACGCCTCGTCAAAGCCCTTTTGGTCAACGGTTAAACCCTTTTCTTCAGCAAGTTCAATGGTGAGTTCTACGGGGAAACCAAAAGTGTCGTAAAGTCTAAACGCTTGCTTGCCGGAAATTTCCGTTTCGGGAATATATGCAGGATCTTTTTGTGCCATAAACGCATTCTTTCTTTCCATACCGGTAATGCATTTATCAAATTCTTTCATACCTGCAACCAAGGTTGCTTCAAACTTCTTGATTTCTTTAGTGATTTCATCAATGATGTAATCTTCTTTTTCAACGAGTAACGGATATGCTTTATCATAAATCTTTTCGATAAAGATTTTTGCAACTTGGTTCATTTCCGTTGCGTCAATGCCTAAGTTTTTGCAATATCTAATAGCACGGCGTAAAAGTCTTCTTAAAATATAACCAGCGCCAGTATTAGACGGAACGATGCCGTTTCTATCACCGATAAGCATAACTGAAGTTCTGGTGTGGTCGGCAATAATTCTCATAGCCTTGGTAACTTTTTCATCGCTACCGTATTCTTTGCCAGAAACCTTTTCAAGATATTTAATAGTATCGATAAACAAGTCGGTTTTATAACCGTCATCTAAACCGTTCAAGAAAAGAAGAAGTCTATCTAAGCCAAAACCCGTGTCAACGTTTTTGTTTTCAAGTTCGGCGTATTTTCCGCCTTCTAACTTTTTATATTGCATATAAACGTCGTTACCGATTTCAACGTATCTACCGCAATCACAGTTTACGTCACAAGTATCACAGCAAGGGTTATCGTGGCGGGGATAGAACCATTCGTTATCAGGTCCGCAAGGCGTACCAACCGTGCCTTCTAACTCCCACCAGTTGTTAGATTTATCAAGATAGAAAATATTTTCTGGTTTAATGCCAAGTTCTTTTAAGTAACCTGCAGTTTCTTCATCTCTGGGAGCAGCATCGTTACCTTCAAACACGGTTGAGCAAATTTTATCTTTATCAAAACCGAAAACTTCGGTTAAAAGTTCAAATGACCAACGGGTTTTTTCCTTCTTAAAATAGTCGCCCAAACTCCAGTTACCCATCATTTCAAAGAAAGTGAAGTGGGTTGCATCGCCAACAGATTCAATATCAACCGTTCTTACGCAACCTTGAACGTTGCAAAGTTTAGTGCCCATAGGGTGTTTTTTGCCTAAAAGATACGGCATTAACGGTTGCATACCCGCAACGTTGAACATAACGCCCGTAGTACCATCGCCGATTAGTGATACAGCGCCGATGTCAACGTGACCGCGTTCGGTATAGAATTTTATCCATTTTTCTCTTAATTCTTTAGAAGTAATCATAATTTTTCGTCCTTATTTTTTAGAAAGTTCGTAACCGTCTTTAGCGTCTTTAACGATATAGCCTAAAGATGCCAACTTGTCACGGAGTTCATCTGATTTTGCCCAGTCTTTATTTTTTCTTGCCTCAAATCTTTCGTCGGCAATAGCCTTAACTTCAGCGGGAATATCTTCCTTTTGATTTTTATTTTCATAATATGCGATAAAATCTTTTGCGTTCGCCTTAAACAAGCCGATTAAAGAATACGTCTTTCTAAGTTGACTTACGTCAGCCGCCGCCCCGTTATCGCCCGCGTTAAGTTTTGCCTTAATCGCCTTAAAGTAGCCGTAAAGGTTACTGATTGCAAGCGCGGTGTTAAAGTCGTCGTCCATAGCCTTGTTAAAGTCCGCGTCAATATCTGCATTTGCACCGTCAATAGCACCAAAAGCGTTTTCAACCGCAAGAATAATCTTATAGAATTCGTATAAATGCTTATCCGCATCAGGGAAAAGATTATCGGTTACGTTGATGTCGCCACGATAGTTGGTTTGAAGAAGTGCAAGTTTAATAGTTTCGGGTGAGTACGCGTCGAGCAAATCTTTCAAGAAAAGGCTGTTGCCCAAAGATTTACTCATTTTTTGACCATTTACTTTAATAAGTCCGTTATGAATCCAGTATTTTGCAAATTGCTTACCAGTCAAAGCCTCGGTTTGAGCAATTTCGTTTTCATGGTGCGGGAAAATCAAATCTCTACCGCCACCGTGGATATCAATTTCATCACCGAACGCCTTTTTGTTCATAGAAGAACATTCAATATGCCAACCAGGTCTACCTTCGCCCCAAGGAGAAGTCCAACTGGGTTCGCCTTCTTTTGCAGATTTCCAAAGCGCAAAGTCTAAGGGGTTTTTCTTCATTTCATCGTTTTCAACGCGCACACCGTTCATAGCGTCTTCTAAATTTCTATGAGAGAGTTTGCCGTATGACGGAAAACTTTCAACTGAAAAGTATACGTCCCCTTTTTCCGTGGGATATGCGTGTCCTTTTTCAATAAGCGTTTTAACGAAAGTTATAATATCTTCAATACTTTGGGTAGCCTTAAGCCAAAGCGAAGGGTCGTCAACGTCAAGGCGTGCCATTTGTTCATCAATATTCTTAATCATTTGTTCTGCGTAAACGTCAGCAGGGATACCCGTTTCGTTAGATTTTGCAATAATCTTATCATCAACGTCGGTATAGTTTCTTGCGTAAGTTACGTCAAAACCGATTTTTTCAAGATATTTTCTAATAATATCGTAAATAAGCGCTTGGTAAGCGTGACCGATATGCGCTTCACCTGAAACGGTAATACCGCAAGCGTACATCTTAACCTTCCCTTCGTTAATGGGGATAAATTCTTGTTTTTTGCCCGTAAGCGTATTGTAAATTTTCATAATAATACCTATTTATTCTTTTTGATTTCTTCCAGTTCTTTTTCCAAACTGAATAACTTTTCACGAAGGTTGCAAATTTCTTCGTGAATAGGGTCGCGTTTTTCTTGTTCTAAATTATTAACCTTTGCTCCGTTAACCCTTACCACGTTACCGGGAACACCAACCACCGTTGCGTATGCGGGAACTTCCTTTAATACAACCGCACCCGCACCGATTTTAGCATATTCACCAACGGTAAAACCGCCCAAAACCTTTGCGCCCGCGCTAATCATAGCGCCTTTTTTAATGGTTGGGTGGCGTTTGCCCGTCTGTTTCCCCGTACCACCTAAGGTTACGCCTTGGTAAATAACAACGCCTTCTTCAATCTCGGCTGTTTCACCTATAACTACACCCGTGCCGTGGTCGATAAACACACCGCCTGCAATCTTTGCCGCGGGGTGAATTTCAATACCCGTAAGCCATTTTGCAAACTGGCTTGTTGCCCTTGCTAAAAATTTCAATTTGATTTTATATAAAAAATGCGCCCAGCGGTGCCAAGACAGAGCGTGCACGCCCGAGTAAGTGAAGAAAATTTCCGCCTTACTTCTCGCCGCGGGGTCGTTTAACTTTGCCGCCCTAATGTCTGCGCGTAAATTCTTAAACATCTTTCTCCTAATAATTAACAAGTATAACTTGTTACCTTAAAAATATCATAACATTATTTGCCGTGCTTTAGCAAGCAAACTGACAGCGTTTAGTAAACTTTAACGCCCGTTTTTTCAATAGACGACTTTAATTCTTTAGAAAAATCATCATCAACGACCATACAGTTTACGTCAGATAGATTTGCAAAGGTGTACGGCGTTTTTTTGTTAACCTTTGAACTGTCAAGCAACATTATAACAAAATCCGCTTTTTTTATAACCGCGCGCTTAACTTCCGCCTCCGCTTGGTTACCACAAGTAAAGCCCCCTGCATCTTTAATGTAACCTGTTGCAGTCATAACCGCCGTTTGAATATTTATCTTGTCGATATAATCTTTACAAGTTTCGCCAACCGTGATAAAGGTGTTCTTTCTAAGGTCGCCTCCGAGAAGTGCAACCGTGGGTTTTTCTTTTCTTAAAATAGTTTCAGCAATAACGAGCGCGTTAGTCAAAATATAAAAGTTATCATCGGGGAGCGCACGCGCAAAGTAAGTGGTTGTAGAACCGCCGTCGATAAACACGCAACTGTTAGGTTCAACGAGTTTTACAGCCTTATCCGCAATCTCTAATTTTTCTGCAGTATTATAGTTAATTCTTTCAGAAAAATCCGCTTCTTTTGCACGGAGAACGGTGTCAACTGAAATAGCACCGCCAGAAACACGAATAATCGCATTGTTCTCTTCCAAACGATTAAGGTCACGGCGGAGTGTCATTGACGACACGTTGGGGAACGCACATTCTAATTCATGAAGAGTAACTTTGCCTTGTTTATCTATAAATTCTTTTAAGTGAAAAAGTCTATCTTTCATTTTTCTCTCCTTATAGTGTGTTATATTTTACCACTATTTACCCCGTTTTAGCAAGTAAAAAGATAGAAACTAACATAAAAAAGTGAAAATTTTTAACACCTGGTAATTTTTTAATCAAATTAGATGAAAACTTTGGTCAAAACCATTGATTTAAAAAGCGAATACGGGTATAATTATTCTATACGAAAAGTTTACGGAGATAAATATGTTAGACTTAAAGAGAATTCAAGAAAACAAAGATAAAATCAAGGAACTTCTTTCAAGAAAGGGTTACGACGCGGATTTTGACACCGTGCTTGAACTTGACAAACAAAGAAGAGCTGTTATCGGTGAGGTTGAAGTTTATAAGGCTGAAAGAAACAAAGTTTCAGCACAAATACCCGCGCTTAAAAAAGCAGGTCAACCCGTTGATGAAATATTTAAAGAAATGCGCGCTTTAGGTGATAAAATTACCGAATGCGACGCTAAAGCAAAAGAATTAGAAGAAAAGGTTTTTGACCTTTTGTCTTGCATGCCTAATATCCCTGATGAAGACTTAGTTGCAGGTGAAAAGGAAGCCAACGAAGTTATTAGAGTAGTTGGTGAAAAACCCAACTTTGACTTCCCCATGCAAAACCACGTTGACCTTTGCACTAAACTCGGCATTATCGACTATGCGCGCGGAACTAAACTTTCTGGCGGTGGCTACTGGTTATACCGTGGCGACGGTGCTAAACTTGAATGGGCGCTTCTTAACTTCTTTATCAGCGAACACTTAAAAGACGGTTATGAATTTATTCTTCCGCCCCACCAACTCGGTTACAACTGTGGTTTTGGCGCAGGTCAATTCCCCAAGTTTGCAGACGAAGTTTACTGGCTTGACTGTGATGAAGATAGAAAGAAAAACCGCTTTATGCTCCCCACGGCTGAAACCGCGCTCGTTAATATGTATGCAGGCGAAATTATCGATGAGGCAAAACTCCCGATGAAGTTCTTTGCTTACACACCTTGCTATCGTAAAGAGGCAGGTTCTTACAGAGCGGAAGAACGCGGTATGATTAGAGGTCATCAATTCAACAAGGTTGAAATGGTACAATACGCGCACCCCGACCACTCTATGGAATCTTTCAACGAATTAGTTGACAAGGCTGCAAGCCTTATTGAAAAATTAGGGCTTCACTTTAGAGTTTCTAAACTTGCTGCTGGGGATTGTTCTGCATCTATGGCAAGAACTTACGATATTGAAGTTTGGATTCCCAGCATGGGCATCTATAAGGAAGTAAGTTCAGTTTCTAACGCAAACGATTACCAAGCAAGAAGAAACAATACCAAATATCGTGATTCTAAAACTGGCAAACCCGCTTATCTCCATACTCTTAACGGCTCTGGCTTAGCAACCAGCCGTGTATTCCCCGCTTTAATCGAACAATATCAAAATGCCGACGGCTCTATCACCGTGCCCGAAGTTTTAAGACCGTTCATGGGTGGACAAGAAGTTATCAAATTATAATAAAACACCAAACGGCGTGCCTTTTTTGTCACGCCGTTCGCTTTTAAGTTAGTTTTTTAAGAAAAAGTTTATTGATTAAAAGGAATTTGCTATGAATATTTTTGAAAGATTTATAGCCTTTATTAAGTTTGAAACTACTGTTAAAACAGCGCCTTTTACCCCTTACCATATAGTTATGCTTGCGCTTTTTATTACAGCAACAGTAATTCTTTGCATAAAGGCAAAAGATTGCACGGATAAAGTTTTTAGAAAAATTATCTTTGCTATTTGGTTGATTTTATTCGTTTTTGAAGTCTATAAGCAGTTGACCGCTCCATTTTCAGTTGTGGACGGAAAGGCAAAATGGAATTACGATTTTAACGACATACCTTATCAATTTTGCTCGTCTATCCACTATACGCTACTGCCTATAGTTTTCTTAAAAGACGGAAAGGTTAGAGATGCTTTTTTATCTTTCACTATGTCTTTCGTGTTTTTGGCGGGGCTTATGGTGTGCATCTTCCCCGACCAGTTAAAGGGCATGACTTCTGCGGGCATAATGCTTCAAACTATGGTGCACCACGGGCTTCAAGTGGTTGCGGGCGCGTTTATCGCAATCCGTATGCGAAATAAACTTTCGCTTAAATTCTTCCTTTTGGGCATTATAACTTACTTGGCTTTCTTGGTAGTTGCACTTATCTTTAATGTAACTCTTTCCCCCGACGCTATCGGCGGAAAAACTATAAACTTCTTCTATATAAGCCCCTACCACAACTGTCCTTTGCCTGTTTTAGGCGATATAAGAAAGGCTGTGCCGTGGGCGGTGTTCTTCATAATTTACTTTATCGGCTTTAACCTTTTGGCTCTACTGATATCGTTTATCTTCCGCCTAATAACCAAGAAAATGAAACCCGTAAAAGAATAATTAAAAACCAAAAACCGCACTTAAAAAGTGCGGTTTTTTTATTATGCCTTTTCTTGATTTTCTTTTGCTTTTTGATAAATTATTTCAGTTGCAAAAGCAAGTTTTGTAACGACATTTTCTTGCGTGGGATAGCAATAAAACGAGTCGTTCTCAGTAGAAATATCAAAGCAATCTAACGGCTTAATATGCGGAAAATCATATTCTACGTGCAAACTGTTAATTTGTAGTGGTTTTCTATTGATTTCATAGTCTTGCCCACGATAAAAACCTTTCAAGATAAACCCGTTTTCAGCGTCTTGAGTAACGGTTGCAACACCCAAAGGTTCAAACTTGTTACAGCGTGGCATAGAATAAACTTCCACCTGGTCTTGATAATTATACTTACCACTTAAAACTTCTTCCCTTACGTTTTCTTTTTGCCAATTAAACCAGTCCGGCACGTGTGAAAACTCTGTATTACCATCTAACGCAGAAAGTGTTCCGTCTTCATTTAAGTTCCAACGCTTGCCACATTCTAAGCAGAAAATTTCCGTTCCTTTAGAATCCATCTTGAACTCTTTTTTACAATGCGGGCATTGATATAAAATTTTGTGCATACCTTCCGCGCGGAACTTTTCCGTAATCAAAATTCCATTTTCTTTTTGATAGCGGTAATCATCATAAGTAAGCGCGTCTTTAACGACGGCGTTTATCTCTTCAACAGACATTTCTTTTACTTGTTCTTTTGTAAGAATAAGCGTTGCCGTGGTATGCATGGGCACTTTGCGTTTTTTTCTAAAATTCCAAAAGGGTGCGTGCAAATAATTACCGCGGTGCAAAATTGCAACTACGGGAACTTTGCTTATCTTTATCATCTTACCCAAAGATTCTGGTATGTAAGAATTCACACCGCAAGGCGCGTATCTTGCCTCGGGGTAAAGCCCAACCACGTCGCCACGCTTAAAAACGTGCAACATAGATTTGACAAGCGGTAAATCATTTGTAAACTTTCTTGTACAGATTGCCCCTATAAGTTCAAGCAACCACGCGCGCTGATAAAACCCGTCTATGTTAACCACGTTGTTTACTCTATGTGGATAAGTTGCCTTTGCCGCAAGTTCAAAGTCTGCAAAACACATGTGGTTACTAATCATAAAATAAGGCGGTTTTAAGCCTTCCATATTGATTTTTTCCACCTTGTGCTTTTTATTTGCTAACATTATGCCCGATAAAACCCTTATAAGCCAAGTTAAAAACAACGGCTGTCTTATAGGTCTTTTAGCGGTGTTGTACTTTTTTTTGTTTTTGTAATTTGGCTCCGCCATAACTCTCTCTTTTCCCCTTGTAATTTATATTGTGTATTTATAAAGCGAAGATTTTGAAACCCCGCGTTCTTTTGCAACCTTTTTTAACGCTTCTTTTTTGTCTAAACCTTGCGCTAAATACATTTCAATATGCTCTTTTTCTGTAAGGTTTAAATTTTCATTGCATTGTTTTGCGCCTTCAACTAAAAGAACAAACTCACCTTTAGGCTCTTGTGAAAGCCCGTCTTTAAGGTCAAAACGCTCTGCGCGCTCATGAAGTTTAGTTATTTCTTTAACGGCAACCGCCCTGCGAGAGCCGTAAACCGAATAAATACTTTCAATATCTTTCTTTATGTCGTGTGGGGCGCAATAAAAAATAAGCGTTAAATCAAGGTTTTTATATTTTTCTAAAAATTCCTTTCTTTCGCTATTTTTATCAGGCAAAAACCCTAAAAAGCAAAACTTAGAACTATCTAACCCCGCAAGAACAAGCGCGGAAACAAACGCGCACGCCCCGGGGATAACTGTAAATTCTAACCCGTTTTCAATAAGCATATCCGCCAAAATATTGCCTGGGTCTGAAATTACGGGCATGCCCGCATCTGATATAACGGCAATATTTTTACCTTGCTTTAATTTTTCAATAATCTTTTCACTACACTCTTTTTCATTAAACTTATGGTATGAAAACAAAGGTTTTTTGATTTCATACGCGTTTAATAAACCCAACGAGTGTCTGGTATCTTCACACGCAATTTCATCAACGCTCTTTAATACTTCAAGCGCGCGCAACGATATGTCTTTTAAGTTGCCTATAGGCGTTCCCACAAAATAAAGCATAATCTACCTAATTTTCAATAGTTTTTAGAACGGTAAGTCCGCTCTTTCCACCCTTAACCCCTTCCATAAGGAAAAGATAAGGTTCTTTTTTGCCACCCGCAACAAACTGCAAACGCTTTGGCTCAATGCCGTTTGCCTTCATTTGGGTGATAACTTCCACAAGTCTATCCGCACGGTGAACGATATTCACTCTGCCACCGAATTTTAACGCAAGCGCAATAGCCTTTATCAGTTCAGGAAGTTTTAGTTGCACTTCCGCCTTACACATTGCAATATGGTCGTTTTCACCGACCAAACCACCGTCTGTAGTCATATACGGCGGATTGCACGTTATAAGTGAAAACTTGCCGTTGAACGACGGGGCAATATCTTGAACTTTAATATTTACTGCGTTAAATTTATCTTCTAACCTGTTTTCTTTAATGCTTAAAAGGGATAATTCATAAAGGGGCTTTTGCATTTCAAACAGCGTTACGCTATCAATCAGCTCGCTGTTTAAGGCGTATAAATTAAAGCCGACAACACCGCTACCTGCACAAAAATCTGCAACCGTATCGCTTTTTTTGACACGCGTAAACTTCGAAAGCAAAATTGCATCCGAAGTAAAACAATATAGATTATCATCTTGGAATACTTCTATTCCGTTAGTCAAAAATTCTTTTTTAAGCATAGAAAAAAGTAGTTAATTTAAGTATAATATTTAAGAGCAAAGTAACGACGCATAACGAAGTTTATTTGTTCCTAAAGTTTTAAGCGTAAAGAAACGAGTTAGGCGAGGCTCGCGAAGTGTTTTGGATGAGATTAACCTTTTTGGAATTCGCAAATCAAAACACAAAGCAGTAACGCCGAAATGCGAAGTTTGTTTCTACTTACCTTTTTAAGGGTGAAGAAACGAGTTAGGCTAGGCTCGTGAAGTGTTTGGGATGAAATAGACCGTCTGGTCATTGAAGTCCAAACACGAAACAGTAACGACGCATAACGAAGTTTATTCGCACTTAAAAGTAAAGGTGCAGTTATTCAACTGCACCTTTCCCTCAAATTTTAAATCGCTATTATTCTTCTGCGATAGCTTCTACGGGGCAGCCTGCTGCACAAGCGCCACAGCTTACACATGCTTCAGCGTCAATAACGTATTGATTTTCGCCTTCGCTGATAGCGCCACAAGGACAGGTGTCAGCACATGAACCGCAAGAAATACAAGCATCACTAATCTTATAAGCCATGAGAATATCCTCCTTTTGATTTACAGTATATATTGTATCACAAACGTTTTCATTTGTAAATACTTAATCCAAAATTTTTTTCATATCTTCAGAAACCTTGTCGTCGGCATCATCGTCGTCAGATTTACCGCCTTTACTCTTCTTAAAATCAAGTCTATCCACGGGGAAATCTTTATAAACTTCACTACCGTCTTCTTTAGATATTTTAACTTTTGAAATAAGTTTTAACATATCATTTGAAACGACTATGCCCGTGCCTTCAGGCGTTCCAACCGTTCCGCCAAGTTTGGGCATCTTTTTATAAACTTCTGCGTAATAATCATTTTCATATTCTAAACAGCACATAAGTCTGCCACAAAGCCCGCTAATTTTGCTGGGATTTAAGTGTAAACCTTGGTTTTTAGCCATTTTGATAGAAACTTTACCAAATTCACTCATACAACTTGCGCAACAGCAAGTTCTTCCGCACGGAGCAATACCGCCTAAAATTTTGGTTTCATCACGAATACCAACTTGACGGAGTTCAATTCTTAAATGGAATTTTGCCGCTAAAACTTTAACTAATTCTCTAAAGTCTACTCTACCATCAGAAGTGAAGTAAAACACTACTTTTTTGCCGTCGAAAGCGTATTCACAACCGATAAGTTTCATATCAAGCCCAAGTTCAGTAATTTTGCTTTGAGCAAAATCCATAGCCTCAGGGATTTTCTTTTCGTTTTCTTTTACGGTTTTTTCATCTTTTTCCGTAGCCTTTCTAATAATAGGCTTTAAGGGGTGAACAATTTCGCTATCGTCAACTTCTTTAGCACCGAAAACAACCGTGCCGTATTCTAAGCCTTTGGCAGTTTCAACAACTACGCCTGACTTTTCTTCATAAACTTCCGTATCGTTTGCAGGTGAAAAATAATATACTTTGGCGGTGTTTTTGAATTTTACGCCTATAATTTTTGCCATTTATATTTTCCCTCCAATATCTGGAACAACAACCACTCTATAAGCATAGTGGGGTTTGCGTTAAATTTCTTTCTTTTTTGCGCTTCTTGTATACTTTCAAGCGCGTGTATAATAGAGCCTTCTAAAAAACCCTTTGCGTCTTTTATCAAAGCATAATCGTTGGGGTTAGAAAGCAAGTCCAACCCGCTTTTTGCCACCAACATTTCCCTAAATAAAAGTTCTAAAACGGACAAAAACTCGTCTAATTCACACTTAGACGCTGTAATTAACGCAGAATACTTAAGCACGTCTTTACTGGACTGCATATCAGCAATAATTTCCGTACAAAGTGCGGTAACATCTCTTAAACGTTCATCTGCATAGAGTGCGGTAACGCTACCAACAGTTCCGTCACTACATGCGATTGCCGTTTTTAAACGCTCATTATCGGGATAATCATTTATTAGTGCGTTATATAATTTTTCTTTAGAAAACGAGGGGATTTCCAACTTTTTAACCCTTGACTTAATTGTTGCAAGTAAAGGAAATTCACTAGTTGCACCCATCAAAATATGTACGTTTTGGGGCGGTTCTTCTAAAGTTTTTAACAATTTGTTTTGCGCTTGCGCGTTCATGTTTTGAGCATCGCAAAGCACGAATATCTTTTTATTAAGCTCAATAGGTTTTAAGTAACTTTCTTCAATAAGCGCGTTAACTTCTTCACTATTAATGCTTTCCCCTTGCGGATAAAAAACAACGTCAGAATGCGCGCAGTCTTTAATTAGTTTGCACGCACGGCACTTTCCGCACGGGTCATTTTCTTCACAAGCGATAAGCGATGCAAAAATTTTAAGATATTCTTTTAAGTTTTCCTTATCGGCAGTAAGAATAAGGTATGCGTGCGATAATCTTCCGCTTTCCTTTTCTCCCCTAATCGTAAGGTATGCGCTTGTGTCTACAACAAGCGAATAAAGGTCGGTCATAAAACACCTTTTTCTTTTAAAGCGTTAATGATTTTTGCGTGGGTTTCATCTCTTTCACCGCTTGCGTCGATAACGACAAAGCGTGAAGGATATTTTTTTGCAAGGTCAAGATAGCCTGCGTAAACTTTGTTATGGAATTCCATGCCTGAAAGTTCAACTCTATCCCCTTTATCTACGCCACCCTTTCTTTTGAAAGCATCTTCTGGCGGAAGATTTAAGAACAAAGTTATATCGGGCATAAAGTTTTTGATAGCGTAATCGTTGATTTTTTCAACGAACTCTACGCCAAGTCCCCTTGCATAGCCTTGGTATGCCAAAGAAGAATCTACGTATCTATCACAAAGAACTAATTCACCTGCATCAAGTTTAGGTTTAACAACTTCCTTTAACAATTGAACGCGCGCCGCCGCATATAAAAGTGCCTCGCACTCGTCGGTCATTGACACGTTTTTACCGTCCAAAATAACGTTTCTAATCTGTTCGGAAACGGGCGTGCCACCAGGTTCTCTTGTCAAATAATACTTGATATTTCTTTTTTGTAAATATTCTTCTAAGAGTTTGATTTGGCGAGATTTACCAACGCCTTCACACCCTTCGAAAGTAATAAAAGTGCCTTTCATGTTTTTACCTAAAGTTTAATCTAAAATAGTACTGCATGCTCTAACTATCGCATTGATGAACGGAATAGTTTCATATTGCAAATGCGGTTGATCCGCCTTAAAATCAAATACCGTTATGCAAACGTCTTTAGCATCGTATTCACCGTAATAAACGAAATATTTAGACGGATTATCTTTATTAGAATTTTCATCTTGATATTTAGCAAGCGCATCTACTTTGAGTGCGTAAGTCATATTAACTCTGCCTGCATCAATTTCTTTTTGCTGTTCTCTTTTCCAGTAATCAACACTGATATCACCAGGATAAATTAAACTTTGGTCAAACTTTGTATAAGTCAAAAACAAATCCGGATCAGTTTCTTTTAACGCCAAAATTTTAGCAAAGTCGATGACTTCTTTATAAAGTCTGCTAACTCTATCCTTTTCCAAGAAAACGCCTTCCGTTTTTTGGGTTTCAAAGCGGAAACGGTTATCCTTTGCCATACGCGCACGGAAAACAGTAGAAATCTTTTCTAAATCAAGATAATCTTCGTTATACTCGTTAAACGCCGTTTCATTAGTCAAACCGTCTTTCATAAAGTTGATCAAAAGATAGTTTTGAGCATCTTCAAGCAAGTTTTCATAAGCGTAAGCGTAATAGTTATCTATAACGAACTTAGCCCTTACGAACGGGCCTTTTTCATACTCGGCAGAAACGTTTTCTCTACAATCAGTAATCATTATATCACCTTCTTGCGCGGTAAGACGCGTAGGCAAAGTGTTATACGCCGTAGATAACTGTTCGGAATTAAACATCAAAATATCGTAACTCATTGCGCCTTCATTTTCAATAAGTGCATTGAGTTGCGTATCGTATCCGTAAACCGAAGTATCGAAATAATATTTGAATTTTTGACCTACGGTGGGTTTAACTGCGCTTACCGTGTAAACCGTTTCCCAAACGAGAACGGCAACGATGCAAACGATTATAAGTTTAATCCACTCGTAAGACAAAAAATCCGATAATCTTTTTTTGGTAATTTTATTATCCATTTTGTTCCTTTAACTAACTATTAAAGTTTTTCTCCACACGATAATCTTCATTATCAAAAAAACTTTTTACTGTAAATTTAATATTAAAGGTTTTGGAAAAACTCGTTTGATAAAGAGTTTTGGAAAAAACCTACTTCTTAATGGGTTTCATGGTGGGGAATAAAATTACGTCCCTAATAGACGCGCTGTCGGTAAGAAGCATAACTAATCTATCTACACCAAAGCCCAAACCACCTGTCGGGGGTAAACCGTATTCTAATGCGGTAACGAAATCTTCATCCACCTTAGCATCGTTGCCACCGCGCGCACGCTTAGCCTCAACTTGCTTAACAAATCTTTCTTTTTGGTCAATCGGGTCGTTAAGTTCGCTGAACGCGTTACCCATTTCTCTTGCGTAAATGAAGTATTCAAATCTTTCGGTAAACGCAGGGTTAGAGGGTTTACGCTTTGCAAGGGGTGAGTTTTCTACGGGATAATCGTAAATAATGGTAGGTTGAACAAGGTTTTCTTCAACGAAAGCGTCAAAGAACGCAATAAGAACGTGGCCTTTAGTAGCCTCGTCGCCTTCTTCAACGGTAACGCCTTTTTCTTTAGCAACCGCTCTTGCTTGTTCATCAGTAGCCCATTCGTTATAATCAACGCCGGCATACTTTTTAACAGCCTCAACCATGGTAAGTCTTTCCCACTTCTTGCCCATGTCGATATCTACGCCTTGATAGGTAATTTTATCAGTTCCGCAAACTTGAACGGTGATGGTGCGATACATATCTTCGATTAAATCCATCATATCGAAGTAATCGCTATATGCTTGGTACATTTCAACCGTTGTAAATTCAGGGTTGTGTGATCTATCCATACCTTCGTTACGGAAAATTCTACCAACTTCATAAACTTTATCAAAACCGCCAACGATAAGGCGCTTTAAGTAAAGTTCGGTTTCTATACGAAGATACATATCGATATCGAGTGCGTTGTGGTGAGTTTTGAACGGTCTTGCAGCCGCACCGATTTCTAAGGGTTGTAATACGGGGGTATCAACTTCTAAATAACCAACGCCGTCGAGATAACTTCTAATAGCAGATAAAATCTTAGAGCGCATTACGAAAGTCTTTTTAACTTCCGGATTAGCGATAAGGTCGATTTCTCTTTGACGATATCTGGTGTCTTCATCTTTTAAGCCGTGATATTTTTCAGGCAACGGAAGTAAAGATTTTGAAAGGAGTTCAATTGATCTTGCGTGGATAGAAACTTCACCCGTACGAGTGGTGAAAACTTCACCTTGAATACCAACGATATCGCCGATATCGTAATCCTTAAACGCAAGGTAATCGTCGCCTAAGTCGTTGATAGAAAGGTATGATTGAATAGTGCCTTTACCATCTAAAATAACGGCAAAAGACGCTTTACCCATAATACGCTTAGAGATAAGTCTACCTGCAATACCAACGGTTTTGCCTTCGTAATCAGCGTAGTTATCTTTAATATCTTGGCTGTAAGCAGTTCTATCATACTTAACTTTTTCAAACGGATTTTTGCCTGCTGCAACTAACGCGTCGAGTTTTTCACGACGAATTCTTAAAATTTCACTTAAATCCTGTTCTTCTGTAATTGTAGTGGTCTTTATTTCTTCCATGATGTAATCCCTAAAATTAATATACTTTTTTGATGGTAAGGCTAGTTACGCCTGCGGGAACGATTACGCTAACGGTATCGCCTGCTTTTCTACCCAAAAGTGCGTTGCCGATGGGTGATTCGTTAGAAATTCTGCCGAGTTCAACGTCTGCTTCGGTAGTACCAACGATTTCATAAGTAAAGGTTTCGCCTAAGTCGTTGTCAACAAAGTCAACCTTGCTACCGAGAGAAACGGTGCCTTTTTTAATGTCTGAATCTTTAATAATAACAGCATATTTGAGTTTGTGTTCAATTTCAAGAATTTCACCCTCAATCATTGCTTGTTCGTTTTTAGCTGCATCGTATTCAGCGTTTTCTGAAAGGTCGCCGAATTCTCTTGCGGTTTTAATTCTTTCGGTAATTTCCGCACGTTTAACAACTTTTAAGTGTTCTAAACGTCTTTCAAGTTCCTCTTTACCTTCTTTTGTAAGCATTACTTCTTCTGCCATAAAAATGACCTCCGTATTTTATTATCAAATTAAAATTTAGTTAAGCGGGTACACTCCCACATACTATTTAACTTTAGTATTATATACTATAATACGGTATTTGTCAACTTTTCTTTAGGCTTAGCAAGTGCTTTAGCGTATTTTATGGCCGTATAATTTGATAAAAATTAAAATTTTGTGAAAAATTTTTTCAAAACCCCTTGACAAACTCATTTTTTATGGTATAATCGCTATTGTAAATCAAATTTGTACATCCTTTGCCGGCATAAGTTGCCGAGGCATTTTATGGTTTTTTCCGAATAATATATGAAGAAGAAGGTTGCATTTTATGCAACCTTCTTTGTTTTAAATTCTTTAGTTGTTTTAAGCGCAAAGTTTATTTTTTGCTTACTTTTCTTCGTAACTTGCACAACAAGTACATTGTTCTCCGCAGTCACAACAAGCAACCTTAATGCTTTCTAATTGACAGTTACAGCCACTATAATTGTGCTTACACTTTTGTACGTCGCATTTGATTGAATAATTTTTGTTCATAACACACTCCTTAACCCTATTATGCGCATATAGACCAAAAGTATACTTATTATTGTTGACTTTTTACGGGCAAAGGGTTAAAATATTATTAAACTAAGATTTTTAGGAGTTTAATATGAAAGTCGTATTATTAAAAGACGTAAAAGGCTCTGGTAAGGCAGGCGATATTATAGAGGCAAAGGACGGTTTTGCGCAAAACTTTCTCATAAAAAAAGGTCTTGCAAAACCTGCGGACGCACAAGCAATAAATGAAAATAAAACTCAAAAAGCAGCACAAGAATTCCATAGGAAAGAAACTTTGAAAGCAAACAAAGAACTTCGTGAAAAGTTAGACGGTGCGACCGTTACTATTCAAGTTAAACTCGGCGCGAACGGAAAGTTCTTCGGTAGCGTTACCAATAAGGAAATCGCCGATAAACTTTTTGAACTCGGTTTTGATATCGACAAAAAGAAAATCGCTTTACAATCTGCAATTAAAGCGGTTGGCACTTACCCCGCAACGGTAAGAATTTCTGCAGAAGAAACTGCAAAAATTTCAGTAAAAGTAACAGAATAATCTAAAAGCCACTCTTAGATAAGGGTGGCTTTTTTATGCTTTTAATAAACTTGTTGACAATTTATATGTTTTAACATATAATGAAATTATGCCAAAAAAACAGCGTTTAGATAATAAAAAAGAATATTTTGAAGAGCAAAATATTTATAATAGCGAAAATTCGCTTGCATCTGACCACCCTTATGAAAATCTTCACGAGGCGGATTTTGTTGCGCAAAAATCTGACAAAGAAACCCGTAAAAAACTTTTCAAAGAACAAGTTTTTGGCATAAAAGAAGACGACGCAGTTACCAAGCGACAAAATGTTTTCAAAAAAATTTTAACCGCGCTTTTTATTATTTTCGTAATAGGTGTTTTGGTATACACCGCTTATACGGACTTCTTTGCGGACGGTAGAGAGTTCCCCTCGTTAGAAGACTTTGTATCCATTTTAGAAACCAGTTGGATTTATCTTTTACTTGCCTTGTTTGCGTTAGTTCTTCACTATTGTTTTAAAGGGCTTAAACTTTCGTTTACCTGCAAGGCGTTGACTAAAAAATTCCACCTTAAAACTTGCATGGAAACGGCTATAATCGGTAACTATTACAATACCGTAACTCCGCTTGCATCTGGCGGGCAAACCTTTGAAATCCACCACATGACAAAGCACGGAATAGAAAGTGGCGTTGCCTTTTCCGCACCGATTGCAGCCTTCTTTTTTAATCAGTTAGGGTTTGTTATTTTAGGCACTACTTCACTTATTCTTTTTGAACTAAACACCTTTGAACTGCCTATTGATATATACAGCATCTTCCCAAGCACTATCACGATTTTGGCTATAATCGGTATAGTTTGTTGTACGCTTATGCCGTTGCTCGTTGTAGTTTTCTGTTTAACGCCTAAACTCGGCGCTTTTTTGGTTAAGTTTGGCATCAAAATTTTAGCAAAATTAAGGCTTGTTAAAGATGCGGAAGTTACCACCCAAAAAACCATTAAAAGCATAGTTCACAACGCAGATTGCTTAAGAAAAATAGTAAAATCTCCACTTGCGCTGTCCTCTTGCTTATTTTTTAGTTTTTGTGAACACTTTGCAACCGTTTCGCTAACTTTTTTCACATTAAAAGCCTTTGGGTATCAAACTTGGTATAACGCGGGCGGAATTTACACGCCGTCGCCAGATATTTTAATGTGGTTGCAAGCCGCACAAATTACGCTTATTTTGTTTGCGTCTATTGCGTTTATCCCCACGCCCGGTAACTCTGGTGCGGCGGATTTATCTTTCTTTATGTTTTTTAAGAGCGGACTTAAAGCAGGTCTTGCCTTTCCCGCAACCATCATTTGGCGCCTATTATCTTTTTACGGTTATATAATTATAGGCTTTACCTTTGCAACTATAAAAAAGCGCGCGGATAATAAACTTCAAAAAACGCGAAAAAAAGATGCCGTTTTTGATAAAAAGGAATAAAAATACAACACCGTATTCGTATTTTTATAGCATAACTCATTTATAAAAGCAAAGAGCGTTGAAAAATATCAACGCTCTTTTTTATTTTTATTCGCCTTTTAATTCTTTTACAAAACTTGCAATGCGCTCTACTGCGTCCATCAAATTCTTCATAGAATACGCATAAGAACACCTTATATAATACTTACCGAATTCACCAAAAGCGTCCCCTGGAACTACTGCAACCTTTTTACTTTTTAAAAGTTTGGTTGCAAATTCTTCGCCCGTCATTCCTAATTTTTCCACCGACGGAAAGATATAGAACGCGCCCTTGGGCTCAAAACACTCTAACCCCATATCGTTAAACGCCTTAACCATAAAACGCCTACGCTTATCGTATTCAGCACGCATTTCGTTAACGACGGCATAATCATCACTTTTACCATGCACCAAACCTTCTAATGCTGCGTATTGTGAAAATATAGGGGCACAAATGGTTGTGTATTGATGGATTTTAAGCATTGCGCCTAAAATATCTTTAGGTGCGCACACAAACCCTATACGCCAACCCGTCATTGCAAACGCTTTAGAAAAGCCGTTTATAAGCACAACTCTATCTTTAAGTTCGCTAAAACTTGCAATAGAACAATGATTTCCACCATAAGTTAATTCCGCGTAAATTTCATCGGATATAACCAAAAGGTCGTGCTCTAATATTACGGGGATAATCTCTTCAATAAATTCTTTTTCCATAATACCTCCAGTAGGGTTGTTGGGGTATGGAAAAATAAGCGCTTTAGTTTTATCGGTAATAACGCTCTTTAGCGCCTTTGCGGTAAGTTTAAAGCCGTTTTTACCGCTACACGGGATAGAAACGGGCACCCCGCCAGCAAGTTCTACGCACGGCTTATAAGAAACGTAACTTGGGTCGGGGATTAAAACTTCATCACCTTCGTCAACCACAGCGCGGAGTGATAAATCTATCGCCTCGCTTGCGCCAACGGTTATAATAATATCATCAGCAGAAAAATCTACTGAAAACTTCTTTAAGTATTCGGAAATTTCTTCCCTTAAAGGTATCATTCCTTTGTTGGAAGTGTATTGAGTGTATCCTTTTTTAATTGAATTTACGCCTGCATTACGGATTTCCCAAGGGGTAATGAAGTCTGGTTCGCCCACGCCCAAAGAAATAACGTCTTTGCTTTCTGCTGCGATATCAAAAAATTTTCTTATGCCTGACGGCTTAATTTGTTTTGCTTTTTTACTTATAAAATCTCTCATGCTTGGAATAGTTGTCTTTCTCTTTTATCGGTAGGCTTAGCAACCTGCCCTTCAATTTTATATTTCTTTAATATAAAATGCGTCTGCACGCTCACAATGCCGTCGATAACGCTTAATCTTTCGGCAATGAACTTTGCTATATCGGTAATATCCTTTCCTTCAACAAAAACGGCAAGGTCAAAACCACCGCTCATAAGGTAAAGGCTTTTAACTTCTTTAAAACAATAAATTTGTTCGGCGTAAGAATCGAAACCGTTAAGTTTTTGGGGCGCAACCTTAACTTCAATAAGCGCTTGCACCTTTCTATTATCTAACGCCTCGGTATTGATGATGGCGGCATACTTAACGATAGCACCGCAATCTTCCAAATCTTTAATTGCCACCTTAACTTCATCTTCAGAGGTGGCGGTCATCGCGGCGAGTTCCGCGATAGTATATTTGGCGTTTTCACCGAGTAATTCAATCAACTTATTTTTCAATTCTTTCATAATTAAGTTCCTATATAATTTTTCTTTTTTATATTGTACAGTTTTAAGGCTATTTTGTCAATGCAAAAGTTGATTTAATTTTCTATATGTGTTACAATTATTCGGCAAAGGAGAATTTATGATAAAAATTTGGGCAAAAGTTATGAAGAAAGGTAAAATAGTTAAACAGTATACCTTTGAGCGTGAAGGCACTATTGACTATTCAGAATTCTTCGACTATTTAAGAGAAATTTGTGAAAATTTAGATGTTCCCACCCCCGTGCTCATAAAACCGCACTTATTTAGTTATGCTAAGTATAACACGGTTAAGTTTACAGCAGATGATTTTATGGAAAGCATTGCTTTCGATAGGTTGGTTTTGGAAAACATATTTATCTAATCCTGAATAATATAAGTGTTTTTGCAAATACTTATATCGGAGGATAAAATATGAAAATTACTACGATAATTGCTTTTACATTGGTAATAATCGGCTCAATCGTATGGTTACTAGTCGGGCTTTTCAACTTTAACCCCGTCGAGCTCATCTTCGGTATGGCCAACATGGCAATCGTAAGCCGTATCATCTACTCCTTAGTAGGTATTTCTTCACTTTGGCTTATTTTCTATTGGGCGATGTATCACCCCTTTAGAGCGATTGACTAAAAAATAAAACTCTCTCCAGTTGGAGAGAGTTTTTTTCTTTTAATTAAGGAATTTTACGCCCTTTTCTTTATACTTGTTAACGGTTAAATAAAGCGGAGTGCCAAGTGCGTAAACGGATATGGTTTGCCCCGCGAGTAAAAGAAGTACTTGCACTATGTAAATATAATCTAAAAAGCCGTAACACCACTTCCAAATAAGCGGAAGTAAAAAAGCGTTGAGCACCACGGGGAAAAGTCCACCGACAAATATTTTAAGCGGTTTTGACTTTATTTTTTTAGTTGCAAAATAAGACATCACGCCCGCAACAAGCGTAATTAAACTGCCAAATATTATATCGTACGGCGCACAGCCAGTAATTAAGTTTGCAAGCGCACAGCCGATAAAAAGCGCAGGGATACTTTCGGGCAAAACTATGGCGAGCATCGTTAGTGATTCACTTACCCTAATTTGTATTGCGCCACTCGATATCGGCATAACTAAAAACGAAACGGCAATATAGAGCGCGGCGATTATCCCCGCCCTTGCAATTGAAATTGTAGAAAACTTTTCTTTAAGCATAAAAAAACCTTTTTATCGAACACACTTACCGATAAAAAGGCTAAAATTCACTTTTGTCGGTTGTTTTATAGAAGTGTTGTCCGAAAACCTTCTTGAGTGTATTATACTCTAAAAACGCTAAATATGGCAAGCGTTTTACACGCTTTTATTGACTTATATATATAATTATGTTAAAATTAAACTATGAATATTGCTATAAATGAAAAGACAAAAAAGATATTGAGCATAATCTTCACCGCCCTTTTTGGCGTGGCAACCTTGCTCTTTATAATAACTTTTTCAATCGGTTTGCCGATATATTGTAGGTTTTTTTATTATCTACAAATAGAGCCGCTTAACCTTGTTGAACAAACGGGCAAAACTTTTGAACAAATCAAAACCGCTTACGATGAGATGTTAAACTACTTAACTCTCCCAGGAACGACTTTTTCTACTGGCGTGTTTAAGTTTTCTGAAGAGGGCGCATCACACTTTGTCGACTGCAAAGGATTGTTTACGCTAAACACCGTAACCCTTATAATTTCAACCGTAACGGTAGTTTTATCACTCGTTTTAGAAAGGTTTAAGATTATAACGCTCTACCGCATAAAAGGTTTATCAGTAACCTTCTTTTCAGCGGTCAGCATATTTGTAATCGGCGTAATTTTGGGCATAGTGGTCGCAATCGACTTTGACAGCGCGTTTACCGTGTTCCATCAAATATTCTTCCCAGGTAAAGATAACTGGCATTTCCACCCTTATTACGACCAAATAATAACTGCGCTCCCAGCAGAATTTTTCTTAAACTGTGCAATACTAATAGGCGCAAGCATAATTATTATCTCGGTTGGAATAATTATTTTCCAACTAATAAAAAAGAAAAAATTATCTAAATAAAAACACAAGCGACGGTTAAAAACCGTCGCTTTTTTGATGTCTTTAATACCATCACTTGTTGCTTAACGAGATTTATTTTCTATCCCCTATTTTAAGAAAGTTGATTTTTCACCTTACTAAACTTGTTTTTATGCTCTGAAAGTACTGTTTCGGGGGCGGATTCCACTTGATAATAACCGTGTTCGGTCATTTCGAAGAACACTTTTGCTTGGTCGTCAGTAGTTTCCGTCCAATGGTTTCTAACAAGCGTTCTAAAGCCCTTAGAACAGCCTTCCGTCATAGCGGTTGAATAGATTTTAACAAGCGCCTTTTCTAAGTTTAACATATCTTGCAAACTGTCTTTTTCGTTCAGTGTGGTGTCTGCTTTGTAATTACTCATATTTGCTCTCCTTATAACAATTCTAACAGCGCGTTAAAGCGTTTTTCGTGATTATCCGCAATCTTGCCAAAACTTTCCGCAAGTTCGGGATCGGTTAAAATTCTTGAATAAAGCCTTGCTTTCTTGCACGCGCTCTCTTCCATAGTCAAAAGGTCGGAAATAAGCGTTGCTTCTTTTGTTGTAAGCATATTTTTGCCCATAAAGTAAACCTCCAAAAAAATTACTTACCCGTATTTTACCCTAAGAACAATTTTTTATACGGCAAAACAAAAACCCACGCAAATTGCGTGGGTAATTTTTTGTTAATTATTTGATTTTAACCGGTTGAGAGTCGCTTTGATAAGCGAAAAGAATAATTCTAACCACCTTTGCGCCTTCCGCACCGTCAATTTCAAAGTGTCTGCCAGTTTTTACGCAATCGTAAAAATCACGGTTTAAGCCTTCGTGCCCAGAACCGTAACAACTCTTGCCAAAACATTCTCCGTTCTTTGCAAAGTCAATCGTTCTATCGGGTGCAATAAACTTTCCAGGGATAACTTGCACGTTTTCAGTTTCAGTTTTAACCGAAACGGAAACGGGGAAATAACACGCACCGCCGTTAGTTGCGTAAAAACTGAAGTTGTTTTCGCCCTTGCATACGAGTGATGCGGTGTCTTCCACTTCGATAGTATCTTTTAAGGTCAAGTTATCACAACGCGCGGTAACTTCAGTAGGCATGCCCAACATCCATTGCATAAGGTCAAGCGTATGAAGTGCCTGATTTATAAGCACGCCACCGCCCTCACCTTTTTTAGTTCCACGCCACTCTGCCTTGTTGTAATAATCAGCAGTTCTGCTCCAAATAACGCTACCGTGTCCACCTAAAATCTTTTTATCTTTAAGGTACTCTTTAAGATAAATATTTTCGGGGTTATATCTATTTTGATGAACGACACCAAGAATAGCGGTAGAGTCTTTTTCAGCCTCTAAAACGGCGTCTATCTCTTCAAAACTAATGCATAATGGCTTTTCACATAAAACGTTTATACCGCGTTTTAAGGCATAAATAACCATTTCTGCGTGGAGATTGTGCGGTGTGCAAATATGCACAACGTCGGGCTTAACCTCTTCTAACATCAACTTATAATCGGTGTAATGCTTAGCGTTAGGATAAAATTCAAACCTACTTTCATCAACATCGCAAACGGCAACTAATTCTTCGCCTATTTTATTCAAAACTTTAGCATGGACGCCACCTATGACGCCCATGCCGATAATTGCAGATTTCACTATTTTGCTCCGTTATTTTGAGCCGTTTCCGCTACCAAAAGTACCAGAAGTATCGGCAACAGCACTGTCATCAACAACTTTTAATCTTGAAGTTGCACGTCTCTTGTTAAGTTCTTCTAAATATTCGTCTTCGTTTACGGGGATAGTAACGGGAGCGCCACCTTTCCAGCCAGAAAGTTCAATAGCGTTCATAAGTTCAACGCCACGGATACCTTCTTTGCCGTCTACGAAGAAGTCTTCCAAGCCTAAGAGAGCGTTTGCGAAGTTGCTAATAATACCAACGTGTCCAGTATTCTTGCCGTCAGTTTCAACTTCAACCATTTCGCCAAGAAGTTTACCACCACCAAATGTGTTTGCGGGGTCGTTACAGAATTCACGGCTGTCTTGAGTGTTCTTTCTAAGGAAGAGTTTTCCACCTTCGCAAAGGAGTTTACCCTTAGTGCCAGAAACTTCAAAACGGTTAGTACCAGGCGCTTCACCAGTAGTGGTAATGAATACACCGGTTGCACCGTTATCGTATTCAAAGTAAGCAGTTACGTCGTCTTCAACTTCGATATCGTGCCACTTACCATAGTGACAGAAAGCGTTAACTTTAACGGGCATTTTACCAACAACCCATTGTAAAAGGTCGATTTGGTGAGGACATTGGTTAATAAGAACGCCACCACCTTCGCCAGCCCAAGTAGCACGCCAAGAGCCTGAATCATAATATTGTTGAGTTCTAAACCAGTCGGTAATAATCCAAGTAACACGTTGAATATCGCCAATTTCACCTGCTTGAATAAGTTCACGCATTTTTCTATAAACAGCCGTCATACGTTGGTTAAACAAAACGGCAAACTTAGCGTTAGACTTTTCAGCAACTTCGTTCATTTCACGAACTTGCTTGGTGTAAACGCCAGCGGGCTTATCAACGATAACGTTGATACCGCGGTTCATACATTCGATAGCGATTTCGGGGTGTTGATAGTGAGGGGTTTCAACCAAAACAGCGTCAACCAAACCACTGTCTAACATTTCTTTATAATCACTAAAATAAGTAATATTTTCTAAAGGAGTTCTTTCTTGAACTTTTTGCACCTTAACGGGGTTAAGGTCGCAAAGCGCGGTGATAACGCCGTTTTCAATAGAGCCTGCCTCAAATCTCTTTAAGTAATTATTACCTTGGTTACCTAAACCAATAATACCAAATCTAATTTTTTCCATGTTTAATTCTCCTTAAAATTTCAAAGATTTAAGATAATCAATGCTTGATTTAACTTGACCTAAAGCATCGGGATAACTTGCAGCATCATCTTGTTCAACCAAGAAATATTTAGTGCCGCATTGTTGCCATTTTTCAATTATAGGCTTAAAGTCAATGTTGCCTTCGCCACAGGGTGCGTATTTAGGACGGAATTCGGGTTTAGCGCCTTCTTCTTCCGCAAGTATACGGCGAATTCTGTAATCTTTAAGGTGAACACATTCCATTCTACCCTTAATCTTATCCGCAAAAGAAATACAATCATAACCGCCGTATTGTACCCAGTAAGAGTCAACGGTAAAGTTAAAGTTAGGGCAATTTTTAATCATATAATCAAAAACTTGAGTGCCGTCAGCGAATTCATGGAATTCATATTGATGGTGGTGCATAAAGAACTTAGAGCCCATCTTAGCGATTTTTTCAGCAGCAACGTTGAGTTCGTCAAGCGTTCTTTTCCAGTCGTCATCGTTAATCATAACAGCGCCTTTCAAACTACCCAAACCGATATTTTTGCAACCGAAGTAATTGTGTTCTTCAACGAGTTTTTCAGGTTCGTCTAAAATCTTTGCAATATCTACGTGCGTCAACACAACGGGCATACCAGATGCATCAACTACTCTTTTAATTTTTTCAGGGTCGTAAGGGCAACCTGAAAATTGCATAAAAGAATAGCCCATTTCTTTAAGTTTAATGGCAGTATCCAAAAACGCTTCTTCTGTGCTAATGTTTTTTCTAATAGAGTATAAGTTTAAGCCGAATTCCATAATATTATTCTCCTTTTACGAACAAGCCGTTTTTAAGGCTAAATCCGTTATTAACCAAAATTTTCTTTAATTCCGTGCAAGCGAACGAAAAGGCTTCACGATTAGAGTTAAAATGAAAACGGTGTTTCATTTCAGTATTATCAATATCTTTGAACGCATCAAACGCCATAAGGTGGGGTTCTAAGGTCAAAGTAACGTCACGGTCAAGCATAGCAACCAACTTTTGAATATTGCCATCGCCATGACCAGCAGGCACTAATTCATCAGTGGCCTTGATAACGTCTTTAATGTGGAAGTACTCTACTTTAGAGTGGAACATTGAAAGAGTTTTATCAGCAGGCTCATCCATTTGAACGAAATTTGCAGGGTCGTAAATAAATTTTAAGCCCTTAACGCTGTCCATAAGTTCTTGAACTCTATCAGCCGTGTCGCCGTAAACTTCTTTTTCGTTTTCATGGCACATCTTAACGCCGAAAGAATTACCGATTTCTACCATTTGAGAGAGATAATCGATAACCTTGTTTCTTTCATTATACGCATTGAAGAAACTGAACATTCTAATCTTATCCGCACCAAAAATGTTGGCGGTTTCACAAACCTTTTTAACCTTTTCAGAATATTCGTTAAAGTCAACCGTAATTTCCGCTTTGCCTAAAGGCGACCCGATAGACCAAACAGAAATGCCGTTATCTTCAAGTTGTTTTTTGTATTCTTTTGACTGCGAAGTAGTAAATTCCGCAACGTTAACGCTGTCGATTGAACGGAGTTCCAAACCGAAAACGCCATTTTCTTTTAACGCAGTAATTTGTTCTGCTAAAGAGTTACCCGCCTCATCTGCAAAGCCAGCGAGTTTAACTTTAATCATAACTATACTCCTTATAATACACTATATAATTACATTTTAGCACAATATAAATTTCAAAGCAATAGAAAATACTATTTTATATTGTAAAAATTAGCACAATTCTAAGGTGTTGTTAAGATTTTAATAATTATCCGTTTTATCTATCCATATCAAAATGACAATATACAAAATCAATAATATTAAAATAAGAATATAAAAAAAGTGCTCACCTTTAAGTGAGCACTTTTTTATTTAATTACTTAGAAAGTAATTTGGTTGTTAGATATTATCCCTCTACAGCAGTCTCAAAACTTAAATCATAGATGTATAAGTAAGATGTGCCGCCACGGAAACCAAAGTTCAATAATACTTCAGTATCTTTGATAACTTCAGGAGAAGTGGTGTAACCTTCTTCGGTATTAATTGCCTTACCCATAAATGCACAGAACTCATCAATAGTCCAGGTTCTATTAACCATGGTGTTGCAAGTTGCATTAGTCATGTTGCCCATAGCACCTTCACCACCACCACGAGTATTCAATAAACCGTTCTTGTGATAAGTAGCATCTACTAAGTAGGTGAAAGAAATTACGTTATAACCCTTTGCATCTGCTAATTCTCTGATTTGGTCAGCGGTGTAAGCCAAGTCGAGATAAATTGCAGCGTTTGATGCAATTTCAAACTTGTAAGCATATTGATAATCACCGTGATCATAACTGATGTCTGCATCATTATGAGTGTATAATGATTTAGCAGGTAAACCTTCTTTCCAAACAAGGCTTGCGGTAGTTGCTTGTAAAGCGCCATCAGAGCCATCGTTCTTGCATACGATTTGTCTCATTTGAGTTTTTGCATATTGAGACAAGTCAATGAGAGACTTTTCATTTGCAAGATTGAAGAATTCAATATTACCAACGAAGAAAGAACCAACAGCAGATTGTGATCTAAACAAGTAATACTTACCAGCATCATAGATATCTAAGAAATCTTCTGCAGTAACGGTTGCAATCGTCCAAGCATCTCTGGGAGTTGAAGTGTTTTTGAAACCTGCTCTTTGGAGTACGCTCGGGCTGGTAGTATTACCATTGTTACCGCCAGCATTTGCTGCAAGCAAGAAGAAGAATCTTACGTGAGTGAATACACCATCTTCTTTAAGTGCAACTAATTCTTCATAAGTGTAATTGAAAGCACTTGCAGAAATACTTGCCCATTTTGCGTTAGAATAACCAGTGATTTCGATAGCGCCACCATTGTAACCGATAGAGTTAGTAAAAGGAACGGTTTCATAAATGGGTTCGCCAGTTTCAGGATCAGTTGTTCCAGTATCTTTTTCTCTTGAAGTGGGAACTGAACCAGCCTCATAATAAGTCATAGTGCTTACGCCTGAAACACCATAAACTAAACTTTCAGCATCAGCGCTGGGAGCAAAGTTAATTGCGGGGAGTTCTTTTTGTTCTTGAATTACTTCAAAACATACTGAACAAGAAACCTTGTCGGTCATACCGGCAACCGTTCCGGTAGGAACGGTGCCAGGAATTTCAACAACTTCGGTATGAGCTGCTAATTCACCGTAAGGTTGATAGCAGGTTGAGCATACTGCTAACTTTTCACAAGTAGCGGTACCACCGATGTGGGTATGATCGAAATCATATTCAATGAATTCGATAGAACCAATATGGAGTGCCCAAGTAATACCAACAGAGTAAGCATTTGCACGGTATACGATAGTGTTATAGGTAGGATCTGCTTGGAATGAACTTGCATCAGATGCGCCTGCACCCTTATATCTGTAACCGAAAGTACCAACGAATTCATCAACCGTTAAGAATACGGGAACCCATTTATTTCTTTCCGTGCCAAATACTTTAATCATTGAACCATTAGGTGAACTCAAAGAGCCACCAACTTCGCCAAGAGCCATCCAAACCTTAACAGCGGTGTAACCGTTTGCTTCCATGTATGCCTTGTATTGTTCGCCAGTAAAAGGCATAGCAAGTGTAGCACCACGACCAGAAGATGCAGTTTGGATTCTGATTGCAGGGCCAGCATAACCGACTGAGTTATCGATAGCAACAGATTGACCTTCACCATAAGTCATTTCTGTAGGAAGTGAGCCTGCTGCAAAGAATTCAACGGTAGTCTTTGACGGAACGTCAACATTACCAAAGGTGCTATCTTCAGTTGGAGCGATATCGCTTTCTGCAGGAGTGTAGTTAAGTGCAGGGATAGTTACTTGTTCAGAAAGAACTTCGTTACATACTGAGCAAGAAACTTTGTCAGAAGTACCAGTTTGAGTTGCAGTAGGTGCTTGACCAACGATTTCTACAACTTCAACGTGTTTTGCTAATTCACCGTAAGCGGTACCACAAATTGCACATTTTGCTAATTCAATGCAAGTTGCTTCGCCACCAGTGTGAGATGCAAGTTCGCCATATTCTTGACCGCAAGTTGCGCAGATTGCCTTTTGGAGACAAGTTGCTTCACCACCAGCACAAGTATGTTCGAGGTCGATAGTGATGAATTCGATACCACTGAAGTAGAAGTCGAACCAATCATCAGCACCACCAACTCTAGTATAGGTGTAGAAGAATCTTAACTTAGCATCGTCAGCATTTGCATAAGCATCAAGGATATTTTCAGCGGGAATAATGTGTGTTACCCACTTGTTTTGAACAAGTTTTGTTCCGCCTTGACCGTTATAGCCAGCAAGTAAGAACAAGTTGTTAGAAGATTTACTATTGGTGATTGACGCAATTTCAACAGACGGATCAATCATGTAAGAGAACTTAATCGCGTTGAATGCGCCGTTCTTAGCAAGTCTTGCTAATTCAGTTCCGTTGTACGGAAGAGTTACGGTAGTACATGTGTTGTGGTTCAAGGTCATCTTGAATGCGTCGCCAGTGAAGTTAATCGGGTTAGCGATACCTTCAGTAGGAATAGCGCTGTTTTCAACGAATGCTTTTTCTACGTGTTTAGTTCTAGTATCAGATACTTTTTCAAGGTTTTCTGCAGTTGCGTTGAAGTTCATTGCGGGGATATCTGCTTTTTCAGAGATAAGCGCGCCACAAACTGAACATACGATTCTGTCAGAAACACCTGCGGTTGTACCAGAAGGAAGCGTTCCTTCTTCTTCAACCTTTTCAGTATGAGCACCTAATTCGCCGTAAGACATACCGCAAACGGTACATACAGCGTATTCAGTACAAGTTGCTTCACCACCTTCATGAGTGTGTTCGAAATCATAAGCGATGAATTCAAATCCACTAATGTAAGCATTCCATGAAGAACCAGAGGGAACCCAAGTCTTATTGATGATTGAAACTTTGTTAGAGTCACCTTCATAAGACGCAACGAATTGATCAATAGTTGCAAGGTAAGTTACCCACTTGTTAGTGCCAATACCCTTATTACCAGTGATGTTATAAATCAAACCAGCGGTATCATTGTTGGTAAGTGAAGTATGATCACTTTCAACCATTACAGAGAACTTAACAGCAGTGTAACCATTTGCAGCAGCATACTTAGCAATATCTTCTTTGCTGTATGCACTTACAAGGTAAACGTACTTGCCGTTAGACCAAGGACCAACTTTGATAGCATCGCCATTGAACTTAACAGCGTTTGCAATACCAGTAGTAGGAATATCAGCATTTGCAACGAATTCAGGTTCACCAGAACCAGAAAGGTCGATGCCGTCTACAGTTTCTGCACTTGCAACGTAGTTAAGTGCAGGAATAGTTGCTTGTTCAGAAAGGATTTCTCCACATACTGAGCAAGATACTTTGTCAGAAGTACCAGCGGTAGTAGCAGTAGGTATTTGACCTACGATTTCTACAACTTCCGTATGAGGTACTAATTCACCGTAAGCGGTGCCACAAACAGTACATTCTGCTTTAGCAGTACAGGTTGCGGTGCCACCAACGTGCGGGAGCATTTCGCCATAACCTGCGTAACAAATATCGCAAATTGCTTGTTCAGTACAGGTTGCGGTGCCACCAACGTGAGTATGATTGAAATCATATACTACGAATTCAAAAGTACCAATTTCAATATCCCAGGTATGACCATTAGCAAAATATGCATCAGTACGAACTACGATAGTGTTTAATTCAGGATTTGAAGCAAATTCACCAGCATTTGATGCGGTTTCAGTTGCTTTGTAGCAAGAACCAAAAGTACCAACGAATTGGTCAAGAGTGAGGTATACAGGAACCCATTTTGCTCTTTCGCTACCAAATACGTTAAGTAAAGTGCCTTCTTCTGCAGTTACGCTATAAGTTGAGGTTACAGCCATCCAAACTTTAACTGCATTATAACCGTTTTCTTGAGCGAAAGCCTTGTATTGTGCACCAGTAAGGGGCATTACAATTTGAAGACCACGACCAGAAGCAGAAGTTACAATGCTGATTGCAGGACCAGTATAACCGAATGAGTTGTCAATAGCAATAGTGCCTTTATCAGTTACTAATTCGGTGGGAAGACTTCCAGCAGCAAAGAATTCTTTAGTAGTCTTTGAAGAAATCTTAAAGTTTGCTAAAGCTTCTTCAGTAGGAACAAAGTTAAGTGCAGGAACTGCGTATTGTTCTGTAATAATAGCATCACAAACTGCACAAACTACCTTATCAGTAGTACCAGGTTGAGTAGCAGTAGGAGCAGTACCTTCAACTTCTACTTTTTCAGTATGAGGTAAGGTTGCGCCATAGCTTGTAGAACATACTTCACAAACTGCTTGTGCAGAACAAGTTGCGGTGCCACCAACGTGCGGGAGAGTTTCGCCGTAGCCTTGGAAGCATATGTCACAAATTGCTTGTTCAGAACATGTAGCAGTACCACCAGTATGTTCGTGGTTGAAGTCATAAGTAATGAATTCAATATCACCAACGTAGAAGTCATGTGCTCCACTATTAGTGAGATATGAACGATAGATACTTGCTTTAGTGCTATCAGGATTTTCGAAAGACTTAACAAAATCTTCAACAGAAATTATGTAAGTAATCCATTCACCCTTGATAAGGCTCTTCTTAGCATAGCCTGCTTGAGCAAGCATGTTAGCATCGTTGTTGTTGTAACCACTTTCAGTCATGATGGTGAACTTAACAGCGTTAAATTTACCTTCTTGTTCAAGTCTTAAGTATTCGTTACCAGTATAGTTAAAGGTAGCGTATACGTACTTGTTGTTAGTGGGAATAGAAACTTTTGCAGCGTTACCAGTGTAGCCGATTGCATTTTTAACGGTTTCAGTTACAGTACCGTCAGCACCAACGTAAGAGTATTCGATCGGGAAGTCAGCGTTTGCAGTGTATTCTACAGCTGCGCCTGCACCAGAAACGGTAACTCTCTTGTAGTTAGCATCGCTAATGGTAATGCCATAAGCGCCCTTGTTGGGAACTTTAGACCAGTCGTAATCAACGAACTTAACGTCACTCAAGTAAAGGTCAACGGTGTCATCAGAACCAAACATAAAGGTTCTAATAACTTTAGCGGTTTTGCCAGTACCTAAGGTCTTAACAAATTCGCCTACAGGGATAGTTGCAAGTTGCCATTGGTTAGTCGTGATATATCTACCTTCTTTAGTTATGGTAGAAGATTCAGCACTCTTTCTAACAGCATAGTAACCAGCACCTGAGAAGAATGACCAGTTGTCATTGAATGATTCACCTTCATTGTCAGGTAATCTTTGGTCGTTGTTACCGCAATTAGTACGGCTGGGATGTCTTGTTGAGTCAATCATGTAATAGAATTGAACTGCATTGAACTTGCCAGCTGCTTCTAATGCGAGATATTCTTTTGCGGTGTAACCGAAAGGAACGGTGATGTCTGCGTTGTGGGGGATGTTACCTAATTTGTAAGCATTACCATCGAAACCTACTTCGTTAGTGATACCCGCGGTGGGGATTTCGTCATAAGAAACAACGTCATAAGTTAAAGTTTTTGCGCACTTGAATTGGGTTTCGCCACCTTCTTCAACAAGAAGATCGTATACACCAGGATCTGCGGTTACATAGAAGTACAACAAACGGGTGTTAGATTGACCGTTGCTGTTAGTAACGGTTATCTTCCAGTAGTAAGTACCAACTGATTGAGGAATATAATAGTTAGCAACGCCGTTGTAGTCTTCCATCTTTTTAACACCGAAAGAAGTTTGTTTGTAAACTTCTTTGGTGATGTCAGTAATTGTTCCATCGATGATGTCCGATGCAGTAATTGCAGGGAGTTCAGCGGGAAGAATGCCAAGCGTGTAAGTTTGTTCTTTGTTGTCACCGAGTTCGATCATCGGGGTTGACATGCCTTTTACGGTAACCGTACTAGTCTTGTTTTCACCACCGAATTCAAGAGAGTAAACAACTTTGTAACTTGCTCTAAGAACTTGGAAGAAACCATCTGCTTCAACCTTATCACCAGCGTCATCAGTAACTGATGCAGCAACAGTATATCTGTTACCTTCGCTGTCATAAACGTATTCAGCAAGATAGTAGTTTTGACCGTAAGCAACTTCTACGGTAGAATTTTCAAAACCAACAAGTGTTGCAGCGGGCTTTTGCGCACTATTATCGCATGCAACTAAACCTACACAGCATAATGCGAGAATAAACGTGAAAACTTTTAATAAAACTTTTTTCATAATTTCCCTCCTTATGCGATGCGTTCAATTCTGATGTTATCAAGAACGAACACTACGTCACGACGGTCACCAGTAGGATATGCCGGTAAACTGAAAGTAAAGTTTGACGGATTAGTAGACATTTTTGCGTCTTCTAAAGTATAACCATCGAGAAGTCTAGGATAAGTTGATTTGGGGTTAGGATCGGTAAGTTGTGAATTAATATAATCATCACACCAACCGAGGTTTACTTCGAATTGACCCCAAGTGTACGGATCAATGTAATCAAGGTATCTCCAAGAAGGACCGTTTTTGGTACAGCAAGATGAACCAAAGCCGTAACCAGCACGTTGTCTAATCGGAGAGTAGTTGAAGTAATCAAGCTTGAGTACATAGTTGTCGGGGTTGTTAACGAATTCGTCACCGATAGTCTTAAATACTTCTGCTAATACTTCTTTAGCGACACCAGTACCATAAGTATGTGAAGTGCTGTAACTTGCGTGACGGGTAATTTTAAGAACGTTTTGACCACTCTTAGCGGTGGTTGAAAGTTCGTTTGCGTTTACTACTTCTAAGGTCAAACGTCTAGATTCAGTGACGTCTGTAGCAACAGTAAACATTTGTGCTTGTCTTGCATCTTCAAAGTCTGCAACTTCCCAAACACCATTTACAGCATCAGCTTTTAAGCCGAAAGATTCAGAACCTTTTACGTTTTCTTCACTGATATGGAAACGCATATCGTCAACGTAAATGTACGGAGATTCATCAGTCAATTGGTTATGATATTCAAATTGAATACATACGCCGTAAATGTTAGTAATATCAAATAAGTTTTGACATTCAAGATATTTAGGATCCATGTCATATTCAACGTAGTTCCAACCAGGAACAAGCGTGAATTTTTGGGTAACGGTTCTACTTGTGCTATCCAATGTTTGGTTACAAGAAATGTTACCAACTTGGAGACCGATACCTACTTTGTAATCTCTTTCTTCCGCATTATAGAACCAAGCAGAAATCTTTTCTACCTTGCTCATATCCTTGTAGTTGTATTCGTAACGATTAGAATACGTGGGGATATAAATAACGGGAAGACCGTAATAACCTATTTCACCATAGGGACGGAAGAGAGCAGATGATTCACCAAACTTAACGTATTTTTTATCAAAGTTTTGATGAACTGAACCGAAAGCCCAGTCAACAACACGCATTACCATGAAGTCTTTTTCAAATTCTTCCCAGCCATTAAATACAAAGTTAGTTACTACACCAGTATCTTCTTCCTCTGCATTGTCAGCACAAGCTGACAATGAGAGTGCGGAGAACATAGTTAATACAGCAAGTAAAAGTGCTAATAATTTTTTCATAAATCTATATCCTCCTTATATTATTTGTAAACGGTTACACCAACGAGGTAAACCTTATCAGTTGCTTTCGCACCGCTTTCGCCGAAACGAACAAGCAAGTATTCGATAGTACCGATACTGTTCCAAGAGAGTGACTTCATACCTTCGATGGTTACACGGTTAAGACCTTTCTTCAAGGTTGCCGTTGCACCAGCACCGAGTGATCTCTTACCCTTATAAGTGAAGAGCATCGGGATTTCATCATCACCATCGTAGTAAACTTCAAGTTGAAGTTTATTTACAGTGTTGTCAAGTGCGGTTACCAAAGCATCTTTAATGATGAAACTTTGTTGACCAGGAGCACCAGTTGCCAAAGGTTGAGCGTCGCCCATCTTCATCTTAACGTATTGCAAGTTAGCTAATTCTTCAGCTGCATATACGTCAGTACCCTTAACGAGTGAGAGTTCCATTTCTTCAGCTGCACTACCACTTACGTCATCAGGTAAGATTGAGTTAGTGGTATAGAGTTGTGATGCAGGAGTAAATACTGCTGCGCCAGTTTCTAAGCCAAATGAGATACCCTTAACAACGCCGTTAGAATCCTTGAAAGAAATAGTAACTGCGTCTTCATCTTTACATTCAATGTTGTAAAGTGTGCCACCGTCAGCGGGAGTTGAAGTTACAACGAACTTATCACTAACCTTAACGTCATCTTCTGCGCTTGAACCTAAGGTGTAGCCATCTTTAACGAATACGTTATAGAATACTTTACCACGGATATCACTGAAGTCAGTAATCATAATATTTGCTTCAGATTCAGCAAGGAGTAACAAGTTAATAAGAGTATTTCTTGCGTTTTGTACGATTTCACAAGAAATGGTGTCATAAATACGTGAAGTATTGTACATAGTGGTGTAAACAGTGTTCATAATCTTATGTTCACTGTAACCCTTTGCTTCGTACAATGCTTTAAGTTTCCATACTAATTCCCATTCTTCAATACCGTTCTTGAATTCTTTCATACGCATGGTTGAAATAGGACCTTCTACGCCATATTTCTTACCAGGATAGAACAAGAAACCTTCACCAGGAATTGAACGAGAACGAACTGATTCTTCATAGTAGTCTTCTTGGTAGTTAGTACCGTCACCATTAGCGGTCTTGTAAAGATCGGTAGACCAAGTAAGGTTAGCCATGATTTCATAATCAGCAGCCATCCAACCAGCGATACGCATTGAAAGCGCGTGGTTACCTAAGTGGTATGAAGGATAAGGAGCTTTAGGAGTATCACAACCATACCACCACATTACGTGTTGTTTGTTTGCGCCCCTATAGTTTTCACGAGCAGATTCTGAACCAGAGTAGTTGTAGTGAGGACAATAGGTCATCCACATAACTTCAGGATCATACTTACCACCATCTTTATAGAATTGCGGTTGAGTGGTTGAAGTTACTACGTGAGGAACTGCTAACATTGAATCAAGAAGTTCTTGGAAGAACGGATCGTTCTTTTGCCAACTGGGAATACTTTCGTCTGCCACAAATTTATTATAAGCAGCCGTAAGACCAGTTTGATAAGAGTAAGCAAGATAAGGAAGGTTGGGAACACCGTTGTGAAGTTCAGGTTCGTCTACACCCTTACAAGCCATTCTCTCGAAGGTGTTAACCTTTTCACCGGTTTCTGCCCACCATTCCAAAACACCATAGAACATAGCTGAGAAGTATTTATCCATGGTTGCTTGGTTATAAATGGTTTGACCAGTTTTACCTGATGCTTTGTCTTCTTCAGTAGGAACAGTTACTTCTTTACCGTCAGAGTAAACAACGGTAAGGCTAGAAACACTGTGAGTAGAAAGTGCTTGACCGTAACCGAAGTTAACCGCATTAGGTCTCTTGCAGTATTCGATAGCCATTCTTACTAAGTAGTTCATTTCATCGGTGGTGCCTTTTGAGAATTGGTCGTCTAAGTTAGACGGTCCAAGACGATGGTCAGCAAGCGCTTGAATATAGTTCCAACGCATTTCTGCTGAGTTATCAAGTTCACCACGTTGGTGACCCCAGTGAATAGAAGTAGATGAACGGAAAGTTCTTTCATAAGGAACTTCTGCGTCTACAACTTGAAGGGTTACAGGGATGTTCTTTGCTTCATCGCCAATGGTAATAACCAAAGTACCGGTGTAAAGACCTGCTTCTTGGTCATTGGGGATGTTGAAAGAAACGTAAATACCTTGGTTGCTGTTAGCAGGAACGTTATTTTCCTTGTTTGCCTTAGTACCTTCAATAGGTGCAAGACCATCAGGATAATAACCTTCATATTTGTAGAATTCTTTTGAACCTACGTAAAGGTATAAAGTTTGGCAGATATCAACGCAATCTTTAGAGAGAGTGTTTGAACCGCTCTTAAGATCGGTAATTGATACGTCGAATTCTTTGATGGGCTTATCACCCGTAGTCATTATGATTTTGCCTGCTTCTTCTTCGCCCTTTAATACGGTAAGGTCAATGGCGGGTTCGAATTTGAACTCATCATAAACACCGTGGAGGTCTTGGAGAATAGATTCTGCAGCGTATGTGCCCCAGAATTCAACGTCCGAAACCTTTGCGTAACCAGCAGACGCTTCATCAGCGCATGCAGCCGCAGGGAAAGCGGTGATAGCAGCAAGTAAAAAAGCGATTAATGACTTTCTCAATTTCTTAAATGTTTTCATTTTCACCTCTAAACTTTAAGTTTCGCATAAGTTGCCAAATCGGTTCGGTCAAAATGACCGAGCCGACTGACATTTATAGCGCTTTTTTGCTAAATTGCTACAAAATTGATAAAATTTTTATCTTAACAATTATTTACCTGAAGATTCAACTTGTTTTACAACTGCATCCCAGAATTGACCTTGCCAGTAGTTAATGTCAAGTTCGAAGATTTGTTTTGCAGTGTATCTGGTAGAAGTCTTAGATACCATATCCTTGTTCAAGTTACCGTTGTAACCCTTAAGGTGAACAAGACCAAACTTACCAAACAAGAAGTTTTCTGCTGAAGGAATAACTCTACATTCTACCACGTTGCCGTTCTTACCGTACATAAGATCGTACTTGGTTTTTGCTTCAGGTTCAAATGTTGAAGTTGCTGCTTCATACTTATCATCATCAAGGTTTTCAAAGTAAACAACCGGGAATGACAAACCTTTTGATGCAACACCGTAGTTTTCAATAGCGACGTCGGTGTAGAAGAATCTTAAGAAGTCGATAGCGATTGCTTTTGCAGGAGTGGTTGCAGGGATAACTGCTGCTTGTTGGGGAAGAGTTCTTGAAGCGTTAGTCTTACGAGCTTCATTAACGATTGACCAGTCTTGAGCAGTTACTTTGTAACCAGCGTATTCTTTGTTAGCATCGTAACCGATACCAGCATCGATATCTCTAATCATTGCTGCGAGAACAGCGTCATATTTGTTCTTTTCTTGTTGGCTGAGTTCCTTGAAAGGCTTAGAACTTGCTGCGATAGCAAATGATTCATAAGGCAATTCTTGAACGGTTGCGGGGTTTTCAGCTCTGTAGAAAGAAAGTCTTTCAACGAGTTGAGAAAGTACCGGGAACTTCATGGTTTCAATGTGATAGTCTTCACCGCCAGAGTTTCTCATAGCGTCACGGAACAATTGCATTTCAGTGGTAAAGTAGTCACCGTTGAAGTGGAAGATACCTTCACCTGCTAAGAACTTAGATTGACCATCCAAGAAAGCGGTTTCTGCAGAAAGGTCATAAGCGTAGTTTTGGTGAATTTCTTCGATAGTTTCAAGTGAACGAAGTCTACCTTTTTGTTCCATAATCTTGTTAGAAATGGTACCGTCAACGTAAGTACCGTTATAGAAGTTTTCGTATTGATCGTAACCTTCGTATTGTACCCAGTATACAGGGAATTGTGATGCAGCATAACCACCGTTTACAGAAGTATGCATGATCGGGGTGTTAGTATGTCTGGTTTGACCTTGAACTTGATAATCATAACCCTTTGCTCTGATGTCATCACAGATGTTGAACATTTCTTCAGTAGTTACAGGAAGAGTCCAGCCACGTGAAGGAGCAAGAGCATCAAACAAGTCTTTGTTGTACATCCAACCATAGAACATGTAAACGTACTTAAAGCCATAGTAGCTGTCATACATTTCGCCGTCAACTTCTACTTTTGCGTAATCCGGTTCATAGAGAGAGTTCTTTGCTACTTGGGGAACTCTGTCCATAATAAGTTCGCCAGGTTGACCAGGAACTTCAGTCATGTAAACGGTATCAGTAAGGTTTACAAGGTAAGACGGGTCAATCTTATCGATGTGGTATGAACCAAAGAACAAGTCAGTAGTGCTGGTCTTTTGGTTATACAATCTGTTGGTAGCAAGTGAAGATTGTGAGTTGGTTTCAAGTTCAATCTTAAGGTCAGGATATTTTTCCTTTACCCAATCTTGTTGTTTGAACAACTCAATGTTACCTTCGAGCCAAGTTGAGCCGAAACCTTGAACGTAACAATAGATTTCAAGAACGTTCGGGTCGTCTGAACCTTCATTACCCTTACAGCCAACGCCTGCAAATGCGGTAAACGCAAGGCAGATTGACATTAAAAGTGCTAAAAGTTTTTTCATATATTTTCTCCTTATATATAAATATTTTTCAACTTTAGTTTTCTTAAATTACTTTAAGATTTTATTTTCGGCACGCCTATATATATTATATATAATGTTTATAGGCGCGCCTTGTTTCTGTTTTATTGATATCTAAGATATCTAAAAGGATTTTGATGCAAGTTGGATAAGGGCTGTCCCCTATCCGCGCTTAAAATTAGCCTTTCAAACCACCGATTGACAAGTTTGTCATCATCTTTTCTGCGATGAATCCATAAAGAACCATAACCGGTACAAGGGTTATTACAAGACCGCAGAAGTAAAGTGGCATACCTTTATACACGATACCGCTTTGGATCTTATAAAGACCAGTTGCAACGGTAGGTGTTGAAGGTAAGTACATAAGCGGACCACCATAGTTGTTCCACAAGCCTACTGCTGAAGTAATTGAGAATGCTGAAAGCATAGGCATTGCTTGAGGCAACATGATGCTGAAGTATACGGTGTTATCACTACCACCGTCGATATAAACCGCTTCTGCATATTCCCATGAAATACTACTGAACAAACCAACCATGGTTAAGAATGAACCACCCAAACCACCAAAGGTTGTCATAATCAAGTAGAACGGGCCTTGGTCATAAAGACCTAAGTCGTTGATAAGTTTATATGCTGAACCACCTGAACCGTAAACGGGAAGGATTGCCATCGTAATAACGTAGCTGTAAAGGAAGTTTCTACCAGCGAAACGATATTTTGCAATAATGTAAGCAGTGGTTGCGTGCCAGAAAATTGATTGGAAAGTACCGATGCCTACCCACCATGCAGAGTTTACTAACATACCTGCAAAGGTGATACCGTCAAGTTGAAGTTCACTAAATGCTTTTCCGTATTGCTCCCATTTCCAGTCTTTAAGAGGCGCAACGTAATCCCAACCGTATAAGAATCTGTTCATATCATAGATACCAGCATCTTCTAATGACTTAATTAAAAGCCAAACAACCGGGAACACGAGTGAGAAAGCGTAGAGTGCACAGAAAAGAGCCATTACTACAAAGAAGAACTTTTCTGCAACGGTAGCGCGTTGGATTAATATTGAACTGTCTTTTTTCGGCTTCATAATTTTGATGCCGTTAACTGTAATACTTCTTGCCATAGCGCACCTCTTAATAGTCTACTTGCGGGAGTACTTCGGTAAAGATCCATTTTACGAAGAAAATGAACGGCAATACCAAAAGGGTTAAGCACAAACCTACACCACAAACGAGAGTGTATTGACCTTTCATGTTTTGACCGCCGGCGTAAACCTTTGACCACATCCAGAAGGTAAGTGTATGTGCCCTAATTGAGAACGAGTTACTATCACCTACCAGCAACAAGAGAGCGCCTGACGCTTCTAAGATACCAGTAATTTGGAGAAGAAGGATTGTTGACAAGGTCGGCCAAATCATCGGAAGAATAATTCCAAAGAATTCTCTTAAAGCCTTAACGCCGTCAAGTCTACCTGCTTCCAAGGTGTCGGTCGGGATTCTCGTCATCGCACCACAGAATAGTAGCATCGACTGTCCTAATGAGTCCCATAACCCGTATGCGATAACCGTTGCCGTAACGGTTTCTGGGTTACCCAATAAACCATCTTTAGGATATACCCAACCATATTCTCTACACATGTTACCAAACAAACCGTCGAATGCAACGATTTCCTTAAATACGGTGGTCATTGCAATGTTAGGAATGATTGCAGGGAAGTAGAATATGTATCTCCAAATTTTGTAACCGTATACTTTCTTATAAATCAAGTAAGCGATAAGAAGTTGGAAAGGGAATTTGACAAACAAACCTACGGTAAAGTGAGTAAGTGTGTTTTTCAAACCGATTAGCAATTGACCGTCTTGTGAAAACATTTCCGTAAAGAAGTAACTCATGTTGCTGAGCGTGAAGTTACCGTCTAAGTCTTGGAATGCCATCAAGATTGATTGCAATTTTTCGTAAAGACCGAAGATAATTGAAGTGATGATCGGCGGAATCAACCACAACCAAATAAAGATTAATTGGTTACGGCGGAAACTACCCATGCCACCTTTCTTACTCTTCTTCTTTACTGCTTGAAGTTGAGTCTGTTCTTGCATAGTTTTTCCTCCTATATATGTTGAAAAAATCGCCCATAGGGCGCAATATCCCCAAGGTACACCTAATTATACCGCGTGAGCATACTTCTTGTCAAGCGAAATATCAAATTTTTTGTATTTTTCTATCGATTTTATAGGTGGAAAAATTTTGCTTTGACCATAACCCAAAGCCCTTCCAACCAATTTTTCTACTCTTGTCCGTAAACACGCAAAAATGCCCGTAAGGCTTAAAATCCCCTATATTGATATCGAGCGCTGAAAGTGGCACAATTTGTACGATTTGGAGCGCACTTTTGGCGGGATTTTCTCTGTCTATATACGCCTTTTTTATCGTCCTTACACCATTAGGTCTGGGTATTTTTTTAGGCGAGCCGTCGTTGATAAAAAACTGTTCTACGGCGTCTTTTGCGTTAAAACCGCTGGTGTAACCATAATAAACTGAGGTATTTAAGGAGTTTCCACCTATATAATTTTCCACCCTAAAGCCTACTTCCGTGCCGTCTTTACGGTAGAGTTTATGCTTGTCCTCGATGATTTCTTCTCTATAAACCTCATCATTATAGGTAGTGTAGCCAAAATAAATATTATTTCCATCAAAAAGCATGCGCCTTTCAATTTTCCCCGGCGCATCTTCCATAGTGAAGAAGTCCTTTAACACTTTACAAGGCTTTGCTTTGTTCCAAATACTGTCTTTATTATGTAAATAGTCAAAATTCTTTTCGTCTAAGGGGTCTACACCATCAACGTACAAAATTTCGCCGTCTTCATCGACAAAAGTTTCATAACGCGCAATATAATCGGATAAAGTTTCAAAAATGCTTTCAACCCTATCCTTTACCGTAGGAGTAACAGCCTTTTCGCACGCGCGTTTTAAAGCGTTTAGCACGCCGTCTTTTACGCCCGCCTTTAATATGAACTGATAAATCATTACGTCTGCGCCGTTCATCCACCAGACGAAAGCATCCACGCTGTTATACCCTTTTTCTATATAATAGAAATACTCAAGCATTTCATCAGCAACTTCTTTATACACGATTTTGCAATAATGCTTTTTTAATTGTTCAATATCTAAATCTGGATTCCACATAAGTTTATGCAAAATCCAAGTGTAAGTTTCATTAAAGTCGTTATATTTGCGTACCGTTTGCTGTTTTTCCGACATATTAGGCAATTTTGTGCAGTCAACTCTTCCGCACGGGGTAAAACCGTTTACACCAATATCACGCCAAAACTTTAAGTCTTCTTGCGCAACCTTGCAAATAGGCCTACTATAATAATGCCCGTTAAACGAGCCCCAGTACGAATTTATTACTACGTTCTTGCTTTTTTTGCACCATTTAAGCAAATTATCACGCACGCCATGGTTGACTTTGTTGTTCGGATCGTTCAGCGCAACCTGCATGTTTGCCGTAAGCGGTGCAAATTTTACAACCACTCTTTCATCAACTTCTATTTCGGGCGCAATTTCACTATACATATACGCTTGCGTATGAATAATAGTATTTGGGCGTATCCTGTTTAATTCTTTAATCATTCTGTTGATGAAGTTAAAGTAAACGGTAGATTTATAATTGGGTTGGTCAGGATACACGGTTACCCCACAGTCGGTAGTAAAGGGTTGCTCGTGCAAGTCTACCCCGTTATGACGCATAAAAAAGTAAGGATTATCGGGCATATTATAGCCCGCAACGTCTCCGTCGTGGCATTTTTCCAAAAACTTTGCAAGTTTTCTTGCAATAATCTTAGGAACTTCCGGATGATAATAGTTTACAAAACTTTCCAAGCAATCTGGCGAAGCCACAACCAACTTTCTTGGGTTGCCGAATATATCAGTCATAAAATACTCGGGGTTGGTGTCGATATATTCTTCTATCGTTCTAAATTCCGCACTTGCCAAACTCTGCCCAGTAACAGCGTATTCATACCACTCGTCATTACAATGGTGGAACACGCCTTGTATCTTGTTTCTACCCTCGGTCATAGTTATTCCCGTATCGCCGTGGAATACGTTATCCGTTCCGTAGCCTATTGTATTCATAACCCTTATGTTAAAGGGCGATTTTTCACAAAAATCGGTAACGGTTGCGGAAATTGTTGACATCGGGAGCGTTTCAACCATGTATTCATAAGCACCGCGCGTCCAAATTATAGGCGCGTTTTTTTCTAAAAAATCGTGCGCGCCGTAAAACACGCCAGCATCACAATGCGCAAGAATATAGACGTTGCCGTCCTTTTCTTTCACCGCAAAACCGTCCGTACCAAGCGTATATTCAAACTCTTTTTTGTATTCGTTTTCAAACCCGTCGCTAAACTTAGCAAGTATTACGCCGTTCTTTACGCCCTTAAAACTTTTGACCTTATCTATATTAACCTTTGCACCAGAAATCTTTTCTATTGCTTCCGCTAAGTCCAAGGCAGCGCGGTTAATAATTTTTGACGCGCCGTCTAAAATATAAAATGAAAAAATGCTTTTTCCGTCTTTAACGAGTAACATATTATCCCCTTTATAACGCTATACCCCACCAACTCGGTGGGGTATAGAAAAATTAGTGTTTTATTAGTGTTTTATTAGTATTTTATTCTCTGCCCACGAGTTTGTAAGTGGTAAAGTTTTGCTTGCTCCAAAGACCAAAACCTTTCCAGCCCCAACCAGTTCTGCCGTAAACGTCGTAGAACGCACAGAAGTGACCGTAAGGCTTAAACGATTCAAGCGTTACGTCAAGCGCCTTGTAAGGAATTACTTGAACGAAGAAGGCTGCGCGTTTTGATTTGTCTTCTGACAAGAACACTTTTTGAACCTTTTTAACGCCTTCGGGTAACGCTATTCCCGAAGGTGAGCCGTGATTGATAAAATAACGGTCGCGCGCGTCGCCTTTGTTATAACCGCAAGTGTACCCGTAGTAAACTTCGTTATTCAAAGCGTTACCGCCAAAATAACTTTCCGCACGGAAGTTGAGTTCACTACCGTCTTCACGGAATACTTTTACACCACACTCGTCGTGCGGAACAACCGTGGTTAACCCTTCGTCAAAAATGGTGTAACCAAAGTAGAGATTGTTTTCATCGTAGAGCATTACTCTTGAGAATTTGTGTTTTTCATCAAAATCATCAAGATTTTGGTAGTTTTTAAGCACCACGCTCTTTTTGCCCTTATTCCAAATGCTGTCTTTGTTGTTCATCCAGTCAAGTTGGTCTTCTGCTAAGGGGTCAACGCCGTTACACCACAAAACTTCGCCGTCTTCGTCAACGAATTTTGCGTATTTATCGATATTTGATTTCAATCCGGTGTAAATGCTTTCAATTCTTTCTTTAATATTAAAGTTGTCAGTCTTTGCAAGCGCCTTTTCCAAGGTTGCAAGTACCGCGTCTTTAATACCCGCTTTGATGATGAGTTGGTAAATATAAACGTCGCCACCGCTCATCCACCATACGTAAGTATCCGTGCCGTTATAACCTTTTTCAATCAAGTTATAATATTCAATCATTTCGTCAGCGACTTCTTTATAAACGATCTTGCAATATCTATGCTTTAATTCTTCTAAATCAACGTCAGGGTTCCACATCAACTTATGCAAGCACCAAGTGTACAATTCGTTAAAGTCGTTAAACTTTCTTGCGTACGCTTGCTTATCGTTATATTCGGGAAGTCTTGAACAGTCAACCTTACCTTCGGGGGTAAAGCCCACGATGCCGATTTCACGCCAGAACTTTAAGTCTTCTTGCGCAACCTTTACGATAGGACGGCTGTAATAATTACCCTTAAAGCAGTTCCAGTATGCGTTTACGCAAACGCTGTTGCTGTGCTTAACCCATTCTTTAAGATTATCACGAACGCGCCAGTTATCTTTCTTAACAGGGTCGTTATGAGCAACGTGCATGTTCGCTGATAAGGGAGCAACCTTAATAAATACTCTATCATCAACTCTAATTGCGGGTGCAACTTCACTATACATATACGCTTGCGTATGAATTACCGTGTTCGGGCGAATTTCATTGAGCGCTTTGATAAGTCTATTGATGAAGTTAAAGTATACGGTTGACTTGTAATTTTTATCGGTAGGATATACCGTTACGCCACAGTCGGTGGTAAAGGGTTGTTCGTGAAGTTTAACGCCGTTGTGGTACATATAAAAACAAGGATTGTCAGGCATATTGTAGCACGCTACGTCATTTTCATGACAGCCTTCCAAATATTTAGCCATCTTTTTAGCGATAATCTTAGGAACTTCAGGATTATAGAAGTTGATGTAACTTTCCAAATGGCTTGTTGAAGTTACAACCAACTTTCTAGGCGTACCGTCTTCATAAGTCATAAAATATTCGGGATTGGTGTCGATATATTCTTCAATACTTCTAAAAGATGCGCTTGCCAAACTTTGACCGGTAACGCCGTATTCATACCAGTCTTCATCACAGTGGTGATATACGCCCATAATCTTGTTTCTTGCAAGGCAAATAGCCGTTCCCTTGTCGCCATGGTCAACGTTATCAGTACCGTAACCGCAAGTGTTCCAAATTCTTAACTTAAAGGGTGATTTTTCACAATAGTTAACAACGGTTGCGGAAATTTCTGACATAGGAAGATATTCTATTGAATATTCTATTGCACCACGCGCCCAAATAATATCACTATTCTTTTCCAAGAAATCGTGCGCGCCGTATGATGCGCCAAAGTCGTTATGACCTAAAATAATTACGTTGCCGTCCTTTTCCATTACGGCAAAGCCGTCAGTTCCGAGTGTGTATTCGTATTCTTTCTTGAAAACTTCAGCGTAATTACTATCACTAAAGTGCGCGATAATAATACCGTTTTCAACCTTTGATAAATCGTTTACTCTAAAGAGTTCAGCCTTAACGCCAGTTGCTAATTCCGCCGCCTCGATAATATCAAGCGCTGCGCGGTTAATTATTGCTGACGCGTCTTCTTTGATATAAAAGTTCAAAAGGCTTTTGCCGTTTGATATAAATTTTAAGTTACTCATCTAATTTCATCCCCTAATTTTGCTAATTCGCTTGCGATAACCGGCCATACGTATTCAACGCCCCAGAAGTGACCACGGTCTTGCATAATGATAGAGTGGCATTTTTCAGGCACGCCTTCTTTCTCATAAATCTTTTTAACCGTTTCAAAACCACGGATAACGCCGTAATCTTTGAAAGACGGGTCGGTTTTACCGTTAATTGCAAAAAGCGGTCTGGGTGCGATTAAGCAAGCAAGGTCTTGCATATCAAACCACTTGAAAGCATGGCCGATATAGTTACAAGAACAGTGATAATATCTTAAAATTGATTCGGGATAAGGACAGAATGCACTGCTGGGAACTGAAAGACAAATTCTTTCATCATAGCAAGCAGCGTAGAAAGAAAGCGTACCACCGCCAGAGTTACCAGCGATAACAATCTTTCTTTGGTCGATATTTTTGCCAAAGTGCTTAAGTATCATATCGATAGCGCACTTAATATCAAAACATCTTTCTGCGATAAGACTTCTACCCATAAGGAGAGCGGTCATTTCTTCATAATAACAACCACCCTTTTCGCCCTTGCAAACACGTCTGCCTTCTTCGTTTTGAGCAGCGCGTTCACCCATACCACGGTTTTCAACAGCAACGGTGATGTAACCTTGTTGAACTGATTGGTTAGCAAACTTACCGCGGGTATATTGATACATGTAGTCTTCATCATAAAGTTCAATACCAACTGAGTTGTGGAAACCCGTAGAATGCCCTTGTTGAGTAATGATAAGCGGGCGTTTTTCATGTTCTTTAATTCCATCGGGAATAAGAACGTACATTGAAACAACCGCACCGATTTCACTTTCAAACAAGCAGTAATATCTGGTATGACCTTCTAACTTTTCTTCTTTTACAATTTCAAATTGAGGGTTGGGTTCAGCGTTAGCCTCAACGTCGTTAAGACCAGAAAGTTCATAGAACTTTGCTCTAATTTCTTCTTTCCAAGTCTTATAATCTCTATTTTCGTCAAAAGCAAGTATAGGTTTTGCGTTTTTAACTAAAGTATCATGACAATCTTTACCGTCTTTTATCATTTTTTTATCCTCCTTCCCTTATTTAATCTTTGCAAGTTCTTCTTTAATGGTCGGCCAAATAATATCTACACGCCAGTAATGACCGTCTTCATGAATAATGCTCTTGCAGTTTTCGGGTGCGCCAGCCTTTTCATAAACCTTTTTAATCGTTTCATAACCACGGCGTACGCCTTCTGCTAAGAAAGACGGGTCTTTTTCACCGTTAACCAAAACTAATTTTCTGGGAGCGATGAGCGCTGATAAATCTTGCATATCCCACCACTTGAACGCGAAAGGAATATAGTTGCATGAACAATGATAGAATCTTAAAATTGATTCGGGGTAAGGACAGAACGCGCAACTGGGAACAGAAAGAGCAATTCTTTCATCATAGCACGCCATATAGTATGAAACAGTACCACCGCCAGAGTTACCGGTGATAACGATTTTCTTTTCATCAATCATATCGCCGTAATGTTTGAGCATCATATCGATGGTGCATTTAGTATCAAAGCATCTTTCAGCAAGGATAGGTCTTGCCATCAATACGCCAGTCATTTGTTCATAATAACAACTGGGCTTACCACCTTGATATACGTTACGGGTTTTTTTGCCGTTTTCATCGAAATCACATTGTGCAGAGCGTTCACCCATACCGCGGTTTTCAATAGCAACGGTGATGTAACCTTCTTTTACAGATTGAACAGCGAATTTGCCTTCCGCTAAAGCGTATTCCGCATCAGCGTCTTCATGCGGTTCACCAAGCGCGTTGTGAACACCTGTTGAATGACCTTGAAGAGTAATAACCATCGGGCGTTTTTCACCTTTCTTCAAATCGTCAGGGATAAGAATATAGAAAACAACCGTTGCGTCAACTTCACTTTCAAATAAGCAACGAAGTTGTTTATAGCCGTCTTTTTGAACTTCCGCCTCAATTACGAGTTCAGGGTTTTCAACCGCGTTTGCTTCAATTTGGTCAAAGCCCATAAGTTCTCTAAACTTAGCGTTTAATTCTTGTTTCCATTGAGCGTAATCCTTTTCTGCTGAAAAGCCAAGTTTTGGGGTAATCTTTTGAGTGAGTATATCATGACACACTCTGCCGTCTACTTTCATTTCCGTTCTCCTTTTTGGGAATTTAAATATCTATATTTAAAAGGCTAAACCTTCCTTTTAACAAATGTCTTAAAAATTTTAATCGCACAGTTCCCGATTTTAGTACTATTATACACCAAATTTTCTTGCAAAACAATATAAAAAATGTTATAATTTACGCATAATTACATATAAATAACATTTTTTTATTTTTGGTGTAATAAAAGGGCGCTAATTATGGAAAATTTTGATTATTCATTAAAAAACTTTTGTAACGCGGAATTTGTTGAAAAAGAAACGGATATTTCCCACCCCAACCCGCACACTCACGAGCGTTATGAATTATATTTTTTACATCACGGCAATCGCGACGTGTTTATTGATAACGAGATGTTTTCTTTAACGGAAAACTGCCTTGCAATTATTCCGCCACTCTGCTTTCATAAAACCGAAGGCGGAACATATCAAAGAACAAATCTTAGTTTTTATAAAATTATTCTTGACAAAACGCAATCTGCTTATCTTGATTCTTTAGTAGAAGATAAAGCGGTGGTTATAGGCGAGCGTTATTTAGGCATTATCCGCACCCTTTTACACGAGGCTAATGAAGTAAAAAATAGCGGGGTATCAACAGACCTTATAAACGAAAGACTTGCGCAACTTATAAGAACTATTCTTTTATTTTTATCTATGCAAACTAATTCACCTATCCCCCCTGCAAGCACGGGCAAAAAACCGCAAAGGGATAGAAAAAACACGACTTCTGAAATGCTTAGAGTTGCACAGTACATCAATAACAACTATATGCACAAAATAACGCTTGACGATATTTGCAAAAAGTTTCTTATATCAAAAACAGCCCTTAACATAAAGTTTAAAGACGTTATGCAAACAACCGTTGTTGATTATCTATTAAACGTAAGATTAAAGCGCGCCGTGTACTTATTGCACCACACGCGCCGTTCGGTTGAAGAAATATCACAAAACTGCGGTTTTTCTTCTGCAAATTATTTTGGGCTTATTTTCAAGAAGAAAATGGGTAAATCCCCCTCCGCTTTCCACCACAGATCTGTTCGCAAACGCAAAAAAATTAACAAATAAACTCGTTAAAGTTATAAAAAAAGCGCACCGTATGTAAAATTTACTTACAATGCGCTCGTTTTTTATTGCGGAATTCTTGTATTACACAACCTATATCTCTCTTCCCCGACAAGGCTTACGGGGATATTGAAGTTTTTTAATTGTTTAATAAACTCATCTACGTATCGACTTCCACGGCCACTTTGCATAAAGTTTATAGAAAAATGCTCCCCTACGGTCATAACTTCAATCAACAGCATATTGGGGGTAGTTTTTTCCCCAATATACGCGTGCAAATCTTCTATATATTTATCCATACCGCCCCAATACATTTTGCCCACGTAACTTATACCAAAAGTCTTATCGTTAATACTATCTTCAATATATTGTTGCATAGCCAACTGTTTTTCCGCCAAACTCAAGCATTTATTATTTGCAAAAACAGATACCAAGCGGTCTATCGAACATAAATCTTGTTCGGGCTCGCTACCAAGAATAATTTGCCCGCGTATAATTGTGTTTTGCAGTTCCACACGGCGTCCTTTCATCATAGGAGAAAATTTAACGGGAATATAATTAACCAAACTGTGTCTATTAAGCGGTGCTTTTATGGCTGAACGATATTGATGTTGTACGTGTGCAACTACTACTTTGTCTATTCCTTCATCAAGTGCGCACAAAGCACGGAATAGCATTACCGATAAAAATGAAATAGGGCTTCCATCAGATGGATTTGCCACTTTCATCATGGAATTTTGCGGAATACGCAAATGATATGCATAAAGCCCTTGCTTATCAAACGCATCACTATCCAACGAATATACTTCGCGCAACTTTTTTTCTGGTGTTTTTTCGTTTTCTGTTAAAACAGGTGTTTCTGGAAAGGGATATGCGTATTCTTCTTCGGAAACAGGGTCATTCGGCATTAATATATTCTTACAATCTAAACCATCTGCCCCGTATTTTTCTGAAATGTAAAGATACAAAACACTCATAAGTAATGGGCTAATACCCATGCCGTCGGCTATATAGTGGCTGACGTGCAAAATGATTTTTCGCCCCTCGCACCCAAAAGCAAGCAAATGCCCGTTGCTCTCGTTAGTGCCAAGCACAACTAAACGACCATCATTAAAAATAGGAATAGGCGCATTATTAAATTGTAATTGTATACTATCCCCGTTTTTTTGCGGAAAAACACAAAAATAAGGGTAGCGTTTCATTGCTGAATTAACCGCCTTAACAAAAAGTGCGTAGTCAACTTCATCACTCATAGTAACAACAAGTTTGAAACTGCTTAAAAAATCTTCATTCGCACCGTATAAAAGCGGATTAGGTCTAAAATTCATGAAAAATATCTCCTATTTTACCATGTTGGGCAACAATATAAATTTATTATATCATAAAACTCCTTAAAATTCAAAAGCCTGAAAGAATTTTCTTCTCTCGGGCTTTTTGTTTGTAGTATAAAACGGATTTTTGAAAAACATAATAATAAAACAAATTAATCTTTCTTGTTTCCTAATTTGTGTAAATTTTACATTTAATTTGTGCGGAAGGGTCTATACCCAACGCCCCAAAGCAACTGCAAAGGTTATCAAAAAACACCTTTTTTACACATACAAACTCATCTAAAAATTCTTTTTTAGCCATATCTACTATGTCAATTAACAAGCCTTGTAAGTTTTCTAACAGTTTTATATCTTCTTCACAAACAATGTTTGAACTATAATAAGCATTCGCATCTGACAATAAACTTGTAATTGTATTTAACAATCCCTTATAATTATAAATCGATGTACCCATTAGTAAATATGCTCTCAATTCTTCCTTGTCTGGCTTTATTTTTTCATATGCTTTTTCTCCTTCTTCAATATATTTCTTTAATAATAGAGGAGTTTTTTCTATTTCAAAAATTTTTTCAATTTCTTTTGCTTGTTCATGTTTATTAATCATAGAATATTGAGATAATCGCAACATTTCCCTTTGCAACAAAATTTCTAGTCTATGATTTAATTTTGAAAAAATAAACTTCCTTTGTCTTGCTTTTTCTTCTTCTACTCTTTTATCGTTGCTTATTTCAACAAGATACGAGACAAACGCCGAACAAAACACGCCACTACTTAGCATTGCTATAATATTTACAACTTGTTCCCAATAACCACAAACATAATCGTTAAGAAACAACAATAATGTGAATAGAAAACCCACACCCATTATTATCCAATACTTACAATTTTTACATTGCTTCTTTTTCAAATTTTTTCTCCTTTGTTGTTCTTTTTCTTTCGCTTCTCTCTATAACAAATCGGGCAACCACGACCTTTGTTCCTATTTACAATAGTTGCCTTCCATTCGTGGCCTTTGTCACATTTCCACCAAACTTTCGCATGACTGCCACAAGTTAAAGCTTTAGGGTCTAAACCTAATTCGTTATTTTTCTCCCAATTCCATTCTGCCATTAAGGTAGGATTATCTATTAAATACTTTTTTTCTTTTTCCATAACTCCCCCTTTGTGCTTTTATTATAAACGAGTATAATGACATCTTTTGTCATATTATATCACTTTTTTTGATTTAAAACAATAGAAAAAGACTATCAATTAACCGATGTGGTTCAATTGATAGTCTTGTTGCCAAAGGGGAGAGGATTTCTTCTTGCTTTTTGCAAAGCAATTTACGGACATCTACAACTTATGCCTTGCAAAAATCTTCGGTCACCGCTAAAACGGTAGGTGTCTACCGTTTCTTAACGCTGTTTCAAATCCCCTCCCTTCCTACTTTTAATAAAACAAATAACGGATAGGCTTTTACCTATCCGTTCTTTGTTTGGTTGCACGTCCGCTAACTTAATTAATCTTTTTAGTTGCAAATGGTCAATCGGCGTTATTCTTCAACTTTTTTAACGTCTTCAAAATCTACTGAAATAAAGCCGTCAAAATCTTCTGTTTCGTTGCTAAAATCGACTAATATTTTATTTTTAGTCGCCTTATTTGAAGCAATAATCCCCCTATCACCTTTACGTAAACCATATTTAGAATATTTTTCTTTTTCTACAATAAGCTCTACGTAATCACATTCCTTAAAAGGAAGTTCTTCAAAATTGGTTTTGCTCGCAATTTTATCAGCATTATTTTCAATATACTCTTCTAATTCAGCGCAAAGATTGCTTGGTAAAACCATATCAGTTATATCTAAGTCCGACTTATTTACAACTAACACCAAATAATCCCCTTGATTAACGTTGTTAAAAAACATTATTAAACATTGTGAGTTTTTTTCGTTTAATAAAAGCCCCAAAGAATCCTTGCTTAATCCAAGTTTTACATACTCTTCTTTAAGATTTTTTAATTTTACTATCTTATATTTCATTTTACGAATTATAATCGTAAGGAATTTTATTCTTCCTTTCTCCTTTTAAGTTTAATATATATCCGTCTTCTACCTTACACCACCAATTAGGGTTGTGCCCTGGTAAATCTTCCAAAATATCTTCGTCGGTCATATTAGAACTTTTTACAACTTCTAAATCGCCTACAAAAATTTCTATCATCGCATAATCTTTGCCGTCTTTATCACTAAATACAACTTCATATTGATTATATCTTATTTCAGACATAATAATAGTTCCTATCGCTCCTTTTTTAACTCCTTCATTTTCATATTTATCTGTTAAAACCTTTACTTCGTCAAGCCATTTCATTTTCTTCTCTCCTTAATCTTTTATTAGTGGTGTTGCTATTTTAATTTTACCAAACGGCCACGCAACACAACCCACGTGACAATTAAACTTTTCTTTTGCGTGGTCTCTTTTACCATTTAACGTAAAGTTTACCGTAAAATGTTGCCCATGCTCGTTTAGGGATTTCAATTTGTAATCGCCAGATAAAAATTTATTTTCTACTTCCAACTTGATTAACTCATATATTTCGTTAAAATCTTCCGGTAGGTATCCCATAGTTCTCATCATCATCTTTTTGTTTCCATTAACAAAAAGATATCCTGTAATTTTCTGCAAAGGAAAATCAAAAACAACTTCCGATAAATCATATTTCTTGTTTTTACATTTACAATACGGATGATAATACATGGGTTTGTTATCATTTCTAAACACCGTATCGTTAAGTGCAACGCACAATGCACAAGTTCGTGTTTTATCATCTTGTACGGCAACACCGTTGCAAGTTTCTATATTTTCAGGACTAATATTTTCTCTTATAACAAAACCGTTTCCACTAATCCCAAAAATATTGTCTAAAATCCATCTAATATTTTCAAACATAATTATATCATAAAACTCCTTAAAATTCAAAAGCCTGAAAGAATTTTCTTCTCTCGGGCTTTTTTGCTTGTAATATAACGCAGTTTTTTAATAGTCAATAGGTTTATGACAATAAAATTTTGACCTTCGGGTTAATTGGTGCTTTGCACCAAAGCATTGGCTTTCGCCAAAGCCGGTCCCCTTTCGCTTAAATGTTTCTAAATTTAATCAAAGTTTTCTAAAGCGAAAGCGGGCTCATAGAGCGTAAGCACAAGGATCAAATACTTTCTCATAACAAAAAGAAAAACACCAACCGTCTGGTTGATGTTTTCTTTTTGGTTGCGGGGTTTCTGCCCCTTGATAAGGGGAATGACAAACGATAGTTTGGCGAGGGGTTTGCCGTCTCCGGCCAAGGAAGGGATTTCTTCTTGCTTTTTGCAAAGCAATTTACGGGCATCTCCAACTTATGCTTTGCAAAAATCTTCGGTCACCGCTAAAACGGTAGGTGTCTACCGTTTCTTAACGCTGTTTCAAATCCCCTCCCTTCCTACTTTTAATAAAACAAAGAACGGATAGGCGTTTACCTATCCGTTCTTTGTTTGGTTGCCCACAACTTGTCTAATTTGAACGGATTGTGTTTATATAGTTATTAATACACGACATATTGTATTTTTTATGTTATTCCTCATAACTCTCAATTTTATCTTCAACAAATTTTTTTACGCCTTTTGTAACTTCTTCCATTGTCCTCAAAATGCTTATTTTGTTTTTTAAATTAAATTCATAAAAATCAAAGTAATTTTTTCTTATTTTGTCTTTTCTAGCATATTCTGGAATTAAAATGTTAATATCTTCATCATCATAAACTAAAACATAATGATAATTTTGCAACCATTGTTTTTCACAAAATGGCGAAAATTGATTTTTGTATTCTTCTTTAGATATTATCTTATCTAACACGAAATATGAAATTAAAATTTGATTATTGGATTGTAATACTAATGTATTAAATTGTTTTAATTCTTCTGCCAACCCACTCATCTTGATTGCATAATAAAAATATACTTGCTCTTCTTGTTTTTGATTTTGTAAAGAGTTCTCAAATCTAGACAATATAAATTCCTTAAATTTTCTATGATTAAACCCATTTATTTCTAGTAATTTTGGCAAAGAGTATAATATCGCTTCTGGCATTAATTTATAAATATAGCAAATATAATTAAAATCAGAATTAGACAATGTATATAATTCAGCATCCAAATCGTTAAAATAATAAGTTTTGAAAAAGTTTGCCAAAAATATCCTTTTATATTTAATTTCTGAAATCTGACTTAATCTATAAACTAATTGGGTAAAAAACGCAGGACTGGTTAAATAATTTTTTTTGATTCTTCTTTTTTGTTCGCCTTCCACATCCTTCGCTTGCGATATTTTTATTATCTTTTTCCATAGTTTTTCTAGATTGTTGTTTTTAGTATATTCTTCGAAATCTAGTATTGTAGTTTTCTCATAATTCATTTGCAACTCATATTCATCTAACACCTTAGAAAATATTGTCTTTATCTTGTCAATATCCTTATTGTTACAAAAGAAATAAAAATCATCGGAAAAGTATTCATAATGACAAATAATATTTTCATTCTTTAATTTTTCATCAAGTTTTGTTTCTATCTGCAATAGAAAGCGTTCAGCCACATACAATGACAAATATGAACCTAGCAAAATGCCGTTAGTTCTACCACCATTTAATGAAGTAATACGCCTTTCGGAGTCTCCTTCAAATTTAAAATCATGCGCATATATCCTCCCATAAAAACTTTTTATATCAAGAATCATCAACTTGTCAAATTTGGTTAAATTAAAAATGTCCTTTTGCACAGCATCGTAATAGCTTAAAACAGAAAATTCACCTATTTTTAAGTCAGGAGAAACCCTCTTTTTTGAACTTAAATATTTTATTTTACTAAAATTATTTTCATTCTTGAAGGCTTTTATTGCATGATAAAAATTTAATATATTAGGAAAACAAATTGTCCTTTGTTCATCTTCTGCTTTATATATCTTAAATTTCACTGGAAAAGTCCACACCAAATCTTCTAACGATAAATTTTCAGAATTATCAAATTTAATATTATCTAAATTAAAAAAATGTCTTATTGGATTTTTGAAATTATATAAGTTATTAAAGTTGTCCATATAGTCCTCTTTTGATGAAAAGTTTTATTGTATTAATTAAACATCACTAATTTCTTGATAAGAAAGTATAATAATGTTTATTGCTCTATTTTTACAAGTTAACGCTACACTAATTCTTTCAACAATTACAACTATTCCTAAGATTATTGAAGGTGGTTTCCAAACAAATCACAGAAATCGTTGATATTGCGTAAAGTAATATCCTTTAGCTCAGCATATTTAAGGTTTTTATCTGCATCTGACATGAATGACTTCTTTGTTAAAATAGTCATTAGTAATGTATAAGTTGCAATATAACAATAATAGTTCATTGCATATCGTTTTGGTGTTGTTTGACTACTTTTTGTTGATGCCATAGAAGAACCGTGAAAAGAGTCATTTCTTAGTGAGTATATAATCCCTGATATCAACAAATGGAGCCTAAAATTATTCATTATATTAATTGGATTTCCATCAATAGAAATAGAATCGAAATTAAAAATTTTTCTATAAAGTAATGCAGGGTTTCTATCAATAGTATTTTTTCCATATTTTATCTCAATAGAATCCACGATGTTTTTTCTATAAACGTTTTCCGTATTGTCACAATTTGTTATTGTTCTAATATAAGTTTTATTGTAGGGTTTTAAGTTGCACAAACATTTATATAGATACATTGTGGCACTAACAGGAACAACTTTAAATAATGTTTCAAGCGAAATCTTGATATCATTGTTTTGATTAATTAAAAGCGATATCTCGTCCGCTAACTTTTTAAGACATATAGATGTTTTAGAGGAGGAATAAACCTCCTTTATATAGCTATCTAATGCTGAAAAAACAAATGAAAAAGCAAAATTTGGACGATAGGGCATAACATCTAAACTATCAATAAAATGAGAAATAGTTCTATTATAATTATCGTCTGTATCTACCCATAATTTTATAAGAGAAAACGGCTGTCTGTTGTTTTTTTCAACAAAACATTTACACCTTTTTTCATAATTCAATTCTGCTTCAAAAGGTTTACTATCGGGCCAATTATTTATGTAGTCAATACGTTTATTAACATAATTAGACATAACTTACCCCCCACAAAATTTTTATTTTTAATTACTGCATTACACTTAACTATTCTTTGTTAAATTCTTTAAACTTTCTATCAAATAAAGAGGAACGCTCATTAGTCCTTCAGTTTTAACTTCACTTCTCATAGACGTTTTTACAGAATACTTCGGCTCATACTTTTTAAGATATTCTGCAAGCGACCTTGCTTTAACGTTTCTTTCAGATTTTACTTCGATAGGAACAATCTCGCTATTACATTGAACTACAAAATCAACTTCAGCAGTATTACCACTTGACCAATAATAAGCAGTATCAGTCGTTGATTTTAATAATTCCGTTAACACATAATTTTCCGTGAGCGAGCCCTTAAATTCTTTGTATATAGGACTTGCATCAAGAATTACTTCGTGTGGTAATTATGACATTTTTCTAAGCAGTCCCACGTCAGATGCATATAATTTAAATGACATCTCATCAGCATAAGAAGATAATGACATAAACGGTTTTTCTATCTTGCATACTTTATGAACTAATCCCGCATTAATAAGCCACTCTAACGCATCTTCTAAATCTTTTGCTCTCCAAACCTTTTTAACGTGCCCAAACATAAATTTAGTATTTTCTTTTGCTAATTGTTCTGGAAATCGAACCTATCTTTTGAAAATTACAAATCAAAATCATTAGGAAATTACTAACGATTATTTTCAACTTGACAATAACTTGAAAAAAATTAAAAAAATGTGAAGAATTACTTATTATATTACATAATTTACTTTTCAAATATCTTTTTCCTTCACACCAATACGATCCAATTGCCCCATATCTAGCAAAAGCTTAGCAACCACTAAGTTGAGTAAAAATAATTAATAAGTTTTTTGGTACATATCTATTTCTGTCTTGCATAAATTTGTTGAAAAATTTGTAGAATGCAAAACCATCACAAATTAAATATTCTAAAAAACTTTAAACTTTTTTTTGCAAAAGTGATAAATATTCTGCGAATAAATATTTGTTTTGTGAAGACATTAGAGTTTCTGTTATTTTCTTTAAATCTATTTTTCCCTCTTTAAAAATGGAAATGTTTATAATTTCATCCAAATATTCTGTTAAATTTAAATTAAAATTTATATCCTCAGTTTCATACTCCTTCTTTTGTTTATAAATATCGTAAATTCTATTAATTAATGCAAGATGTATTGGATATAAATTTGTCTCATAAATTTTGTGATGTCTTACATTGGTAAAATCTAAACGTTCTAGAAATTGTCTAATTTGCTCTTCCTCTAATTGATTTATTACACTAATAATTGCCGAATAATAATATCTAGCCGCTCTAAAATTGTATGTTAATGTTTTAACATAATTCTGTAATAAACAAACGATTGTCTCCATAGTTATATTCTTATATTTTATATCTATATATTCTTTAAATTTCATGTCATCATTATTGTTATATTCAACGCAATATACACTTTTAAACAATAACTTATTTTTTGCATTTTTTAAATCAACATTTATCCCTATTCCCGTAAATCTACTCTGGGCAGAAAACACTTTCACTATATCTGCCGATTCTAAATAAATAGAAGTAAAGTTATCCTTGCTTTCAGTATTTATACCAAGCGTGCCTTCAGTAATCGCACAATTAAAAAATAATTGCTTAGCAAATAATTTTTCTCTTATTTCTTGTAAAAATTTTAATATATTATCTAAATTGTTATTCTCTAAATATAAACAATCGCTAAAAACCACCAATTGTTTTTCTTCTCCGAGAATATTATTTACACCATTCCTAATTATTTCTTGAAATTCTTTAATTAATAAATTATATTTTTTATGTAAAGAAATAGCTAAATCCTTAATTCCCAACAAATCCAAGTATGCAATATAACTCATAGTTAAACCTCAAATACAACTGTTCTTATAAAACGCGACTTCTTATATTTTGGTAATTCAATTATTGGCAAAACTTTTATATGTCCTATCTTCACGTTCTTTCCAACAAACAATGCATCTAAATGCTTAATATCCATTTCATTCTTTGGCTTTTTACACACTCTTGCTATAAAATATAACCCTCCAATATATTCTTCTTCTAAGGAATTTCTTAATTTTACTTTTGACAATTGAAAAACACCATTACATTTATCTAAGATTATATTTTGGACAAAATCTTTTGTTTCTTTTTTAGGATAAATATACTCAGCTAAAAAAAGTTTCCAAAGTTCTATATATTTAGTATAGTTAATACCATTATCACTTCTAGCGAAAAAAGCCAAGGAGCAATATTCATGAAATTTACAAGCATCTCCTAAATAAGAATTTAACTTTTTATCATTACAAAAGTTAGTTTTTAATTTAGAAAAGTACCTTTTTTCCTGAACACTATTAAACTTGTTTTCCAATCCGAAAAGGTGAAACATATTGATGTCCATGAAAATATCTATTATAATATTGAATAGTGCGTCAATATCATGGCTTAACGTGGTTATAGACAGGTCATATTTAGAATCATCATTTATTCTTGTATTATTTGATAAAATTATTTCAACTAAGTGAGAATTTTCAACTTTTGTCTCTTCTATTTTATCGCTATTAGGATTTTCTCCTTGTAAATGAAGAATGATACGAATCCTGTTTAAATTATCCTTAAATGTTACTTTTGAAATTCCACTATTTTTCCAATTGTAAAAATTACACTCAGAAACTTTTAATTCTTTTAATAAGTTTTTAACATTATTGTTCAAGATGGTTTTTCTATTATTAAATGCCATTTCAAAATTAGATATTATATCATTATTTTCGTTTTCAAATGTTATTAAATATCTTTCTTTTTCCATCGTTTGTACCTTAATAATTTTTTTATAATTGCTTTCATTAATATTTTTACATGTTGAAATTTAATTGTCAACTTTTTTATAATCATTTTTATAAATACATTTAAAATATTAAATGAAACTTTTACCGACAATATAAAACATAACCATATATATTTCACAAATATTAATCATGTTTAGAAATCTTCTCTCTATGATTATACACACGAAATTACTGATTCCTTCCACACACATCTAAACTAAAACTATTGATATAGAAGAAATTGTCGTTAATAACGTATAAAAACCTATGAATACAAAAAAACACTTATTTATACTATCGAACTTTTTATAAATCATTTAGCTGAATTAAATAGATATAAACAAAACGTTTTATACATGATGAAATAAATTTTTATCTCAAAGTTAATAAAATATTTCAATATTGTATTGGCTTAACTTGCGAAATTAAAGTAAAGTATAAAATTAAAGGGGAACTGAAATCAGCTCCCCTTTAATTTGTATTATATCAGTGATGTTATAAAAATATTGCAATAGCACATCTTTATTTTATATATCCCTTAAAAAATGACTTTACTTTATCGCTATTCTCAAATTCCTTTGTAAGTCCTTTAATATATGCAATACATACATATACCACAGTCGTGAAATATCTATAATATACAGGAATTTCTTTATCGCTTATTAATGTTCTATCGTTTAATTCGTTAACTTTTTTCATTACAAATTCAGGATGATTCATAATGTTTTTATCGCCCGATTCTGTTACATTTTTATCCAAATAATAGCAAACTAATTTTTCAAAATTCTCTATTATATATTCACGAGTATGTTTTTTATCATTAGCTTCATGCTTTTTGTTTTGTTCTTTTTTATACTCTTCTAAATGGTCCACTTTTAATGGTTCAGCCCTATTAATATCTCCTAAAACCTCTATACATGGCGAACTTAATAAAAGCATTCCGGTTGTTTCATCATTGTATTTTTCAAACATTTCAGACAACTCGTTTTTTAACGTGTGGTCTACATCGTAAATTATAAATATGCCAGCAAAATAAGTGTCTAATTTATGAAACAATCTATCAAAGTCAGATTCTCTTTTATTAAACAATTTTAACCAATCTCTTATTCTATTTCTTGGTCCTTGGATTATGTAAATATTATCAGAAGAGTCAACAGAATTAAATTGCTCTAAATCTAATGAGTTTTCATCATCAATTTTTAACACACCGCATTCTTTAACAGAAAAACCATACTTCTGAAAAATATTAGAAAATATGCTTGTTTCCATTTTGATGCCTTCAACTATAAGTAAAAAACTTTTATTCATCTTTCTTTATATCCTCATCAAAAAGACTTGACAAATACATTTTTTCTATATTGTTCACCTCTCTAATATTTTGATAAATATCAGATAACTTTTTATAATTTGAATAACCATTTTTCCAGTTTGCAAAAATAATTTGGTCTGGCCTCAATTTTTGTAAAATATAAGTATTATGAGATGAGAAAATTAACTGTATATTTCTTTCTTTTACAACATTTATAAAATCTATCACTGCCAAAGGGTGCAACGCATCTTCAATTTCATCTATAAAAATAGTGCTATTTTCAGGCACTGAAAGAACAAAAGACAATAAAGCACTGTTATTTTCCATACCTGTTGATATCATTCCAAAAGGAAGTTCCAAATTGCCATTTTCTAATTCTATATTTGCAAAATAATCATCGCCACTTTTTACGTTAGGTCTAGATATAACTTCAAATAAAGGAAACTCTTTATATTTTGACATTATTTCTTTTACTTGTTTCGACTTATCAACAATAATATCCATATAGCTTTTCTCTACAGCTGCCTTAAATTGATAAGTTCTTTTTGCGTCATCCACATACGCCATATTACTTAAATAATAAAAAGCCTCATCTAAATCTTTATTGCCTATATGTTCATCATTTGCTAACTTTCTCACAACTGGATACATATTAGAATCTATTTTATGATTTTCATCAGCGTAAGTAAATTCATTATTTTTTCTTTCAAAAATGATGTTATCATTAACACATAATTTTTCTTGCGTTATTCTTTTTAACAATGAAGTTTCTATAAAGTATGTGAAAATTTTATTTGATAATTTAAACTCTACAAAAATAGATGACCTAATATTATCATAAACTCTTATGATATCATCATTTGTAGGCTTCCTGTTAATTACCATTGCTTTATTAAAAATCTTATTAACATTAAGTTGATTAGCAATAAAATTTCTAATTCTATCTGGTTCTCCAATCATCATACTTATAAGTTGAGAAAACGCTTTGATAAATGAAGATTTACCACTACCATTAACGCCATAAAAAGCAATTGGATTAACGGAAATATCATTGTATATCATTTCATTCAAATAATGATACCTATTCTTTTCAAAAGAAATATCACAACTATCTATAGCATTTATATTTTTAATTTTTACTCGTGTCAACATAACGCTCACCATCAAACTGTATTTTTTATACACTTATTATAAACTAATTTTCCCCTAATTGCAATAGATTATGCGATTAAAGTTGTATTTTTTACTAAAAATAATAAAATAATTAATTTTTTATGACAAAAACTCCATGTTTTCTTTCTTAGGTCTTAGCCTACTACACAACAGCGAGTTCAACAAGGCGAAATAACTTTTTTAGTCAGTCTTTAATAGGCTGGCTTTTTTACTTTTAAACAAAAAGTGATTTCGTCGTTTCCTTTATCCTTGTTTAACTCACCAAAATATAAAACACCTTGCAATCAATTTCGTAGTGTAGTTAGTCTAGCCCGTCGAAAGAAAAAAATAAAACAAGGAGTAAAAAATTTTTATTAAAAAACTTAAAAGGAGAATTAAAGATGACGAACAAAAACAGTTTTAGTTACAAACAAGGTTTTAAGAAAGGAATTCAAATATATAAAGAGAATTCTACTAAAGGTTATTACAGCAATTCAGATAACGACAAAGTTATGAAACATTGTAAGCAATATGCAGATACAGGATATAAGAATAACAAACCTTTAAGAGATACTCAAATAGATTATTACTATGGAATGTATGACGGTATTAGATACGGATATAAGCAACACGGAATCGCAATACCCGATAAAAAATATAGCAGCTTTGAAGAAAAAGAAAATCAATTCTACTATGGCAAAGAAAATCATTACAACGGATTTGGATATTACGACTAATAAGGAGAAAACAAATGATTAACGTTATAGAAAACAAAGATTATAGAAGTTTACAAAACGATTATTACGACGGAGAAAGTTTCGTCTATTTTGACATTATAGAAGTTAACGCTGAACGTGAAGATATAACCGTTATGGTTTCGCATCAAGGCAAACTTACTATGAGAACTTTTGAACTTATGCAAGATGAAGACAATGACGTATTCTTTGAATATGGTCCTTGCTTTGAAAAAATATATCTTGAAGAATTTATTTAAGGAGGTGCATTTATGCAAAACTACACATCTATCAACATTGTAATTGGCTCTTGGGGCTCTTACACTGCTTGCAACGAAAGAGCTTTAGGCTCTAGATGGTTAGACTTATCCGATTATTCCGATTGGGAAGAAATTGAAGAAGAATTAACCAAACAAGGCTTTAAGCTAAACGGCATTGACGAAGAACTGTTCGTTCAAGACATTGAAGGACTCCCCTCTAATGCTTGTAATTGGGATTACACTAGTCCACAAAAACTCTTTGAAACATTAAGAGATTCTGACGTATTAAGCAACGCTTATAAATACGATACTTTGCAAGCATATCTAGAAGTTCGTAACTTTGACAACTTTGAAAACTTGGTTGAAAGTCGCGGCAGTAATTGGGATGACGATATACGCATAATGAAAGGCTATTCGTGGGAAGATTACGGACGTGAAGCGTTAGAAAATAGTGGTTACGAAATACCCGACCATATTCAAGACTTTATAGACTTTGAAGAATACGGCAAGTATATGGGCGATTGTGTTGAAGAATACAACGAAGGCTTAATTGAAATTTACAGATAAAAGGAGATTTAACCTATGAAAAAATGACAAAACCTAGACTTAAACATCTACTCTACGAAGCGTTAAGGTGGATTGAAGAAGAATGCGCCGACTTCTTTTGTTGTGAAGTTGACGACGAATACGAATGGTTTGAAGACGCAATCGGCATTCATAAAGAAGAACTACACGAACTTGATATCACATTAAACCACCATAAACTTTTTGATGGTAAAGACAATGAAGAAAACGAAGAAGAATAAAGAAGATTACACTATGAATACAACATTAGAACAAAGAAAAGAACAAGCAAAAGAATATATGAAGCAACTTAAAATTTACAAGCCATATATTGACGGCTTAATGAACGAAAACAACGTTTGTTACTACGAAGGCTTTGGTGGCTTTTGGGCTTATCAAAATGAAGAACTTAACGCTAAAATTAAAGAAATTGAACGTGCTTGGAACGTCACCGTTTACGCCGTTACTCACGAATTTACTAAATTTGGCGAATGCTACTCTATGCTTATAGTTGGTGACTACCCTGAAGAATGGGAAGACATACCACACGAAAACAAAGTCTTTTACCCCTTTGCTTACGTTTGGAACAAATCAGACGATTGCTGCTCTGAATTTGGCTCAATAGGAGTTCTATCACTTGGTGGTGGAATTAAACGCATTTATTAAAGGAGAACATTATGGAAAAAAGAACTCATAAAAACTATGACATTATATCTACAATTTCATTTCCAGCAGAAAAATACGTTCTAGGCGTTAAAACCATTAACGAAGAAAAAGAATACGTTACTTGGTGCTGCGTTGAAAAAAACAACTACCACTACGGACATTACTTTAACGATTACAATAAGGCTGTTAAAGACTTATATGAACGAGCAAAAGCATACATAGATTGGACTTTGGAAGGTTTACTATGAAAATTACAGTTGAATGCAATAACAAAAAATACGAATTTACTAACACTGCTCCCGTTTACATTTTTGAATGTGCTATAGAAAACAACTTTGACAAAATATACGGTGAGAAAACTTTAATGGAATTTATTAACCTTGTTTATGAATGCTATATGAAAGATAGCAACGCAACCCCGTTAGGTCATTTATCTGATTATATGGCTAAACATTGGAAAAAAATTAAAAATTTAAGCAGATACGGTATTTTAGAAAAATTCTATGCTCAATTACCATAAGGAGAAAACATTATGAAACGAACTAAAGAAATTGAAACTATTTTAACTGCTATTTTCGTTCTTAACCATATTAACGAAAATAATGAACAAATCGCTTTATTATCCGAATACGCTTTACACGATATATGTGAAGCTAATAGCAATATGATTAAACTGTATCGCATGCTCTGGTAAAAAACAAGACCTTATAACTTACGTAGAAAAGTTTCTTGCTGAAGATACAAAATTTAACGATTTTATAAAACTAAAGGAGTATTACAAAAATGACAGAAAATGAACTTAAAGATATGAAATTTAACGACGCAGTAAATAAACTTTCTGAAATGTTTGACACCATTACGTCTTATGACGAACTAAAAAACTTCATAATAAAAAAGATTAACGAAGATATGCTTTTTGTTGCTATACACCTATTACAGGCAATAAACGAAAACCCTTCTGATTTTTACGATTATGACTACTGTATGGGAACACTTGATAAACCTATACCATTAGAAAATATTAACGACTTAAAAGATTATTGTGAATAAAGGAGAAAACAAAAATGAAACCATTTAAGACACAGGCACACATACACTCACTTGATGGCAAGATGGACGAAATAACGCTTCTAGGACCTCAACCGCTATTTTGCCATACAATACCTAACGTATATATCGTTCAATATGGCGATATTAAATGCACGGCTATTTTTAATACTGCTAATTTTCAATATTATGCAGATGACGTTGACGGAATTATAAAGGAGAATTAACTATGAAACAAAATTATGTATATATGGTAGAGTTCGATTGGAGCATTGAAGATAGTTGCGACGTTGAAACCGAACTCTTTTTTGATTACGATAAAGCACTAAAAAGATATGACGAGATTATTCAAAACGAAAAAACAGCTGATATGTCTTGGGTTGCAGACGTATTTAAGCCTAACGGAACAATTCTAAAAGGCTACTCTGTTGAAGAACTTGGTGATAGAACAAAACAAGAAGACCTTTATTGGAGTTGCGTAATGGACGAATATTATATGTTCCACTCTATTATTCAACTTAAAAAGATAGAAATAAAATAAGGAGATTAGATTATGAAAAACAAAATTACTATTCTTTATGACAACACAAACAACTATATGGGGTTTGACGAAACTAGAAAATTTCTATTCGATACCTTTGCATACGAACACGATTGGAAAACTGAAGAAGACGTTCCAGAACAAACGGTATATAACGAAATGGACGACCAAGACAATCTAGCGTGGCAAGATTTCTACGACAAAATGTATAGGCTTTTAAGTGGTGACATTTATCTACTTACAGGAACTAACGGACGCTGGTATGGACCTGCTGAATGTGGGCAATTTATACATAACCCCCAAGAGTTATTGCACGGAATATCACACCTTGATAGAGTTCGTTTTTATGACGAAGACGGACACTTGAAAATTTGGGGTTATCACCACGACGGCGAAGATAATTATGAACTAAAACGTCTAACCCTTAAAGGCGTTGACTTTGCTATGAGAAACTGCTTTGCTCACGATAAAAAACTGCACGAAATTATAATGAAAAATAGAGCCTATTCTGCCCTGCCAAGACTTGCTCAAAAAATGAAGGTGATTTGCATATGAAAAAATATACCGTTCAAAATGGATATAAAGTCTGTTATAAAGAGCAAGGCTCTAATCAATACATATGGCACTTTTTAACACGAAATTATAATGACGCTATTGATATGATTAACTTCTATAAACGCTATCCACCGAACTCAAGAGAAGATAATCATAAACTTAAAAGACCGAAATGGCGAGAAATACCCATTACTATAAAAGAAATACAAGACGGTATTTGGCGTGAAGTTCCTTTCTAGATAAGAAGGGCTTTTTTAATTTTAAAATAAAAATAAAAACAAGGAGGATTACACTATGAAAATATTAAATCTTAAAACTAGAAACAGACAAGAAGAAATTATTAAACAATATTTAGAAAATAATGCAACTGATAACCTTGCCGATAAAATTAACAACGGTGTAAAAGTTAAAAAAGACGGTAAGGAACTTATAAACAGAAAAACTCTTGACGGGTTTTTCAAATACGCTACTGAAGAAGCACAAAAACTTGTTGCTAAAGGTGCACGTAGCGCTGTGGTTGAAGAAAATACCGTGTATGGCTGGGCTATGCACTACTTTGAAGAAGATAAAATTATAGGCACACTTTATAACGAAGATGGAACAGAATACAAGCCTGTTAAAAAGACAACTACTCCTCCTACTACTACAACTCCCGTAACAACTTATGTTCCACCGATTAAAAAGCCTGAACCACAAATGTCTTTATTTGATTTCTTAACGCCAAAAACAGAAGACAAGAAAGAAGATGTTTCTAAACCCGTTGTAGAAGATAATAACGGAACCGAAACAACTTCTACTCTTTCATATAAAGGGCAACTTGCAATGAAGGCTCAACCCGACCCATTAGATGTTAATGACGAACAAGATGATGACAAGCCAACAGAAGATGATATTGTTGATGCTATGGCAGAACTTGAAAAAGAACAAACAGAAGAACCTGAACCCGAAGAAAAACCTATTTCACCGATTTATATGAAATACTTAAAAGTTCAGATTCAATACCCCGATTATATTATCGCCTATCGTTTAGGTGACTTCTATGAAGTGTTTGGCGATAACGCAAAAATAATTGCAAACGAACTTAATTTAACTATGACAAGTCGTGACTTTGGCGCTCCAGAAAGAATTCCTATGATAGGATTCCCTGAACACGCTGCTGAAATTTATTTTAAGAAAATAACTAAAACAAATAGTCTTGTAGTAATTGATGGAGAAGAAATTACCTTGCATGATAAAACAGACGATAATTTCACCGTTAATCTAGAAACAGGCGAAATAATATCTGCTACACAAGAAAACGATATTATTAAAAGCCTACAAAAAATATTTGGAAATCAAATGGAGATAAAATTATGAAAATAGCAAAAATTAAACCTATACCTAAATACATACTTGCAAAAATTAAAGCATTAGATAAAAAGTCTAATAGTTACGCTAACCCTTATAGGCGTTTCTACTCTTACCTAACTAAAAACGACGGCGAACTTGTTAAGGTTACTGTTGCCGTAAAAGAAAATAAAGGCAAATGGTATTGTAAACAAGTAGCCGTTCATGGATTAGACAGCAAACATTGTTATGCAAAAGACATAAACTTCTTTTATATAGGTGGCTATACTGTAGGCTGGTATGAAGAAAAAATATATAACCACTGTAAATGGTGGGAAGGTGATGGTTGGTACTCTTACAGAGATAAAGACCTAGACCCCTATGCTCCCGTAGTAAATAAGAACTTTCTTAAAAACTACCCAGAATTTAAGTATAGTGGTTATGAACTTTACGACGGTGGAGAAATCATTCAATTTCTACGCACATATAGACAATTTCCACAAGTTGAATATTTACTTAAAAGTGGGTTCGGTTATCTTGCTACGTCAAAACTATTATTAAGACAAATGAAAAAAGATAAAAGCTTTCACAAATGGTTGGTCGCTCATAAATTAGAAGTTATTAGTGGCTTTTATTATATTGAAACAATTTTAGAAGCATATAAGTCAAAAATGCCTTTTGATAAAGCACAAATCTTTCTTAACGAGAAAAAGCCTTTTATGTTTGATAAAGACCTTAAACCGTTAAAGAAAGTCATTAAAGGCGAAGAATTAAAACGTTTCTTTGAATATATACGCATACAAAAAACTACTTATAGAAACTATCAAGACTATTTAGAAGCCTGCCTATATCTTGGCATAGATATGACCTTAAAGAAAAATCGCTATCCTAAAAACTTTACGCTCTTACACGATATTCGTATAGACCAACAACACGCCGCTCAAATACTAAACGACAAAAAAGAACGTAAAGAATTATATAAGAACTTTGCAAAGGCTATCAAAAAATATTTGCCACTTTCCAACTTTGAACACGAAGATTTTATTATGGTTATAGCGAAAAGTCCTGCCGAACTACAACGTGAAGGCACGTTCTTAAGTCATTGCGTAGGAAAATCTGGTTACGACCAACGTGTTGTAGATAATAAATCTCTTATATTCTTTGTTAGAAAAAAGAAATATCCAAACACACCGTTTGTGACAGTGGAATATTCACCCGAAAAGAAAGAAGTCTTGCAAAGTCACGGAAAAGGCAACTGTGCGCCTGATGGCATTGTTAGAAACTTTATAGAAAATCAATGGTTACCATTTGCAAATCAACAAATAAAACAATTAGCAGCATAAAGGAGATTAAACTATGAATTATTACAGAATTACTGCTTATAACAAGAACGAAAACTACTCTATTATTATTGACTCTTACGGCGCTTACAACTCATTAAGTGATTTTAGTTGTATGCTAGTAGAAAAAAGCTTTTCTATTATTGCCGTAGGAAATCAAAACAAATTCAATGATGGCGATATCCCAAAAGTCACCGCACAAACAAATAAAATTGTTTTGCGTTCTTTTGCAAATTGTTATCCATCAATAATAGGTAATAAAGTAACCGTTGGAAGTCGGTTTTATTATTTTAAATAAATAGAGAGCGTGAGATTCACGCTCTCTACTAGTATTATTCAAAGAATTGTGAATAACTTGATATTAACTTCCCTAACGTCTCGTAATCTATCAAGCCTTTCCCTATCGATACTTTTAAGTATTGTCCTTCTACGGCATTAAACATCTCTTCTGGTATTGGATATATCTCTGCAAATTCTTCATACGTAAATAAGCCATAAGCCTCTATGTCTTCAAGATATTTCGCTTGGTCTATTTGCATTGTTTCTCCATCTACTTCAAAGATGTTAATTAACCCCGTTGTTGCTCCCGGCATCGATAACATTCCGTTTACATAGATACAGAGATGTCCATAGGTTACAGGACTCCACGCCGTTGTATATTCTTCCGTTATCGTTACGTTTGTAAGTTGTACTCTTGTCCATATCATATTACCATTATCATCCGTAATCTGCTTATTAAACCAATGTCCAATATATTGTCCCGCATCTTCTCTTAAAAATACGTACTTGTTTAAGTTGAAATCCCAGAACGCATGTTCGTCTATTACTTTTACATGTGTGCCATCAGAGAAGTAAAGATTAATAATCTTGTATCTTGCTATTGTATCATGGTCTATGAACAATATTGGAGCAGTATCAAATCTTCCCGTATGCAAATTCCATACTAACAACATTTCATTGCCTGTTAATGTTTCAACGGGTACTTGCCTTCCATCTGCCAACGTTATCAACGTTCCTTCTGCTATACAGTTATTTTTTGTATAATATGCCACTATGTATCCATCACTATATGTTACCGAACCAGTATGATGGGGATTATATATTGTCACATTTCCCGTAGTATAACTTATATGTAAAGTAAACGTATATGTTAACGCTTGCCCACTATACGTTGTTCCGTTAACTTCCCAATGGTCGAACGTATATCCGTCCCAAGATGGTGGTTGTATTGTTACTGATTGTCCACTTGTTAGCGTAACCGTGCTAGAACTCGTTGCACTATCTTCCGCACAACTTAGGTTATACGTAATGTTTGCTTGAAGTTTTTCCCAATGCGCATATAATACACCACCTTCTTCTTGCAACCAAACCGCATCTGTCTCTTCTCCAACTATTTGATAATACCCATCTTTTTGCTTAAGAACTCCTCTAACATAGCAAGTCCCTTGACCACCTTCTTGAGAAAAATACCCTACAAACCTATAATCTGTACGAGCAGGTATAGAATCTACTTCTATGCTTTCACCATAAGTTACTGTAGTTGTTCTTGTCGTGCCTGCACTGTTTATCAAAGATATAGTGTATTGTGCCTTTTCCCAATAAGCATAAAGCGTGCCTCCTGATGTCTTATCCCAAGCATTTACACTTGTCATATTGGCATCGTAATATTTCGTTCCACTACCATTTGTTCCAGTATAATATCCTTTGAATACGTGTCCTGTTTTTTTTGGTGCTTTAGCTGACGGCATTGCTTTACCGTATTGTACAGTTATACTACTATCACCATCATTACCACCATCTTTATTTAATGTAACTGTATACGAATTCCCTTGCCAATATGCATATAACGTAGTATCTTGTGCTATGTCCCATACTCTTGCACTTGTCATATCTGCGTTATAATATTTCGTGCCACTGCCATTTGTTCCAGTATAATATCCTCTAAATGTGTATCCTGTCTTGGTCGGTGCGGTTGCTGATGGCATTACGACACCGTATTGAACAGTTATACTACTATCGCCACCATTACCACCGTTTTTATCTAACGTGACTGTATAATCACTAGCTTCCCAACTTGCATATACGTATAATACATTGTCGCTATAAGATTCCAGCCACTGACCAGATGTTAAAAAGTTACCGTTCATAACCCATCCCGTGAAAGTTGCGATAGTGTTGCCATCAACAACCGCAGGACCATAGTAACCATCATACACACAATTAGACATTTCGGCACTATTTGTAAAAGAGTAAGGTTCCCCGTTAATAACATATCCCGTTGGCGTAATCTCATAATCATCGCCTATATTAATTTTAGCGAACCCAACTTGTTTTTCTCCATTATAGAAATACAGCGTATATGTTACAATTATAATTGTATCTGCTCTAAAAACAGCTGTCGAAGACGTTTCGTTCCAAGCACTCGGTGTTAAATAATTGCCATACGTATTGTTAGATGTTTCGTCAACACGCAACCAACCCTTAATATATTTGCCCGATATTTCTTCGGTCGGCAACGTTACTGTTTCTCCATAATAGAAAGTTCTATAAACGTCTATATCTTCAAAATAAACTTCAGTTGATATAGGTTCAAGTATATCCCCTTCATTATACCAGTTGCTTGTTGAATCTAATCCATCAATTAAACTTTTTCTACAATAAAACTTAAAACCTGAATTTAAGGAAACAAACGAATATTCTCCGATATCTGGTAACGTTGCATTTAAATATTGTATACTTTCTAAATTAGCACAATCAACAAAGGCAAAATTATCTATATCCGTGATGTTGAGAGGCAAATTTATTGTTGTAATACCATCATTACAACAAAACGCATTTGACGCGATTCTTGTTATTCCTTCTGGAAAATCACTTGATTGCAAAACAGAATCTGTTCCATTGTATCGATACAAAACCTTTCCTAATGTCACAAAATCTTGTGTTTGTGACATTATTTGCGTGTCATCCAAAGCAACTGACCCAACATATTCAACATTTGCTGCGTTGTTAAATGTAGCTAAACATGTACACCCCATAAAAGCATATGAGTCAATAGAGATAACGTTATGTAAATTTATTGTAGTTAAATCACTTTCACCCATAAATGCAAATTGTGAAATATGCCTTATTGGTACGTTTGCAACTGTTATAGGAACACTAAAACTACTATTTGACCAACCCACAGGGTATTGCATTAACCACCCATCGGAATTATATAATACATTATCTTGTGAAAAATACTTCGTATTGCTACTGATTGTAATATATTTTAAGTTTGGCATATTAGCAAAAGCTACGTCACCTATATAATTCACGTTGCTTCCAAACATTATCGATTCAAAAGCTGTCCCATAGAAAGCATAACAATCTATTTGCTCAACGTTATCAGGAATTCGCAACATACCGATAGTTAAAGAATTAAACCTATTAAGGCTTGTACATCCCGCAAATGCCCCGTAACCTATTTTTTCTAACTGCGGCGTTCCATTTCCAGTAAACGAAATAGTTGTCAAATTCTCAAGCCCCGCAAATGCATATGCGGATATTCTTTTAATTGTATTCGGCAATACAATTTCTGTAATGTTAGTTTCTCCATTGAAAGCAAATGCACTAATTTCAGTAACAGTCTTCCCATCGATAGCTTCGGGAACATAAAACACAGAACTACCATATTCTCCACGGTATCTAACAAAAGTTACGGTGCCATCTTCGTTTTCAATTGTAACATAAGCAGAATCATTATTAACGCCCAAATCCAATACACTTACTATTTCCGCTATCACAAGTTGGTCGCGAGCTATTAAATTATGACCTACAGGCGCACTCGCTTGAGAAACTTTTTCGTAATCAACATAATCGTCAAACATTAAAAATGGACGCACCACTCTATTAAAACCTAAATAAGAACCACTATATTCATAACCAACCGCACCAGTATCAGTCCCTAATTGAGATTCTAGGTTAACAAGGATATCATTGTACCAAGAAACAAACATTGGATACACGTCGTAATTTATTTCCTGAAATATTATTTCGGCTACGTCCACTACCTGTGAATCTGTATACAGCATATCTAACAATTCGGTAAGCCCCGCCAAGGCGATTCTATCCGTTATATATGATGAAAATGTAGACAATTTCCATCTGTTTAACTCCTCTAATATAACGGTGGCTAGAGGCTCTGCCCAATCGGGAATATCGTTTCCATAATCACGATCAAGAACATCCACTAGTGCTGCTAAAGTATGATAACTTCCCATCGCATACACGTCAATATCGCTGTACAATGTGTTATAATTTTGATTCCAACGAGTATTATACTCATAGTAGATATCAGGATTTAAAATATCATCTAGCCCATCACCCGCGCCCATGAACATTTCTCCAAAAAGATTAGCCGTAGTTGATGAAAAATATGGTGTTCCTAAACTAACCAATGTAGATACTAAATCTGGATGGTCTAACGCATATTGTAAATTGGTTAAGCCACCTCTACTATGTCCAACCAAATTTATTTTTGGCAAAATTCCACCATTTGCAATTTTCACATCATAGATAATTCTACTTAACATATAATTAAATTGATAATATATGTTTGCATTAGACTCCAACGGTCTGTATGCCTCAAAAACAACAATTATATGTCTAGAAATATCAGTAAGATTATCAACTTCTGAAGCGGCACTAGATGAATACGTTCCTTCTAATGTTGTTATGTCATACAATTTAAAATCTTTATAATTTTTCATGTCTGCCCAATAAACATTGGCACTACCTACTTTTTCGACTATTTTTGAAATTAAAGAATCTGTGTCATATGCAAAATTGTCAGTTGTAGTATTTGCCGAAAAATCATTACTCCAAGTGCCAGCATTACTCCCCAACCCATGTGTTAAAACAGTGATTTGAGCTGAGCCCATCACCTGGTTGTTGTTTTTTTGCGTTAAATTGTATGAAATTTCATACTGTGTAGAATACACTCTCGACGAATCAGTAATAGTATCGAAATTGCCATTATCTTTAAAACAGTCTGTTTCTACGTTATATGTATTAGTTGCATTATATAACTCTTGTTCAGTCAAACTACTGTTTGTCCCACCAAAAGCATACGCATTCATTGTCGATAAGCCAAAGAATGTTGTAATAAACATCACAAGTGTGATTAATGCAATCAAATATACTTTCCACTTTTTAACCATAATTTTCCTCCTTTACTATCTTCAATTGTTGATCTGGTCTAAAACCGTCATAACATTCATATTCATTAAGCTCTCCTGAATAGAATCCGCAATAATAAACAATATCTACATCTATATCATAATAATATAAAACATATGGTGTTTCTCCTTTAACCGAACCTGCTAAGTGAACTTTTAATCCCTCAGTGATTATAAAAATTTTGTCGTCAAAAACTACGACATGTTCAATTTCGCTTGTTTCTTGAGCACCTCCTTTCTCCAATTTCCCTTCCCAAATTTTATTTATATCATTATATACAGTGCTTCTTTCTTCCATAAACGCAACATCTATAATTGTCTCGTTGTTTTTGAAGTTAATTTTGAAAGGAGCTCCGTATGATATAATTAATTCTTCACCTTGATATGTATACTCACCACCTTCGTGCTGAATCATATATTCGGTGTTATTTTCCTCTAAGGAATAACCACTATACTCTATTTGTATTTCACTCATCTTTTCATATAAAAATTTGTGTTCATCCGCATACCAACCTTTCTTGCAACCGGTAAACAAACACAAACAGGATACAGCACTTAAAATAATCGCCAATATTCTTTTCGTATTCAAAATATTAGTCCTCCTTTACACAAATATATGTAAATCCCTCATTAATCTACACAAATGGATCCATATAACTCCAAGAAAATTCATTATCCGAATCATTAATATCAGCCGCATTTACTACACACGACATTTCCATATACATCAAATCATTATACCAATAATGGCTCTTAGTCCAAAACAACAAATATGTATATGAACTTGCTTTATATCGAATATAAATATCCGTACACGCACCTAAAGTATCCAAACTCAATGTTACTTGCGTACTATATACCCCAGGTGATCCACTGCTTGCACCAGGCGTAAATGTATTGCTCCAAAGTTGTGTATTGTTTTCACTATAAACATAAATATAAGCAGTTCCTTCTCCCCAATGTCTTAATTTCAGATTAAAGGTCAAATGTGTTATACCTAAATTTTTCAATTCCTGCCATAAATTATTTTCACTAAGCCCTAAATACCTTTGATCTCTATACGATTGATTTAACGGATCTGAATTATCTATTGTATATGTTCCACTACGGCTTGCGTGTGATAAATCATATCTCCACTTAGCGTATACGTTTACAGTTCCCGTTTGAGTAGTAGATATGCTTGTTACTTCCGTTGAAAATGTCTTATCGGTATACCACCCCAAAAACACTAGCTGAGATTCATAAACATCTGCTACTTGCCAATAACCACTTGCTCTAGTTAAATCTAGCCCCACACCATATTCATAATTTTTCGGAGCTTCTTTTACTATGCTATTGTCCCAAATAACTTCTGCAGTTTGTCCCATAAATGCTAGGTTATTATATACAATGGCATAATCATTACCGTTCCAAGTTGCATTTAATTCTCTATTGCCTATAATTGTATATGTACTGCCAACTTCATATGTTCCCCATTTCGCTACATGATAATTACCACATTTTAATTCTGGAAGAGTAAAGGTTTGCCCCATGGTTCCTGTATACACTTCATTATACTGACAATGTACATTGCTATATAGAGTAACCTCAAAAATCTCATCCCACTGTGCTGTAAACTCAATATTACCAGTAACCCCATATAATGTTCCCGAATTATAAATTACGCCTTCGCTTGTTTTCCAACCAGCAAACTCATAACCATCTCTAATTTTTTCAGGCAAAGTTATTCCCTCAAAATAATTAAATGTTTCCACTTCGCTGTTTTCTGTATATCCATCATTAAATGTTGCAGAAAATGTTATCGGAGTCCACTGTGCCTTTACAGTCAAAACTGATGTTTCATAATCTTGCCATTGGCCTACATTATTCAGTAAAACACCGTTTATCGTCCACCCAGTAAACATAGCAACGGTAACATTATTAATAATTGGCGAACCATAATAACTACCATAAGCACAGTTATTCATCTTTTCTCTTCCCGTAAATTCGGCATACACATTATTGATTGTACAACCATACTGTGTTAAACTATACGAATCTCCCACGGAAATTTCAAAAGCATCTATATCTTCCGTCCCATTTTCAAAATTTACAATATATGTTTCAGTTTCTATAGCAGTTATCTCGTCAGCATAAACGCTTACAAAATCACTTTTTGTCATAAAAACCGTCAAACTTAAAACAACTAATAAAATAGCCACTAAATATAATAATTTATTTCTTTTCTTATTATTTTCAAAATTCATAACAGTCTCCTTGTTGATAATAATTTTATAAAAAAATTTAAACATAATACAGAAAAAAACAAAGCAATCCCTTTATATAAAATATAAAAAGACTGCCTCTACTACTCATCCACCATTGGAGTTCCCTCCTATTTATTTTTAACGTAAAATTTTTATCCTTATTTACCTATAATTTAAATTATATATTTTCTTCTTTTGCACCTTTTTTAATTTTTAACAATGCTTTTTGTTTATGCATTACATTATCAAATCATCAAAACAAGTAATTCGATTTTCTTACTTATAATAAGTGTACAATACATTCCATATTTTGTCAATACATATGTAGTAATTTGTTTTTCAAAATTATAAGTTTAATTTTTATTTTTTTATATATTAGTTTGCGTTGGCAGTTAGACGTGTGCTTGTCTTGATACAAGCGGCGTCGCTTCGCTCCGCCAAGACAAGCACACGCCTAAAACTGAACAGAAAGGCTATAAAAAAATGAAAAGCATTACACCGACGAGTGGGATTGCGCGCTGAACCGCTGGCGCAATCTCCCATAAATCGTCGTGTGTGTTAATTTGCTTTTCTCATTTCCTTTATAGTTTCCTTACTTACAGTTCCTATTAGCGTTCCTTCGTCCCAACACTTGAAATCGTCGAACAGCAAAAGCTTCTGGTCGTCAACACCTATCGGGCAAGCAATATCTTCATCCATAATATCCGATATAAAATACTGTGGTAAACCCCTAGAATAAACAATTTTTTCACCCGTTTTCTCTATATATTTCATTAAATAAGCCAATGCTTCACCCATACGTCCTTTATCTTCTATTTCTTCAAAATCACTACGCCCATACTTTTCATTAAAATACGTGTTTTGTATAGTTGTCTGCCTTTTATGTGTCTTAAAACTATAATCGTTTACAGGAATAAGTTCCCCCGGCATTGTTCCACTTGGTATATAGAAAACTCCGTGAAAATGCAAACGCTTCTTTTCGGGAGAACGTTCCCATACCCCTATATATCGCCAACCTTTTCTATTCGCCAAATGATAAAAGCAGTTTTTTAACACTTTCTTAAAGGTGTCTTCACTATGCTTTTTATCATCATAAGTAAAGGTGCAAAAATAATTAAATTCTTGTAAGTTCGCCTTTCTGGTAAGCCTTATTCGCCTTGCTATTAAATTCCGTTGCTTTCGTTCTAAATTATCATCAACATATCTTTCCGTATCTTCTATAGTCTTAAACAATGCTTTCATTCCATCAATAATAACTTGACGCCGTTCCTTCTTCTTAAGGTCCAAAGTTTCCCTATAAAATTCTTCAAATAACGCCTTTTTTGTCGTTTTTTTACCTTTACGTTTTACTTTTTTTATAACAGTTTTTAATTCCCCGTCAACAAACTCAACTTCTTCTAATACTTGTCCGTTTGATAGTGTTAGCGTTGACGGTATTTCGTCATACTCTGGAATAATCTCATTTTTATCATTAACTACTATTTCTTTTTCTATCTTTAATGCTTTAGGCTTTTTGGGGCGTTCAGTATGTGGAATCGCTATATAGTGGCTACCGTCGTAATATACTTTCGTTTCACCATAAGCCATAAGTAAAAACCTCCTTTATTTAGTTTTAAGAAGCCTGTTCTTCGTCAACACCTTTATACAAAGAGTTCATAAAATAACTGTTTTGCAATTTTAATTCTTCAACAGTTGCTTTCTCTCCCATATACTCTAGGTAATCACGCAAGCCGACTTTTGTCTTTTTTGCCATATCGTTAAAGTAATCACTAAAACAGTCCGTAGAAAACCTTTTGCTATATATTTTCTTGTTCATAATAAAATACTTTTTCTTTTCTTTTCTGCCATCAAACGTTCCACGTTCTTTCTCAATATAAGAAACGCTATATCCATACTTGTTATAGATTCTTGCGTTACGCTTAAAAAGCCAAGAAGCAACGCTTTTTAGCAAGTGAACAAGTAAAGTATTATCTCCCCGTCTATATCTAAAATCATAGTATAACCCTATAACTCTATCAAACACTAACTCTGTTAGCATTTCTTCAAAGATATAAAACGGTAATGCAAGTCTTTGACTACCGGACGCTACAATGTTTATAACGTCTGATAAATCTCTTGCATCCGCACCCCAGCTTTCTGGTCGCTGTTCGTCCGTAAACACCTTAACGAAAGGAAAATTATCTACCGTAGCACTATGCCTACACATTTTAAGCCAACTGTTAAAAAGGTCATTCTTCTGGTTAGTTTCATCCGTCTGCTTTTTAACATCTCTTAACTCTAAATTGTTTCCACGTTCTTTACCGACTTCGGTAATAACAACTACCCCAAACTCAAAACTACCTGCATTAGGGTTGTTTTCAATTACCTTCTTACCTAGTCTTAATATGTCAAAGTCTAATATATGGGCGTGGTATCCCCCGTCCATAGTTTTGTCCGGAAAGAAGTCTGTAGCCCACATAGGAAAATTACCTTCGTCTAAAAGAACGTTATCTTCCCTTATAGAGTAATTCGCAACCATTAAACTGCTTTCTATTACATAAATGAAATACAGTTGTGCGTATATACTTAAAATATCAAACAAATGCCATATACGAAGTCCGTCGTCATAGGTCATACCATACCTTTTAATATCGTATCCGTATAGCCTTTTCTTTTCATCACCGTTACGTTCATACCTTTCTCTTTTCTTGTTTATCCACTCTTTAACTGTTGCTAAATTATATACATTTCCGTAGTCCATACAATTTCGCAAGTCCATTTCAAAACTTATCCACGGGAAGTATGGAAACTTCATATCATTTTTCCTTAACAACTCAAATGCTTTCTGCCTAAACATTACTTCTTGCGATAACGCCATATCCGTTATTATGGTGGTTTTTTTACGCCCCATAGAACCACAAGTCATTGAAACTATCGGTAGTTCGTTTATAAACCCACAATTTCGTGCTTCAAGTCGCCTTAATTTTGATAACGCCAACTTGTGTCTAAATCTTCCAAACAACATAATTCCTATGATAAGCAAAACCCACCACGGAAACGTAGTTAAAAATACTTGCAAATCTATAAATAATTTGCAAATTTGTATGTATATCGTATCAAACTTGAACGATACAAAGAAGTAAAAATAATATGCAAAAAATGCCACAATAATCGTTGCAAGATTGAGTTGTATTCCCCATAAAATAAGCCACAAAATCCATATAAATCTATGTCTTTTTAGAAAACAAATATATGATAATACTAACCTTTTTATAGGTTGATAAGTTTTACTTGTTATCCATTTGAACACCCTTAACGGAACAGTATCTTTGTTATGCTTATTATTGTTGCTATTATACAACTTTTTTAACGCAAAAATCAAAACTAAAATACACGGTATTGCTATCGCTAACACCTTTATTAAAACTAAACATATTCTACCTAAAAGTTGTCCGTAAGCAGCAAGGTTTTCTTTGCTAACTAACGTAGAAAAATAGTCTGCTACTTGAACCTTAAAAGCCTCAAAATCTTCAGCTAATAAAATATTCCATTCCAACACTTCAGAATACTCATTTACCGTCGGTATAATGTCGTTTGGTTGCCCTAAAGCTCTTGAAAAAAAGAACTTTATAGACACCCACAAATCGCCTAAACTTTCAAATAAACGCATATATGAAGAACCGAAGTGGAATACGCCGAGATATATAAAATACAAAGATAATGCTATCGTTAAGAGTATATTAAATACTCTTAATTTTTTCATAATGCCTCCTATATCGTTAATTTGTAGATAATCGGCTACCCGTAAAAATTAGATAGCCGACCACTACGACTACTACGATAAGAAGAAGTATTGCTAATACCCTTTTTACCGTTTTCATTTGTTATTTCTCCTTTAACTGTTTTTCTTGTTCTTTCTCTTTTTCTTTAAGTTTTTGTTCCTTTTTCTTTGCCTTACGTTTCTTAACGCTCTTACCTATAGCCTTGAAAAGCATACCTAATAACTTAAATGGTAAACAGATAAGCCATATTAAAAAGTTAATAATATATGGAAGTATAGGCCATAGAAGACTGACTAAAAGTATTATCGCTAACACTATTAGTAATATCTGCCACCACGCTAACCCACTATTATCTGGAATAGTAATGTCATTATAAATATCTATAGGACTATTTACAACGGGAATTACCGTATATACCCCTTCCTTATTAAAAGTAAGTTGTATAATATCAAAATTCATAAATACGCTTTCTTGAACTATGTAAGTATCTTTACCGTATTGTCCGCTTAAATTTTTACCTTTATATCCGTCATAAGCCATAACAGGTAAATTCATATAATCGGTCTGTGCAAATCTAAACAATACAACCGTTTTATCGGCTTTGGTAGATTCGTTGTAAAAGTTTCTAAAATCTTCTAACGCTTCCTCTGAACCGTCTATCAAAAGAGTTGACGAAAGATTATCTCTAGCCATATCTTCAGCCGTAACAATTTTTATTGGTGATATGCCCTTATAACTTTGGTCCACGTCATTAGGACCTAAACCAAATAAGCCTGCAAAAAACTTATACCAACCACTATGAGTTTCGTCATAACTTAACATATCGAAAGTATTATCAGCGTCAAAATCAACAAGTTTATGGTGAATATCATCACCCACATAACTTACAGCAGTTCTATCAGCCGACAATGTCTTTTCAAACAAGTCGTGACTTATAGTTTTCCCCGGAACGTTAATATATCCGTCAACAAAACTCTTATCATAACTTTCTATATATGTTTGTAAACGTTCTGCCGATAAAACATAGTTTGCAATAGCACTTCCGTTTGTTGAAAACAAATAAGAAATACGTTTACAAGACTCATTTACAGCAGTAGTATAATCACAGTTATACGCCCAATCATATTTATCATAGTGTCCGCTACCACCTACCATTTCTTGATAACCCGTATAAAGTTGTAAAGCATTATCTTCGCTTTCATAAGTATATTTACCTAAATATGGATAAAGCATATCGTAAACGGTATCATTACTTGTAATACAAATAGGTGTCGTTTCGTATTCATACCACTCTGCTTTTATACGTTGCAACTTTCCGTATTCTTCAAAGAACCTGTTAGGAACTGCAAAATATACGCTAGTTAAATCGTGTCTATGATTACGTTCATATTCGCCCGTTCTGTAATAAGTGCTATATGTATCTAACGTAATAGTTTCTAATTGATTTATCTCACACGTTAAGTTGCTTTCTGCATCAGCATCAGGTCCATACCCTTTTGCATAACCCGTAAATAAGTATGTTCCACCTACGCCATATTCAGTTGCTAAATTACTACCATAAGTCACTAATTCAACCCCCGATATATCATAACGGCGCTGATTACTATTAACTCTATCGTTAAAATATTTGCCGTTTATCTGCCTGTCCACAACCTTAAATTTATAGAATAAATTCTTATAGTTGCTTTCTTCAGATTTAGAGCAAAATTCTAGCGTAAACTTTTCATAATCACTAGGCTTACCGTTACTATCATAGGCTGTTGCCATTTGTATCATATTCGCTTTGGATTTAGTATCTAGGTTCTTCCCCGTAGGGTTATATAAGTAAACATATAAACCATAGTTATCTTGCATATTAGCTTTGAACGAATAACAATACTCTACAAAATTTATAATCTTAACTTTATCTTCCACTACTGAATATGGATAATCTAAAATATTAAACCCTTCGCTACTTCTTAAGTCGTCTAATACGTTTGTTTCATCAAAACTTACTTCTCTTTCGGAAGCAAAGGCTACGGTGGAATGCACCGTTGAAAATAAAGTGCAAACCACCAAAACCAAAGCGATTATGCAAAAGAGAAGTTTTTTTCTTCTCCCTGCATACATCAAAATACAATTACCTCCTTATCTAGTTCAATCCCCGTAACCTTTTCAGGAACAGAGAAGTTTAACAATACACTTGATTCGCCGTCATAAGAGTAAACCACAAGCGTAAACATATTCTCATAAGAATACATATTGCAATCTTCTACCACGTTATTAGGGTAAATTGCTTGTAATATGCCTGTTAGATTTCCTTTAGGTTTTATAGTAAAAGCATTTTCTCCATACTCTACGTCAAACCCGTCGGTTAAATCTTTCTCCGCTTGATATGAATACAAATATTCGTCAACCTTAAAGTCAAAGTCCTTACCTGCAAGCTTGTTTGGAACTACTTTAAGAGAATATCCACTAACGCTTTCGCCACCAAACGTATATTTGATATTGACCGTTAAAGGTTCGTTCTCTGTCATCTCAAAACCACTTGCACTTGTTTTTACTTCTTTACCATTACACTCTACTGAAAATGTTTTTACTCCACCTGTAAAGCCGTTGGTATAATAAGCAAGGAAACCGATTGCGCCTGCTAGAATTAAAATAATTAAAATGTAAGATAAAACTTTACCGAATTTTCCTTGTTCCTTTGCCATAAGTCACCTCTTAAAACTATCTAGACTTTTGTGTTTTTGTAATTCATTATTCATAAAAATTCACTCCTATAAATTAAAATACATAACCTTCTTTATCTAATTGAAGATTTTTAACGGGTGTGCTGTTAATATACCCATTACAGTTAATCGTTGAAGTAAAAGTATATGTTTCATACTCGCTTTCAATGGTATAAGTTAAATGTGCCAAAGTCGGACTTGTAATATTAGAGAAATAACTTATAACTTGTGCTGTAGTTAAATCCTCAAACGCTATATCGCCACTTCTTTTAAAAATTACCCAATTACAAATATCGTTGGTATAGTCAAAATAATAGTCTTTACCTATCCAATTTGTTACACCATCACGATACAATAATTGAATCCCCATAGGATAGTTTCCATCAACTCTAAACCAATTATCTTCATTTGAATCTGATGCAAAAGTTACACTTTCAAAAAAGTTTTGTTTAATAGTATAAACTTCACTTAATTCAAAAGAAGAAGCAATTTGTCCACCGGGACCTATCGCAGTAGGGCTTAACTCATATTGAACGTTCGTTACGCCATCAAAAACAACAGGAATATCTCCTATATTTAGGGTTGCATTTAACACCTTTTGTGCATAATCGAGTTCACAATGCGCTGATACATTAGGATTATCCTCTGACGTTGCTTTAACAACAATTTTTGACCCGAAAGGTGCAAGACACTCTACCCTAACAGAATGGCTTGACTCTTCACTAGGGGTTACAGTAACAAAGTCAGTTACAATATTGTTGCTAGCAAAGGTTTCTCCACTGTGCAACCAAAACACTTCCCAAGAAACACCTTGATTTTCTACATATTCGGGTGTAATGGTTGCATTTAGAACAAACGCAGACTCTGCCGATTCAGTAACACCATAGGTTTCATATTCGTTAGACATTAACCTTACACTCATTAAAGACATACCATTGTTAACACTTTCATTAACTTTTAATCCACCATTGTCAAGATTTGCATCTAGTTCTTGCTTAATAGGTTCTTTCTCTGTTGATTTAGGTGTTATATAACTTAACAACATACCTAATATCGTTGCTCCGACAAGTAAAAAAGCGATAATCGTTAACCACCAGTTAAACTTGTCCGAACTTTTATGTTTATTTAATTCGTTATACATAATACTTTCCTCCAAATTAAATTTGTTTGCCTTGTTTGTTGTATTGCGCAATATACTTATCGGAACGATAACGGTGTTTTATACCTTTACAGTAACCGTAAGCAGCCGCAAGCCTTGCTCCAAAGCGTTTAGAAATACTATACGCATCATCCCACCCTTTCGAATAACCTTTATCGTGAGCAGTGCGAATATCATCCCTCCATTTGTTTTTTTGTTCTTTTGTTTTAGTTTTGCCAACATATCCGTTAGCATAAGTTGCTGTTGAACTCATAAAATACCTCCAAATTTTTATTTAATATAAAAACTGCGACTTTGGGGCTTTTAACACCACCGCAAGCCGCAGAAACGGTTGTTTTTTAGTGCTTATTTTTATTTAACAAGCATATTGAGTAAAGCCTTGTCGGAATTACGATAAGGTTTAACCGAACATTCGTAAACTTCGCCGGTTGCTTCATCTTTAGTGAATACGGCATAAGTATTACCCGAAATAACGCCACCCTTTTCGTCCTTAATTTCAAAAGGCGTAATCTTAAGCTCTGCTTTCATAGCATCACCGAATACGATATCAAGAACGGTATAGCCGCCCTTATCAGGTGGGATAATTGCTACTTTTACATCCCTACCCCTTACTTGTCCTTTAATGAAATACGAAAAATAAGTTTTATCGTTCTTTTCAAATGTTTCTCTTTCAACCATAATGTTTTGTTTCTTTGACATAATCCTTTAATCCTCCTAAATTCTTAATAATTAAGCACCTTTCTTTTTAGAAATTGCTCTTGCTTCGGTTTTAGATTTACCTTCAGCGATTGCCTTGTGATACTTATAAGCACCTGCGTGGTCTGACTGTGCTAAAAGATAGCCAGAACGGAAGCCTTTATTGTAGTCATCAAGTGGTTCGTCCTTTTTAGGACCTCTTGCGTGGACCATTGATTTCCTTTCTTTAGCGTAACCTTCTGCACGCTTTGAAGGAGTCATCCACTTTCTTTCGTTGTTGTTGTAATTAGTATTTTTGTTTGCCATTGTAAAAAATTTCTCCTTTTAAATAAAATTAATATTGTTTTTGCCCGTAGTTTAGATAGCACAACGCCCGTGTTGCCGTTAGCCAAGCGTGAAAATTTAATATTTAATTGTTGTTTACAATGCTAATAGGGAATTATTTATAAAACACTACGTTTCCTGCGACCTACTTTTGGAAGGTGGCCACCTTTATCTAACGTCAGTCCGCAAGTTCATAGTCGGTTATCACCAACCCTATTAGAATTGTGTTTATAAAAAGCAATTTTCGCTTTTATTACTTTTCGTATCTACGGGTGTAGCTTGTAGATGGTAAGCGTTTACCGTTGATATATGTTCTGTCTGCAAAGATTTGCTCATATTGTTTATCACGACTTTTAGTCCTTTCATAGAACACGTCGTTACTGAAAATAAGAGTTTCCCCGTTATCCGTTCCCTCAACCGATATATCTTGTTTAACGATATATTTTTTAGTGCGATAAACGTTTACGGCATCCTTACAAAAGTCTGGAACACTACAAAACATCAGCTTCGTCCTCCTTGTTTAATTCTTCTACAAAAAAATCGCAAAGTTGTTTGTTTAGGCGAGAAACATAATAATAATTTATCCCCCAATCTTCAGCTACAACCGATAGCGAATTATTGTTGACATATAACGAAACGTAAAGGTCGTAAAACTTAATAGAGCCACGCCTTATAACTTTGTTATATCTTGCAACCAATTTACATACGTCCGATTCCCCAACCACTACAGATATCTTTTCAAAGTCCTTTATTTTCGAGTAATAATATTTAATTTCGCTCAAATCTTCTTTTACTTTCTTTATCGTTTTCATTTCTTTACACCACCGTTTCTACCGAAACTTCTTAAAATCGTTTCTAATACCTTTACTTGTTCACCGGTTGCAACACCCTTTAATTCTTCTAAAACTTCAAACTGCCTTGCCGTTAAATACCTTTCATATAAATCAAAGCCGTCTTGAACATAAACGCAACCCGTTGGTCCTGTTTTCGTATCAATAGGGTAAGAACACGAAAGCACTTGAATATCGTTTTCAATAGTTCTACGAGTAACGTCAAATTCAAAAGCTAAATTTTCAATTTTCTCTGACCTACGCATATTTAATATTTCAATAATGCGTTGACGACGTTCAATCGTGCTTTTCATATTCTCACCTCCTTTGCCGTTGTTATGCCTGTATTCTAGAACCTATTTACGAAGCCTAATTTCGTAAATTAAAAACTTTTTTAATTTTTTTGAAAATTTTTTTTGAAACGAAAAAAGCCCCCGACAACCAGACTGCAAAATATTGCAATCTAATTATCGAAGGCTTCACAATTTACTTGGCTCACTCTTACGATTTTAAGTATTGGTCTTTCAAGGGCTTACGAAGCGACTCACGTCCTACCGCCTTGTAGTCTAATATACTGTTTGTTTAATTGTAGCTTATAACTTCTTCTCCTGTAGGGGCATAAATATCTTCAATAATGTGCCGCCTACTTTTTTGTTGACTTACATAACGTGTATGACAAAACGGACATTCCACTTTTAATAAGCCGTCTGCGTTGCGATAACCCATTATCTTTTGACCGCAGTTCCTACAATACACTAAAACGGGTGTGTTCTTCTCTTGATACATACATATCGACCCTCCTTATTCCCATAAACATAACGGTTTGTATTTATTAAACTTTCATTGTGTGGTCGGGAACTCCATCACGAAAGCATAATACCGAATCTGTTTCTATTTATATAATGTTTTAATAGCAGGGTTCATCTAAAAAGCCGACACAAAAACTTTTTAAATTAAGTTTGCTAAAAATATCACCACATATTAACAAGCCAAAAACACAAAATCTTGCCACTATGCCGTATAACCTTTTCGCACGCATAGTCTAACATACTAATTATGACAACAACTGTCATATTAAAAAAATTATTTAACCTTTCTTATAAAAACTAAAAATAAATTGCCTTTCTTGGTAGTGGTTTTTTCGTATCATAATCCCTCCCCTTTTAACTGTCAAACGTCGTCTAAAAGATTGACCTATTATATATTGATTACAAAACAATCTTTTTTCCTTTGGTTTGACAGCGGGAAGGTCTTATGATTTTCGTTAATTGCGAAAGACAATTTATATAAATAAGTTAAAAAGGTTCAAATCAATATTAAAACTAGTGCAAAAAATGTTAAAAATATTTAGGTTTTTTGCAAAAATGCTGATTAAAAGTGCAAGTTGATTGCTAACACTCTTGTTTAATTTTATGAAACAATCTATTCAAGAAAATTAAATTTTAGAAAATTGGCGTATAGCAAAAATGACAATCTGATAATTTAAAGTTGCATTTTCTGGGCGTAATACGTTCCTACTTTGGACGTAGTGCGCTCTTTTTCTCTCTATAAGGAGAAAAATGAAAACAAAGAAAGAACTAAAAATTATCACTAAAGGCAAAATTGATGTTTATAAGTTAAGCGAAACCGAGCAAAACTTATTTTTTAATTCGCTTTTAACTAATATTTTAGAAATTTTTAACAAAACGAAAAAAGGAGATTAAAAATGAAAACAGCTATAATTTATGCTAGATACTCTAGTGAAAGACAAACCGAGCAATCCATTGAAGGACAAATTCACGTATGCTCCGACTTTGCCAAGAGAAACAATATCTTAATTATTGATACTTATATTGACAGAGCAATGACGGGAACAAACGATAATCGTAAGAGTTTTCAAAAAATGCTAAAAGATAGTGCCAAAAAAGCGTGGGATTATGTTATTGTTTATAAACTTGACCGTTTCTCACGTAATAGATATGAAATGGCTATTCACAAAAAGACATTAAAAGATAATGGAATTAAGGTTCTATCTGCAATGGAAAACATCTCTGACACCCCAGAAGGCATTATTTTAGAATCGTTGCTTGAAGGTATGGCTGAATACTATTCTGCTGAACTTTCCCAAAAAGTTAAACGTGGTATGAAAGAACTTCGTAGAAAAGGTAATTCAATGGGTGGTTATTTGCTTTATGGTTTTAAGAAAGATGGCAAAAAATATGCAATAGACGAAGAAAAAGCCGAAATAGTTAAATTTATTTTTAACGAATACGCTAAAGATTCTTCTATAAGGGATATTTTGGCTATATTAGAACAAAAAGGCATTACTAACAATCGTGGTAAACCATTTACCGAAAACACCGTTTATAAGATGCTTTGCAACACTAAATATATCGGTATATTCTATTGTAACGGCGAAGAAAACAACAACACTTTCCCCCCTATAATTACAAAAGACATATTTGGCGTAGTTCAAAAAAGAATAAACGCTAATAAATATGGTAGCAAAAGCCATAAAGAAAAATATCTTTTACGCAATAAACTATTTTGTGGTTATTGTGGGCAAACAATTACCGCTGAAACAGGAACATCACACACCGGCAAGGTGCTTTGTTATTATAAATGCTTTGGTAAAAAGAAGAAAAACGGTTGTCAAAAAGAACTAATACGAAAAGATATCCTTGAAGAACTAGTAGTTGACACGATTGTTAAAACGTTTGACTCCGAAACAATAAACAAAATAGCAGATACTCTATTAAAAATTTATTCTGATCGCTCTGATACAAATAAAACTATTGCCTTATTAAAAAAGGAAAAGCGAGAAACAGAAAAAGTCATTGATAACTTTCTTATAGCAATAGGAAAAGGCATAGTCACAGAGTCAACACAAAAAATGCTTACTAATCTTGAAACAAAACTAAATAAGCTTAACGAGCAAATAACTATTGAAGAAACGGCATTAAACTGTCAAATTTCTAGAGAAGATATTCTTCGCCACTTTACAGTTGCTGTTAAGAAAGACCCTACTGTAATGATAAATCTTCTAATAGATAAAGTTATCTTATACGACGATAAAATTGAAATATACTATAAAAGCCTTACAAATAAAAGTCCCGACAAACGTCAGGACTTTTTAATTTATAATAATGAAGTATATTACGATAAAACAAGGGTGGTTAAAAATCTTTATATAACGCAAACCAACCATAAAAAAGTTGTGTTGAAGTTATTGCAATTTATAGCCGCCTAAAATAAAAAAGATAGAAAAAACCGTCTGATTTGACCTGTTGAGGTTCAAATTAGACGGCTAGTGGTTGCGGGGAGGGGATTTGAACCTCCTGACCTTCGGGTTATGAGCCCGACGAGCTACCAAGCTGCTCCACCCCGCGATATTTGTTTTCTTGCACCCCTAAAGTGCTTATCTATAATATACCATAATTTTAAGTTTGTCAATCAATATTTGCAAAAAAATTTAAATATTCTTTAATTGACTTGTAATTTTTATCATTGGGTGTTAAAATATATCTATGCAAATTGATTTGTCTAAATTTTTAACGCCTAATGACACGGTTGCAGTTGCCGTTTCGGGCGGTAGCGACTCTGTTGCGCTACTTCATTATACGTTATCTAAAAGCAAAGAATACCATTTTAAGGTAATTGCCTTAAACGTTGAGCACGGTATTCGCGGTTCGGCGTCTATTGACGACAGCCTTTTTGTCAAAAACTTATGCAAAGAATGGGGGGTAAAACTCCTCACCTATTCAGTTGACAGCGTAAAAAAGGCACAGGAAGAAAAACTCTCTTTAGAAGAAAGTGCACGCGCGCTCCGTTACGGCTGTTTTTACGACGCCTTAAACAAAGGCCTTTGCACGCTTATTGCCACCGCGCACCACAAAAGCGACAATGCTGAAACCGTGCTTTTCAATCTTTTTAGGGGAAGTTCTCTATCAGGCGTAACGGGTATTCCGCAAATTAAAGACAAAATTATTCGCCCGCTTTTATCAGTTTCTAAAGAAGAAATTGAAAACTATATCAAAGACAATAATTTGCCGTTCGTAACCGATCAAACCAACTTTGACGATGTTTACACGCGCAATTATATAAGACTTAATATTTTGCCAGAAATCAAAATGATTTTCCCCGAAGTGGAAAACAGCATTTATAGATTTAGCCAAACGGCTAAGTTAGACCAAGATTATCTTGACGGCGTTTGCGCATCGGCAATAAAGGTTGATGGCGAACTTGTTAAAATCTCTCTCCCACAGCACCCCGCAATTTTATCGAGGGCAACCGTTAAGGCGCTTAAACTTTTAGGCGTTAAAAAAGACTGGGAAAAAGCGCATATTGACGCGGTTATCAATCTTTCCACTTCTAAAAACGGTGCAAAAATTGACCTTAAAGACGGTGTTGTTGTAGCAAAAGAATACGACGGTTTAACTTTTTTTAAACAAACGGATAAAATTCTTGACCAAAAACCCTTTGCAGTTGGCACAACTTTAATCGGCAAAAAGACTGTTGCGATAGAAAAAACCGATATGCCAAAAGACTTAAAAAGCGGGTTTTATATTGACCTTGACAAAGTTCCACCTACCGCGGTTATCCGCTTTAAGCGTGATGGCGACCTATTCACTAAATTCGGCGGTGGCACTAAGCCTTTGGCAGAATATTTTACCGATGAAAAAATTCCGCTACGCGAACGCGATTCTATCCCTGTTATTGCTGACGGAAACAATATTTTGGCGATTTTTGGAATTGCAATTTCAAATAAAGTTAAAGTTGATAAAAACACCAAGCAAGTTATAAAACTATTATAACTTCAACGACTTAAAGGAGAGTGAATGATGGAAAAATGGATATGGCTACCCAAAAACTTATATCCTAATCATCAACAAACAGCCTACAGCGCCTTTTGTGCTGACGACGGCACTCCTTACGCCGTTGCGGAATTCAAAAAAGATTATTCTTTTGATGAAAAAATAATTAAGGCGCGACTTACCTTTAGTGCGGACACTTTATTCGTTTTATACTTAAACGACAAAGTTCTATCGACAGGGCCTGTTTGCGTTGGTGGCGACTATATGCTTAACGATAGGGCGCGCGACCACTTTTTTTCACAACAAATAACCGTTTATCCAAACGAAAACGCCCTTTCATTTTTTGCGCGCGTACAAATGCGCCCCACCCAACTTTGTGATTATTCAAAAGGGAACGGCGGTTTTACTCTAACCGCGCTTTTAACCTTTGAAAACGGCAAAACTGAGACAATTTATACTGATAGTTCGTGGCTGGTTAGAAAAAACGGTGCGTACTGCTCTCCGTCCGTTTACGACGGAAGAATTACCCCCGACGCATTTACTAAAGCGCAAGAAATTGAAAATATTTGGAACACGGAAATAGCGCCTATCCCTTTGCGTGAAGAATATTTACCGCAAATTAAAAACAATAAAATTACACTTTTGCCCAACCAAGAAGTAAGTTTTACCGCTGAGCTGGATAAAATTTACGCGGGGTTTTTAACTGCAAAAGTTAAAACGGACGGTCAAGTCCACGCGCGCATAGTATGCAAAGAAATCGACGAAAACGCGCGCGGTGAAAATATCGTATTAGTAGGCGAAAATTCTTACCGCGGAATGTATACTTACAGCGCTGGAAATATTGTTGTTTATGCAAAAAACATATCTAACACTCCGTCTGAACTTGAAGTTGGGTTTATAGCGACAAATTACCCCGCAATAGAGTGCGCAAAAACCAAAACGGATAACGAAAATTTAAACAAAGTTTTAGAAACTTGTGCGCACACGCTTAAAATTTGTAGGCAAACCATACATCTTGACAGCCCACGCCACTCCGAACCGCTTGCTTGCACGGGCGACTATTACATACAGTGTTTAATGACCGCCTTTTCTTTTGGCGACATGCGTCTTGCCGAATTTGACGTCATACGCACGGCGCACGCCTTAGAAGAACAAGACGGCAAACTTTTCCACACCACTTATAGTTTACTATGGGTAAACATGCTGTGGGACGTTTACACCTTTACTGGAAATATTAACCTTTTAAAAAACTGTGAAAATGCGCTTAACCTTTTACTAAGTCGCTTTAAGAGTTATATAGGCGAAAATTCTTTGATAGAAAATCCACCTAACTTTATGTTTGTGGACTGGGTTATGGTTGACGGATTTAACCTACACCACCCGCCCAAAGCGCTTGGTCAAACGGTAATGAACCTATTTTACTTTGACGCACTTAAAAAGGCGGAAAAGATTTATATAGAACTTAAAAAACACGACCTTGCCCTCGCTATTAGTGCCGAGCGTGAAGTTTTGAAAAACGCAATCAATACTTTGCTTTTCGATAAAGAAAAAGGTTGTTACTTTGAGGGCTTGCCCACCCCCACTAAGGAAGAATTGGTTTGTAAATTTATGCCACAAAACACTGAGAAGCGCTATTACTTAAAGCAATCTAACGCGCTTAGCGTTTGCGTTGGTGTCTGTGATGAAAAAACGGCAAAAAATATTATCGACGCTATTATGAACGACGATATTAAGGGCGATTGCCAGCCGTATTTTATGCATTTTTTATTGCAAGGTATTTACCGCTACAGCTTAAGGGATAAATACGTGCTTAAGATTATAGAAAAGTGGATTTTGCCCGTTTTAGAGTGTGAAAAAGGCTTGGTTGAAGGCTTTTATCCACAAGCGCCCAACCGCCGTTTCGACCACTCGCACGCGTGGGGAGGAACACCGCTATACTCACTTCCGCTATCCCTTACGGGTTTGGAAATTTTAACGCCTGGAATGAAAGAAATTAAACTTTCCCCCTCGCTTTTGGGCTTAAATAGTGCAAGCGTAGAGTTTTTTACACCTTACGGAAAGGTAACCGTTACTCAAGAAAAAGGCAAAAAAACAAAGGTAACCATACCGAAGAGCATTAAATTAGAACAAACAACCGATTTTACGGTTGAAATAATATAGTATATATAAAAAGGAAAAACAAAAGATGGAAAGCAACTTAAAAGTTTTATTGACCCCCGAACAAATTCAAAAACGCGTAAAAGAACTTGCGGACCAAATCACACTTGACTATTCAAGCGTGGATAACACTATCCGCCGCCCCGTGTTTATTTGCACCTTAAAGGGCGCAGTATATTTCTTTGCAGACCTTACCAAAAACATTAAGCGTCCGATTATGCTTGACTTTGCTAAACTTTCAAGCTACAAAAACGGTACTGTTAGCGGTGATATGGAAATGCAAAGCGATATTACCACGGATATTGAGGGCAGAGACGTTATTATCGTTGAAGATATTATCGACAGCGGTAAAACTTTGAAGTTCTTTGTTGAACTTCTTAAAAAACGCAACCCCAAATCAATTAAAGTTTGTTGTTTCCTTGACAAAAAAGAACGCCGTGAAGTTGATATGGAAGCAGATTACGTTGGTTTTGATATCCCTTGCGGTTTCGTTGTAGGGTATGGTCTTGACTATGCTGAAAAGTATAGAGAACTTCCCTATCTTGCAGAAGTTATAGACCCTTCTAAAGCGTAAATCAATATAATAAGGAAATATATTATGCAAAAACTCTTAAACGCTGTTGAAAAGCAAAGAAGTTTAATGGCGGCGGCGGCCGATTATATTTGGAAAAACCCCGAAACTGGTTACAAAGAATTTAAGACTAATAAATATCTTGCCGAACAGTTTGAAAATCTCGGCTACAAATTAACTTATGCCGACGGTATAACTGGTTTTTACACAGTTGTTGACACGGGCAAGCCTGGTCCTACTATTCTTGTTTTGGGCGAACTTGATTCTATCATTTGCCCCACTCACCCCGACGCTGATAAAACGACGGGGGCAGTTCACTCTTGCGGACACCATATTCAAACTTCAACCCTTTTAGGTATTGCAGGCGCGCTAAAAGAAGACGGCGTTTTGGACGAACTTTGTGGTAAAATTAAACTTTGCGCAGTTCCCGCCGAAGAATTACTTGAAATCGAATATAGAACAAACCTTATGAAACAAGGTAAAATCAAGTATTTTGGTGGAAAACCCGAATTTATGAGTCGTGGTTATTTTGACGACGTGGATATCGCGTTTATGATACACGCAACGTCCAACGCAAAGAGTAGCACTTCTCTAGGTTCAGTCGGCTGTATTGCAAAGCGCATAATATATAAAGGTGTTGCATCACACGCAGGCGGTTCACCCCAAAAAGGAAAGAACGCTTTTTACGCAGCGACTTGCGGTATTAACGCGTGCAACGCTTTAAGAGAAACTTTTGAAGAAAACGATTTAATCCGTTTCCACCCTATTATGACGCATGGTGGCGCTATGGTAAACGCTATCCCAGAGAGAGCGGTTATTGAAACTTATATCCGAGGCAAAACCTTTGACGGAATATCAAAAATCAACAAGCGCATCAATCAGGCGCTTATCGGCGCGGCTTTATCACTTGATAATAATATTGAAATCGTTGATAAACCCGGTTACGCGCCCAATATTAACGATAAAAATATGATTGAACTTGCAACCGAAAGTTTCCGTACGGCTAACCCCGACTTACCTTTTGAAAACCGTGAAGTTTTTGGTTCGGGCAGTACCGATATGGGCGATCTTTCTTGCGTAATGCCGGTTATTCACCCGCATATTGCAGGTAGCGTAGGCACAAGCCACGGCAGTGATTACTTTACCCCCAACGCTGAACAAATGTGTGTAAACAGCGCAAGATGGCAAGTAGTTATGCTCTATAATCTATTAAAAGATAATGCTGAAAGGGCAAAACGAATTAAAGCCGAGCACAAACCGCTCTTTGAATCAATTCAAGCATACCTTGATTTTATGAATTCGTTAGACCGCAGTGGCGATAGAATTATTTACACCGAGAAAAAAGCAGAAATTTTATTTTAATAAGTAAAAACAAAAACGACTTAAGCAATTTCGCTTAAGTCGTTTTTTTAATTATTATTTAATATTCAACTTTCATTAAACACAATCCTTTGGGGGATAGCGTTCTAATGGTGGATATTCTTTTGCCAGTTTTTAACATTTCAGCAACCTGTTCTTTGGTAATTCTGCCATACCCCACTTCTAAAAGCGTGCTGACTAAAATTCTTACCATATTGTATAAAAAGCCACCGCCTGTAACTGAAAAGCAAATATCTTCACCCGTTTGCTCTATTTCAATCGAGTAAACTTCTCTAACCGTGGTTTTTGCACCGCTACCGCTAGAACACATACACTTAAAATCATGCTCGCCCACGATAACTTCAACCGCGTCTTTCATCTTTTCTATATCAGGCTGAAAGTCCAGTTTTGTAGAAAAACGCTCTTTCAACGGCTTTTCCACCTTTGAAACGTAACAAAAATACGAATACGTTTTACTTTTTGCGCTACGTCTTGCGCTAAAATCATCATCTACCCTTTGGCTTGACAATACCTTTACGTCGGGCGGAAGTTGAATGTTAAGCGCTTTATAAAACTTTTCAGCGGGGATATTCTCAAAAGGCGTTTCAAAGTGCGCAACTTGCCCTTTTGCGTGCACGCCCGCATCCGTTCTACCACTGCCGATAACTTTCAGTTTTTGCCCAACCACCTTTTCAAGCGCGTCTTCAACCACTTGTTGAACGGTGATTTTATCGGGTTGAACTTGCCAACCGCAATAGTTAGTTCCGTCGTAAGTAATAACGAGTTTAACTTTCATATTAAATCACCCACGGAAAAAGATACAAAGTGTTTAAGCAAAGCACCCCAGCAATAAGGTTTGCTATTACCAAAAGACCTATTGCATCACGCCAAGTAAGGCGCATTTTCTTATATTTCGTTCTATTTTTACTGCCAGAATAACAGCGCGCGTCCATAGCGTCTGCAAGTTCATCTGCACGGCGGAAAGAACTTATAAGCAAGGGTATAAGCACGGGAATAAGCGCTTTTGCACGCTTGAAAAGATTACCGCTTTCAAAGTCCGCACCCCTTGCTTTTTGTGCCTTTATAATTCTATCCGTTTCATCGAGTAGCGTAGGTATAAACCTTAGTGCAATACTCATGATTAAAGCAAATTCATGCACGGGGAATTTTATGATTTTTAAGGGGGATAAAAGACTTTCTAAGCCGTCTGCAATTTCAACTGGTGAAGTGGTTAAAGTCAAAATGCTTGCACCCAAAACGATAAGGGTAATTCTTGCAATAATAAACCCTGCGCTAAGCAACCCAATTTCAGTAATTTTAATAAATTGCCATTCGAAAATCACTTTACCGTCCGTATTAAAGAATACTTGCAAAATTGCCGATAAAACTATAAAGAAAAGTATTCCTTTAATACTTCTAAGCACCTTACCGAACGGAACTTTTGACGCGCAAGTTGCAATCACCACGAAAGTAAAGCACGCCAAAAATCCTAAAAAGTGGTAAGTTTGAACTAAAAATACGGCAACGATATACGCTATTACTGCTAAAATTTTAACTCTTGCGTCCATATTATGAACGAAAGATTTTGTGGGGAAATATTGACCAAAAGCAACGTCTTTCATTACGCCTTACCCCCTTTATAGCAGTTGATAAGCGCATCCACAAAACTTTCAGCGGTATAATCGTTATCTATATTAACGCCTATTTTTTCAAGTTCTTTGGTTAAGTACGCGGTTACGGGAAGTTCAAGCCCCAACTCTTTCAACAACTTTTCATCAGCAAAAACTTGCTTAGGTGTGCCTTGTAAAAGCACGTTTCCGTGCGCAAAAACAGCAACACGTGTGCAATTTTCTGCTACCAAATCCATATCGTGCGATACTAACACGATAGTTTTAACAAAAGTTTTATGAAGTCTATGAAGTAGTGCGATAAAATCACGCTTGCCTTGCGGGTCAAGCCCTGCAACAGGTTCATCCAAAACTAAAACTTCAGGCTTGGTAACTATTACGCCCGCAATAGCAACCCTACGCTTTTGTCCACCAGAAAGTTCAAAGGGGGACTTGTCTTTTATAGTTTCGTAATTTAAGCCAACGGTGGTTAGCGCGTCCTTTACCATTTGCTCGGTTTGTTCTTCGCTAATATTCGGCATAAAGTTCTTTACGCCAAAAGCAACGTCATCTTTAACCGTTTCCGCAAAAAGTTGATATTCAGGGTATTGAAAAACCATGCCGAGTTTTGCTCTAAGCGCCTTAAAATCACACTTTTTATCAGCAAAATCAAACTCGCCTATCTTGATAGACCCACTATCCTTTTGCAATTTAATAAGTCCGTTAAGGTGTTGAACGAAAGTGGTTTTACCCGACCCCGTTTGACCTATAATACCGAAAAATTCGCCTTCTTCAATATTTAACGAAACACCGTTTAATGCCGCGTTTGACAAAACTTTGGATTCGCCGTACGCGTGCTTTAAGTCTTTTACTTCAATGCGCATAGTTCCTCCAAAAGTCTTTCCCTCGTCAAAATACCGTCGGGAAGAGTTAACCCGCGGTCAATAAGTTTTTGGGCAATCTCCGAACATACGGGATTTTCCAAACCGAGTGAATTGATTTTTTCTTTTTGTCTAAAAATTTCTTCAGGTGTGCCAGAGAGTGCAATTTCACCGTCGTTCATAACGAAAACCCTATCCGCACCCACGATTTCATCCATATAGTGCGATACGGTTATTACGGTTACGCCTTGTTCTTTGTTGAGTTTTCTAATAACTGATAAAACTTCTTCTCTGCCTTGCGGGTCAAGCATAGCGGTTGATTCGTCTAAAACTAAAATTTCAGGCTTTAACGCAAGAACCCCCGCGATTGCTATACGCTGTTTTTGTCCGCCAGATAATCTTGTGGGTGATGAGTGGCGGAATTTTTCCATGCCCACAGCCTTTAGAGCAAAATCTATTCTTTTACCTATTTCTTCTCTTTCAATACCTAAGTTTTCAGGTCCAAAAGCAACGTCGTCTTCAACGATAGACGCAACCAACTGATTATCAGGGTTTTGGAAAACCACGCCTACGCGTTTTCTAATTTCAAACAAATCTTTTTTATTGCGTGAAGAAAAACCGTCCACCGTAACTTCGCCCTCGTCAGGCACGCAAAGTCCGTTGAAAAGTTTTGATAAGGTTGACTTACCGCTTCCGTTATGCCCGATAATTGCGATATATTCACCCTTTTCTACGCTAATGGAAACGTTCTTTATGGCACGAGTGCGTTTGTCATAAGAAAAACTTACGTTTTCTAAAGTAAGAATTGCCATTTTTTGTCCTTTAAAAGTTTTCGTACTAAATTATTATACCAAACCGACGGCGTTTTTACAAGCAACTATGCTTAAAAATTTTTATCAGTATGCATTTTAATTATACTCCTATGCATTTTTATTATAAATTAATAAAAAATTTTTCGTTTGGGGTTGACTTAACCCTTTTTATAATGTATAATAATTTGGTAAAAATTATTTACAAAATCTTTTTCAATTACGGAGGACTTGATATAATGAAAAAATTGACAATCGACGGCAATACCGCCGCCAGTCACGTTGCCTATGCTTTCTCTGAAGTTGCGGCTATCTACCCGATAACCCCGTCTTCTCCGATGGCTGAAGTTGCAGACGAATGGTCTGCTACTGGCAGAGTTAACATGTTCGGTCAAAAACTTCGTCTTGCTGAAATGCAATCCGAAGCAGGTGCTGCTGGTGCTGTTCACGGTTCACTTACCGCGGGCGCTCTTACCACCACTTACACCGCAAGCCAAGGCTTACTTCTTATGATTCCGAATATGTACAAAATCGCGGGCGAACTTCTCCCCACGGTTTTCCACGTTAGTGCTCGTGCACTCGCTGCACACTCACTCAACATTTTTGGTGACCACGCAGACGTTATGGCTTGCCGTCAAACCGGTTTTGCTATGATCGCATCTAACTCTGTTCAAGAAGTTATGGACCTTGCGTTGGTTTCACACCTTTCTACTTTGAAAACGAAAGTTCCGTTCTTACACTTCTTCGACGGTTTCAGAACCAGTCACGAAGTTTCTAAGATTGACGTTATCGATTACGAAGAAATGAAAGAACTCGTTGACATGAAGGATATCGAAGATTTCCGTGCACGCGCTCTTAACCCTGAACACCCCGTTCAAAAGGGTACTGCACAAAACAGCGATATTTACTTCCAAAACAGAGAAACTGCTAACAAGTACTACGAAGCAACCCCCGCTATCGTTCAAGAAATGATGGATAAAGTTTCTGCTCTTACCGGTAGAAGTTATCACTTGTTCGACTACACGGGCGCACCCGATGCTGAAAACGTTGTTGTACTTATGGGTAGCGGTGCTGACGCTGTTGAAGAAACTATCAACAAGATGAACAAAGAAGGTCATAAAGTTGGTCTTTTGAAAGTTAGACTTTATCGTCCGTTCGCAATCGACTATTTCGTAAACGCTCTTCCTAAGACCGTTAAGAAGATTGCAGTTCTTGACAGAACCAAAGAAGCTGGTTCACTTGGCGAACCTTTATATCTCGACGTATGCTCTGCACTCCTTGAAAAGGGCATGACCGATATTAAGGTTGTTGGCGGTAGATACGGTTTGGGTAGTAAAGAATTTAATCCTTCAATGATTTATTCAGTTTACAAGAACCTTGAAAAGGACGAACCCAAAAACCACTTCACCGTTGGTATTTATGATGATTTAACCAACACTTCACTCGATTTCTCCGAAAAATATGACGCAGCACCTGCAGGCACTATTTCTTGCAAGTTCTGGGGTCTTGGCTCTGACGGTACCGTTGGTGCTAACAAAAACTCTATTAAAATTATCGGTGACCACACCGACAAGTACGTTCAAGGTTACTTCTTCTACGACTCTAAAAAGTCTGGCGGTATTACCGTTTCTCACTTAAGATTTGGTGACACCCCCATTCAATCAGCATACCTTATCGACGCTGCTGACTTCGTACAATGTTCTAACCCCTCTTACATCACCCGTTACAACATGACTGGCGATATTAAAGAAAACGGTACTTTCTTATTCAATACTTCTGCTAAGAACGCTGAAGAATTAGAAGAAGTTCTTCCCGCATTCGTTAAGAGAGATATTGCTAACAAGAACATTAACCTTTACGTAATCGACGCAATCAAGATTGCTGCAGAACTTGGTCTCCGTGGTAGAACTAACACCATTTTACAATCTGCATTCTTCAAGGTTGCTAACATTATCCCTTACGATCAAGCAGTTGATTACATGAAGAAGATGGCTTACAAGTCATTTGCTAAGAAAGGCGATGCTATCGTTCAAATGAACTACAACGCTATCGACTCTGCTGCTGCAAACCTTGTTAAGATTGAAGTTCCTGCATCTTGGAAGAACGCTGAAACCGGCGCACCCATGGCTGCAGTTGCTGATAACAAATACTTTAAGGATATCGTTCATCCTATTCTCGTTCTTGAAGGCGACAAACTTCCTTCATCAGCATTTAACGCTGACGGTTCTGTTCCCACCGGTACTACTAAGTATGAAAAGCGTGGTGTAGCAGTTCTCGTTCCCCAATGGAATGCTGAAAAGTGTATCCAATGTAACCAATGTTCATTCGTATGTCCTCACGCTTGTATCCGTCCTGCAGTAGTTAGCGAAGGCGCTGAAAAGCCCATTTCTTTCGTAACTAAGGCTATGATTGGTAACAAGGGTTATGAATACAGAATGCAAGTTTCACCCTTAGATTGTATGGGTTGTGGCGTTTGTGCTGATATCTGCCCTGCAAAAGAAAAGGCTCTTACTATGGTTCCGCTTGGAAGTGTTGTTGAACAAGAAACCGTTAACTACGAATACAGCGAAAAACTTCCTGAAGTTAACGTTAGCGCTTGTCCTGGTTGCAAGCCCACTACCGTTAAGGGTAGCCAATTCAACAAACCCTTGTTCGAATTCTCTGGCGCATGCGCTGGTTGTGGTGAAACTCCTTACGTTAAGTTGGTAACTCAACTCTTTGGTGAAAGAATGATAGTTGCAAACGCTACTGGTTGTTCATCAATCTACGGCGGTTCTGCTCCTACTTGTCCTTACACCACTAACAAACAAGGCAAAGGTCCTGCTTGGGCAAACAGCTTGTTCGAAGATAACGCTGAATTCGGTTACGGTATGAACCTTGCTATGAAGGCTCGTCGTGCTAAGATTGAAGAAGATATGGTTGCTACTATGGACGCTGTATCTAGCGAAACTAAGGCTGCTTTCGCTGCATGGCTTAGCGATAAAGAAGACGCTGAAAAATCTAAAGTTGCTGCTGAAATGGTTAAAGAAGCACTTGCTACTGAAACCGCTGAAGGTCTTGATTACATCAAGGGCAACCTCGATTGCTTAGTTAAACCTTCTATCTGGATTTTCGGTGGTGACGGTTGGGCTTACGATATCGGTTACGGTGGTTTAGACCACGTACTCGCAAGTGGCGAAAACGTTAACGTTCTCGTTCTCGATACCGAAGTTTACTCTAACACCGGTGGTCAAGCATCTAAGTCTACTCCTACTGGTTCAGTTGCTAAGTTTGCTGCTGCAGGTAAGAGAGTTAAGAAGAAAGACCTTGGTATGATGGCTATGAGCTACGGTTACGTATACGTTGCACAATGCTCAATGGGTACTAATAAGCAACAACTTATGAACGCTCTCGTTGAAGCAGAAAAATACGACGGACCTTCACTCATCATCTGCTATGCACCCTGTATCAACCACGGTATTAACATGATGAAGTCTCAAGAAGAAGAAAAGAAGGCTGTTGATTGCGGTTACTGGCAACTCTACCGTTACAACCCCGAACTTATCGACGAAGGTAAGAATCCGTTCTCACTCGATTCTAAAGAACCGACTGCAGACTATAAGGCATTCTTGCTTGGCGAAACCAGATACGCTTCACTTATGAAAGCACGTCCTGAACTCGCTGAACAACTCTTCGAAAAGACCGAGGCTGACAGTAAGTTAAGACTTGAAACTTATAAAAACCTTGCTAAGAAAGACTAATTAAAAGTTTTAATTGCAAATAGGAAAGCGCTCCGCATAAATGCGGGGCGCTTTTTGTCGACTTTTATTTTTTTAACTTTATAAAAGTTGTTGAAAAATTTTCTATTATATTATATAATGTTATAAACCGATGACGGTTAATAACAAATGAAGGAAAATCTACAATGAATAAGGCACTTAAAAAAACTTTGATTGCTATTGCTTGCGTCGTTTTATCTTTGGGGCTTATTTTGCTTTGTGCAATAGGTTACTTTAGATTACCTGTAAACGACTATTATCAAAACTCTGAACAAGCATTCGTTATCCCTGGGCTTGACGACGGTTACGTTCCCCAAGGCTTTTGCTACGACCAAGAAGAAAATTGGTTTTTAGCAACGGGATATATGAACGACCATTCTTGCTCACCCGTGTATATTATCGACAAAGAAAGTGGAAACAGCGACAAGATGGTTTACCTTAAAAAACCCGACGGTTCTGATTACACCGGACACGGTGGCGGTATAGCGTTGTGGAAAAATTACGTCTATATTGCAGACGGTGGCGAAAACGCCCTTTACGTTTACGATTATAATCAATTAAAAACGGCTGAAAACGGCGGTTCTATTACTTCTATTGGTACTTTCGGCACGGAAAGTTCTAAAACCGATTACGTAAAACCATCTTGCGTGGAAGTTTACGGCGACAAAATAGTTATCGGTGAATTCTTCCGTGAAGGGGACTATCCCACACCCGACGCGCACAAAATCACTACCCCTAACGGAGATAACAATACCGCGCTTGCATTAGAATTTTCTTTAGACGAGGGTTTTGAGTTTGGCATCAACCCCACGCCCGAAAAGGCTTATTCTTTAAGAGAACAAGTTCAAGGCATAACTTTCTATAACGGAAAAATGTTGCTTTCAACTTCTTGGGGCTTGTCTTTCTCACACATTTATATTTACGATATGGAAAAATGCGCCACGGGTACTACTACCGCACTTGGCAAAGAAGTTCCGCTAGTATACCTTGACGGCACTTCATTAGTTAAAGATTTACAAATTCCGCCTATGAGTGAAGAAATGGCTGTTGTTGACGGTAAACTTTACGTTTCTTGCGAATCAGCGTCAAATAAATACATTTTTGGTAAACTTACTGGTGGCAAGTGGTGTTACGCAACCGACTTAAGTAAATACGGTTTATAAAACTTAAAAATTCAATTTTTCCCCTGCTTTTTGCAGGGGTTTTTTTATATTATTAAATAAAAAACTACAAAATAATAAAATTTTTCTTACTTTTTTTAAAAAAGTATATAAAAACACTTTACAACTTTAGCGTAATAAAGTATAATACCTATACAATCTCACTTTAGTTAGATAAAGTGAACGGAAAAACAAAAAAATTTAATGGCTTATGCCACAAGGAGAAATTCTTATGAAGAAATTTTTAACACTTTTACTTACCTTGGTTATGGCTTTAACCGCTTGCGTTGGCTTAACCGCTTGTAACGACAATTCTGAACCTGAAGTTATCACCGTTGGTTATACCCTTTACGAACCGATGAACTACAAAGATGAAAATGGTAAATTGACTGGTTTCGATACTGAACTTGCTGAAAAAGTTTTCGGTGAACTCGGTTACACCGTTAGATTTAAGTTAATCGACTGGAACAACAAGTACTTAGAATTAGATAACGATACCATTAATTGTATTTGGAACGGCTTTACCGCTAACTCTGCTGAAAAAGACGGTACTCAAAGAAATCAATTGGTTGACTTCTCTGTTTACTACATGCAAAACGCACAATGCATCGTAAAGAAGAGCGCAACTGCATCACTTTCTGCTTGGGATCAAACCGCTACTAAATCAGTTGCTTACGAAGCAGGTTCTGCTGCTGACTCTCTCGTAACCGATAACGTTGGTGAAACCACTTTAACCAAACCCGTTTTATCACAAATGGACGCTATTAAAGAAGTTAACTTAGGTACTACTGATTACGCTGTTGTAGATATTCTTCTTGCAAAATCTATTTGCGGTAAAGGCGACTTTGCTGATTTAGTAATTGATGAAGGTATGGATCTTGGCATTGAATACTATGCAGTTGGCTTTAAGAAAGGTAGTGACCTTACTGCAAAAGTTAACGATCAATTCGCAAAACTTACTGAAAGCGGTTTCGTTCAACAACTCGCTGCTAAATATAAATTAGAAAACGCTCTTCTTTTAGGTAGAGAATAAAAAACACTTAGAGCAGTTGAAATTTATACTTCAACTGCTCTTTATTTAAGGATTTTACAAATATGTTTTGGACTGTAACAACAGATTTGCTCAATGGGTTTTTGCTCAACTGCGCTTTGTTCTTAGTAACGCTTGTTCTTTCTTTACCGTTAGGACTTTTAATTTCTTTTTGCACGATGAGTAAAATTAAACCTATTAAATATATTTTTAAGGTATTCGTATGGATTATTAGGGGCGTTCCTTTAATGCTACAAATCTTTATAGTATACTTTATATTCCCCAAACTTTTCCCTGGTCAAAATATCTTTAGCAGAATAGAAATTTATATGTTCTTGCACTTTGATATCGACTGGGGCGGAGCGTTTATTGCAGCGGCTATTGCTTTTATTATCAACTACGCGTGCTATTTTTCAGAAATTTTCCGCGGTGGTATTGAAAGCATAAGCAAAGGTCAATACGAAGCTGGTCAAGTTTTGGGCATGACTAAAACTCAAGTGTTCTTTAAGGTTGTTCTTTTACAAGTAGTTAAGCGCATTATTCCACCTATGAGTAATGAAATTATCACTTTAGTAAAAGATACCGCTCTTGCAAGGGTTTTAGGCGGGTTTATTGATATCATTAGAACTGCGGAATTGTTTGCATCAAGTTCTAACCCGATTATTTGGCCACTCTTTTACAGCGCGGTGTTCTTCTTGATTTTCGTTGGTGCGCTAACTCTTATTTTCGGTTACATCGAAAAGAAATTATCTTACTTTAAGGCGTAAATTATGGCATATTTAACTATTTCTAATTTTAATAAAAGGTTCGGCAATACCGAAGTTTTGAAAGGTATTGACCTTGAAATGGAAAAGGGACAGGTTGTTTCTATTATCGGGTCTTCTGGCTCTGGTAAAACCACTCTTCTTAGATGCATTAACTTTTTAGAAAACGCAGATAACGGTCAAATGTTTTTAGACGGCAATCTTTTATTTGACAGTACTACAGCAAAAAATGATAACGACGCTGTTTTGAGAGAAAAACGCTTAAACTTTGGACTTGTTTTTCAATCTTTTAATCTTTTTCCGCAATATAACGTTTACCAAAACATCACGCTTGCGCCAACCCTTTTACTTAAAGACAAGTTAAACGAATACAAAAAGCAATTAAAAGAACAAAAACTTTCCGCGCGCGATATTAAGTCTAAACTTCATGACTTTAAGGAAGAACAAAAGAAAATTATCGATGCGGAGGCTGAAGAACTTCTTGTAAAAATAGGTCTTACCGAAAAAAGAAATTCTTACCCGTGTGAATTATCTGGCGGTCAATGTCAGCGTGTGGCTATTGCAAGAGCGCTTGCTCTAAAGCCTAAAATTTTGTGCTTTGACGAACCTACTTCTGCGCTTGATCCCGAACTTACGGGCGAAGTTTTGAAAGTTATTAAGTCATTAAAAGACGAAGACAGAACTATGATTATCGTTACGCACGAAATGGGTTTTGCTAAAAACGTTTCTGATAAAATCGTGTTCATGGCGGACGGCGTTATTGAAGAAGAGGGCGACCCCGTACAAATTATTGAAAACCCCAAGTCTGAAAAACTTAAAGCCTTTCTACACGGTGTTTCTAATAAGGACGGTGAATAAAAATGTCTGGCGATATTAAAAATTCTTACGGCGAACTCTATAAAGCCGTTCTTAACCTTAAAACCGAAGAAGATTGCAAGGCATTTTTTAACGACCTTTGCACTATGAAAGAACTTGACTCTATGGCTCAACGCATAACCGCTGCAAAACTTTTGCTTTCTGGTGAAACTTACGAGCAGATTATAAAGAAAACGGATATTTCTTCCGCAACCTTATCCCGCGTTTCACGCTGTGTTAAATACGGTGAAGGTTATAAAAAATTTCTTTAATAATAAAACGCCACTTCAAGTGGCGTTTTTTGTTTTTTACTTGACTTTTGTAATATATAATCTATAATATTTATTAGTAATAGTTACTTTTTAACTAAAGAAAAAGGAAAAAGTTTTATGGAACAAATCTACAATTTTTTTGATATGGATATGCCAAGACCAACTAATTACGGCTGGTTTCATATCATGTTTATCTTGCTTGCGATAACTGCAACCGTTTTATTATGCGTATTTTTCAAAGATGCCAAAGACAAAGTTTTTAGAAGAATTTTTCTTATAAGTTGGGTTCTTATGGTGGTGCTTGAAATTTATAAGCAATTAAACTACTCTATAAGTTTCCCCGACGGCAAATTTTCTTGGGATTATCAATGGTACGCTTTCCCTTATCAATTTTGCTCTACACCCCTTTATATTTTGCCTTTCTTGGCGTTTATGAAAGAGGGTAAAATTAGAACCTTTTTCGAGGCGTATATTTCAACCTTTTCACTTTTTGCAGGTTTAGTGGTATTTATTTACCCCAACGACGTGTTTATCAACACTATCGGTATAAATATCCAAACTATGATTCACCATGGTCTGCAGATCGTTTTAGGTATTTATTGTGCCGTTTATAACAGAAAGAAACTTAACATTAAGTATCTATTAAAGGCTATCCCCGTGTTTATGGTGTTGCTTACTATTGCGGTTATCTTAAACGAAACTGCAGGCGCGTATATAAAAACCGCTTTTGATGAAACTTTCAATATGTTCTACATCAGCCGTCTTTTCCCGTGTACTCTCCCTGTAGTAAGCCTTTTCTATCCGCCTGTTTTACCTTGGTTTTTATTCTTTTTGGTTTATTCACTTGGCTTTTGCCTTGCGTCAACAGTTCTTTTTTATATCATTTTTGGAATAATGAAACTTGTTTACTACATTAATGGGAAATTTTCTAAACAATGTTAAGAAATAAAACTTTTACTAATATTTATCTTACCGCTTTTCTTATTATTCAAGCGGTGCTTGGATATTTTGTTCAAACTACAAGCGGAAAGGTTTACAGTAGTGTTGCTTTATCAATTATAATACTTTCACTTCTTACCATTATAATTTTTTATAAGAGAGATACACTTCATTTTTTTACGCTTATAGCATATATTAACACGCTTTGCGCCGACTTCTTTTTATGTGGTCTTGTTGACTTTGAAAACATAAAAATAGTTGCTATGGTGTTCTTTTCCATAACGCAAATCTTTTACTTTTTGCGCCTTTATAATAACCATTTATACACCAGCGAAAAGCGTATTCATTTAATTATTAGGATATCTTTAATTGTAATAGTTTTGGCGGTTACTTTTATAGTTTTAGGTAAAAACGCAAACTTCCTTGCAGTAATTTCTATGTTCTATTTTACTAACCTTTTTATGAACGTAATCTATGCGTTTATTCAGGTTAAAAGCGCGCCGATATTTGCAATAGGCTTACTTTTGTTTGCATTTTGCGATACCGTTATCGGTTTTTCGTTCCTTCCGTCGTTTTTAAGCATACCTAAAGGTTCGTTTATAGATATAGTAAACAACGTTAATATAAACCTTGCATGGCTGTTTTATACACCTTCACAAACGTTAATAGCGTTTGATAGTGCAATAAAAAAAGACTGAAGAAAATCAGTCTTTTTTCTTTTTAATCTTCTAAATAATAAATAGGAACTTGTATTTTTTGCGCGTATTTTACCGTGCTTGCCGTTCCGCCGTAATCACGAACGAGATAAGCAAGCAAGGCGCAAGCGTTATCCACCATAAATTTATTGCGCTTAATCATACAAGTTGGCGTATATTCAGCAGATAATATTATTTTTTCATCAGCTATAGATAAAAGCCTATCGTATTCTTCTTTTTGCGCTTTATTAAATTTATACGCTTGAGATAAACAAGGAATACACGCTATAATTTTAATTGACGGATATTTTTCTTTTAACTTTTCTAAAGTTTGAAAGCACACCGTGTCAAAACCAAGCGCCATACCTATTAAAAAAGTGTCAAAATCTTTTTCGATAAACTTTTCTAAAATACTTTCTAATTTACTTTTATTAAAATTTGGTCCAAGTATTCTATGCCCGGTAACCGCAAGCGTTTTTGCTCTGTTAATAAAAACTTCACTCACAGCGGATTTTTACGCTCCTTTCCGTTACCCCTTGGATACTTTTTATCGGTATTTTTTACCTTATCAATGGTAATAAGTGTTCTTTGAGCATCTTCTAAAGAATATTCGTAAACTTCACTTATTTGACCACCCAAAATTTTAACGGCATTTTTACTTTCTAAAACTTCTTCCGTAGCGTTTGCTTTATATGAAACGAATTTTCCGCCAACTTTTACGAAAGGCATACAGTATTCACAAAGAGTGTTAAGCCTTGCAACCGCACGCGCCGTGCATATATCGAATTTTTCTCTAAAATTTTCATTTTTTGCAAGCGTTTCTGCTCTATCGTTTATTACGCGTATATTTTTAAGATGAAGCCCGTCAATAACCGCTTGTAAAAAAGTACACTTCTTACCCGTTGCCTCTAAAAGAGTTACCGATAAATCATCTTTCATAATCTTTATAGGTATTGCAGGAAATCCACCGCCAGAACCAATATCGATTAAAGTTTTTCCACAAATCTTATGAGCGCCTAAAACACTATCAATAAAATGCTTTAAGTATACTTCTTTCTTTTCCGTAATAGTGGTAATATTAAATTTTTCATTATAAAACACTAGTAATTCATAATACTTTTCAAACATTTCTAACTGCTGATCAGTAACTTCAATTCCGTGTTTAGCAAAAATTTCTTTCATACATAGAGTATAACACAAATCTTACTTATAAACAAACATTTTTTCTATTAACTTTTTTCTTTTAACAAAGTTGATAAGATTGTAAATATCTTTTTTACCCGAATTTTTTATTCTTTTATTCATTAAATAATTCATTTTTTAATTATATTGAATAATTTTTATTAACTTTAAAATTTTTAATTAACCTTTCATCACTTTTAATGCACATTTCTTTGCACCGCTTTTTTGTTAGCGTTTAATTGATTAAATTTATCTTTTCAACAATTACACAATACTCTAATACTATAAATACTATTCCAAATAATTTAAACAATAAAATAAAAAAAACACAACAAAAGGGCAAGATTAAAATTTATTCTTATTTATCAAAAATAAACTGACAAAAAAGAAAAAATTCTTGATTTTTTACGCCTAATAATATATAATATATTTATTATTATATTTAAATTAAAAGCGTAAACAAAAATTTTGTTTTTTACGAAGTAAAAAAGGGAGTTATTTATGAAACTTATTTGCGACGGTCTCGATTTATCTGATGCTGTGTTAAAGGTTAGCAAGGCTTTATCCGTTAAAGCGGCAAACCCTGTTTTAGAAGGTATTAAAATTATTGCAAGAGCAGATTCTTTAACCTTAATTGCATCTGATACTGAACTTACCATTGAAAAGAAAATTAAAGCAGACGTTATGATGGAAGGCGAAACTGTAGTTGTAGGTAAGTACTTTGTTGATTTTGCTAAAAAGTTAGAAAAAGAACAAGTTGAACTTGTAAAACTTTTCGACGGTCAATTACAAATCAAATATTCTGGTTCTGAAGGTGAACTTCAAGTATTCCCTTCTGAAAACTTCCCCAAGATTAAAAAAGAAGACGAAAGTAAATATTTTGAAATTTCAGGCGCGGACTTTAAAGGCATTGTTGAACGCACCACTTTTGCATGTTCAACTGATGACAGCCGTCCTATCTTAAAAGGTGTTTTATTTGAAATTAACGATAATAACCTTACCGGTGTTGCTTTGGACGGTTTTAGAATGGCTGTTGTTAGAAAACAAGTAAAAGCAAGCGGTGATATGAAAGTTGTTATCCCTGCGCGTGCATTACAAGAAATCGTTAGACTTTTAGATAAAGAAGATGAAAACTTAAAGATTATTCTTCAAGAAAATACGCTTTTAGTTGAAGTTGAAAATACTATTTTATCTTCAAGATTGATTGAAGGTGAATTCGTTAAGTATAACCATATTCTTCCCACTTCGTTTGAAAACAACGTAACTATCAATAAGCAAGCGTTACTTAACAGTATTGAACGCGCGTCAATAGTGGTTAGAAACGACAGATATAACGTTGTTAAAATGGATATTAAAGAAGAAGGTCTTAATATTTTAGCAAGATCTGAAGTTGGTAACGTAAACGAACAAATCCCCATTAACCTTACCGGTAAAGATATGTCTATTGCGTTTAACGGTAAATATCTTGCAGATTATTTAAAAATTAGCGGTGATGATTTTATTACGCTCAACCTTAATTCACCTATCGACCCGTGCGTTATAACCTCTGTTGGAAACGACGGATTCCTTTATTTATTACTTCCCGTAAGAATAAACGCGTAAATTGTTTGACAAAAACTGAAAATATCTATACAATAGTATAGCAAAAAGAAAAAAATACTTGATTTAAGTTTTAAGGAGAAATAAAAATGAAACAAACTTATCAACCTAAAAAAAGACAAACCAGCAAAGTTCACGGTTTTAGAAAGAGAATGAAAACCCGTTCTGGTAAAAACGTATTAAAGAGAAGACGTAACAAAGGTCGTCATAAGCTTTCTGCGTAATTTTAAGGAAAAAAAATGACCTTAGATTATAGGTTAAAAAAAGAAAAAGATTTCAATCTTGTATTTAATAAAGGCAAAAGATTGTTTTCATCAGATTTAACGGTTGTATATTTTCCGTCAAATCAACTCAAAGCAGGTTTCGCCGTGAGTAAAAAACACGGCGGAAGTGTTAAGAGAAATAGGATAAAGCGTCTTTTGAGGGAATCTTTCAGAAGTTTTATGCCAGATTTTAGGCAAAACTTCTTTTTTGTTTTTATACCGAAAGTAAAAGATGAGTATACGCTTAACTCATTTAAAGAGAGTATGGGATATATTTTTAAAAAAGGCGGTTTTTTAAAATAATTCTATGTTGAAAAAATTAGGCGTTTTTTTAATTAGACTTTATCAAAAGTTTTTATCAAAAGGAACTTGTATGTATTATCCAACTTGTTCGCAATACACGCTTGAAGCAATCTTAAAGCGTGGTTTTTTCGTTGGATGTTTTTTAGGGGCGTTAAGAATTTTAAGGTGTACGCCTTGGTGTAAAGGTGGTTATGACCCCGTTCCGGATAAAAACAGTATTAAAAAATGGGTATATTAAATTATGAATATTATTAACTTTACTATGCCGTCTGTAAGCGGTTTTGAAGGTTTTTTAGTAAATATTATCATTTGGTTAGTTGAAATTAGTTCTTCTATTGCGCTAGGTATCGTTTTATTTACGCTTATCTTAAAGTTAATTACCTTACCTTTCGATTATTTTTCAAGAGCATCTATGCGTAAAAACTCTCTTAAAATGGAAGAGATGCGCCCTGAACTTGAAAAACTTCAAAAACAATACGCTGATAATAAAGAACTTTATAGCCAAAAAATGATGGCGCTCTACAAAAAGAACGGATATTCTATGTTCGGTTCTTGCTTACCTACTATTTTAACGCTTGTAATATTCTTTATTGCAATCGGTGCGTTCACAGATTATTCTCAATACCAAAACAAGAAAGGCTTTTATGAAATGAGCCAATCTTACAACAGCGTTGTTTACGCAGGTTTTGATTATTGTGAAGAAAATAACGACTTTATCTATGCTGATAACGATGGCGTTATTCAAATTAAAGGCGAAAATATCGTTAAAGAATTTGAAGGTGTTGAAGAAGTTGAATGTGTTAAAACTTTAGGTAAGAACGTAGTTGTAAAACAAACTAAACTTTTCGTAACCGAAGGTGAAAACACCACTCAAAACGGCGTTAAGTATGAAATTTCTACCGATAACGGCTATTCAAAAGTAACTATTCAATACAATAAAGAACTTACTGCATACGGTGCAAAAGAATTTACACTCTCAGATAATGCGCTTGAAAATATTAAGGCAGGCAATTTAGCAAGTGAAAACAACAACTTCTTAAAGAATGAAAAAGGTTTAACCTTTGAACAGGCTTATGCGGAAGTTCAAAATACTGAAAACGCACCTACCGAAGATGCTTACGCTTTAGTGTTTATTGATAACGTTCAAAGTTTTGAGGCTGGTCAAAAGTATAGAGAATTAGAAGAAACTGAATATAAGTTTTTCTGGATTAAAAATATTTGGGTAGCAGACAGCGCGTTCAAACAACCCGTTGAAAAGAGTTGGGGTTCATTTAAGAGCACCCACGAATACTCTGGTAACGATATCGGCGATGCTGGTTATAATAAACTTATCGCTTGCTTAGGCGATAAAACAAGCGAGCCTAACGGTTACTTTATTTTAGTTGTGCTTACCGCGCTCACTTCACTTTTAACTCAATTAGTTATGGGTAAGAGCCAAAAAGCGTCAATGGAACTTCAAACGGTTGACGGACAAGGCGCACAAACTCAAAAAATGATGCAATGGATGATGCCCCTTATGATGGCGTTCTTTGCATTTATGTATACTTCTGCATTCTCTATCTACATTATTTTAAGTTCACTTATCAGCATACTTACCACGCTTGGTATTAACTTTATCGTAGATAGACAAATGAAGAAAGAAAGAGCAAAACGCGGTTTAGATGAAATTAGAGGTAGAGTTTATACCCCGAAAGAACAACCCAAGCCCGAAAAGAAAGAAAAGAAAAAGACTGACGAAGACGATACCGGTTCAACATTCCTTTCAGGTAAAGCAGATAATAAAAAAGGTAACATCCGCGGAAGAATTAAATAAGCGCGTAAAGAGAAAGCGCACGGAGGATATATAATGCAATTCACAGCAAAGACGGTGGAAGAAGCCATTGATTTGGGCTTAAAAGAGTTAAATACCACCGTAGACAAGGCGGTTATAACCGTTCTTGAACAGCCTACTAAAGGCATTTTTGGTAAACTTAAGGGTAAAGCAGTCGTAGAAATTGAAATTGAAAAAAGTGATGCGGAAAGAACTGTAGAATTCGTTCAAGGTATTCTTGATATAATGGAAATTAAAGCAGTTGCAGAACTTACTTCTGAAGAAGACAACACAGTTATTACTTTGACTGGTACTGAAGAAACTTCTTCTTCAATCATCGGTTACCGTGGCGAAGTGTTAGACGCTATTCAAACTATTGCAGGCGCAGCGCTTAACATCGGTAAGAAAGAATACAAAAAAGTGGTTGTTGACTGCGAAAATTACAGAGAAAAGCGTGAAGATACTTTAATTAAACTTGCACATAAGTTGGAAGAAAAAGCAACTGAAATGCGCAGAGAAGTTATCTTAGAACCGATGAGTCCGTTTGAAAGACGCATCATTCACACCGCTTTAGCACAAAGCAAAACCGTTACCACTAAGAGCGACGGTAAAGAACCCAACCGCTACGTTGTAATCGTTCCTTTTGAAAAGGACGAATTCTCTAAGCCTTACAACGCTGGAAGAAATAACTTTGAACGCGGTAAGAGAGATAACCGTAAAGGTGGCCGTAACAACTCTAAAGGCAACTTCAAAGGTTCACGCAGTGGCAGAACGGTTAAATACGGAGAAACTAAGAAAAAGTCTTCAAGTTTTTCATTTGGAACTTATCTTGGAAACTCATTAAAAGACAACTAATAAAAAAAGCAGTTCGTTTTGAACTGCTTTTTATTTTTTATATTATTTAGTTCTACCTAATAAATAATCGAGCGAACAATTAAGGGCGGAGCAAATTTCTAATAGTTTCTCTATTGTAGGTTCGTTTGTTTTGCCTTTAGACCAATAGTAGAGTGTAGATTCCGCAAGTGGCGTGTCTTTCTCTATTTTATATCTTGAAATTTTACACTCAGATAGAACTTCGTTAAAACGCTCTGCAAAAGGTTTTGTTTTAAGAAATTCGCTTGTAAAACTTTCTTCTTCAAGCCCAACTAAAAAGTCGGTTGTAACTTTAAAATAATCAGCAAGTTTTATAAGATTATTTATAGTTGGCATTTTGTTGCCTTTAAGATATTCATACAATGAAGATTTAGCAACACCACTTTCTTTTACAACATCTTTATTAGTTTTTTTGCTTTCAAAAATAAGTTCGTAAAGCCTTTCAGAAAATACTTTTAAATCCATAATTTATCCTTTTTTTATTTTCCGTAGTATAGAAGATATAATAGCATATTTTACAAAAAAACACAAGGTGTTTTGTCATAAAGGTATTGCAAGTAAAATGATTTTGTGTTAAAATACTTTCAAGGAAAGCGTAAATAATGGATTTAGTTTTAATTACAGCCCTTGGCGTTGGTGGTGCAACCATTTTCGGCGTTGTTATAGGGTTTATTTTCAAGAATATTTCACATAAGTTTAGCGATATCGTGTTATCGTTTGCGGCGGGCGTTATGCTTGCTGCGGCTGTGTTCGGGCTTATTTTACCGTCGGTAGAACTTGGCGGTAAGTGGGGCTTATTGTACACAGTTTCGGGCATTTTTGTGGGTGCAATTTGCTTAAATCTTATGGATAAGTTTACCCCGCACTTGCACAAACTATCTGGTACTGAACTTGAAGACCACAAAAGTAACGGCAAGATTGCTAAAGTTATGCTTTTCGTTATAGCAATCGCTATACATAATCTTCCTGAAGGTATTGCTGCGGGCGTTGGGTTTGGCTCTGGCAATAACACTCACGCGTTAATAGTTGCCGCGGGCATTGCGCTACAAAATATTCCTGAAGGTATGGTTATAGTTGCGCCTATGCTTGCTGCGGGCATTAGCAAAAAACGCACGTTTTTCTTGGCGGCAATGACTGGTTTAATTGAAGTTGTGGGTACTTTTATAGGTTATTTTGCCGTAAGAATAAGTTCTTTAATCCTCCCCTTTGCTTTGGCTTTTGCTGGCGGAACTATGCTTTACGTAATAAGCGATGAAATGATACCAGAAACGCACGCGCACGGCTCTCAGCGTGGCTCTACTTACGCTTTGCTGATTGGTTTTTGTTTGATGTTGGTTTTTGATATTTTATTAGGCTAATTTGTATTTATAACGGAGATTTTTATGAAAATTACACTTAACCCCGATAAAGAAGTTGTTAAAACTATTCAAGAAGGCTTAAAAAGAACGGGCGGATATTGCCCTTGCAGATTAAGCCGTGCCGAAGAATTTAAGTGCATGTGCAAAGAGTTTAAAGACCAGATTGCCGACCCTGACTTTGAGGGGTTTTGCCATTGCCTACTATATTATAAGTCCAAATAAACTGCGCAATACTGTGTTAACACCCTTGTCAATATGCATGCTATTGCCTTCGGGTGTTGCCTTGTCTTGCTTGTTTTACTGTACTTATTAAAAAACATATTTTTAACCTTACAAAAAACTAAATGGAGAATACAAATGATTAGCGTTACAGAAAAAACTTTTGAACAAGAAGTATTAAACAGTGAACTCCCCGTAGTGGTTGATTTTTGGGCGACTTGGTGCGGACCGTGTATGAAATTATCACCTATCGTTGAAGAACTTGCAAAAGAACTTGACGGTAAGGTTAAAATTGTGAAAGTTAACGTTGATGAAAACATGGGGCTTGCTATTAAGTTCCGTGTTGAGCGTATCCCCACACTTCTCTATTTTGTTAACGGAGAGTTAGTTCACACAACTCACGGTTTTTTAGAAAAGGGTGATTTACTTCAAGAAATTGCTAAAATTCTATAAAAACAGACAAAAAACGACAAATTTAAGGAAGAATATTTATATTCTTCCTTTTTGTTTATTTTGCGTTAATATAGGTTTGTTAAAATTTTTGTAATATACTAAAGTGAGAGTTTATATGAGAAAGGGAAAACCGTTCGACATGAACAAAAAACCCAACAAGCCAAGATGGTATCTTAAAATTGTTGAGTTTCTTGTTTCGCCGTTTTACTTATTATTTAGTAATGCGCACGTGAAAGTGGAAAGGGAAGTTAAAAAAATTAAAGGGCCTTACCTTATTCTTTCAACGCACGCGTCTTTTATTGACTTTCCGCAGATAGTTGTTGGGCTTATGCCTAAAACTACCGGTTGGGTTATGTCTATTGAAGAATTCCGCCGTAGCCGTTTCTTAATGGGCGGTATCGGTGGTATGCCTAAGAGAAAGTTTACGCATGATATCGTTACCACTAAACATATCATGTACTACATAAAGAAGTTAAAACACACTTGCACCATTTACCCCGAGGCTCGTTTCGAGTTTGCTGGCATTAACGAACGCCTTGACGGTGCGCTTGGTAAACTTTGCAAGGTTTTGGGTGTGCCTATCGTTATGTGTATGACTAACGGTAACTTCCTTAACTCTCCGCAATGGTGTAAGCACCCGTATAGAAATATTCGCCAAGAAGCGCACATGTATCAACTCTGTTCTAAAGAAGAAATTTCTTCGCTTACCGCTGACCAAATTCAAGAACGCATCGAAAAGGCGTTTGAAAAGGACGAATACAAGTGGCAGGTTGAAAAGGGCTATCACATCAAGTGTAAAGACCGCGCTAAAAATATCCACAAAATTCTTTATAAATGCCCCGTTTGCGGTGAAGAATTTAAGATGGATAGTGAAGGAATTCACCTTTGGTGTAACGCGTGCGGTTCTAAGTGGGAAATGGATACTTTATCAAGGCTTAACGGCGTGAACACCGATAAAGGATTTTCGCACGTGCCCGACTGGTATAGATGGGAACGCTCTGAAGTGGAAAAGGAAGTTGCAAACGGCACTTACCACTTTGAAGACGACGTTAGAATTGAAGAATATTACAACACTATAGTAAACTTTGTTGAAGTTGGTAACGGCAGAGTTGTTCATGATGAAAACGGCTTTACTATTACGGGAACGGTTGACGGCAAACCTTTTGAAATCAATAAACCCGTTTCTTCAATGTATTCTTGCCACGTAGAGTATGACTTCTTGGGTAAGGGCGATGCTTTCGATATTGCCACCAGCGATAATTCTTACTTTATGTTCTTAAAAACCGCGCCCAACTATTTGACTAAAATGCATTTTGCAACCGAGGCGCTTTACGATTATTATATAAGAAACAAATAATTCCGTTATTAAAAATTCACCCCTTGCTTTTCGCAAGGGGTGAATTAGTTATTTACCTTGTTTTACTTTGCCTTTTTCTACGATAAGGCGGTTAAAGTTTTTATTCTTAAACACCGTGCGGTCAATATGCGTTGCGGTAAAAATCGTTTGCAAGTGTTCAACCGCGCCTATTAGTTTTCTTTGACGCTTTTTATCAAGTTCGCTCAATACGTCGTCCAAAATTAATATGGGATATTCGTTAAAGCGTTTATAGAAAATTTCCGTTTCGGCAAGTTTAAGCGCAAGTGCAACCGTACGCTGTTGACCTTGTGAGCCGTATACCCTTACGTCGTCGCCGTTTAAAGTAAACTTTATATCGTCGCGGTGCGGACCTATTGAAGTATAGCCTAAGCGCATATCGCGTTCTAACCCTGTTTTTAAGTCCTGAAACATAGCGTATGCAATATCTTCTTCAGAGCCGTAATAACCGCTTTCCGTTTTCATTTTTAAGGTTTCCGCATTATCTGTAAGATATGCGTGTTTTTCTTCCGCAATAGGCGAAATTTCCGCCAAGAACTCATTTCTTGCCTTTATTATCTTTGCGGCTTGGCGTGTTAATTGCTCGTCCCAAATGGGCAAAGTTTCACGGATAATGAAACTATCTGGGTCTTTAAGCAAGTTGTTTCTTTGCGATAAAATTTTATTATAGCGTTGAAGCGCGTAAAAGTAACTTTTAGACATTTGCGAAAGCGAAACATTTAAAAATCTGCGCCTATCTTCCGGGCTTTCTTGAACGAGTTTAAGTTCCGCGGGGTTAAAGAATACGCTGTTGATGTTACCCAAAATTTCACCGATACGCAAAACTTGCATACCGTTTACGAAAATAGATTTTTTATCGTTTTTATTAAATTCTATTTTCACCTTAACTTCGCCGTACTGAGAAGTTGCTATTCCCTCAATTTCCGCCTTTTCGCACCCGTTTTTTATAACGAGTTTATCTTTGTTGGCGCGCGGAGAATACCCCGTGCAAAGCAAAAAGATTGCCTCGGCGGCGTTGGTTTTACCTTGAGCGTTTGCACCCGTTAAAAGATTTACGCCTTCGGTAAAGGTTATATTTTCTTCTTCATAATTACGGAAGTTTTTTAAGGATAAATGGTGAATAAACATAAAAAAATAAAAATTTTAAAAAATTTGCCCGAATAACTTTATTTTAATTTAAAAATATTATATAATGTTTTTTACTTAAATGCAACTGATAAAAAGGATAAGAGTATATGGAAAAAGAAAATTATGAGATTTTATGGGAACAAACCATACTCCCCGAACTTGAGAGAGCGGTTAGTTCCATCGCTTTCGTAACTTACATCGAGCAATTAAAGCCGGTGGATATGAAAGGCAATAAAATCATTCTCTGCACAAAAAGTCAACTTTTTGCAGATTCTGTAAACGATAGGGCCATTGGCGAAAAGGTTAGAGAAGCGCTTTTAAAGAGCGGTACTTATTTAACCGATTTTGAAGTTGTCGTTGCGGCTGATAGAGAAGATTATCTTAAGAAACACGGTGATAATGATGAAGCGGAAGAAATTCCCGGTTCTCCCATTAACCCCAAGTTTACTTTTGACTCGTTCGTAGTAGGTTCTTCTAACGAGTTTATTTATGCTGCAGCAAAAGCAGTTGCTGAAAATCCTGGCGACGCATATAACCCCTTATTTATTTACGGTGGCACGGGTTTAGGTAAAACCCATATACTTATGGCTATTGCCAACTACCTTAAACTCCACAGCCCCAGACTTAAGGTTTTATATGTTACTTGTGAGCATTTTACCAACCAAATGGTTGAAAGTTTATCTAAAGGTAAACTTACCCCCGCGGATTTTAGAAGAAAGTATAGAAACGTGGACGTGTTGCTTATTGATGACGTTCAGTTCCTTGCTAAAAAACAAAGTACTCAAACCGAATTCTTTAACACTTTCAACGAACTTGTTGCGCAAAACAAGCAAATCGTTTTAACTTCTGACCGCCCCCCGCATGAAATTGAACTTTTGGAAGAAAGACTTCGCACTCGTTTTGAAGGCGGACTTCTTGCCGACGTTCAAACGCCTGACGTGGAAACGCGTATTGCCATCTTAAAGAGAAAGGCTGAAGAAAAGAAGTGTATTGTTGATATAAAAGTTTTATCATATATTGCAGAAATGAGCGACGGCGATATCCGTTCACTTATCGGTAAACTTACCAAAGTTATTTTTGCATCTAAACTTCATGAAAAGCCTATTACGATTGACCTTGTAAACGACGCTTTGAAAGAAAGTGCGGGCGAAAAACAAGAAGAATTACAAGCCGAAGATATTATTTCTTGCGTGTGCAACTTCTATAAGATATCTAAAAACGATATGCTTGGCAAAAAGAAGAATAAAGAATTTGTTCTTCCCCGCCAAGTTGCCATGTATTTAATTCTTGATATGATGACACTTCCTCAAGTAACCGTTGGTAACTTCTTTGGTAGAGACCACGCAACCGTAATTTACGCGCGTGATAAAATAGACAAGCAAATGAAAACCGATAGTAAACTTTCTGTGGAAGTTAACGATATCAAAAAAATGTTACTCAAACAGTAGTTTTTTAAGGGTTTATCTACGGCGCGTGGCGTCGTTAACTGCCTTGCGCAAAAAACTTCGATAACCAGGCGGTTAATCTCATCTTTTTGCGCAGTCGAGCCTTGCCACGCTTGTATCTAAACCCTTAAAACGGGTTTTAAGCAAAAAACACAAAAAATAAATATTTTATTATATATTATGAACCATTTTATTGAAGGAAAATTTGATGCTGTTGTAATCGGCGCGGGACACGCTGGTTGCGAAGCGGCGCTTGCCCTTGCTAGAACGGGCTTTAATACGGCTATGCTTACTCTAAACTTAGATAGTATAGCCTTTATGGCGTGCAATCCTTCTATCGGTGGAACGGCTAAAGGGCAAATCGTACGCGAAATTGATGCGCTCGGTGGTGAAATGGGTATTAACGCTGACAACGCGTTACTTCAAATTAGAATGCTCAATCGTGGTAAAGGTGCAGCCGTTCAATCACTCCGTGGGCAAGAAGATAAAAATTATTACCACACTATAATGAAAAAGACCTTGGAGAACACACCAAACTTGAAAATTCTTCAAGGCGAGGCGATAGAAATTATCGTTGATGAAGAAAATAAATGCGTTACTGGTGTAAAAACTTCTTTCGGTGGCGTGTTAGAGTGCAAAGCGGTTGTCGTTGCGACAGGTGTTTACCTTAACGGTAGCGTAATTGCGGGCGAATGGCGCCAAAACTCTGGACCTAACGGATTTCAATCGGCGGCAAACGGCTTGACTGAAAACCTTATTAAGTTAGGCTTTACCGTTAGAAGATTTAAGACGGGTACGCCTGCAAGAATTGACGCAAGAACTATCAATTTTGACATTCTTGATATTCAAGAAGGCGAAACTGATATTTATCCGTTTAGTTTTATGAGTGAACGCGTTCCGCAAAAGCAAACGCCTTGCTATTTAACTTACACCAACGAACAAACTCACGATATAATTAGAGCGAACTTACACCGCTCTCCCTTATACGGTGGGCTTATTAAAGGTACTGGACCGAGATATTGCCCGTCAATTGAAGATAAGGTTGTAAGATTTTCCGATAAAGAACGCCATCAACTCTTTTTAGAGCCCGAAGGTGCGGACACCAACGAAATTTACGTGCAAGGCATGTCAACTTCACTTCCGCACGACGTGCAAAAGGCTATGTACCGCACGGTTAAGGGGTTAGAAAACTGTGAAATTATGCGTTACGCGTACGCTATTGAGTACGATTGTATTGACTCACTTGACCTTTACCCCACTTTAGAATATAAAAAGATTAAAGGTTTATACACCGCTGGGCAAATAAACGGCACAAGCGGTTATGAAGAGGCGGCGGCTCAAGGGTTAATTGCAGGCTTAAACGCATCACTTCAAATGCGTGGCGAAGACCCCCTTATTTTATCACGCGACGACGGTTATATAGGCGTGCTTATAGACGACCTTGTTACTAAGGGAACTAACGAGCCTTACCGCATGATGACCAGCCGTGCAGAGTACCGCATAGTGCTTAGACAAGATAACCCCGACTTTAGACTTACCGAAAAGGGCAGAAAGGCTGGACTTGTTACCGACGAGAGATACGCGGTTTACCAAAAACGCGTTGCTGAGTACGATAAAGCGACTTCTATTATGGAAACCTTGGTTAAACCTAAGGACTGCGAACAACTTATTGCTAAATACGGTTACCAAAAAGCAAACACGGCGCTGTCTTTTGCTGACCTTGTAAGGCGTGGAATACCCTTAAAAGAAATTAAAGAAACCTTTGGCGGTTTTGACGGTTTATCAAAAGAAATTATCGATACGGTTGAAATTGACGCTAAATACGAAGGTTATTTGCAAAAGGGTTTAGACCAAATTGAAAAGGCTAAAAAATTAGAAGAAAAACTTCTTCCTGAAGATATTGACTATATGTCAATACAAGGCTTAAGAATTGAGGCAAGGCAAAAACTTGATAAAATTCGCCCCAAAAACTTAGGTCAAGCGGGCAGAATTTCAGGTGTATCCCCCGCCGATATTGCTGTTTTAATGGTTTACTTAAAAAGATAAATGAAAAAGAGAGCAAGTTTGCTCTCTTTTTTTGATGATTTTATGATACTTATTATACCAAATATCCAACAAAACATAGATGGATGATAGAAAAAACTATTAAATTTATATAAAACAAAAAGCGCGGGCAAAGGTATTACCTTTGCCCGCGCATATCTTTTTAAGACAATCTGTAAGCCGAGTTCTGTCGTGTACGGTCATTTATCTACGAATATTGTTACCAATATCCCCCAGCGATATTTGTTAAACCCTTTCGGTGAAACTCCCTTTGTGAAAAGGTTTGTCAATCTTGCGTCGGGTGGGGTTTACAGTTGCCCCATGCGTTACCGCACGGGCGGTGCGCTCTTACCGCACCTTTTCATCCTTACCTAATAATAGGCGGTTGTTTTCTGTTGCACTTTCCTTAAAGTCACCTTCACCGGGATTTCTCCGGCACCCTGTTTCTAAAACGCTCGGACTTTCCTCATTGACAGGCTCTCCCTGCCCCCGCGACCGTATAACTGTCTTAAAAGGAACTTTATTATATATCATTTTTTTGTTTTTGTAAAGAAAAAAGACGCTTAATCTTTAAAAGGTTAACCGTCTTTTATCTTTTTTGACTTATAAAATTAAGTCTGAATAAGGTTCTTTCAATATAAGATTTTAATTTGTTTACAAATCGTCGGCATCTTGAACGGGTTTTTCATATTTATCGAAAGGATTTACGCCCGTATATGAACCTTGTGCATCAAAACTACTTGTAAAAGTTTTATTACTTACAGTTTTTTTCGCCTTGAGTTTGACTTTTGCCGGTCGTCTTGTTCTTTTTTTTATCTCTCATAATTCCCTCCCCTTGATATTATTGTGTGTAGGAAGTCATATTTTATACAAAATAATTATATTTTCGACAAAAATAAAAAAGGGAGCAAAAACTTGCTCCCTTTTAGTATGTTTAAGTTAGTCTTTAGTTGCTTCTTCTGCTAAAGAAACTGCTTTAATTAATTCAAGTTCTTCATTAGAAAGATTTGATGTGTTTTCTGTTTCCGCGTCTTCTATAATTTTTCTATCTTTTCTTGATGCTTTTACAACGAATTGCATTGATACGGTAACGAAAATCATTAACACAGCAAACACGACGAAAGCATAGTTATAATCACCGAAAATATCGTAGATAAGGTTGCCAAACGGTGCGCCCAAAGCAAAGCCTGCGTAGTTTACCGCAGAGAAAATGCCAACTACGGTTGAAAAACTTTTGTTGCCGAAAAGTTCGCTTGCATAAAGGGGTAACATTACCGTTTCAAGTGGAAGTGCAATTGATGCGAAAACTAATCTGCCGAAAGCAAGCACTATTCCAAGCGGAGTGTTGGTAACGAAAACGAGCGCGAGAAGTGAAACGAACGAACAAGCAAAGCAAATATTCATTGTAATTCTTATACCTTTTTTATCGTACATAAAGCCGGTTAAGAATTTGGTAAACATCATTATAATACTGCTTGTTGAAGAAATGGTTGCAACAAGTTGTTTGTCTAAGCCAACGTCATACATGTGCGGAATGGTTATACCGCCAAGACCTTGAAGAGCCATACCCGTGAACGCGATGCACACGCAAGCGAGATAAAAATAAGGTTTTTTGAGTATGTCTTTATAGTCCATACCAACCCAACCGCGACCGCGTGCTTTTTTGGTTTTCTTTTCGATTTTTACGTTTTCCGCACCCTTGGGTTTATCTCTAAAGAAGATTATTACGAGTGCTAACACTATTGCAAGAACGATTGCAACTAAGGTGTAAGAATTTCTATAACCAAAGGGGTTGCCTTCTTGAAATATGATGGGGGTTAAAATTTGAACTGCAATTGCACCGCCAAAACCGTTTGCAGATAAAATTGCACCGGTTACCTTGCCTTTATGTTCTTCTTTAGTCCAAATATTTACAACGGCGCTCATCATAGTGGTTGTTGTCCAAGCAAGACCAACGCCAAGAAGAACACCTGCAACGTAGAACATCCAAAGCTGGGTTGCAAGCGAGTTGATAAGAGCAAACGAGATTAAGCAAATAAAACCTGCGCAAACAAGTTTTTTGGGACCGAATTTGTTTACCAACGGACCGAAAAATAAACTTACAATCGTTGTCGTTGCGAAACGGAAGGTGTCGTTTAGTGAAAACGCACTACGCTTAAAATTTAACGCATCGGTTATTGCCGTAAGATACATTGTACGCCCACTTGAACAAAGCCCAAGCGTTACGCACACGATTAAAAAGCAAAGACCTATCATTATCCAAGAATAATTTAACTTCTTTTTCACGATTTTTTATCCTCTTCTTGATAATTTATTACGCTATAAATTATCACTCTAAACGGATAAAAAAGTCAAGCAAATAACAAGCGAAAAGTTTTCGTTATACGATATATTTTAAAATGATTAAAATTTAACAAAAAAAGAGAGCGATTTTGCTCTCTTTTAGATTAAAAAGGAAGTATAAATGAAACTAATAAAACAATAAAACATAATCAGGGCAGAGTCGATTGTGGAAATAAGACCAAACACGAAAACAACTGTGGGAAGTTTTACACCACTTTTTTTAGACTTTGCGTAATTTATTATGCTTATTATACCTAAAACTAAACTTGCGATTACCAAAAAGAGTGCAAGAATTAAACAAAGGATAAAAATATTAACAAGCGTCTCGTTTAAAGATGCGAAAGCAAACAATGCAAAACCAACCGAAACATATAAAAGAATGCCAACAATGGGATACAGCGCTTGGGATAAAATTGCTAAAAACAGAGAAGATTTTTTTCTTTTATTTATTTTGCTTTTGCACTCTAAACAAAAATCATCTTCCGTTCCGATAAGTGTGCCACAATTTTTACAGTACATAAGAATCTCCTTATCAATTTCTATAATCATTATATTAGATAATTAACTACTTTTCAATATTAAAAATGATATTTTTATAAAATATCAACAAAGTAACAAAAAAAGAGAGCGATTTTGCTCTCTTTTTGGGTTTTATAGGTAAAATTATCTTACGCCTATTCTGGTTGCTTTTGCTTTGCCTGATAAAATGTCTTTAATAGAATGTTTTGCAGATGCAATTATAACTTTTGTTCCGTTTTTAACAGCGTCTTTTACGTATTCAAGTTTTGCTTTTGCACCGTTTGCGCCCGCGCGAGAAGCACCGTTGCAGTAATTTTCACACTCGGTGATGTTTTGCAATACTTCGTTAATATCTTTACCGCTGATTTCACTAATCAAAGTGTCGGGGTTTTTGCTGTCGCGATAAATACCCTCAGCGCTGGTTAAAATAAGCAAGGTTTCAGCCTTAACAAGGCAAGCGATTTGTGATGCGGTTTCATCGTTATCCACGCATTCAACAACCTTTTTGCTCTTTTTCCTAAGTGATTGAATTTCAAAACGGCGACTTTCTTCAGTAGAGATTGCGTCGTTATAGTTAATAATCGGGATAGCGTTTTGTTCTTTGCAACGAAGTAACATTGCTTTTAAGTGTTCACGCTTTTGCGCGTCGTTAAAGTGTTGGTGTTCAACCAAAACTTGGCGGATAGAATACTTTGAATCCACGTATTGACGGTAATTTGACATCAAAATTGACTGACCTTGCGCAGCGTAGTCGGTTTTTACGTCTTCAACCGTGCCTTTAAGTTCTTTGCCGTTTCTTTTGATGTAATCAAGTCTACCAGTTTCAGCAGCACCGCTGGTAACCCAAATATAACCGGGTTTGAGTTCGCTTGACAATCTTGCGATAAGCGTATAATCGAGCATATTGCTCTCTTTGTCGATAAGCGCCATCGAACCGATTTTGCCTACGAGTTCCACGTCAAATTTCATTTTAATCGCCTTTTATTAGATTTTATACCGATATTATATATTAAAAATAAAAAATATACAACAAAATTAGTATTGCTTTTGGTGTTTTTGGCAAAAATTAACCTAATGAATGTTTTATAAGGAGTTTTTTATGAAAGATAAAAAGTCAAAAACACAAGAAAACTTGCAAACGGCTTATTTAAGAGAATCGGGCGCGTTTAACGAGTACACTTTTTACGCCGAACAAGCAAAAAAGGACGGGTACGAGCAAATTTCTAAAATTTTTACTCAGTTTGCGTTAAATGAGCAAGCGCACGCAAAAGTTTGGTTTAAGTTGTTCCACGGAATTAGCGGTACGGAAGACAACTTAAAAGATGCCGCCGACCTTGAAAACTTTGAAAGAACGGTATTATATGCCGACTTTGCTAAAACTGCGAGAGAAGAGGGCTTTGATGATATTGCGGAAATTTTTGACGGAGTTGCTGCAATTGAACGCCAGCACGAAGAAAAATACAAGCAACTTTTAGAGTGCGTAAAAAACGATAAATGTTTTAGTTCTGAAAAAGAAGTTTGGTGGCAATGTTCAAATTGCGGACATCGACATAAAGGTTTAACCGCACCTGAAAAATGCCCGGTTTGCTCTCACCCACAAGCGTTTTTCTCTGTGGCTTTGCTTAAGTAACTAATTGATTTTTAACGGAAAAATACTGCGGACTACTTCGCTTTTGGCTCGGTTACAGACCGCTGAGGGTATGCGCCCTCGCCAAAAACTCGTCCTTCTTGTATTTTTCGCGTTAAAGCGCATTAAAATGCTAATCAATTATCCACTTTGCGCAAAACCACTATTTGTTTAAAAATGCTGAAAAATGTTATAAAAACAACTAAATGTCATAAAAAAACTAAACCGTTGCAGTTTTTTGCAACGGTTTTATATTTTTATCCTTTTATTTAGCAAGGTCGAAAAGTGTCTTTTTATATATTTCGTAAGCCTTAAATAAATCTTCTTTTTTAACCCTTTCGTTTGCATCGTGAATGTTGGTGTCATAGGTTTTAAAATCTGGGCCGAAAGCACAACCCTTTTCAAAACATCTTGCAAAAGAACAACCGCCCATGGTTATGGGCTTTTCACACTTGCCCATTACTTCATTATAAGCGTTGGCAAGAGTTTGAACAAACCAGCCGTCCTTATCAACCATCATGGGTTCGTGGTGGCTTTCGTAAGTGTAATCAATGCCGAAAGTGTCGAAAATTTTATAGATGTCTTTAGGGTCAATAGGTGCGGGAATTCTACAGTCACAAGAAATAATTATTTTATCTTCCGTTTCGCTAATTAAGTCTGGTGAAACGGTAACTGAGCCCTGTTCGTTCTTGATGTCGAAAATTTTTGCTTTATCACAAATCACAAAGTCGTAAATTGCTTGAACGTCTTCACCCATATCTAAGAAGTATTCAAAGAGTGGTTTTAATGCGTTTTTACCCAAATGCGGGTTAGAGCCGTGTGCGGCTTTGCCAAAACTTTCTATTTTGTTGCCGTTTAACTTCAAACCGTGTTTTGTAAGTAAATCACTATCAATTCCGTCGCTATCAGCCAAGCAACAAGCATAGTCGCAAACGGCGTTTATAACAGTTCCGCCACTTAAAGAGTGGAATTTTTTAAGTTTAGGGATAGAGTAGTTTATAACGGTAATACCTTTTTCCGCATAACCCACGGGGAAGTTGCCATCGGGTGAAAAACCGTATGTCGGCATAGTGGTTTTTGTTTTAAGGTAATCAAAATCACGCCAACCAGTTTCTTCATTACAGCCAACGAATAAGCGGAACTTTCTATTTGGCTTTATTCCGCTATCTTTAAGTTCTTTCAACGCATAAAGAGCAAGTAAGCACGGGCCTTTATCGTCCATAAGTCCCCTTGCATAAAAAAACCCGTCCTTTTCAACAAGTTCAAAGGGGTCGCTATCCCAACCGATACCAGTTGGAACAACGTCTAAGTGCCCGATAATCCCCAATTCTTCACCTTCGCCAAAATAAACTTCTCCAGCGTAATTATCATAATTGATGGTTTGGAAACCAAATTCTTTTGCTTTATTTAAGAAAAATTCCAACGCTTTTAAGTTTTCTTTGCCAAACGGGGCGCCGTCTTCCGCAGGGGCGGAAACCGTTTTGAAAGATATAAGCGTTTTTAGGTCTTGTAGATATGCAGTAGCGTTTTGCATTTAACTTACCTCTAATACATTGTTATATTCATATTATACTATATTTTTAAGAATATTGTACATAAAATGCGTTAAGATTAACTTATTTATTTTGTTTTTTTTGTGTTTTGTGTTAAAATATTTTTATGAATAACGGTGAAGATTTACACGCAGGGCATCGCGAACGAATATATAATAAATTCGTCAATAATGCAGATGCTTTTGCCGATCATGAACTTTTAGAACTTATGCTGTTCTATTTTATTCCAAGGAAAAACACTAACGACATTGCCCATAGATTGCTTAGGGCGTTTGGAACGATTGACAAAGTGTTTTCTGCGACTACGGCTGAACTTATGGCTGTAGACGGCGTTGGTGAAAAAACGGCTTGTGCTATTGCATTAAACGGTAGGTTTCTTAAAGTTCTTAAAGAAAAAGAAAATAAAAAGCCCATTATGTATAGTGCGGGTAGTGTAAAGGCGGTTTTGTTTAAGGAATTTAACAACGAACCTTTTGAAACCTTTAAGTTATACTTGCTAAACAGAAGATATAAACTCATCACGGTGATTGAATTTTGTGATAAAGAACGCGACAAGGTTTCTGCAGATATTCCAGAAATTGCAAATGCGTTTGCATTACATAAACCCAGTTTTGCTATTATTGCGCATAATCACCCAAGTGGAAATTCTGAGCCAAGCCAAATGGATGACATTACCACTAAAAAGATAAATCTTTTATGTAGCGCACACGGAGTGCGTTTGGCTGATCATTTTATTGTTTCAACTGATGAAGAAATTTACAGTTATAACAGCAGTGGGCGACTTGATAAGATTAGAAAAGTTGCCGATCTAAATTATATTTTGAACGGACAAGGAGAAATGTTATGAAAAAAGTAAGAACGCGTTTTGCACCCAGTCCCACGGGTTATTTGCATATCGGTGGGCTCCGTACCGCGCTTTACGGTTACCTTTATTCTAAAATGAATAACGGTGATTTTATTTTAAGAATTGAAGATACTGACACCGCAAGATACGTTGATGGTTCTGTACAAATCATTTACGACACCATGCGTGATTCTGGCATTATGTATGACGAAGGTCCGGACGTAGGCGGTTCTTACGGTCCGTACGTTCAAAGCGAAAGAAAGTCAATCTATACCGAATACGCTGAAAAGTTGGTGGAACTTGGCGGTGCTTACTATTGTTTCTGCACGCCTGAGAGAATTGAAACTTTGAAAGATGATGCAGGCAATATGCGTTATGACAAGCATTGTTTAAGCCTTTCTAAAGAAGAAATCAAAGCTAAAATCGAGGCTGGCGAACCTTACGTTATCCGTCAAAACGTTCCTGCAGAAGGTACAGGCAGTTATAACGACTTGGTTTACGGTGAAATCAGCGTAGATTATAAGGATATTGAAGACGGTATTTTAATCAAGAGCGACGGAATGCCTACTTATAACTTTGCAAACGTTATCGATGACCACTTGATGGGGATTACTCACGTTATCCGTGGTATCGAATATCTTTCTTCTACCCCCAAATACAACCTTATGTATGATGCGTACGGTTGGGAACGCCCCGTTTATATTCATCTTCCGCCTATTATGAAAGATGCTCAACATAAACTTAGCAAGCGTAACGGCGATGCAAGTTATGAAGACTTTATTAAAAAGGGTTACACCAAAGAGGCAATCGTAAACTATATTGCACTTTTGGGTTGGAGCCCTAAGGGCAACGTTGAAAAAATGAGTTTGGCGGAACTTACCCAAAACTTCTCATTAGAAGGTATCGGTAAATCCCCCGCTATCTTTGACGAAACCAAGATGAAATGGCTCAACGGCGAATATATTAAAGAAATGACCGCCGAAGAATTTAAGGAAAAGGCTTACGAGTTTTTGAAGATGAGTAAGGCTTACGGCAAGTACGATGAAGATAAACTTCTTGCACTTAGCAAGGGCAGAGTTCAAATTTTCTCTGAAATTGCTGATAAAGTCGATTTCTTGGAAGAATTTGACAAATATGATACAGCGCTTTTTGAAAATCAAAAGCAAAAATCTTCTACCGCTTTAGCAAAAGAAATTTTGCCTAAGATAAAGGAAGTTTTGGAAAATATGCCCGAATGGTCAAATTCAGCATTGTTTACCGCACTTGTTGAACTTTCTGCTAAGCTTGAAATTAAAAAGCAAGCACTTTTGTGGGTAACAAGAATTGCTATTACCGGTAAAGAATCTACCGCAGGTGGTGCAACTGAAGTTGCAGATATCTTAGGGAAAGATGAAACGATAAAGAGAATAGATTTTTCTATTTCTCTCGTAAACGCGTAGTCGGCCGTGCAATAAAATAGTTTGACAACAAATTTAAAACAAAACGATTAAATATAAAACGGTACTAGCAATACGCTAGTACCGAAATTTTTAAGGAGTAATATGGTAAGATTTTTAATTTTAAGACACGGTCTTTCAGAAGGAAACGTTAAGGGCGTGTTTTCTGGGCATGAAGACGTTGCTTTGTCGCGCTCAGGTCAAATGCAGGCGCAAGACGCGGCAGACTATATATTAAAAAATTATAAAGTTAATGCCATTTATTCAAGTGATTTACGGCGCGCAGTAAGTACCGTAACCCCCGTTTCCGAACGCTTGGG
>JAZLCJ010000004.1:0-66082 GCA_045614185.1 Christensenellaceae bacterium | reverse complement strand
TCTTTCGCCTCTCTTTCTTGCTGCTGCTACCAACCATCTGATTGCGAGTGTTTGTCTTCTTTCAGCACGGATTTCGATAGGTACTTGATAGTTAGCACCACCAACTCTCCTTGCTTTTACTTCTACCATAGGCATAATGTTTGCGAGCGCTTGGTTGAACATTTCTTTTGCTTCAGCGCCAACTTTTTCAGCGGCTGAAGTGAACGCTTCGTAAACGATGCCTTGAGCAATACCCTTCTTACCATCGAGCATAACTTGGTTGATGAGTTTAGTTACAACCTTATCGTTATACACGGGATCGGGTAATACGTCTCTTTTTGCAATACTGCCTCTTCTCGGCATATCTGTAATCCTCCTTTAATTTTTGTATGCGGTGCGTGGCATACTCACGATTAAGGGTAAACCCTTGTGTTTAGTACAGCTATCGCTTGCCCTATTGGGTAGCGAACCTTCTGTCTTACGACATACTGCCTACCAAATCGGGTTAATTTTCCGAATTCCGATTATAAGTAGGTGTCATTTGTTAAATAAGTTGTTTTTAAGATTTAATTAAACTTATTTAGGTCTCTTAGCGCCGTATTTAGATCTTGCTTGTCTGCGTTTTGCAACACCAGCAGTATCGAGCGCGCCACGAATAATGTGATATCTTACACCAGGTAAGTCTTTAACTCTACCGCCACGGATAAGAACAGAGCTGTGTTCTTGAAGGTTGTGACCTTCACCGGGGATGTAAACGATACCTTCTGCTTTGTTAGTCAAGCGAACACGAGCAATTTTACGAAGCGCTGAGTTAGGTTTCTTCGGCGTGGTCGTGGTAACTGACAAGCATACGCCACGCTTTTGAGGACATTCATCCAATGCGGGTGATTTTGACTTGTAAGTGATTTTTGCTCTGCCTTGTCTAATAAGTTGTTGAATTGTAGGCATATCGCACCTCCTTTACTTATTTCGGATATTCAGAAAACGGATTCGGAAACTTCCGTTTTTAGAAACTGTTTTTTCTACTCGGTGGAATTACCCACCGAGTAAATATTTTACCATTTATTGCATTTTTAGTCAATCAAATAGCACACTTTTGGCACATTTTTTGACTAATTTACGCAATTATTCTTGTTCTTCTACTGTTCTTTGAAGAACGGTTTGGGGTGAAACGTTTTTATAGTGTTTTATACCCGTACCTGCGGGGATAAGTTTACCGATAATAACGTTTTCTTTAAGACCGATAAGCGGGTCAACCTTGTTCTTGATTGCAGCCTCGGTAAGAACTCTTGCGGTTTCTTGGAATGACGCTGCTGATAAGAAACTTTCTTTAGCAAGCGCAGCCTTGGTGATACCAAGAAGAATTCTCTTACCTTGAGGCGGAACAAGACCGTTTTCAAGTGCGTTCATGGTTTCTTCTTCAAATCTGTAAACGTCAAGTTTTTCACCAGGAAGAATATCGGTTCCACCAGGATTTTCAACTTGAACCTTCTTCATCATTTGACGAACGATAATTTCAACGTGTTTGTCGTTGATATCAACGCCTTGTGAACGGTATACGCTTTGAATTTCACGCAAGATGTAATCTTGAACGCCCTTAATACCCTTGGTCTTTAAGATATCTTGCGGATATACTGAACCGTTAGTGAGTACTGAACCGGGTTCAACCATGTCGCCGTCTTTAACGATTACACCAGTACCGAACGGGATAGTGTAATCTTCAGGCTTAGCGCTGTCTGCGGTGTGAACGAGTACGTGAATAATCTTGTCTTGTTCTTTAATTTCGACCTTACCGCTGTGTTCGCAAACGATTGCAGCGTGTTTAGGTTTACGTGCTTCGAAAAGTTCTTCTACTCTGGGAAGACCTTGTGTGATGTCCCCTGTTGATGCGATACCACCAGTGTGGAAGGTACGCATGGTAAGTTGGGTACCAGGTTCACCGATTGATTGTGCAGCGATAATACCAACTGCTTCACCAATTTGAACGGGGTTGTTGTTAGACATGTTCTTGCCGTAACACTTAGCACAAACACCAGTCTTAGATTTGCAAGTAAATACGCTTCTGATTTCTACTTCTTCGATACCTACTTTGCAGATTTCATCAGCCATATCTTCAGTAATCATTTCGTTAGCGGGAACCATAACTTCGCCAGTTTGGGGGTTAACGATATCGTTAACGGTAAATCTACCAGCGATACGGTCACGCAAGCCTTCGATAACTTCGCCCTTGCTACCCTTGATAGCAGAAACTTTAACACCCTTAACGGCATCACCAGATGCAGCAAAGCAATCGTCGTCTTTAATAATAACTTCTTGCGCAACGTCTACAAGACGACGGGTCAAATAACCTGAGTCAGCCGTCTTAAGAGCGGTATCGGCAAGACCTTTACGACCACCGTGTGATGAAATGAAGTATTCAAGAACTGAAAGACCTTCACGGAAGCATGATTTTACAGGAATTTCAATAGTTTTACCGTTCGGGTCGGTCATAAGACCACGCATGCCGGCAAGTTGCTTGATTTGGTCCTTTGAACCACGCGCACCAGAGTTAGCCATCATAAGAATCGGGTTGAACTCATCGAGAGTATCCATCAACTTATCGGTAACGTCATCGGTTGCTTTCTTCCAAAGACTAACGACTTTCTTATATCTTTCATCGTCGGTGATGTAACCTTTCTTGTAAAGGTTTTCAACCTTAAGAACGTGGGCTTCTGCTTCTTTAAGAATTTCAGCCTTTTCTTTAGGCATATGCATATCGAATACGCTGGTAGTGATAGCGCCAACGGTTGAATACTTAAAGCCGAGAGCTTTAATCTTGTCAAGAACGTCAGCAGCAGAACTTGCACCGTGGCGTTTAAAGCATGCGCCAACGATTTTTTGCAAGTCTTTCTTGCCTACGAGTTTATCGATTTCATATTTTAAATAATCTTCTTTAGTTTTTCTTTCAACGAAACCAAGGTTTTGCGGAATTGCTTCGTTAAAGATAATCTTACCAACAGAAGTCTTAACTCTGCCAGTAACTTCTTCGCCGTCAACGACTACCGTACGACGTACGATAATTTCGTCTTGCAAGCCGATTTCCTTAGTTTGATAAGCCATGATGGCTTCTTCGGGAGAAGTGTATGAAACGGTGTATTCGGGTACGCCGTATACCTTGCCGTTTTCATCTTTTCTACCCTTTTCGTTGTATTTTTCGCCAATCTTTTTCTTGATAATGGTAAGGTAGTAAGAACCCATAACCATATCTTGAGTGGGCGACATAACAGGCTTACCGTCAGAAAGTTTCAAGATGTTGTTTGATGCAAGCATCAAGAATCTTGCTTCAGCCTGTGCTTCAACAGATAAAGGTACGTGAACAGCCATTTGGTCACCGTCGAAGTCGGCGTTGAATGCGCCACATACTAACGGGTGAAGTTTGATTGCTCTACCTTCGATAAGAACAGGTTCGAAAGCCTGAATTGAAAGTCTGTGAAGTGTAGGTGCACGGTTAAGCATTACGGGGTGGTCTTTAATAACCTCTTCCAAAACGTCCCAAACGACGTTCTTACCGCGTTCAACCGTACGCTTTGCGTTCTTAATGTTGTGGCAAATGTTATTTTCCACAAGTTTTTTCATTACGAACGGCTTGAAAAGTTCGATTGCCATTTCCTTAGGCAAACCGCATTGATAAAGTTTAAGTTCAGGACCTACGACGATAACTGAACGACCAGAGTAGTCAACACGTTTACCGAGAAGGTTTTGACGGAAACGACCTTGCTTACCGCGGAGCATACCAGAAAGTGATTTAAGTTCACGGTTACCTGCACCGGTAATAGCCTTGCCGTGTCTACCGTTATCGATAAGAGCGTCAACTGCTTCTTGTAACATTCTCTTTTCGTTTCTAATGATGATTTCGGGCGCGCCGAGTTCAATCAATTTTTTCAAACGGTTATTTCTGTTGATAACACGACGGTATAAGTCGTTAAGGTCGCTGGTAGCAAATCTACCGCCGTCGAGTTGAACCATCGGGCGGAGTTCGGGCGGGATTACGGGAAGAACGTCCAAAATCATCCATTCAGGGCGGTTACCGCTCTTTCTAAATGATTCGATAATTTCAATTCTCTTTACCGCACGAATTCTTCTTTGACCAGAACCGTTTTCAGCAATAATTTTCTTGGTTTCTTCGCTTTCTTTATCGAGGTCGATAGCCATAAGAAGTTCTTTAATGGCTTCAGCACCGATACCAGTTTTGAATGAACCTTCACCGAATTGTTCTTCTTTTTCAAGTTTTTCTCTATCGCTGATAACTTGCTTGTATTGAAGATCAGTCGTACCAGGATCTAAAACAACGTGGCTTGCGAAGTATAATACGTGTTCCAAAGACTTGGGGCTCATATCGAGCATCAAGCCGATTCTTGAAGGAACACCCTTAAAATACCAAATGTGTGAAACGGGCGCTGCGAGTTCAATGTGACCCATTCGATCACGACGAACTTTTGACTTGGTAATTTCTACGCCACACTTGTCGCAGATAACGCCTTTATAACGGATACGCTTATACTTACCGCAATGGCATTCCCAGCCCTTAGCCGGTCCAAAGATTCTTTCGCAGAAAAGACCGCCCATTTCGGGTTTTTGAGTTCTATAGTTAATGGTTTCAGGTTTAGTTACTTCACCGTAAGACCATTCTCTGATTTTTTCGGGGGAAGCAACACCGATTTGAATCGAGTCAAAATTGTTAAGTTCAAACATATTCTATATTCCTCCCTAATTATTCTTCGTCCGTGATGTCGATATCGTCGTAATCTTCATCATCTAACCCGTCAACTTCGGGGATAGTGGTGTCGATTTCATCATCTTCATCATCAAACATTCCTGTAAAGTTGAGTTCATCGCCCAAATCATCGTCATTGTCGCTGTCTTCAAATACAACTTCACCAACGTCGGTTTGATCGATTTCTTCAATAGCAACTTCGTCTTGAACAACTCTTTCACGAACGAACGGCATATCGTCAATATCGCTTTCAATAAGATCTTTGATAGCGAGTTCTTCTTTGTTTTCAGTAAGAACCTTCATATCGAGTGCCAAAGATTGTAATTCTTTGAGCAATACCTTGAATGCTTCGGGAATACCCGGTTCGCTGATGTTAGTGCCCTTAACGATTGATTCGTAAGTCTTAACTCTACCAACGATATCGTCAGACTTAACGGTAAGGATTTCTTGTAAGATGTGTGCTGCGCCGTACGCTTCAAGTGCCCAAATTTCCATTTCACCGAAACGTTGACCACCGAACTGTGCTTTACCACCGAGCGGTTGTTGTGTTACGAGACTGTAAGGACCAGTTGAACGCGCGTGAATCTTATCGTCAACTAAGTGGATAAGTTTGATCATATACATTTGACCAACGGTTACCCTATTTTCAAACGGTTCACCCGTTCTGCCGTCGTAAAGTTGAATTTTGCCGTCAACTTCGCCGTCGGGGTTAACGATATTGTTTTCGCGGACCAATTCTTTAATATCGCTTTCAGATGCACCGTCGAATACGGGGGTTGCAATCTTCCAGCCGAGTTGTTTACATACTAAACCTAAGTGAACTTCTAATACCTGACCGATGTTCATACGAGAAGGAACGCCGAGCGGGTTAAGTACGATTTGAAGCGGAGTACCGTCAGCCATAAAGGGCATATCTGATTCAGGAAGAATTCTTGAAATAACACCCTTATTACCGTGACGACCTGCCATCTTGTCACCGATAGAAATCTTACGCTTTTGCGCGATGTAAACTCTTACGAGTTTATTTACGCCAGGAGCGAGTTCGTCTTTGTTTGCGCGGGTAAAGATTTTAACGTCTACAACGATACCGCCTTCACCGTGCGGAACTTTGAGTGAAGTATCTCTAACTTCTCTTGACTTTTCACCGAAAATTGCGCGGAGCAATCTTTCTTCAGGGGTAAGTTCAGTTTCACCCTTAGGTGTAACTTTACCAACCAAGATATCGCCACTGTTAACTTCAGCACCGATTCTAACGATACCGTCTTCATCAAGGTCTTTAAGCGCGTCTTCACCTACGTTGGGAATATCACGGGTGATTTCTTCTTCACCAAGTCTGGTATCTCTTGCTTCGATTTCGTGTTCTTCAATGTGGATAGTGGTGAACACGTCTTCTCTAACGAGTTTTTCGCTTAAGAGTATAGCATCTTCGTAGTTATAACCTTCCCAGCTCATGAAACCAACTAAAATGTTTCTGCCGAGAGCAAGTTCGCCGTTTCTGGTTGAAGGACCGTCGGCAATGGTTTGACCAGCCGCAATCTTTTCACCCTTATCAACGATAGGTCTTTGGTTAAGGCAAGTGCCTTGGTTACTACGTTCAAATTTCTTTAAGATATATTCTCTGTCCGTACCGTCTTCTTCGGTAATAACGATTTTATCACTTGCAACGGTTTTAACGGTACCTGCGTTAACAGCGTTAACCATTACGCCTGAGTCGTAAGCGATTCTTCTTTCAATACCAGTAGCAACGATAGCGTTTTCAGGACAAAGTAGCGGAACTGCTTGACGTTGCATGTTAGAGCCCATGAGCGCACGGTTGGTATCGTCGTTTTCCAAGAACGGAATAAGCGCGGTAGCAACTGAAATGAGCTGTTTGGGTGAAACGTCCATGTAGTCCATTTTTTCCTTAACGTCTTCAGTAATTTCATCTCTGTGTCTGCAAGAAACACGGTCGTTTACGAAATACTTGTTATCGATAAGGGGTTCGTTTGCTTGTGCAACGATATAGTTATCTTCTTCGTCTGCGGTAAGATAATCAACGTGTTCGGTTACTTCGGTAATAATTTGACCGTCTTCACCCATTTTGTGTTCAATCTTTCTGTAAGGTGATTCGATAAAGCCGAATTCGTTTACCTTAGCGTAAGCAGCAAGAGATGAGATAAGACCGATGTTTTGACCTTCAGGGGTTTCAATCGGGCACATTCTGCCGTAGTGAGAGTGGTGAACGTCACGCACTTCAAAGGTTGCTCTGTCACGGTTAAGACCGCCAGGACCTAATGCAGAAAGTTTTCTCTTGTGGGTAAGTTCAGCAATCGGGTTGGTTTGATCCATGAATTGTGAAAGTTGTGATGAACCAAAGAATTCTTTAATAGCAGAACTTACGGGGCGTACGTTGATAAGACCTTGGGGAGAAACGTCTTTGGGATCTTGAGTACCCATTCTTTCTCTGATAACGCGTTCTAATCTTGCAATACCAATACGGAATTGATTTTGTAAAAGTTCGCCAACAGAACGAACACGACGGTTACCCAAGTGGTCGATATTATCAACCGTGTTGATACCGTAAGCAAGGTCAAGGTTAACTGAAACGCTTGCAACGATATCGTCAACGGTAATATGCTTGTGGTTGAGTTTTTCCATAAGGGGACGAAGAGTTTTTCTATCTTCCGCCTTGATGGTTTCAGGAAGAGTACCTTCGGTGATTTCATAGAACTTAACGCAAGCGTTGATGAACTTAATTCTTGTTTCACGCGCTTTTTCTTCGTTCTTTCTATCTTCGGGCTTTTCTTCCCCTGCTTTGATTTCTTTATCTTCAATGTAGAAGAAAGCGTTGATTTCCTTCTTTAAGATATCAGCAGTTTGTTCTACGCCGTTTTCTTTAGCAGTTTCAGCAACTTGCTTAGAGAAAATAAGCGTGGGATAATAAACGTAATCAAGTAAGCCGAAAAGTCTGGGGTTGATACCCGTGCAAGCTTCGAAACTTACTACGTTGTTTGCAATAATCTTATGTTTTTCGCCGTTGATTTCTGCGATGAAGTAGTTAATACCTGCATTTTGAATGTCTTCAGCTTGAGCCTTAGTGATAATTGCACCAGCTTCTGCTAAAATTTCACCATCAGGGCTAACAACCGTTTCTGCAGACTTCAAGCCAGCAATTCTTACGCCGAGGCGCAATCTCTTGTTGAACTTATATCTACCAACTCTTGCAAGATCGTAACGACGGGGGTCGAAGAACAAATTCTTCAAGTGTTGTTTAACAGCCTCATCCGTGGGAATTTCGCCCGGACGGAGACGACGATAAAGTTCGATAAGACTTTCGCTTTCAGACTTGCTGGTGTCTTTATCAACAGTATCGATAATCATCTTGTTATCGGTGAAAAGGTTTTTGGTGAGTTCCTCATCACTACCGAAACCGAGCGCACGGAGAAGAACGGTCGCAGTAAGTTTTCTGGTTCTATCAACGCGTACCCAGAGAACGTTTTGCGAATCTTGTTCAAATTCAAGCCAAGCACCTCTTGAAGGAATAACGGTTGTGTTGAAAAGTTTCTTACCAGACTTGTCCACTTCCGAGCCGTTATAAACGCCGGGAGAACGAACGAGTTGAGAAACGATAACTCTTTCCGCACCATTGATGATAAACGAACCGTTATCAGTCATAAGCGGGAAATCACCCATAAACACTTCTTGGTCGATAACTTCAGCGGTTACTTTGTTAACTAAGCGAACTTTAACGCGCAAAGGAAGAGCGTAGGTTGCGTCCCTATCTCTACATTCCTTTTCATCGTACTTGGGTTTGCCGTCAAGCGAGTAATCCAAGAAGTACATTTCAAAGTGGTCGGAATAATCCGTGATGGGTGAAAAGTCTTCAAGCACTTCGCCGATGCCTTCTTTAATGAAAGCGTCGTAGGAGTCCTTTTGGATCTTGACGAGATACGGAAGTTCAATCGCTTCTTTAATCTTGCTGAATGTCTTCCTGGTTACCTTGCCACATACAACTTCGGGTAGAATACGTGTCATTAAAACACACTCCTTAAAAAAATTTACAATTTTGGTCGACACAGTTTACAAAACCAAAAATATGGTGTATAATAAACTTAGTCGATAAAGGTTTAGCTTTTTTTCGCCCTTGCCCTTTCCTTATAGGAAACACGGCAATTTTTTATTAATTTTTTCCAAAAAAGGCGATAAAATTCGATACTAACCTATCATAATGCATTATACAATAATATCTTAAGTTGTCAACAATGTCAAGCAAAAAAACGAATATTTTAAAATTATTTTATTTTTTGCCCTTTTTCGACATTTTTTATGCTTACAAGGTGTAATTATGAGAATAGATAAATTCTTAAAAGTTTCAAGATTATTAAAAAGAAGAACGATTGCGCAAGAGGCTTGCGACGGTGGCAGAGTTTCTGTAAACGGCAGGTCTGTTAAACCGTCTTACAATATCAAAATCGGTGATATAGTAGAAATAGGGTTTAACAGCGGTGCTGTTAAGTTCAAAATTTTGGACATTAAAGAAACCGTCCGCAAAGAAGACGCGGAAAAACTTTATGAAATTCTTCCGGAGTAAAACATGAAAGCATCAGTAATTTTAGCGTGCGCAGGTAAAGGTGAACGCGCAAACTTAGGCAAGAACAAAATCTTTTATGAAATAGACGGCAAGCCGTGTTTTATGCACGCTTTGGACACTTTTTACAAAAACCCTAATATCAGTCAAATTTTAGTTACCGCAAACGAAGAAGATTTAGACACTATTAAAGCGATAGTTGGAGAAAAAGGCACGGTTGTTAAGGGTGGTGGGACCCGTACGGAATCGGTTAAAAACGCTTTGAAAAAAGTTACCAGCACCATAACGCTAATCCACGACGGTGCAAGACCTTTCGTTAGTCAAAAAGTGATTGACGACTGCATAGATACCGCATACAACTTTGGCGGTGCTATCCCCGTTATCCCCTGTCGCGATACTACCGTTAAAGCGGAAGATAAAATCGTTAGCGATTATCTTGGAAAAAGCGGACTTTATTCAGTACAGACACCGCAAGGCTTTATAACACAATCTATAAAATACGCGTACGCGTGCGCGGGTGAAGAAGTCTTTAACGACGACGGTGAAGTTTATAAAAAATTCTTGGGCGAACTTAAAACTTTCGACGGGGATTGTGACAATATTAAACTTACTTTCCCTGAAGATTTTAATAGAAAAAACGACTTCCGCTTTGGAACGGGTTTTGATTGCCACCAACTTGTAGAAGGCAGAAAACTTATATTAGGCGGTGTAGAAATTGAACACGATAAAGGTTTACTTGGGCACTCCGACGCAGACGTTTTAACACACGCTATAATGGACGCAATGCTGTCTGCCCTATCGCTTAGAGATATAGGCTATCATTTTAGCGACAAAGACCCCGCTTATAAAGACGTTTGCAGTATGGACCTTTTGCAAAAGGTTTTGGACATGGTTAAAGAAAAAGGTTATAAACCGCATAATATTTCAGCAACCATTATGGCGGAAAAACCCAAATTGTTAAAAGTTTTACCCACCGTTACCGAAAATTTAGCAAACGCGTTAAATATCAGCGCGGAGCAAATAGGTATAGGCGCAACTACCTTAGAAGGCTTAGGGTTCGTTGGTAGAGAAGAAGGAATTTGCGTACACGCAACCGCAACTTTAATCAAAGAATAAATTACTTACAAAACTATTTTTTTACAAAGTAATGATAAGATAAAAACGGAAGCATCTTAATCATACTAATATACGCGACACGAAAAAAGCACACTTCTGTTGAAGTGTGCTTTTTATTATATCAAACGGAATTTCATCTTCTTTATTTAAGGAGGTAAGCAACTAAGATGAGGTTGCCAAAAAGAAAAACTCCGTTGATAACGAAAATATAACTTTGCGTTTCGTTTTATGGTTAAAACGCTTGTATAAATAATGCTAAAAAGATGTTGCTAAAATAGTTCATTTCTTAAATACGATTACCGTTTTTAATAGCAAAAAACTTAAAGCCCAATAATGAAAATATAGTATATTACTATCGATTTTTTTATTAACAACCATAATATTAATAAACTTTTCAACAATGCACATCATTATATGGCGTAGCAGTACCTTTATAAAAAAGTGCTATTATAATAGATTGATGATAATACATATTACAAAGTTTTACTGGAGGGTTTTTATGATTATAAAAGTGGAAGTGGGCAAGCGCCTAAAAGAGGCTCGACGAGCTGCTGGGTATACCCAGAAACAAGTTGCTACACAACTTTTGATGACCCAGCAACAGTACAGCCGATTCGAAAACGGAATATTTGAACTTAACTATGAGCAAATTATTGCTCTTTGTAAAATATACGATATTTCCGCAGATTTTCTTTTCGGTTTAGAAAAATTTTAATTAAAAACGCCTGTAGCATAACTGCCACAGGCGTTTTTTATTCCTTTTTGATTATAAACACAAGTGAATACAGGCCAAGGCGCGTAAGCAAGAATCAATATTATGGCCCAATCATTTGGGTCTATGTTTAAAACATATAAGAAACCGTTTGCCTTTTAACAAGCGGTTTCTATGTTTTTAACGCTATTTTGTTAAAAAATTTTAAAGAATGAAAAAATTCCACTCTCCCCTTTTTAAGGAAACTAAAGATTTAAGGGTTTAGATACAAGTTGCAGTAACTAACCCTAACAACAAATATTTAAGAGTGTAAAAGCATGCAGTTCAAGGCTCGCTCACAAAAACGGATGAAATAGACCGTCTGGTCATTGAACTCGTTTTTGTAAGAGCAGTAACGCAGAAATGCTTTCGCTTATTCGCGCTTAAATTAGTTTTTTTCCTTTTTTGCTACGTCTATAACTTGCTTTCCGTTATAGTAACCACACTTGGGGCATACCTTATGAGATGCTTTGAGTTCGTGGCATTGGGGGCATTCTGAAAGGTTGGGAGTTTCCAACTTCCATTGAGCATATCTTGTATTAGTTCTTTGTTTTGAAGTTTTACTTTTTTGTACTGCCATTTTATATTACCTACCTATTGTTTTTTACATTTACATTCCCCATCGTTAAGGTTTGTTCCGCAACCTACGCATAAGCCTTTGCAATTTTCATCACACAAGAAACTTACGGGGATATTCATCGCAATATAATCGTCAACGATAACGCTTAAATCCACGGTATCGTTTTTAACCGAATAACCGTCAGGGTTATCCACTTCCAAAGATTCCCTAAACTCTACCAAGTAAGAATTAGAAGTGTCTTTAAGACATCTAGTACATTCACCCGATACCGTAAAGTTGATTTCACCTTCAACAAAGCAAGAATGCTCACCCGTCAAAGTTATAGTTCCGTTTATAGAAACTTCACCGTCAATTTTTGCAGACGGAATATCAACTAATTCGCCTTCAGGCTGATAGAGAAAGAAAAAGTCGCTTTGGTCTTTTCCGCTTCTTTTAATTTTTCTAAGGTCTAAAATCATACTACCTCAACTTAATAAGCCATACAAGTATAAACTATTTGTCGCTTATTGTCAACGATTTTTCGCGAAAATTTATCTAAGATAAACAAAATTAGTTCTTTTGGGTAAGGTCTTTGGTTTCTCTTGCAATTGAAAGTTCTTCGTTAGTGGGAAGAACGATAACCTTAACCTTGCTGTCATCAGCGTTAAGATAGCCGATGCCTGAGTCATAAGAAAGGTTCTTTTCTTCATCAAACTTAGCGCCACAGAATTCCATACCTTCCATTACTAAACGACGAATTCTGGGAGAGTGTTCACCGATACCACCGGTAAATACGATTGCGTCAGCACCGCCTAAAACAGCGATGTAACTACCAACGTACTTCTTAACTCTGTACGCCAAAATTTCAAGTGCGAGAAGTGCTCTTTCATTACCTTCAGCAGTTGCTGCCTCTAAGTCACGAAGGTCGCTTGAAATACCACTTACACCTAAAACACCGCACTTTTTGTTAAGATAGTTAACAACTTCTTCGGGCTTTAAGTTAAGTTTTTCTCTCAAATAATCAACCGCTGCGGGATCAATATCACCACTACGAGTACCCATAACTAAACCTTCTAACGGAGTAAAGCCCATTGAAGTATCTTGGCACTTGCCGTCTTTAACAGCAGAGATTGAAGAACCGTTACCTAAGTGGCAAACGATAATTTTTGCATTGGGGTTGTTAAGAAGTTTAGCGGTTTCTTGGCTAACGAACTTGTGTGAAGTTCCGTGGAAACCGTACTTTCTAATTTTAAATTCTTCGTATACTTCATACGGAATACCGTACATATACGCTTTTGCGGGCATGGTTGAGTGGAAAGTAGTATCGAATACTGCTACCATAGGAACGCCGGGCATAACTTCACGGCAACTCTTGATGCACGCGATGTTACCAGGCATGTGGAGCGGTCCGAATACTGCGTTCTTTTCGCAAATTCTAATAACTTCATCATCAATAACAACTGATGCATGGAAGTCTTCAGCAGAGTGGAGAACTCTGTGACCTACAGCGCTGATTTCGCTGATGTCGTTGAGCGCGCCGTTTTCTTTATCGAGCATAGCCTTCAATACGAGTTCCATAGCCTCTTTATGAGTGGGCATATCTTGTTCGATAACGAGTTTTCTATCGTCGAAAGTCTTTTGAGTAAGAATACCGCCGTTAAAGGTAATACGTTCGCAAACGCCCTTTAATACAACGCTTTCATCTTCCATATTGATGAGTTGGTATTTAAGTGAAGAACTACCTGCATTAATAACTAAAATTTTCATAATCTATATATTTTCCTTGTAAAGTTTTTTTTAATTTTATAAAACCCTTTTCGAGTTGTTATTTTAAGGCATAGTTGCAAGCAAAACGAGGCTCACTCGCACTAGTTTAGTTGTTAGATTAAGACATAGACACAAGTTAGGCGAGGCTCGAAAAGTGTTTGGGGTGAGATTGACCGTCTGGTCATCGAAATCCAAACGCTTTTCAGTAAACGAAGCATAACGCCGTGTATATGTCTTAAGCTTGGAGAGCAGTAATCGCTACTACCGCAATAATATCGTCAACGTTGCAACCACGAGAAAGATCGTTAATGGGTTTTGCAAAACCTTGGCAGATAGGACCTAAAGCCATGTAACCACCAAATCTTTGAGCAATTTTATAACCGATATTACCAGCGTTGATGTTGGGGAATACGAATACGTTAGCGTTACCAGCAACTGATGAATCGGGTGCTTTTAACTTACCAACTTCGGGTGCAACTGCAGCGTCGAATTGGAATTCACCGTCGAGTTTAAGGTCGGGTGCAGCAGCCTTTGCAATAGCGGTTGCTTCTTGCATTTTGGGAACTGATTTGAAGAACTTGTCGTCATTACCAGAGCCTTTGGTTGAGAAAGAAAGCATAGCAACTCTGGGTTCGATACCAGCAATATTCTTTGCGGTTTCAGCAGAAGAAATAGCGATATCAGCGAGTTGTTGAGCATCGGGTTCGATGTTGATTGCACAGTCAGCGAAAACTGCAACGCCATCGGGGTTATATTTATTTTCACGGTCAGCAACCATAATGAAACTGCTTGAAACGGTGTTGATACCAGGCGCAGTTTTGATTACTTGAAGACCAGGACGGAGCGTGTTAGCGGTTGAGTGGCAAGCGCCTGAAACCAAACCGTCAACATCGCCTGCTTTAAGCATAAGTGCAGCGTACATGGTGTAATCTTTCAATACGCCAGCCTTAGCAGCGTCAACGTCAGCATATTCGGGAAGACCAGTCTTTTTGTTGATTTTGCCTTCTCTTGCTTTATAGAGCATTTCAGCATAAGCAGTAGTTTTTTCATAAGTTACAGGGTCAACTACGTTTACGCCGGCAAGGTCAACGTCGGGGTTGTTTTTAGCGATTTGGGCAGGGTTACCGAGAAGGGTAATTTTTGCAAGACCTTGCTTAACAACTTCGGCAGCAGCCTTAACTACTCTTGAATCTTCACCTTCGGGAAGAACTACGTGTTTGTTCATTGCAGATGCTTTTGCTTTAATATTTTCTAAAACGTTGGACATAATAAATTTACGCTCCTTTTTAATTTTCTTTTAATATCGTTTTGAAAATTCAATAAAATATTGTAAAATATTTATTGACTAATCTATTTTACACCATTTAACAAAAAAAGTAAATAAATATTTAGGGTTTTAAATAAATTTATGAAAATTTGCGCTTGTGTAGCTGAGTATAACCCCTTTCACTTAGGTCATAAAAAACACATCGACTATATGAAACAAGTACTCGGCGCGGAAAAAATTATAGTTATAATGAGTGGAAACTTTACCCAACGCGGAGAAATTGCCGTTTTGGACAAGTTTACAAGGGCGCGCCACGCGATAGAGGCGGGCGCGGATTTAGTGCTTGAACTCCCCACCCCACTTGCCACCGCCAACGCGGAAATATTTGCAAAAGGCGCGGTTAATATTCTTAATTCTTTAGGCGTTATCGATGGAATTTGCTTTGGGGTAGAAAGCGGTGAAAAGAAAGATTATATTCTTCTTGCAGACGCGCTTAACGACGAGAGCAGAGAATATAAAAAGGCGTTAAAGGCTGAACTTGAAAAAGGCATATCTTTGGCAAAGGCAAAGTTTAACGCGCTTAAAAATTTGGGTAGAGATGAGTTTGACCAAAACTTAATAGCATCACCCAACAACATTTTAGGTTTAGAATATACTAAGGCGATATTGAAACTTAAAAGCAATATGGATATCTTCCCTATGCTAAGAGAGGGCGACCATAACGATGAAAGTTTGAAAAAAGGTATTACTAGCGCAACCAGTATAAGAAAGGTCTTAAAAACGGGTAGAAAATGGAAGTTAAGAAAAAGCGTTCCAAAGTTCGTTTATAAAGATTTGAGCGTTTATCCGTTTGCTATTGAAAACTTGATTTTAGCAAGCGTTTATAAACAAAGTGCAAAAGAAATGGCTAAAATTTCCGACTGTACGGAAGGCTTAGAAAATAGAATCAAAGCATTTTCTAAAGACAACCAAGACTTAGAAACACTCGTAGAAAAAGTATCTACAAAACGCTATACTAAAACCAGAGTAAGGCGCATTTTAACCGCAAATCTTTTGGGCGTAAATAAGTATGATTTAGAAGACTTTTTAGAAGAAAAACTCTACGCAAAAGTTCTTGCCGTGAAAGAAGAATCTAAAGACCTAATTTCCTTGCTCGTTAATAACAGTTCTATCCCCGTACTTACAAGAAAAAGCGACGTGGAAAAACTAAAAAAATCTGCAAAGCGTTGCTTTGAATTCGATATATTAGCAAACGATATTTATAACCTTGTTTCAAATCAAAAACAAAATGAAAATCAAATGCTTATAATAAAATAAAAAAAGAAAGGTCGACAAAAATGTCGACCTTTCTTTTATCTTTAAACTTTTCAAGGATAATGAGTGTTCAAAAATAATAATTTTTAATTGTATTAAAGTATATTATCTAATACTTTTTAAGGGGTTAGTTGCAAGACAAGGCTCGTGAAGTGTTTGGGGTGAAATTAACAGCCTATCTCAAAACTATTTTAAGGGTTTAGATGCAAGTTGCAGTAGGCACCCCCTATCGCAAAAAGATGAGATTAACCTTTTTGGTTATCGAAGTTTTTTGCGCAAGGCAGTAACGACCTGCAACGCCGTAGATAAGCCCTTAAAAATTAAACGTTACCTTGAGACTTCATAGCCTCTGCAACCTTTAAGAAACCTGCAATGTTTGCACCAGCCATGTAGTTACCGGGCATGCCGTATTCTTTAGAAGCGTCATCACATGCTTTGAAGATGCTCTTCATGATGCCGTGAAGTTTTTCATCAACTTCTTCAAAAGACCAAGAAAGACGGAGTGAGTTTTGGCTCATTTCCAAGCCAGAAGTTGCTACGCCACCAGCGTTTGCAGCCTTTGCAGGTCCATAAAGCATACCGTTTTCAAAGTAAACAGAGATTGCTTCAGGGGTTGAAGGCATGTTTGCACCTTCTGAAAGAACTTTACAACCGTTCTTAGCCAAAATTCTTGCGCTTTCGCCATCGATTTCGTTTTGAGTTGCACAAGGAAGTGCGATGTCACAAGGAATAGTCCAAATACCTTTGCAACCTTCGTGATATTCAGCGTTGGGACGGTAGTTAAGATATTCTTTAATTCTCTTTCTTTCAACTTCTTTAATTTGCTTAACAGCCTTTAAGTCGATACCGTCTTTATCATAGATGTAACCGTTACTATCAGACATAGCAACAACTTTAGCACCGTAAGTAGTAGCCTTTTCACAAGCGTAAATAGCAACGTTAGCAGAACCTGAAACGAGAACGGTTTTACCTTCGAAAGAAGTGCCGTTAGCCTTTAACATTTCGTTAGTGAAGTAACAAAGACCGTAACCAGTTGCTTCTTTTCTTGCAAGTGAACCGCCGTAGTGTAAGCCTTTACCAGTAAGTACGCCTACCCATTCGTTTCTAATTCTCTTATATTGACCGAACATATAACCGATTTCCCTTGCGCCAGTACCGATATCACCAGCAGGAACGTCCAAATCAGCACCGATATGACGACAGAGTTCAGTCATGAAACTTTGACAGAAGTTCATAATTTCATTATCAGATTTACCTTTGGGGTCAAAGTCAGAACCACCCTTACCGCCACCCATAGGGAGAGTAGTAAGTGAGTTTTTGAAAACTTGTTCAAAGCCCAAGAACTTAATAATACCGATGTTTACTGAAGGGTGAAGTCTAATACCGCCCTTGTAAGGACCAATAGCAGAGTTATATTGAACTCTAAAACCACGGTTAACTTGAACTTTACCGTTGTCATCTACCCACGGAACTCTAAAAATAATTTGTCTTTCGGGTTCAACGATTCTTTCCAAAACGCCTGCATCAACAAGGTCTTGTCTCTTTTCGATAACGGGTTCTAATGTAGAGAAAACTTCAGTAACCGCTTGAATAAATTCGGGTTCGTTGGGGTTTCTCTTTTCTACTCTTGATAAAAGGTCAAGAATATATGCGTTTTTAATAGCCATTTTTCTATCCTCCAAAGATGAAATCTCTTTTGTTTTGCTGAAATTATACACCATATAATTACTTGATGTCAAATAATTTTTTATAACAATTTTTAATAATACCTATAACTTAACACATAATTTTATAATTATAACTTATATATTGTTGAAAATATCAAAAGAACAAGTAAAAAAGGCTCTTATGAATAAGAGCCTTTTGATATTATATTATGCTTTTTATCGTAGTTGCAAGCAAGACAAGGCTCGCTCGTAAAAACGGATGAGATAGACCGTCTATCCCAAAACTATTTTAAGACATAGACACAAGTTAGGCAAGGCTCGCGAAGTGTTTTGGATGAGATTAACCTTTTTGATATAACATTTTAAGAGTGAAGAAGCAAGCAGTTCAAGGCTCGTGAGTGAAAACAGACGAGATAAACCTTTTTGGTTATCGAGATTGTTTTCACGAAACAGTTAACGCAGAAATGCGATGCTTATTCGCGCTTAAAAGCATTGTTGCAAATCAACAAACACAGCAAACAGCAATAATAAAACTAAACCAACTGTGTGAATTATACCTTCTACCCTACGGTTTATGGGCTTTTTTGTAATTCCTTCAATTAAGGTAAACACTACTCTTGAACCGTCAAGCGCGGGGACGGGCAATAAATTAAACACCGCCAAGTTTACGCCTATAAAGGACGAAATGTTTAGTAGGTTTCTAAACCCACCCACCTTTATTGCCTCGGCTGTAACCGAAATAGTGGTAACCGTTCCGCCCATAGACTTTATCCCGAGCGCACCCGTTAAAAGTTGACCTATAATGGTGAATATGCTTAATGCAAGTTTAATTGAATACTCAAAACTTCTTGCAATCGTTCTAAAAAAGTTAAATTTTATACCGGTAACATAAAGACCGCTTTTAGTAATTTCGCCCGTTTCAGCATTGGTTTCACATAAAATACCAAGTGCGGAAAACAAGGTTTTATTATCTTCAACATTCTTAAAATCAGTATCGGCACGGAGCATTAAATCAATAGTTACTTCCTTACCGTCACGATAAATTAAAAACTCTACCGTATCCCCCGCTTTTTTATCTTTAACAGCGTCCATAAGGTCGGTCGATAGATATATGTTTTTACCGTTCGCCTTTATTATAACGTCTTTATCAAGGAAACTATTTTCCGCAGTATACATAACGTCGGTTGTAGGCTCGGTTTTATAGGCAACAAGCGCTGTTTGACCATAGATAGAAAACATCAAAATTATAATAAGCAACGCTAAAACAAAGTTCATAAGCGCGCCCGATATAAGCACTATAATTCTTTGCCACCACTTTTTATTATTGAACGCGGTTGGGTCATCGCTTTCATTATCTTCACCACGGAAAGCACAAAACCCACCGATAGGAAGAAGTCTAACAGAAAAAACTTCACCGTTCTTTTTGGTTTTTGAAAAGATTTTAGGACCAAAACCGATTGCAAATTCTTCTATGCCGAACCCAAAAATTTTACCTGCTATATAATGTCCGAACTCGTGCACGGTTATCATTATAAGCAAAACTAAAACCGCCAGCGCAATATACCCTATATAGCCCATAACTTCGCCAAAAGTGGCCATTAATAAATATTCCATTACACCCCGAAAAGTTCTTTTACGTAACGGCGACCGTATTCATCCGCCTCAATAAGTTCATCAAGGTCGGTGTGGTGTCCACCATAAAAGGCTTGAACCGTTCCGTAAAGCGCTTTATAAATATCTTTATAAGAGATTTTGCCTTGTAAAAAGAGTTGAACTGCTTGCTCGTTTGCAGCGTTGACCACCGCGGGATAATTTCCGCCAAATTTTGCCGTGTCAACCACTAAATTAAAACACGGAAAACGCTCGTTATCAATCTTTTCAAAAGAAAGTTTTGAAAGCGATGCAAAATCTAAACTCTTTAAGCCCGCGTCAAGTCTTTGACCGCCAGATAGTGCAAGCGTTATAGGAAGTTCCATAGTAGGATAACTCATTTGCGCCATAACCGCACCGTCAGCAAACTCTACCATAGAGTGTATGATACTTTCGCGGTGAATTATAACGTCTATTTTGTCAAAACTTGTATTATATAGCCATTTTGCCTCAATAACTTCAAAAGCCTTGTTTACCAAAGTTGCACAGTCCACGGTAATTTTATTGCCCATAGCCCAGTTGGGGTGTGCAAGAGCATCACGCGCGGTAACAGTAGATAGTTGTTCTTTGGTCATATCTCTAAACGCGCCACCGCTACAAGTCAAAATTATTTTATTGAAAGGCGTTTGATAATCAAAATTAAGCGCTTGCCAAATAGCAGAGTGCTCACTGTCTACGGGCATAATCTTTACGCCCTTTTCCGTTGCCTTTCTCATAACCAAATCGCCACCGACTACAAGGCTTTCTTTATTAGCAAGTGCAATATCTTTGCCCTTTTCAATGGCATCAAGCACGGCAAGAATACCTTTAAATCCAACTAACGCAACCAACACGATATCAGCATCATCAATGATGGCGTTTTTGAATGCATCTTCACCTTGATAAAACTCTACGCCCTTAGGGATTTGTTCACAAACTTGCTTGTCCGTGCAAGATAAAGACGCAACCTTAGGCTTAAACTCGGTTACTTGTGATAAAAACTCGCCGACGTTATTTCCGGCGGCGAGTGATACTATTTCAAATTTGTCTGGATGACGGCGGACAACTGATAAGGCTTGCTTGCCGATTGAACCCGTACTACCGATAAGTGCTATTTTTTTCATTTTTCTCCTAAACGAATAAGAACAATATATAAATGAACAATGCAACGAAACTTATTCCGTCAATTCTGTCCAAAATACCACCGTGGCCAGGCAAAATATTGCCCATATCTTTAATGCCAACCTTTCTCTTAATTGAACTTTCAAACAAGTCGCCAAGAATTGTAAGCACAGAAGATACCGCGCCGATTATAATAAAGAATAACCACTTGTTATCAAAACCTAAGTGAACTCTGCTTCCAAAAATTACCAAAACTAAGATTGCGCCCACGATACCACCGATAACGCCACCGATTGCACCCGACCAAGTCTTTTTGGGGCTAAGTTTAGGGCAAAGTTTCTTACCGCCAAAGAAACTACCCACCAAATAAGCAAAGGTATCTGATAGTGAACTGCACACAAAACATAACAGCAACGCAATAAAACCTTCGCTATAATTTGAACCCGCAAGATCATTACAAGAAAGCAATGCAACAAGCGGAATTACGGGATAAAAATACCCTAAAATATTAGCAGCAACTATTTCATTGCTTTTCTTTTGCATTTTGCAAGCGATAGCAAAACCAAGCGCAAGAAGAAGTGCAATAGCAATAACAGAGCCACCTGAACCGCGTTCAATAATATATTCGAACACACAGTACATAGGAACCAAACCCACGCCGAAAGTTATCTGCGTGTTATAGTTGCCTTGAATAAGATAAGGTTTTAACGCGCGCGTAATTTCAAAAGTGCCAGTAATGGCAAAAAGATAAATCATCAACGCAAACAAGCGGTGATCAACTTCACGAAGAAGAAAAAATCCCGCTATGAATAATACGTATAACGCACCCGTAATAGTTCTTTTTAACATAGTTACACCTTATATCTTGCCAAAACGGCGTTTTCTTTTTGAAAACTCTTCTAAAGCCTTGTCAAACTCTATTTCATCAAAATCAGGCCACAAAGCGTCGGTAAAATAAAGTTCGCTATAAGCGCCTTGGTAAAGTAAAAAATTAGATAAGCGTTTTTCCCCACCCGTTCTTATAATAAGGTCGGGATCGCTTGAGTCTTTTGTATATAAATATTCAGTAATCGTGTCAACGGTTACACCTTTTCCGTCTGCAATAAGTTTGTTAACAGCGTTTACAATCTCTTGCCTACCGCCATAATTTAAAGCGATATTAAGTATGTGTTCCGAGTTGTCTTTAGTAGCGTTTTCCACCTTTTCAATCTCTTTTACAAGATCGGTAGAGAGCGCACTTTTATCCCCTGCAATAATAAGCCTTATACCGCTACCCACAAGTTTTTTATAAAACTTTTGCATATAAATTTTAAGAAGTTTCATAAGTTCGTCAACTTCTTTTTTAGGGCGCGCCCAGTTCTCAGATGAAAACGCGTATAAGGTAAGCGCGTAAACACCGCTATTAAATGCGTGTTCTACAATTTTATCGACGTTAGCTGAGCCTATCTTATGTCCATAAGAACGGTCTTTACCGCGCGCGGTTGCCCAACGCCCGTTTCCGTCCATAATTATGCCTACGTGGTGGGGAATTTTACATTCACTCATTATACAGAAAGAATATCCTTTTCTTTTTCAACACAAAGTTTTTCAATCTTTTCAATAGCGTCAGCAATAACTTTGTCAATATCTTTTTCGCAAACAGCATGTTCGTCTTCAGAAAGTTCTTTGTTGTTCTTCATTTTCTTTAACGCATCCATACCGTCACGGCGAATGTTTCTAATTGCAACCTTGCTGTCTTCCGCCATCTTTTTGATTTGCTTAACGAGTTCTTTTCTTCTTTCTTCAGTAAGCGCGGGGAAAGTAAGACGGATAACCTTACCGTCGTTAACGGGGGTAATACCAAGGTTTTCAGCAAGTAATTGTTTTTCGATTACTTTAAGCATGCTTGCATCCCACGGAGCAATAACCAAGCATCTACCTTCAGTTACTGAAAGGTTACCAACTTGATTGATGGGCGTAGGAGAGCCGTAATAATCAACTAAAACTTTATCTAAAATATGGGGGTTTGCTCTGCCCGCGCGAATAGTAATATATTCGCCGTTCAAAACAGAAACGGTTTTTTCCGTTCTTTCCATAGTTTCCATCATAATCATTTCAAATTGTTCGTTTTGGATTGCCATAATAATTTCTCCTTTTCGTTATGGTAATTGTATATAATAAGTTTAAATTTTAACAAGTTTTAATTTATATAACGCAGTATATAAGGATTATTGTAGTTTTTGTAGCGACAAAGGTTGAACAAGAAGGACAAGCCAAACGCAAGCAAGATAAGGCAAAGCCCGAAGGCAAGAGTATACATCTTGACAAGGGGTTTAACACAATATTGCGCAGTGTTTCGCTTGGACATCTCAACCGTTTGGAGCGAAAAAAACTATTTAATAAGGGTTCCGATTTTCTCACCCGTAACAGCCCTTAACAACGCGTTTTCTTCAAAGAGCCCGAAAGATAAAACGTGAATGTTGTTTTCCATACAAATGGTGATTGCGGTGGTATCCATAGCCTTTAAGCCCTGAGCGATATAATCTTTATAAGAAACTTCGTCAAGTTTTTTAGCGTTGGGATTGAGTTTGGGATCGCTATCATAAATACCGTCAACGTTTTTAGCAAGAAGAAGAACTTCCGCATTGATTTCAGCCGCGCGGAGAGCAGCACCAGTATCGGTAGTAAAGTACGGGTTACCAGTTCCGCAAGCGAAGATAACTACTCTGCCCTTGTTAAGATGAGACATAGCCTTTCTTAAAATGTAAGGCTCAGCAACGCGGGTAATTGTAAGTGCAGTTTGAACGCGGGTAGGAATACCCTTTCTTTCGAGCGCGTCTTGAAGACCTAAAGCGTTGATGATAGTAGCAAGCATACCCATATGGTCTGCAGTAGTTCTATCCATTTCTTTGCCTTGTCTACCACGCCAGAAGTTACCGCCACCAACGATGATACCGATTTCAACGCCTAAGTTTTTAACAGCGATAATTTGGTCGGTAATAGAATCTAAAACTTGTTCGTTAATGCCGTTGCCTTGTTCACCTGCAAGCGCTTCGCCTGAAAGTTTAATGATAACTCTTTTGTAAACTGCTTTTTTCATAAATGCCTTCTCCTTAACTTATCCTACTTATTATATACCATTTTTTTGTTTTTGTCCATAGTAAAAACTATATCCGTAAAAAAAACCGACTTTTTTTAACATTTAACAATGTTTTTAACCCCTAAGTATAACAAAACACCGTTAGGAAACCTAACGGTGTTTATAACTAAAGAAATTATTTCTTCATTTGTGCTTCAACTTCAGCAGCGAAGTCGTCGCTTCTCTTTTCTAAGCCTTCGCCCATTTCGAAACGGGTAAAGCGTTTGATAGAAAGAGTTTTGCCCATCTTATCGCCATAAGATTTAACGAGTTTTTCGATGGTCATTGAAGGATCTTTAACGAATGCTTGGTTTACTAAGCAGAATTCTTCATAGTACTTCTTAACTCTACCTTCAACCATTCTATCTACGATAGCAGCAGGCTTACCTTCGTTAAGCGCTTGTGCTTTCAAGATTTCTTTTTCGTGTTCCAAAACTTCTGCAGGAACTTCTGATGCATTTAAATATAAGGGTTTAGCAGCAGCGATTTGAAGAGCAACGTCGTGTGCAAGTTCTTTAGCACCGTCGCAAGTGCAACCTTCAACTTCTACTAAAACGCCAACCTTACCACCCATGTGGATGTAACTTTCAACAACGCCACAGTCTGTGGTGTATTTAGCGAAACGACGGATAGCGATTTTTTCACCGATTTTAGCGGTTGCTTCAACGGTAGCGTCAGCCTTAGCAGCAACTAAAGCATCGATATCAGCAACTTCGTTATCACAAACGTATTCAGCAACGCTTGCAACGAAAGCCTTATATTGATCGCCCTTAGCAACGAAGTCAGTTTCACAGTTAACTTCTACTAAAACGCCAGTCTTATCTTTAACTAAAGCATCAACGATACCTTCAGCAGCGATTCTTGACGCCTTTTTAGCAGCGGTAGCCATACCCTTTTCTCTCAAAAAGTCAACAGCCTTTTCCATATCGCCATCGGTTTCTTTCAAAGCCTTTTGGCAATCAGCAACGCCTGCGCCAGTCTTCTTGCGGAGTTCCATTACGTCTTTACTTGTAAACATAGTTATAATCTCCCTTAAAATATTAAATTATTCAGCTTGTTCGGTAGCAACTTCTGCTACTTCTTCCATTTGTTCGCCTTGGTTTGCTTCGATAACAGCGTCAGCGATAACAGATGCAATGAGTTTAACTGCTCTAATAGCACCGTCGTTACCAGGGATAACGTGGTCGATAAGGTCGGGGTCACAGTTGGTGTCGGTAATTGCTACGATAGGAATGTTAAGTTTTCTTGCTTCTAAAACAGCAATGTCTTCTTGTGCGGGGTCAACGATAAACATTAAACCAGGAAGAGTTCTCATTTCTCTGATACCGCCAAGGTTGGTTTGAAGTTTTTCTCTTTCAGCCTTAAGACCGATAACTTCTTTCTTGGGGAGCAAATCAAATTCGCCCATCTTTTCCATGTTGTCAAGTTTGTTAAGTCTTTCAACTCTTGATCTGATGGTTTTGAAGTTAGTAAGAGTGCCACCTAACCATCTGCTATTGATGTAGTATTGACCGCATCTTTCTGCTTCTTCTCTGATAGCGTCTTGAGCTTGCTTTTTGGTACCTACGAAAAGTACGCTCTTGCCTTGCTTTACGGTTTCAACAACGAAAGGATAAACGTCCTTTTCGATGAGTTCAACGGTTTGTTCAAGGTTAATGATATGAATACCGTTTCTTTCGCCGTAGATGTACTTCTTCATTTTGGGGTTCCAACGTCTGGTTTGGTGACCGAAGTGAACGCCAGTTTCAAGAAGTTGTTTCATAGTGATAACTGCCATAATAAAATACCTCCGTTCTGCCTCCTTGCGAATGCTTATAATAAGGGTTACATTTCCACGGTTTAATAGTTTTTTATGGAAACACGAAAACCCTTGCAATACGCAAGTGCGAATTTTTGCTTGTATATTTTAGCATAAAACCGCTATATATGCAAACGATTTTATAGGGTTTTTTAAAGAATTTTAGCAAAAAACCAACAAAAAAGCCGAAAATAGTTTTCGGCTTTTTTTAATATACAATATGTAGTTTTTTAGTGGTTAAATTAATAAGTTGTTTTTAACAACAAATGAAAAACTCCCTACTTCTTTTTGTTGTTTCTTGGCTTAAATAATGAAAATATAAAATCAATTATCCATTTTGTTGACGCATATCCTAAAGCAAAAAATCCTAAATTTGTTAGTTGCTCTTTCTTCTTTTTGTCATCGTTACTCATAATATTACTCCTTTTAATTTTCTAAAAGGATAATATCACGATTATTGTACCATCTTTGGGATTATTCCCATGTTTTATTGTTTAGCTCATTAAATAATTCATTAATATTTTTTGCTTTTACTGTAAAATATCTTTTTGAAGAAAACATTCCGCCACGTGTTTTTTTACGATAATCTAATTGTTTAAGATTGCCAAATAAAAACATCTGCATTTCGCTATTGGCAAGTTCTTCTTTTCTCCAATCGGCACAAAGCTCCAATTTTTCCTTTGCTATCAAGATAATTTCTTCTGATTGTTGCGTGTTGTTCCACGCTATTTTAAGTTGCTTACCATTTAAAATTATTTTTGCTTTTATTTCAGCAATATAATTTACGTTTTTATCCCAATATGCGCCAAAATATTTTGCTCTTCTATGGGAATATGTTTTTATATTTGGGCACAGATAAAACCCCTCATTGATTTCTTCTTTAAATTAAAAAATATTAACCATGTCGTTTTTTTTAATATCCCAATCAACAATTTCTATGTTTTTTTCGCGATATATTGTTTCAATTGTACCAACAACTGAAAAAGGTCTTTTGTGAGAAAGTCCACTATTTTCACTTTTTAACATGCGACACATATAAATTTTATTCAAAATATTTTGTACGTTTTTATAACTTAATTCTTTCAAGGCAATTAAGTGTTGTATAACATCTTCAATAGGAATAACGTGCTCATCGTGAAAAACTTGTCTATATTGAAATGTGTTTGTGGGCGCAAAAGCTTTTTCTTTTTCAAAAGGCTCTTTTGCCGCCCCCTTATATAGATTCAATTTACATTCTTTATGAACAGGAACTTTCATTGTATAATGATAATCCTTAATGTCTTCTTTTCCGTTTGTTATTTCTTTCCATAATTTATCTGCAGCAACAGAAATAAAAAAATGGTCATTGTTTATTTCATATTGTCGCAAAATTTGTCCTAAAAGATATTTTGCCCCCCATAAACGATTCGCTCCGTCATCCATATAAAAACACGCTTCATCCTTTCCCTTTTTTGGTGTGTTTTGTATCGCTTTTACAAAACTAATTATTATGTCTAAAACCTTATTATCTTTTTCCATCTTTCTTACTCCTTATATTTTTCATTTGCGACTTGAACGTTTTTCTTTATTCGTTCTCTTAATTCTAATGGCGATAAAACTTCAACGGCGTTCATGTATTGCATTGACCAGTATTCCATTGCGTTAATGCTTGCTTTGACTTTAACTAAAAAACGACCGTCTTCTCGCTCTTCTATCTTAATATCCTTACCAAACCAGTCTATAATTTGGTCTAACGCCCAGCCGTCTGCAATAAATTCAACTACTTTTGGCTCGTCGTAAAACATATACGGCATAGAAGAAGAAAAGCGTTTGTAGTCAATACCGCATTCAAAGCCATTAATTGATTTTAACGGCGTTCTGCTTTTATCTATAAGTTCAATATCGGTAATTCTATCCATGCGATAGTACTGAATATGTTGCCATTTTTCATTATACCCCATTAAATAATAACGTTGGTTATGAAGTATCATTTGATATGGACTAACCGAGTGAATTGCAGATCGATGCATTTTCTTATCTGCGCCGTACTTATTATAATCAAACTTGATTTGCTTGTCCGTTTCAATGGCTTCGTCAATAATTTCAATATTATAAAACACCGCAACGTTTTCAGTTTTATTCCAGTCTTGCACCGAATAGATATTTTTAACGTGTTTTTTGAAATACTTATTTGCCTGACCACAAAGTTTTTCAATTAACTCTTTTGATTGTTTGGGCGTGATATGCTTACTTGATAAAACACCGTCTATTAAGAGTTTTAGTTCGCTATCTTCAAACGTGCGTTCGGCAAGATAAGAGCCTTTTTTGGTAGTTTCAATATCATACCCCGCTTCGTTAAGTAGTGATATGTTTCTACCGATTGCTTTTCTTTCAATTGTAAGTCCGTATTCACTCTCTAGTAGGTCTACTATTTTATCGTGCTTTATTGGGTGTTCACAGTCGCTATGTTTTTCTAAAATTTGTAAAACCCTAATCAGCGCCAACTTTTTTGGTTCAAAACTTTCCATTTCCATATCGCCTTTATTTTAGTATATTTATTATACCAAAATTGTCGCAATAAATCAAGGTGTTTTAGGAATTTCATTAAAGGTTAAAGAGTTATTATCAAATTTTAAATTTATCCAAGGGGTATAATATTCTTCCATATTTTTGTCAACCATAATTTCAGCAACATATTTTTCGACTATACCATCTTCAAGTTCTTTTTCTGTTGCCATTTTGTCGGGTCGATTGATTGTAATAATTTTATCAGCATACTTAATTAAAGACTTATGCCTTAAATCAATGTAGTAAGAACGCCTTTTATACGTATATTTATGTCCATCGGCTATAATGGCTGCAACGTTTAGTTTTTCCGCTATTCTTTTTAATTTAATAGTAGTTTCACTTTCCAAACGGCAAGTATTATTAAACAAATCAACAGCATTATCTATAAATACAACGTCAATATCATATTTTATTTTGTGTTCGGCGACTATTAATAGCAATTCTTCATAGTCAACAAAGTCATCATACAAATAAAAATTATCATTTTCTTTAACGTTTAACAGTTGTAGTCTTTCTATTGCTTTGTGCTTTTTCGTTTGCATGGTAAAAAATAAAGTCTTTTGTTTATCTATGGTTTTTTCTATCATAGAACACATAAAACACGTTTTACCTATTACAGGTCTGCCACCTATCACAACTAAATCGCCTTTATAAATTTTTAAGTATTTGTCTAAACTTTCAAAACCCGTGTAAATTCTATCCATAATAAAACTCCTTTTTTATTATAAAATACACGTTTGTTTATACCATTAATGGTATAAAAAACAAAACTCGGCTTAAAAAAGCCGAGTTTTGTGTTGTTATTAACTTTCATCTTTTAAGTTCAAAGTAAACGGTGTCGATACCGTCGCCACGGTCGTTTTTTATTCTTTTAAGGAGGCTAAAATTAAACTTAGATAAAATTTTGATATGCGGAATATTAGTTGACCAAGTTCTTGTGTAAATACTGCGCTTTGGGTAAAGCGTATTAAAAATATGGTCGTAAGCAAAAAAAGTTACCTTTTTACCCCTTGCTTCTTCCGCCAAAACGAGCGTTGATAAATAAACGTTAGGCAAAGTATTTTCACTAATAGTGTCGTTTGTGTAGTCTAATTTAAAAGACACAAAGCCTAAAAATACGCCGTCTTCAATAAAGCCTAAAACTTGTTGCTTAATCATTTCGTTAAAATAGGGCTTAACGTCGCCAGTAGCGCACTCCCCTACCAAGTTTTTTTGCAAGGTTGATGAGCGTGCCGATAACGGCGGAATAAAATCTTTATCGCTCAAAGTCATTAAGCGAAGAATATCTTTAGAATAAAACTCTTTTTGTTGTTCGTTTAATAATACGAAATCCATAGTAAAACCTTTATAAAATCAAAGGCGCAAAATCTTGCGCCTTTTTATTTTTAATATCGAAGTCAACTCGCTTTGCAGTTAACGCAGTATTGCGCCGTAGATATGGCTTATAACTTGCTTTAAGGGTTTAGATACAAGTGTGGCTAGGCTCGACTGCGCAAAAAGATGAGATAGAACGTCTGTTCATCGAAGTTTTTTGCGCAAGGCAGTTAACGACGCCACACGCAGTAGATAAGCCCTTAAAGGTTGGTTTCTTCTTCCAACGCTTCTTCCTCTTCCAAAGCCTTGCAGAATTCTTCAAACACAGCATCTAAGATTGCTTCGTCTTCTACGGGGAGAAGGTCAGCGGTTTCTTCATCGTCGCCAGCAAGTTCAAAGATGATAAGGTCGTCATCATCAATGCCGTCGATTTGTTCTGCGGGTTCAAAAGCAGAGTAGTTTTTGCCTTGATATTCAAGGGTACCTACAAAGTAGAATTTAAGTTTTTTACCATCGTCGGTGGTAAGTTCTACGATATCGTCTTCGTAATCACAACCGCAGTCGCAATCACAATCGTGTTCATGTTCATCACATTTGCATTCATGTTCGTGTTCATCACAGCCACAAGTGCATTTCTTTTCTTTTTCGCTCATAATAAGTCTCCTTTTTATTTAGATTTATTTTTATCGTTTAAAAATCCTTGTAGAATAGTTGCGGCAGCAAGGCTGTCCACAAATTGTTTGCGTTCTTGCCTGCTTTTACCTTGTGAAATAAGAGTTTCTTCTGCTTCACAAGTAGAGCAACGCTCATCAACCGTAAACACTTCCAACGAAAGCGTTTCTTTTAATTTTTCAATAAAGAACAACGCCTTTTGCGTTTGAATTGAAGGAGTTCCGTCAAAGTTTACGGGCAGACCGCAAACGAGTGCCGTTATACACTTATCCTTTACGTAAGCGCGCATTTTTTCTAAATCCGTTTTCAAGTTCTTGCGAACGTAAGTTTCCACGGGTAGCGCATACGAGTTAAAAGGGTCTGATACAGCAACGCCTATTCTTCTATCGCCTATGTCAAGGCACAAAAATCTTTCCACGCATATATTTTACCATATTTTGTATAATAAATGCAATTGTTTTAAAGAAAATGACGGAGAATAAGCAACATTTCTTTTCTCCGTCAATCAATTATTGATTTTTCTTTTGCGAACAGTTAGAAACTTCTTCCATTTTTTCTTTTACTTGTTCTTGCCCGTCCCTAACCATTTGCCTTGCCCTTGCAGAATTAGTGGCAATAACCGCGCCACCGATAACGCCAAGGAGCATACCGAATAAAAACTTATCGTCCATAGTTCCCCCTTTATCCGCTTTAAATATTATAAGCAAATTTTGTCGAATTATACAAAAAAGGCTCTCATTTTAGAGAGCCTTTTTATTTATAGTTTCAAGTTGTGATTTTAAGTCATAGTTACAAGCAGTTCAAGGCTACGCTTTGTTTTAATTTATTCCTTAATGATTTCTCCTTAAAGATTAAGGAGATTTAGAGGGTTTGAGGAGTTTTACAGTTAGGGATATTAAGGGGAAGGCTGTATTCGGAAAAAAAGCCTTCCCCTTAAATAAAAAATATAAATTTATTATAAACAAAAAAGGCTCTCGTTTTTAGAGAGCCTTTTTATTATTAGGTTATATGATTTTTAAGTGTGAAGAAGCAAGTTATGCAAGGCTCGCGAAGCGTTTTGGATGAGATAGACCGTCTGGTCATCGAAGTCAAAACGCAAAGCAGTAACGCAGCATAACGCCGCTTATTCGCGCTTAAAATTAGTACATTCCACCCATTCCACCAGCAGGCATAGCGGGTGCATTCTTGTCAACGATATCAGCAACAACGGCTTCAGTAGTTAAGAATACGCCGGCAACTGACGCTGCGTTTTCTAATGCTGAGCGGGTAACCTTAGTCGGGTCGATAATACCACATTCAACCATATCGCAGTATTCGTTGGTGAGAGCGTTAAAGCCGAAGTTTGCTTTGTCAGCCTTTAATACTTCGTTAAGGATAACTGAACCGTCAAGACCAGCGTTCAAAGCAATTTGTCTTAAAGGTGCTTGAACAGCCTTCAATACGATTTCAGCACCAGTCTTTTCATCACCAGTAAGGGTTTCAACATATGCTTTCAACACTTTAATAGTAGAGATAAGCGCAATACCACCACCAGGAACGATACCTTCTTGAACGGCAGCCTTGGTTGCGTTAAGAGCATCTTCAATACGAAGTTTCTTTTCTTTCATTTCAATTTCGGTTGCAGCACCTACGTTGATAACTGCTACGCCACCAGCAAGTTTAGCAAGGCGTTCGTGCAATTTTTCTCTATCGTAATCAGAAGTGGTTTCAGCAATTTGAGCCTTGATGGCTTGCTTTCTTGCTTCGATTGCTTGCGGATTGCCAGCGCCGTTAATAATAGTGGTGTTATCCTTATCAACCTTAACGGTACCTGCGCGACCGAGCATATCCATAGTTACGTCCTTAAATTCGTAACCGAGTTCACTTGAAATAACAGTACCACCAGTAAGGATAGCAATATCCTCTAACATTGCCTTTCTTCTGTCGCCAAAGCCAGGAGCCTTAACTGCAACGCAGTTAAATACGCCTTTAAGTTTGTTTACAACGAGAGCAGCAAGTGCATCGCCTTCAACTTCTTCAGCGATGATAAGAAGTCTCATACCTTGTTGAGCAATAGGTTCAACGATGGGGAGAATTTCTTGAATAGAAGAAATCTTTTTATCGGTAATTAAAATTACGGGGCTTTCTAAAACCGCTTCCATTTTATCGGTGTTGGTAACCATATAAGCAGATGCGTAACCTCTATCGAATTGCATACCTTCAACGGTAGTGAGTTCGGTCTTCATGGTCTTTGCTTCTTCAATGGTAATAACGCCGTCTTTACCAACCTTTTCCATAGCCTCTGAAATGAGTTCACCAACGGTGGGGTCGCCTGCAGAGATAGATGCTACTTGGTTGATGCCGTTTTTATCAACTACGGGTTTAGAAATCTTCTTTAATTCTTCAACAGCAGTTTCAACAGCGCCTGCAATACCCTTTTTCAAAATAACGGGGTTTGCGCCAGCAGCAACGTTCTTTAAACCTTCGTTAATCATTGCTTGAGCAAGGATAACTGCGGTAGTAGTACCGTCACCAGCAACGTCGTTAGTTTTGGTTGAAACTTCCTTAACGAGTGCTGCGCCCATGTTTTCAAAAGCGTCTTCAAGTTCGATTTCTTTTGCAATGCTTACACCGTCGTTAGTGATGAGCGGTGCGCCGAATTTTCTATCGAGTACAACGTTTCTACCCTTAGGTCCAAGGGTAATTTTTACGGTATCAGCAAGAGTATCAACGCCCTTTTGAAGTGCCTTTCTTGCTTCTTCGCCGTGCTTTAATTGTTTAGCCATTTTTATTTAGCCTCCTTAATCTTCTACAACCGCCAAAATATCGCTTTGACGGATAATGGTCAATTCTTTGCCGTCTACTTTAAATTCACTGCCGGCATATTTAGAGTAAAGGATAGTATCCCCAACCTTAACTTGCATAACGATTTCTTTTCCGTCGATAATTCCACCAGGGCCAACGGCTACGATTTTAGCCATTTGTTGCTTTTCTTGTGATGCTGACGGAAGAATAAAACCGCTTTGAGTCTTTTCTTCTTTTTCTAAACTTTCAACAACAACTTTGTCGAATAAAGGTTTAACCTTCATATTAAATACCTCCATAGTTTAGCACTCTCGCCTTTGGAGTGCTAAGTCTTATTATATACGCTTAAATTTATTTGTCAACGATTTATGACTTGATTTTTAAACTTTTTATTTTTCTTGTATTTTATTCGCGTTTTTTCGCGTTTAAGAACGCTTAGGTTCGCAAGTAACGTTTACGCCCAACTTCTTTAACGTCATTTCATCTGCGGGGGATAAAATAACTGAAGAGTGGAATTGCGCGCCCTTTAACTGAGAAAGTTGTGCAAGGGCAACTTTAGCCTTATCATCAGTTGCAGCGCACACGGCAAGCGAAATCAATATTTCATCAGTATGAAGTCTGGGGTTAACCGAACCCATATGGTTAACTTTTAATTTTTGGATAGGCTCTATAACGGTTGAAGAAATAAGGTACACGGAATCATCAATTCCACCTAAAACTTTTAATGCGTTGAGCATAGTTGCAGCGCTTGCGCCCAAAAGTTCACCCGTTTTACCCGTTACGATAGTGCCGTCTGCAAGTTGCATTGCGCACGCAGGCTTGCCCGTAACAGTTTCCTTGTCCAACGCAGACTTAACTACCGCGCGGTCATTTATACTTATATGCATCTTCTGCATTAATATTTCAATTTTAGAAATTGTTTCTTTACCGAGAACGCCCTTTCTTACGTCGATAAGCGCAGCATAGTAACGGCGCAAAATTTCTTGCTTTGACGCTTCTTGACAAACGCCGTCGTCAACGATGCAATACCCCGCCATATTAACGCCCATATCTGTAGGCGACTTATAAGGACATTCGCCAAGCACTTTTTGTAGCATAGCCGATAAAACGGGGAAAATTTCCACGTCGCGGTTATAGTTAACCGCCATTTGACCGTAAGCCTCTAAATGGAAAGGGTCAATCATATTCATATCGTTAAGATCCGCGGTTGCAGCCTCGTAAGCAACGTTTACGGGGTGAGTTATAGGCAAGTTCCAAACGGGGAAAGTTTCATATTTTGCGTATCCTGATTTAACACCGCGCTTGTTATCGTGATAGAGTTGTGATAAACAAGTTGCCATTTTTCCGCTACCAGGACCAGGTGCGGTAACTATAACGAGCGGACGGGTTGTAACAACATATTCGTTCTTGCCGTAACCGTTATCTGAAACGATTTTTTCTACTTCTGAAGGATAACCGTCAATAGGATAATGACGGTAAACTTTAATCCCACGCATTTCCAATCTTTTTTGGAAAGCGATTGCAGAGGGTTGTTCAGCAAATCTTGTTAAAACAATACTGCCAACGTAAAAACCTTGGCTTTCAAAAATATCAATTAAGCGGAGCACGTCTAAATCGTAAGTAATGCCAAGGTCGCTACGCTGTTTATTCTTTTCGATATCGTTAGCGTTGATAACGACCAAAATTTCCGCCTTGTCTTTGAGTTGAGAAAGCATCTTAATCTTACTATCGGGTTCAAACCCAGGTAAAACTCTTGATGCGTGATAATCGTCGAAAAGTTTTCCGCCGAATTCAAGGTAAAGTTTACCGCCGAACATTTTAATTCTTTCTAAAATCTTCGCCGATTGCATTTCTAAATACTTTTTGTTATCAAATCCCTTTTCCATGGTAAACTTCCTTTTTTATACGAGTAGGCTTGCGCCTTGTAATTTCTTAATAAACGCCAAAACGTCTGCTTTAGCGGTAGCCTCATCAATATCGTATTCGTCAAGAATAACTTTAAGCAAATCTTTTTCTTCCGCACCTTTTTCAAGCGCACGCCATAAAAGTGCGCCCGTTTCGTTTAAGGTGATTACGGCGTTAAAATTTTTAACGGCGCCACCCACCGCAACGACAATAAAGTTTCCTGCCACTTCACGGAGTATAAATCCATCTTTTACTTTCATAATTTTTCCCCCGACATAGTTTCATAAGACAGTTTTGCAGAATCGATTTGAGTATTACAACCAAGCGAATATAATTCAACAGAAGTAATCATCTTTTCTATCAACTTAAGCAGTTTATCCATACCCCCCACTTCTTCCGGGCGAATGGTTTGGTTAAGTATAGTAAGGAGCATTTCTTGAGTAGTCGCTTTTCTTATAGAATTTTCAGTTGCTCTATTTAAAATGCAAATTGCCTTTAATTTTGCTTTAATATTGCTGTCTAAACGATGCTTGCCGTTCCAAGGCGTGCCGTAAACGAAAAACTCTCCGTCAACCAGCCTTACAATCGGCTTATCATCGTTAATCATAACCGCTCTATCACCTAAAAGTTCACGCCAAAGCTTAGCGTGGGTAGACTTACCCGTTCCACTCGGCGCGGTAAAAAGATACGCATTGCCGTCAACCATAATAGCGCTACTGTGGAAAAGCAAAGCGTCTGCGTTTTTAACGGCGTAAGAACAAAGTTTTCTAAGAAGTGCCAACCACTCTAAGTATTCTTCATAAAAATCACGGGTACGACGGCGTTCTTCTTCAATGTCTTCTTTAGTGATAACCGCAGTAAATTCAACGGGCTCGTCCCCATGGCATTCGTAAGACGCGCATACTTTTTGGGTAAACGAGTAATTCAAAACGGCTTCAAAAACTATATCAGCAATCTTATACTTAGCCATTTTACCCCCTTTTAAAACGGAGAGCGCCCCGATTTACCCCACTATAAATAAAAATTCGTTTATTATTTTACCAAAGTGGCTGATGTTTGTCAATATAAATTTGATTTTTAAAGAGTTTTTATATATAATAATATTATAAAATTACTTAAAGAGAAGTTTACTATGCGATTTATCAAAAAACTTTTTGCGGTGATTTTGGCACTTATGCTTACACTTCCACTTTTTGCGTGTGAGCAAACGGGTAGTGCGTTTGATTTTACTTGTTTTAGCACTTATATCCATATTCAAACGGCAACAAAACCCATTTCCAAAGACACCCAAGATAAAATTAAATCAGTTTTTTTTGAATTAGAGAGCGAGTTCGACGCAAATAAAGAAAATTCTATCGTTTACCGCTTTAACAACGATCCCAAAGGAACGCCTATAAATTTAAGCGACAGGGCAGTTGAAGTTTTCACTTTAGTTGACACCGCTTATAAATTCACTCAAGGTGGTTTTGACCCGACCGTCTACCCATTAGTTAAACTTTGGGGATTTGCACCTTATAAACTAACCATAAACTTTACCCCGCCCGAAAATGAGCAAATAGCCGAGGCACAAGCGCAAATCGGTTATGAAAAACTTTACTTTGACAAAGAAAATAAAACGCTTACTAAGTTAGACGACTTTGTTAAAATTGACCTTGGCGGAATAGTTAAGGGATACGCCGTAGACCTTGGTGCAAAAATATTAAAAGACGACGGCTATACCGACGGATATATAAGCGTGGGCGGTAGCAGTTTGAACTTGCTTAAAGTTGATACGCTGTCTATTCGCCACCCAAGAAAATCTAATGAACACATTATAAAAGTGTTATGCGGTAACGACAAAAATATTTCGCTTTCTACCAGCGGTGATTATGAAAGATACCACTTAGGCGCAGATGGTAAAAAGTATTGCCACATCATAAACCCAAAAACGGGCATGCCTACCGACACGGGTGTTGCAAGCGTAACGGTTACAGGCATAAACGGTGCGCTTAGCGACGCGTTTACAACCGCGGGGTGCTTGCTTACTTACGACAAGAATAACCACGAAAGTTCGCCCTTAACCATTTATTTACAAAGCATAATAGAAAATTACGACGGTGCAAAGGTTTTTGCCGTTATTTCAACTGAAAATGATAAAATCATTTTGACTAACGCAAAAACTGAAGATTTTACGCTAAACGATAACGATTATTTAATTAAAAACATATAATTAAAGCCACGGAATTTCCGTGGCTTTTTATTATCTAAAACTACCTGATTTTTTTGAAATCAGTTCAAAAACGCTCTCTATTATTACACCTATTATTACCGATGCAATAACCAGCGCAAACATTTGGGCGGTTTCAAAATACACCTTTGAAGTGTTCAGCATATACCCTATTGATTTTGCCGTTTGCGATAAGACTTCCGCCGCCACCATGAGTTTAAAGTTTAATGAAATTCCGCTACCTATCGCGCTGTAAACGGTAGGCATTACCTGTGGAAGTTCCACTTTTAAGAACACCCCTTTTTCATCTGCGCCGTCCACCCTTGACGCCTCTGAAACAGTTTTATCAAGCGAATTAAAAGCACTTTCAATCTGCGTGTAAACTGTGGGAAGAACAACTAAGGTTGTAACTACTATAGGCGCAACCGATGAATTAGTCCACAACAAAAGAAGTAATACTACTGCAATAGTAGGTAGAGCGCGCATTATCTTGATTATGGGCGAAAAAGCGCTTTTTACAGCGTTTGATTTAACTGATAGTACCGCTAAAATAAATCCTAAACCAAAAGATAATATAAACGCCACTAAACTTCTTAAAAAAGTAGAAAACAAGGCAATATAAAACTCTTCACTCTTTAACAGCGCGCCAAAACTTTCCGCAACGGCGCTGACCGACGGAAGAATAAACGCGTTATCTATCGTGCTCGCAAAAACCCACCACAAAATTATTATTGCGATTACGGTTAAAACGGGCAATATTGAGTTTAATAATTTGTCCTTGTTGTTCATATTTTATGCAAAAAAGTCGTCGCTTGTTGCAACCGCAGATTGCGGAGCAATTGCTATAATTTTATCTATATAATTTTTAACAGCCGTTTTAGAAGAAATGGCGTTTTCATAGTAAATTTTGCAGTTTTCAATAACGGTTGGGGTAATACTTTCAGCAACTAAACTTGGCGTTACCCCACCTGCTAAATGATTGTTTATAGTGGTAACCGCGTAAGCAGAATTTTCTTTTGTCCAAACGGCGCTGTTATCAAAGTAAGTTTTCATGCCGTCAATTTGCGTTTTATACTTATCGTAAACGCTCTTTTTAACCATTAAAACTGCTTGCGGATAAGATTTTTGTTCACTATCGTAAAGTTCTTGAATATCAAGTCTTGTCCACTCACGGTTAGATGCAACTTTAATCAAGTTGGTTGCAGCGGGTTCTGGTAAAAGTCCAACGGTTAAAACACCTTGCTTAAGCAAAGGTATCATATCGGGTGCTTGGGCAAAATATCTTAAGGTTATCTTGCCTGCGGTTGGGGTATCGCCCACCACTACTTCATCTAAAAGGTCGTTATCAGAAAGTATTGCCTTTAAGGTTAAATCTGGAACTAACCCCTGACCGATAACACCAACCACTTTACCCTTTAAGTCTTCAAGTGAAGTTGTGTTATCACTACTCATTATATAAAGGTTACCGTGCGTAACCACGCCGGTCATTATATACGGGTCGTTTTTGTTAGCCTTATAAAGTTTGCTTGCAGCGTTTACGGGCATAACTATAAAGTCGCCCTTGCCCTGTGCCATAGTAGGACCGATATCGCTTGACGCAACTACGCTGTAAGTTATATCCGCATCAATACCAAAATTTTCTTGATCGTTAATAAGTTTTGCAATAGAAAGTGCGGGCGCACCGTCGGGCGCGTAAAAAGTAAGCGCGTCCCTTTCACCTTCGGGGTTTTCACAAGTAAACGCACACATGCAAAAAGCAAGCATAACGCTTAAAATTACAGCAAAAAACTTTTTCATATTAGTAAACTCCTTTAGTAATTGTATTTCGCTTTCCTAAACTAAATATTACGCATTTTAAGGGTTTAACTGTATGCAAGACAAGGCTCATAGAACGGTCTTTTAAGTCATAGATACAAGTTAGCCGTGGAAAACGAGCATTTTATGCAGGGCGCCGTACTCCCCCCATTTTAAGGGTTTAGATACAAGTTGCAGTAGGCTCGACTGCGCAAAAAGATGAGATTAACTTTTTGGTTATCGAAGTTTTTTGCGCAAGGCAGAAACGACCTGCAACGCCGTAGATAAGCCCTTAAAAAAATAACGCCTACACTAAACCAAGTGTAGGCGCAACACGATTAAACCAAGGTAGAATTCTACCTTGAAAGTTACGTATTTAGCCCTGCACTATTAGGCGCACCTTTTAGTTTAGGTATTTTCTAAGTATATTTTACACTATAGCAAAAGTTTTTGTCAATTATTTTTCAACAAATACTTCTTTCTTGTGGCTTCTCCACCACGAATATGGCGTTCTGAAAGGTTTTTGCTAAGCACCTTTTTTACCTTTTGATGAAGTTCATAGTTGATAAGCGCAAGCCTTTCGGTTACGTCTTTATGCACGGTTGATTTGCTAAACAAAAAGACCTTTGCGGTTTGTCTTACGGTTGCGCCAGTTTTAATAATATAATTAGCCTCGTCAATAATTCTATCGATAATATCTTCACGCAAAATCGCTATTCCCCCTTATATAGAATAGTTTAGATTATGCGTTTTTTTGACAAAATATGACAAAAGCGCGCCTATATTAAATAAGCGCGCTAAAATTATTTTTTCTTAAACAATTCAGTTATATCAGCGTTTAGTATAAAATTAAACGCCTTTTTGTCTTTTTTCTTTTCAAAAGCGGAGAACAACGCTTTCATAATAAAATAACCTATTACGCCAGCGACCGCCCCTGCAAGTAAACCTACAAACACGTCGGTAAAATAATGCACTATAAAATAAAGCCTTGTTAAACCCATAATAAGCGCAAAAATTAAACCAACCCAACTCCACTTTTTATTAGCCGTTAAAAACACCGCCATCATTGACGCCATGGTAACGGTTGCATGCCCAGACGGAAAAGATTTTTCACTCTCAATAGCGCCTTTAGCAAATTGCCAAAAGTTAAAGTATTCTTCACTTGCAATATACGGTCTATCCCTTGCAACCAAGTTCTTTAGGGTTACGTTAGTAATAATAGCCCCGCAACCTATTGCAAGAAGAACGCCAAGCCCAATTCTTCTTGTTTTCTTAAATAAAAGAAGTATTACTCCAAGCACCAAAAACGCCCAACCGCCGTTGCCCAAAAAGGTTATCCCCTTAAATATAGGCGTTAAAAAACCGCCAGCGGATGCGCATAAGTCGTGCATAGCAAGAAAAACCGACCTATCTAAATTATAAAAAGTGCTATTTAACCACTCTGCCATATTCTACCTATAAAAGTTTTTGCCAAATATCATATTGATATGCAATATTATTAGCGTTGTGTGAATCGCTTGACAAAATAAACTTTCCGCCCCTATCTTTAATGTTTTCAATAATAACCATTGACGGATACGGCTCTTTTCTATACCCGCGCGCCATTGCACCCGTGTTAATTTCAAAAGGCTTATTTTCTTTAACTAATTTATCAAGCGCGCCGTTTACCGCGGTAATATACCTTGGGTGCGAAGTTGAAAACAAACTATCATCTTGATTAAATTTTGTTACCAAGTCAAAGTGCCCTATAATATCCGCGTTAGTTTTTTCTAAAATTTTACCAACCGAAGAATAGTAATTTTCAACTGCCGAATAAAAATCTCCGCCGAACACTTCGTTTACTATCTTTACGAACGTTTCTTTAGAATTATCCACGTCGAAGAGATTACCGTCAACGCAAAAATAGTGCACGGAGCCGATTATATAATCAAATCCGCTTAAATCCATGTCCGAAAAATAATCGGTTTCCACACCGCAAAGAACGGTTATTTTATCCTTATACTTTTCTTTTAACTCGCCCACTTGTCTTTTAAATTCTTCCGCGCCGTCTAAGGATACGCAGTAAGTTGCGCCAGGAATGTAAGCGTGAACTACAAGCCCTATTTTTTTTAGCCCTTTTTCTATTGCGGATAACACCATTTCTTCAGGGGTATTTTTACCGTCGCAAAAGCAAGTATGCGTGTGCAAATCGGTGAAAATCATTTGGTCATTTTCTCCTGCTTAACCTTATGGTCAATGATATGGCGTGATGCAAGTTCTGCGTGGACATCTTCTAAACTAATACCCATTTCAACCATAAGCACCATAATATGATAGGTAAGGTCAGCAATTTCATAAATAGTTTCTTTCTTATCGTTAGCCTTTGCAGCGATAATAACTTCAGTATTTTCTTCACCAACCTTTTTCAAAATTTTATCAAGTCCCTTTTGGAAAAGATAGGTTGTGTAAGAACCTTCCGGTAAACTTTCTTTTCTGCCTTTTAAGAGCGCAAGAAGTCCGTCCAAAGAAAATTCTTTCTTTTCTTCGTTAGTAAATACTCTATTGTGGAAACAACTGTCTTCACCCAAGTGGCAAGCGGGTCCGTCCTTTTCCACTTCTACAACTAACGCGTCGTAATCACAATCCGCGGTTATTGACACCACGTGTTGATAATTACCACTGGTTTCGCCTTTAAGCCAAAGTTCGTTTCTTGACCTGCTCCAAAAACAAGTCATTTTCTTTTCCATGGTAATTTTAAGGCTTTCTTCGTTCATATACGCAAGCGTTAAAACCTTTTTGGTAACGCTGTCAACCACAACCGCGGGGATAAGCCCCTTGTCATCAAACTTAAGTTTTTTAATATCTAACATAATTACACCTATCTTCTAACGGGAATACCGTTTTTAAATAATTGTTCTTTTAAATCGCTAATTTTAACTTCTCCAAAATGGAAAATTGATGCCGCAAGCCCTGCGTCTACTTTTGGTAGAGTGTTGAAAAGTTCAACAAAGTGCGCAATATTTCCCGCACCGCCAGATGCTATTACTGGAACGGAAACAGCGTCGCACACTTTGGACAACATCTCCAAGTCAAAACCGCCTTTAACACCGTCGGTATCGATAGAGTTAAGAACAATTTCGCCCGCGCCGTTATCCACACCGCGCTTTATCCACTCTATAGCCTCCATGCCCGTGTTTTCACGCCCGCCTTTTGCGAACACGCGGAAAACTCCGTCCACCCTTTTTACGTCAGCGGATAAAACTACGCATTGATCACCGTAACGCTTTGCCGCTTGGTAAATAAGGTCGGGATTTTTAATTGCACCCGAATTTACACTAACCTTGTCCGCACCGCACTTAAGCACCCTATCAAAATCGTCCAAAGTGTTGATGCCACCGCCTACGGTAAGCGGAATAAAAATGGTACTTGCAACTTCTTTCAATATATCGGTAAACAGCGCTCTGCCTTCGCTTGATGCGGTAATGTCGTAAAACACCAACTCATCAGCGCCGTTATCCGAATAATACTTACCTAATTCAACGGGCGAAGAAACGTCGGATAAACCTTCAAAGTTTACGCCCTTAACAACCCTGCCGTTTTTTACGTCTAAGCAAGGAATAATTCTTTTAGTTATCATCTGGTTTCCTTTATTGCATCTTTTAAATCAATCGCCTTGGTGTAGTACGCCTTGCCGATAATAGCACCGTAAACACCAAGTTTATTTAATCTTTTAATATCTTCCATTGAAGAAACACCGCCCGACGCTATTATATTGATATCAAGTTCTTTTGATAATCTTTCATAAAGCGCGTGGTTTGCGCCTTGCATAGCGCCGTCCTTACTAATATCCGTGCAAATTAAAGTTTTAACGCCTAAGTCTTGCATTTTTTTACAAAAAGCAAAGCCTTCTTGCTCCGACTTTTCCGTCCAACCCTTAATTGCAACAAACCCGTCTTTCATATCCACGCCAACGGCAATTTTATCGCCGTATTTTGCTATTGCTTGTGTTAAAAATTCAGGGTTAGTAACCGCCGCCGTGCCAAGTATTACCCTTGAAACGCCCGCGCTGATATATCTTTCAATAACTTCTAAACTGCGTATGCCACCGCCCACTTCAACGAAAAAATCGTCAATAGACGCAAGTTTTTTAATAGTTTCAATGTTAGGGGTTTCACCAGTTTTTGCGCCCTCTAAGTCAACCACGTGCATAAAGCGTGCGCCACAATTCTTAAAATCAAGCGCGATTTCCACGGGATTATCGCTATACACGGTCATATTGTCGTAATCGCCTTTATAAAGCCTTACGGCTTTGCCGTTAAATAAATCTATGGCAGGAAAAATTTTCATATCTTTCTCCACTTTTTACGCGTTAATTTCACAAAACGCCTTTAATATTTTAAGTCCAACTTCGCCACTCTTTTCGGGGTGGAATTGACAGCCGAACACGTTTTTATTCCCAACCGCAGCGGTTAAAGGATAACCGTATTCAGAAGTAGCAATAACGCTATCACTACAATTAGCGCCGTAAAACGAGTGTACAAAGTAAACAAAGTCGCCCTCGTTTAAGTACTTAAACAACTCGCTTTTTTTGGTAAAATGTAACGCGTTCCAACCGATATGCGGAATTTTATAATCTTTTGGGATAACTTCTTCAATAGGTCTAATTTCGCCCTTTATAAGCGATAAACCCTTATGCTCTCCGTACTCAAAACTCTTATCGAATAGTAGTTGCATCCCTAAGCAAATGCCAAGCAAGGGTTTGCCCTTTTTCGCTTGGTCTATAACCACTTCGGCAAGCCCTGAAGAAAAGAGTTTATCGGACGCGTCCCCAAACGCGCCAACACCGGGGAGTATTATTCTTTCGGCACTCTCTATAACTTCTTTATCCCCGCTAACGATAGCGTCAACGCCGATAGCCTTGAACGAACTTGCAAGCGAAAAGAGATTACCTACGCCGTAATCAACTATAACAACCATTAAAGAACCCCTTTTGTTGAAGGAATTTCACCCTTAGCCTTTTCATCGATAGAAACGGCAATTCTCAAAGCGCGCGCAAGGCACTTGAACGCCCCTTCTATAATGTGGTGAGCGTTAGAGCCTGAAAGTTGACGGATATGAAGGGTGCATTTTGCTTCTCTGGTAAATGCAAGCAAAAATTCTTCCAATAATTCGGTATCAAAATCACCAACTTTGTTTGCTTTAATATCTAATTCTTTAACGAGCATACTTCTACCTGATAAATCAAGCGCGGTTAAAATAAGCGCCTCGTCCATAGGCAAAATGAAACTGCCGTAACGGGTAACACCTTTTTTATCACCGAGAGCATCGGTAAACGCTTGACCTAAACAAATTGCAATGTCTTCAGTAGTGTGGTGAAAATCAACTTCCGCATCACCCTTGCACTTAATATTTAAGTCAAATCTGCCGTGCTTAGCAAAAAGTGTAAGCATGTGGTCTAAAAAACCACAACCAGTATCGATTTTTGAAACGCCTTTACCGTCAATATTTAGCGCCAAAACGATATCCGTTTCAGCCGTTTTTCTTTTAATTTGCGCCTTTCTCATTTTTCTTCCTCCAAAATGGTTTTAATAGTATTTATTAAAACTTGCATTTGCTCTATAGTTCCAATCGTTATACGATTATACTCTTTTATTTTATCTTTGTCAAAGTGTCTAACAAGCACTCCTCTATCTTTTAGCGCTAAATAGAGTTTTTTGCCGTCTATTTTATCATTTTTAGCAAAAACAAAGTTGGTTTTTGAATCGGTTACGCTAAAGCCAAGACTAATAAGTTCTTGTTTTACCCACTCTCTGTTTTTAATGATAGTTTGGCAGTTTTCAGTAAAATACTCTTTGTCAAGTATAGCGCCAACGCCCGCTGATGCGGTCATTTTATTTACGTTATACGGGTTAGTTGAATACTTAATCGCCATAAGGTCGGCAATAATATCTTTATTAGCAACGCCAAACCCAAGTCTTGCGCCCGCCATTGAGCGTGATTTAGAAAAAGTTTGGGTTACAATTAAATTATCGTACTTATCAATAAGTTTAACCGCACTTTCCCCGCCAAAATCAACGTACGCCTCGTCGATAACAACTATTCTATTCGTATCCGCTTTAACCAGCCTTTCAATTTCACTTAGCGGAAGATTTAAGCCCGTGGGCGCGTTGGGGTTTGCAATAAACACCGTGCCTTTAATGCCGATGTAATCGTCAACGCAAACGGAAAAATCTTCACGCAAGGGTATTTCTTTATACGGAATATTGTTAATTTCCGCAAACACCTTGTAAAAGCCGTAAGAAATATCGGGGAAAATTGCAGGGTTATCACTATCACAATACGCCATAAACGCAAAATTCAATATCTCATCCGAGCCGTTTGTCATAATAACGCACTCTTTACCCACGCCAACTTCTTTTGCCACAAGTGAAGTTAATTCCTTAACGTCAGGGTCAGGATAGAGTTGCAATTTAGAAAGTTCTGCTTTAGCAAGTTCTATTGCCTGCTTTGACGGCGGAAAAGGGCTTTCATTAGTGTTTAACTTAATATACTCACGCTCTTTTGGTTGTTCACCGGGGGTGTAAGGCGTAAGGTTTTTATACTTATAACTAAAAAATTTACTCATTACTTATCAATTCTTACCACCGCAGATTTTGCGTGTGCGGTAAGCCCTTCCTTTTTAGCAAAATATTCCACTTGCTTTGCAGTTTTTTGCAAAGCCGTTTCATCATAATAAATGTATTGTGTCTTTTTAATAAAATCATCAACGGAGAGTGCGGAAGAAAATCTTGCCGTACCGCTGGTGGGTAGCGTGTGGTTTGCCCCCGCCATATAGTCCCCAAACGCTTCTGGACAATTTTTACCCAAGAACACAGAACCCGCGTGCTTGATTTTATCTAAATAATCAAAGGGATTATCAAGACAAAGTTCTAAGTGTTCGGGTGCAATTTGGTTTGCAATTTTAATAGCGTCGTCCAAATTTTCCGCAACGATAATTTTGCCGTTATCGTCAATTGAAATTCTTGCAATTTCACTTCTTTCTAAAAGTGGAATTTGTATTTCAAGTTCGTTTGAAACAGCGTTTGCAAACTCTAAATCATCGGTAACGAGTACGGCTGACGCCATTTTATCGTGTTCGGCTTGAGATAAAAGGTCTGCCGCAATGTATTTTGGGTTATTTGATTTATCAGCAACCACCAAAATTTCACTAGGCCCCGCAATCATATCGATTGAAACCACGCCGAAGACTTGTTTTTTAGCCTCTGCAACGAAAGCGTTGCCAGGCCCAACAATTTTGTCTACTTTGGGGATAGTTTCCGTGCCGTAAGCGAGTGCCGCAACCGCTTGCGCACCGCCCACTTTGAATATTTTATCCACGCCCGCAATATAAGCCGACGCTAAAATTACGGGGTTAACTTTGCCCTCTTTATTAGGGGGCGTAACCATAACCACTTGTTCACAGCCCGCAATCTTTGCAGGGATAGCATCCATCAAAACGGTTGATGGATAAGCAGCCGTGCCACCGGGTACGTAAAGCCCCGCCCTTTCGATAGGTAATATTTTTTGACCTACGATAGCGCCCTCTGCATTTTTAATTTCAAAGCCCTTTCTTTTTTGTTGAGAGTGGAAAAGTCTAATATTTTCCGCCGCCTTTTTAAGCACGGTTAAAAACTCTTTATCCACACTTTCAACCGCCTCTAAAATTTCTTCTTTAGAAACTAATAGTGAAGAAAGTTTAACTTTATCAAATTTTTCAGCGTAAGAGATGAGCGCTTTATCGCCATCCTTTCTAACCGTGTCAATAATTTCCGCAACGATATTAGAAACGTCAACCTTAGGGCTAACGCGCGCAAAAATCTTATCGGGATCGGTTTTACCGTTAATAATTTTAATCATTATTTCTCCGTTTGTTCTTCAAGTGAGCTCATAATTTTTTCAATCTGTTCATTTTTGAACATAAAGTTAGCCTTGTTTGCAATAAGGCGCGCAGAAATAGGCATAAATCTTTCCACAACTACAAGATTATTTTCTTTTAAAGTAGTGCCCGTTTCAACTATATCCACAATAACGTCTGAAAGTTCTAAAATAGGCGCAATCTCAATAGAGCCGTTAAGGTGAATAATATCAATATCACGACCTTGCGATGCGTAATGCGCTTTTGCGATATTAGTAAACTTGGTTGCAACGGTAAGCGTTTTAGAACGGTCGTCAACAAAATCTGCTTTTGCAGCAACGCACATATCGCACTTACCCATATTTAAGTCTAAAAGTTCATAGATATCGGGCTTATATTCATCTAAAATATCCTTACCCGCAACACCGATGTCAGCCGCGCCACGCTCTACGTAAATAGCAACGTCGCTGGGCTTAACCCAAAAATATCTAACGCCAACTTCTTGATTTTCAAAAATAAGTTTTCTATTGTTTTCTTTAATTGACGGGCAAGGAAAGCCCGCCTTTTCAAACATAGCGTAAACCTTTTCGCCAAGTCTACCCTTAGGGAGCGCAACGTTAAGCATAGTTTTCATTATTTTTTGCCCCCTTCAAGTTTAATCAAAGTTTTATAAGTTAAGTTTTCAGGAATTTTTTTGGCAACAAACACCTTTTTGCCCTCTTCCTTAACCTTTTTAATAACGGTGCTTATATCCGCGCCGTCCGCGTATTCGATAGCGATATCCACGTCAAACTCAGCGTTTTTAGAAACTAATTTTTCAAGTTCGTCAAGATAAACTGCAAAACCGATAGCGCCGTCCTTTCTTTTCATTTTTTCCATAAGGTTATCATACTGACCGCCAGAGAGTACGCTTGACGGTGCACCGCTTACAAACCCTTTGAAAACTATTCCGTTATAATAATTTATATCGCTGACAACTGAAAAGTCAATTTTAATCTTATCTTTAACGCCCCAACTTTCAAGCGCAGAAATAATGTTTTGCAACTTATAAACGCTTATCTTTACCTTATCGCTCAAATCAAGGTTAATAAGTTCGGTTAAAACCTTATCCGCCCCGCCGTAAACGGTAACTAATTTCTTTAAAAGTTCCGCTTTTTTATCATCAACATTTTCTTCCTTGCAAATGGTAGCAATGCCTTGTGCGTTCTTTTCCGCAAGAAAAGAAATAACCTTTTTAGCGCCCGAACTACTAAGCCCAGCATCATCTATAATTCCGCTAATTAAATCAAGGTCGGAAATAAGAAGAAGATAATCGTTAGAAACAGCGTCTAAACTTTTAACGGCAAGATATAAAACTTCAGAAATGCAATAGTCGTCAATATCACCAAAGCACTCTAAACCCACTTGCATCAATTCTTTAAAAGACTTAGTACCCTTAGAAACCCTATAAACGTTTTCATTATAATAAACCTTTTCAACGCCAACGCCATCTCTACCGTTTTTAATGATAGATAAGGTTACGTCAGGCTTTAACGCTAAAAGCGTGCCGTCCGTATCGGTAAAAGTTATTACGTTATCAGAAACTAAAAAGTCCTTGTTCGTAGCGTAAAGGTCGTACTTTTCAAACTTACTCATGCGGTATTTTTTATATCCGAAACTGTCATAAAGCGCACGGAGATTAAAAACCGCCTTATCCGTGCCGTTAAGCACTCTATCAAATTCTTGCATAATTACTCCTTTTCTGTTAAAACCAAGTTATAACCACCGCTACCGTAGTTTAAGCATTTGTTTACCCTACTAATAGTTGCGGTTGACGCGCCCGTCGCCTTAGAAATTGCTTGATAGTTAAGCCCTTGCTTTAAAAGACTTGCCACTTCTAAACGCTGTGTAACGTCTTGCAATTCTTTGATAGTACAAACGTCTTCAAAGAACTTTCTGCAGTCTTCAACACTTTCAAGTTTAAGCACCGCCTCAAACAACTTGTCAAATGAATCCATATGGAAATTTTCCATTGTAACCTACCTTCCATTTTAGTTCTTTACCATTTTAGCACGCTAAAGTGATAAAGTCAACTAATTTTATTAGCGTTTAGTAAAGTTTTTTTATAATTTAAAAACAATTTTAAAAGAACAAACCACCTATCTCTAGGTGGTTTGTTCTTTAGTCTTTGTCATATTTTAAGTATAAACTAAATTAAGTTATTGTTATGCTACGGGTGGCACGAAACTGATGTCCGCAACATATAAATAGGTAGAACTTCCCGCCGCTGTAAAATATCCTAAGAAAAGCATATTCTCAAAATAAGTTTCATCTGCAACTATTGTTTGCTTTCCAGAATATAATCCAGTTGCGTCATCTTTTGTTGTTGCCGTTGTAGAATAGCCACTCGTTTCGCAAGTATTACCATCAGCATCTACAAATGACGTTTTTCCCATAAATTCAGTAGTAAACGTCTCAATGTCTAACGTAATCGTTATCCATTTATCATAGGTTGCTTCGGTTATTACACCAGGCAATGAAACGGCAAACTTTTGTGTCGAAGTGGAATCCACCGCATAAGTAATGCTTATTTCTTTATATTTTGAATATTGTTTTTTGCCGTTTTCATCTAAAATCGGATTACCGCTTTCATCAACAATTAAACCCGCAAACTTTTCGATTTGCTCTGCGTTGTAACATAACCTAGCATACATTGCTACTTTTACGTTTTTGGTAAGCGCTATTTTGGGGATTTTTCTATCCACAAATTTAGGACACGCACCACTTGTAAAGGTTGGCAAGTTTTCATAAGAAATAAACCCGTTTTCAGAAGGTATACCACTACCTTGAGTATTTAAAGATGGTCTTACTACTGTAGGAGTAGTTTCATCCCCTTCTGCTCTATTAACGACAGGTGTTACCTTATGAATAGAATTTCTTGCATTCAAGTTTTCATAATAAAGTTTGGGTTCTTCAATAAGTTCTATATCTCCTAAATAAAAATATACATCTTGACTTGCGTTGTTATTTTCATAGTTAACACGCAAATTTGTATTACTCTCATATGCATCTAAAACTTGTGAAATAGGTAAAGTAAAAGTTCTCCACGTTTGAATTTCACTCATAAAATATTTCGCCATTGTACCAAGCACACCATCCGTGTTTACTTGACAACCATAACTCATAGAAAGCAAAGAATGGATAGGTTTGTTAGTATCAGACGAAAGATTTGCACCATGCATCTTTTCCGGTGCAGAAGTCATGAAAGAAAATCTCACTGCATTATATTGAGTTAAACTATCAAGTTCATTTTTAGTAAAGAACGGCTCAATATATATATGAGAAACGGTTGTGGCTGCAACTGTATGCCATTTAACTGCGTTACCATCATAATCAACAGGGTTAACAACATCTGGCAATTCTTCTTTAATAGTATCTTTTGAAACAAAGCCATCTACAACTGCAACCTTTGAGCTACTAGTTGACATTCTATCATTCAAGGCGCTATCGGTTATAGTAAACAACGTATGAGTGCATTTTACGTTTGCGCCGTCTTCTTCATCTTCAAAAATAGACATCAACGCACTGCCACCGTTGATAATTTTTACGCTATTTTCATTTTCTACGAAAGTCCCAGCAAAACTACTTGGAATTTTTACGTAATCATTATTTACTTCAATCTTTTTGGTCAAATCAAAATACGTGCCAGCGTAATCGATTCCGTATTCATTTGCACTCTTTGAAATGTTGTATAAATCTGCGCTATCTACCACTTGAGCAGGATTCCCTTCAGTACCGATAGTTTTAATTGACTCATCTTTTGATTGAGAGATTACGTCTAAAGAAACGCTACCACCAACCACTGACTTATGTGCGGTTTGCAAGTATGCTCTTGAAAAAGTGGTATCTTCGGGTAAGAAGTATTCAATAGTGCTATCAGTCTTTAAGTATGCAATCATAGTAAATTGCAAATCTCTATTTGCATCTTGAATATTTTCTACTGCTGCACTTGCTACCCATTCGCCTTTGTATTGATAAATTTTGGTTTCTTCATCTGCATTAGACATTAAAAGACCTTCACCAACTTTTCCTACGTATGCGTGTTGTTTATCTTCTGCAAAGTTTTCAGCGTTATCTTTCTTCATACCAGTAAGATAGTCAAAATTAGGATCTCCTGCTTTTGCTTCAACAGCCTTATCAAAATAATACTTAGGCGTGATGATAAAACCAAGTTGAACATTATCGTTATCAATGATATTGCCCTTAGTTGCTTCATCCATCTTTACTCTAAAGCGGATACCAGAGTATTCGTTTTCTTTTAAGCCCACGCGTACAGACGCAGCCTCAACAACGGTTATGTTGTTAACTGCAGTTTCTTCAGCGTTTACAGGCTTAACGGTTGCTGCAAAGGTAAGCGAGCAAATTGCAACGATTACGCTAAGCACAACTAAAACTAAATTTCTTTTAGTTAAACTTTTCATTCTGCTCTTACCCCCTTATTGAATTCCCCAATCTTCATCACCGCCGACGTTATCGTAGTTAGAGAACATCAATACGTCTTGAAGAAGATTTTCAATTTTTGCGCTAGGCGCAATATAAGTTTTTTTCGCCATGCTTTTACCTCCTTAAATTGCATATTTGACTAAAAACTTTATAATATTTAATCTATCAAGGGGAACTTTTTTCCATACGATTAGGATGGAAAAAAGGGTGCACCCTTTCATTAAAAATATTTTCTTACTTTTGTATTATACACTATATATTAAAATTTTTCAATAGTTTTTACAAAATTTATTCATTTACACACAAAATAAGATAATTTACAACGGTTTTTATTTTATCATTACAATTCTTTCAGCAAAAAATATTTTACAATCTATACTTAAAAGTGATATAATAAGCGCAAATAAAGTTTTAAGGAGAAAAATTATGCAAATCCATAAAATTGCGGTTATTGCTGGCGACGGCATCGGCCCTGAAGTTATTGCTGAGGGCATGAAAGTTTTAAATGCCGTTAGCGAACTTGACGGAACTTTTAAGTTTGAGTTTACTGAATACCCTTGGGGTTGTGAGTATTATAAACAAACTGGCAAAATGATGGCGGAAAACGGTATTGAAGAACTTAAAAAGAGCGATGCTATTTTCTTAGGTGCCGTTGGAGCGCCTGGCGTACCCGACCACATTTCTTTATGGGATTTATTGCTTGTTATAAGAAAATCTTTTGATCAATACATTAATCTTCGCCCCGTTAAGTTACTTAAAGGCGCACCCTGTCCGTTAAAAGACGCTAAGCCTGAAGATATCAATATGACTTTCGTTAGAGAAAATACGGAAGGCGAATATGCTGGTAGCGGTAGTTGGCTTTTTAAAGACAAACCCAATGAAGTTGTTATTCAAGACGGCGTGTTCTCAAGAAAGGGTTGTGAGCGCGTTATTAGATACGCTTACGAACTCGCTAAAAAAGAAGGTAAGTCTTTAACCAGCATCAGTAAGGGCAACGCACTTAACTACTCTATGGTGTTCTGGGATAAAATTTTCAAAGAAGTTGGTCAAGAATACCCTGAAGTTAAAACTTATTCATTACTCGTTGACGCTGCAAGTATGTTTATGGTTAAAAATCCCAAACGCTTTGAAATTGTTGTAACTTCAAACCTTTTCGGCGATATTTTAACCGACCTTGGCGCGGCGATTGCTGGTGGTATGGGGCTTGCCGCTGGTGCAAACCTTAACCCCGATAAAGAATTTCCGTCAATGTTTGAACCTATTCACGGTTCAGCACCCGATATTGCTGGCAAAGGCTTAGCAAATCCCTTGGCAACAGTATGGTCTGCAAGTCAACTCTTAGACTTTTTCGGACATGAAGACTGGGGCAAAAAACTTATCGACATCATTGAAGAAATGTTGGTTGAAAAGAAAGTTCTTACCCCCGACCTTGGCGGCTCTGCCACAACTAAAGAAGTTGGTGCAGAAGTAATTAGAAAACTCAAAGCGTAAATATTTAAAAATTAAAAGCGTGCAACAAAAAGTTGCACGCTTTTTTATTTGTGTTTACTTTCTTTCTTCTTTTAAAACCATTAAACGGCTAAAATGTAAATCAGCCGTGAAAAGAGAATTTTTAAGCGTTCAAAAAGTCTATTGCTTCTAAATAACCGTCAAAGCCCTTTCCAGTAATGGTTTTTTTTGCATATTCTTTAACGAAAGAAATCTTTCTAAACTCTTCCCTTTCGTTAACTTCGGTAATATGCACTTCTACGGTGGGGATATCAACCGACTTTAACGCATCCAAAATGGCAACGCTTGTGTGAGTATACGCGCCGGGGTTGATAACTATGCCGTCAAACTTCTTATACGCCTTTTGAATTTCGGTAACCAAAGCACCCTCATAATTAGATTGAAAGCACTTTACCTTTACGCCCTTATCTTTAGCGTGTTTTTTGATAAGTTCAACAAGCGCCTTATAAGTTTTATCACCGTATAAATGTTTTTCTCTAATACCCAACATATTTAAGTTAGGTCCGTTTATAACCAAAATTTTCATAGTGAATTTATAACTCCTTGCACGGCTAAATTTATATCGCCGTCGTTATCGATTACAAAGTCCTTAAATACTTCGTATTTATCCTTTCTCTCAAGGTAAAGTTTTTTAACCGTTTCTAAATCTTTTGAAAGTGGTCTGCCGTCGGTAACTAACTTATCAATATCACGCTTTATCCAAAAGATTTTTGCGTTTTGTTTTAAGGGGAAGTAATTTCTTTCTTCCTTAACAACTCCACCGCCCGTGGCAATAATTTTACCACCTAAAACACCCACTTCTTTTAACACTTCAGTTTCTAACTTGCGGAAGTATTCTTCGCCAAACTTAGCAAAAATTTCAGGGATTTCCACACCTACTTTTTTAACTATTAACTCATCAGTATCGATAAATTCTCTTTGTAGTTTTTCCGCCAAAATTTTACCCACCGTACTCTTTCCACAACCAGGCATGCCGATAAGAACTATATTTTGCATTTGGCTCTCTAATTTCTTTACGATAGGTTCAATTACGCCGTCGTCCACCTTTTTATCTAAAAAACGTTCCATGGCGTACTTTGCTTGCGCAACCAGCATAGGTAATCCGTTTGAGTATTTTACACCTAAACCTTTTGCTTGATAAAGCAATTTCGTAAACGCGGGGTTATACACCGCATCAACCACCCCCGTCAATTCGTTAAAAGAAGAAAGGTCGATTTTACAAGTGTAATTTTCAGGGTACATGCCAACTGGCGTGGTGTTTATAACTATATTAGTTTCTTTTGCCGTTTGCTGATAATTTTCATAATTAATTTCGCCCGTGCGTGATAAAACTTTTATACTTTTAGCACCTAAAAACGCACAAACCGCCTTGGCAGTTGCACTTGTTCCGCCACTACCTAAAATAAGCACGGCTTTATCCTTAATTTCAATGCCCGCGCGGGATAACATATATACCATACCGTCAAAATCGGTGTTAAAGCCAAGTTTTTTACCACCGCGGTAAACGACGGTATTGACCGCACCTATTTTTAACGCGCGCTCATCAATTTCATCAAGGAAAGGCATAATATCCTTTTTATATGGAATTGTTATATTAAAACCTTTAAGAGCGCAGTTTTCAACAAAATCTCCCACCATTTCGGGCGCAATTTCAAACAGTTCGTAAGAATAGTCGCCCAAAAGGTTGTGTATAGGTTTTGAATAACTGTGCTTTAAGGTTTTGCCTATAAGCCCAAATTTTTCGCTCATAATTAAACGATTTCTCCGTATGCTCCAAGGAAAGTAAATTGTTCGGTTGAATTATCAAGTTCGTACAAAAGATTTTGAACGCCCTTTTCTTTAATATCACAGTTAAAGTCAAAGTAGAACATAAATTCAAAACTTGACCCTACAATCGGGCGTGATTCTAACTTGGTAAGATTTATGCCAAGGTTAGAGAACTTTGACAAAAGTTTGTTTAAGCTACCGGGCGCATTTTGCGGAAGTGTGGTCATAATACTGATTTTGTTTGCATCAGCATAAAATTCCATTTCTTTTGCAATCAAAATAAAACGCGTGTAGTTATTGTCGCTATCTTGAACGTTGGTTTCTAAAAGTTTCAAGCCGTAAAGGTCAGCGCACTCTCTTGATGAGATTGCAGCCACGTCTTTCCTACCGCTTTCCGCAACCATTCTTGCAGCAACAGCGGTGTTTGCGCAAGCGATAATATTTGCGTTTTTAAATTGTTCAAGATATTTTTTGCATTGAGCAAGCGCTTGCTCGTGAGAGTAAATTTCTTTAATATCTTCTTTCTTAACTTCTTTATTAGCAATTAAATTGTGTGAAACTGAAAGTCTAACGCTTCTAACGATATAAAATTTGTGTTCTTTCATAAGGTCGTAAACTTGGTTTACAGAGCCTGCCGAACTGTTTTCAATAGGAAGAACACCGTACTTACAGAACCCTTTTTCAACCGCTTGGAACACAGCGTCAAAATTCTTAAAGTAAGTTATATCCGCAAGTTCAAAAAGTTTATCCGCAGCAATACCAGAGTAAGCCCCGACAACGCCTTGGCAAGCAACTTTTGCTTTTACGGGGAATTTGAGTTCTCCCTTAGAAAGCGCCGTTTGAATTTTATCACCGATTTCTGAACGATACTCCGCGTTCATAGTTTGGTAAGCCTTGCTCGTTTCAAAAATAGTTTCAAAAACCCTTTTTAAGTAAACTTGTTCGCTCTCGTCCACCTTATCGGTTACGCGCATAAGAATTTTCTTTTCACGCTCGGGGTCGTTCACAGCCTTGCCAGTTTGCTTTTTTGCCTCGCTAACTTGCTGTACGAGTTTCATTCTTTTGCCGTAAAGTGTTGCTATTTGGTCATCAATAATATCGATATTTTCTCTAATTTTTGACAAGTCCATTTTTATTGCTCCTTATAAACAGTCGTATATAGCAATTGCCGTAATCGCTTCAATTACGGGCACGGCTCTGGGTGTAATACAAGCGTCGTGTCTGCCTTCAATTTTAATTTTTGTATTCTTTTTCTGCACCAAGTCCACGGTGTCTTGTTCTTTAGCAATACTTGGTGTGGGCTTTATCGCTACGCGGAAAGTTATGGGCATTCCGTTAGAAAGTCCACCATTAATACCGCCGTTGTGGTTAGTTTTAGTCTTAACCACCCCGCCGTCGTAATAAAAGGCGTCGTTAGCAACGCTTCCGCGCATTGAAGAAAGTTCAAAACCACTGCCGAACTCTATGCCTTTAACCGCAGGTACGGCAAACGCAAGGTGTGAAATTACGCTCTCGATACTATCGAACATATACTCACCAGCCCCAACGGGCATACCTTCAACCACGCACTCAATAACACCGCCAACCGAATCAAGATTGCTACTTGCGTCTTCAATCTCTTTCATCATAGCGTCTTTAACGCTTTCATCTTGCAAGGGAAAAAACTCGTCTTTGGGCATAGAAACTTGTCCATCGCGATAACTTTTACCCTTAATTTTACCTATTTGAGATATATAAGCGTAAATTTTAATGCCTTTTTCTTGTAAAATTTGCTTAACTATTCCGCCCGCAATACACATAGGCGCGGTAAGTCTGCCTGAAAATTTTCCACCGCCACGGTAATCAAACCCATCGCCGTACTTTGACCACGCAACGAAGTCCGCGTGTGATGGTCTTGGGGTTTTTACCGTATTGTCATAATCTTTACTTTTTTGGTTGGTGTTTTTAATAACCGCCTTAAACTCACCGTTAAACACCTTACCATCAAAACCTTTTTCGATAATAACTTCATCAGGCTCTATTCTTTTTGTTGAATATGCGGTTGCTTTTGCCCTACGGCGCGCCATAAAACCTTTTAACTTTTCAAAATCAGCGCTCTTTCCGTCAAGCCCGTTAACTTTAACGCCTATTTCTTCCGCATGTGATGCACCAAAAATTTCAATATTAAGTTTATTGCCGTTATAAACGGAAAACTGCTTATCGTTAAATTCCATTTGATACACCCCCTAATTTGTTATAATCTTTGAAGAAAGTAGGATATGATTTATTTACAGCCTCGGCGCCGTTTATTTGCGAAACGCCGTCTACACCGAGTGCTAAAACCGCCGTGCTCATTGCCAAACGGTGGTCGTTAAACGCATCAGCAGTTCCGCTCTTTACTGTTCCGCCAAAAATTGCAAGACACTTGCCGTCCGTATCGGCGCTTATTCCAAAGCTTTTAAGCATTTGAATTGTGCTTTCACCCCTATCACTTTCTTTAATTTTTAATCTTTCAATATTGCTTATAACCGTAACGCCTTGCGCGTATGATGCAAGCACCGCGGTTATAGGCACTAAGTCGGGGCAGTCTTCCGCAGAATAAGTAAAGGCTTTTAAGTTGCTCTTTTTAACCCTAACCTTATCGCCTTTAATTTCAATAGACGCACCCGCCTTTTTTAAAATATCAATTATGTATTTATCACCTTGAACGCTGTCAATATTTAAACCTTTAACGGTAATATCCCCGTTAATAGCGCCGGCAACTAAGAAAAACGCCATATTAGACCAGTCGCCCTCAGGCTTAACCAAGCCTTTATAAACTTGGTTACCTTTAACTATATAGACGTTTTGCTCTTTGATAATCTTAACACCGTACTTTTCAAGCACTTCAATAGTAATATCCACGTAAGGAGCGGATACAAGCGGAGTAGTAAGCGTAATTTTGCTATCCCCTTTCAAGGTAGGGAGCGCCATAAGTAACCCAGATATATATTGAGAACTTATATCCCCACGAATTTTATATTCGCCCGCACAAAGTTTACCACTTATTTCAATCTTATCCGTTTTAACCGCCGTAACACCGTTTGCTTTTAGAACGGCAAAAAGTTCTTCGTTAGGTCTATCCATAAGTTTGCCGTGCCCTATAAAAGTGTAACTTCCACCGAGCGACGCGCAAAGCGGTAACATAAACCTTAAAGTAGAACCCGATTCTCCACAATCAAGCACGGTTTTGCCTTCTTTTAAGGCTTTTAAGCAATTTTCGGTAACGAAAATATCGTTTGAAGAAAATTCACCACAGTTAGCGGTTGGCTCTTCTCCCGATAAAAAATTGCAAATGGCAATTCTGTGCGCGTAAGACTTTGAAGGTATAGCGTCTATTTCACCAGAAAGGTATGCTTTTTCTAATTTTATATTCAACCTAAATACCCCCAAAGTTCATCAACTTTGATTTTAACTAATCTGCAATCTCCCACGCCGTAAACCATAATTAGCGTAATAAAATCACCACCACGCTTTTTGTCGTTTAAAGAAGATGCGCAAATTTCTTTTATGTCAAAAGGGCACTCCAAATTACCCACTTGTTTTTCTATTAACGCAATTGCATTATCAAATAATTCTTTGTCGATATATCCGTGTTTAAGTGAATTTTTAAGAATAATCTTTAACCCTAAAGTAACCGCCTTGCCGTGCGATATAGTGTAATTTGACAATTTTTCAATGCCGTGCGCAGGGGTGTGTCCAAGGTTTAAAAGTTTTCTAATACCGCTTTCAAACTCATCATTTTCAACCACTATCTTTTTATAATCAACACAAAGATATACAAGGTCTAAAATATCGTAATCATCTTGCAAAAGCGTGTAAATTTTCTTATCTAAAAAAGCGTACTTTACAGCCTCGCCCATGCCGTCAAGATAAATTTCTTTAGGCAAAGTTGAAAGGGTGTCCACGTCGCAAATAACTAAAGACGGTTGACAAAACGCACCCACTAAATTTTTACCGTGCGGTAAATCTATTGCAGTTTTTCCGCCAACCGAAGAATCTATTTGTGCTAAAAGTGTGGTGGGAATTTGGATATACTTAATTCCACGCAAATAAGTTGCAGCGGCAAAGCCCGCCATGTCGCCAACAACACCACCGCCAAGCGCAACCACAGCATCTGTACGGGTAAGTTCATTTTGCGCTAAAAAATTCAAAATTTCACCGTAAGTGGTAAGGTTTTTACTTTCTTCTCCGTGAATAAATACGAATTTTTTAACCTTATACCCCGCATTTTCCAACGCGGTTACAACGGTTTTAGAATAAAGTGTGTCTACGGTATCATCACTAATAAGCGCAAGCGTGCAAAGTGGCAACACTTTTGCAATAAGTTCGCCCGCCCTTTCAATAAGGTTTCTACCTATTAAAACGTCATAACTCTTTGACGCGTTTACTTTTACCGTTTTAACTTGCATACTCATTTTAGAGAGTCCCTCTTCTCATCTTTTCTGAAATAAGTTTCTTTTCATTACCGTCGGCAAGAAGTTTTTTCATCTCGTCGATATCGCCCTTTTGAAGTGCGTTTTTGTATTCGTTTAAACTGTTTACGATAGAATCAATTTCGTTCACTAAAAAATCCGCGTTATCAATGGTTAATTGCGCCCACATTTCGGGTGAAAGCCTTGCAACCCTTGTCATATCCCTAAAACTACCAGCGGAAAAGCCCATAAACTGGCCAGCCGTTTCACTTTTAATATAAGAACTTGAAACAAGGTGCGCAAGTTGTGAAGTAAACGCAATTATTTCATCGTGTTTTTCCGCCGTAGTAATAACTACAGTTCCAAAGCCTAAGATAAGCGAATATTCTTTTACAAAAGCAACCTTTCTTAAATCCGCTTTAACGGGTACTAATATCATAGACGCGCGGTCAAAAAGGGTTGCAGTAGAGTGGTTTACGCCTGAAAATTCACGCCCAGCCATAGGGTGCGCGCTTATAAACTCTAAATTTGGGTAAATTTTAGAGAGTTCTTTCATTTGCTTAACAACTCTTCTTTTGTTACCGCAACAGTCCATAACTATACAGCCGTTTTTCAACTTAGAACAGTATTCGTTAAGCGCTTGCTCTAACGCGTTGGGGTAAAGTGATAAAATAAGAATATCCATTTCCCCTATATTTTCATCTGTTAACTCATGGTGGTAAGCGGATAAAAGTTTGCCGTCAAGCATAGCTTTTTTGCTGATGTCAAACGCGTAAACTTCATCTTTGGTTCTATTTACAATAGTTCTTCCAAGCGAACCGCCTATTAATCCTAAACCGATAATGCCAATTTTCATTTTTACTTATCTAACTTTTTATCAACTAACGGAGCCATTGCTCTAATTTTGCCCATTAAAGAATCAAATTGAACGGGGTTAAGTGATTGAGCACCGTCACAAAGTGCACACATAGGATTGTTATGAACTTCAATAATAAGTCCGTCCGCACCCGCGCCAACTGACGCAAGCGACATAGGTTCAACAAACTTTGCAACGCCAGTTGAATGGCTTGGGTCAATAATGATAGGTAAATGAGTTTTTTCTTTCAATGCGGGAACGGCTGATAAATCAAGCGTATTTCTGGTCATTGTTTCAAAAGTTCTAATACCCCTTTCGCAAAGAATAACTTTACAATCACCTTCGCTCATAATATATTCCGCACTCATAAGAAGTTCTTGCAAGGTGTTGGCAAGTCCGCGCTTAAGTAAAATAGGCTTACCCGTTTTACCAACTTCTTTAAGAAGTTCAAAATTTTGCATATTTCTTGCGCCAATTTGAATAACGTCAACGTCCTTAAACAAGTCAAGATGCCCAACCGATAAAAGTTCGGTAACTATAGGAAGTCCCGTTTCTTCTTTAGCCTTTAAAAGTAAGCCTATGCCAGTATCTTTCAAACCTTGGAAAGCGTAAGGCGAAGTTCTGGGTTTAAACGCGCCACCGCGAAGAAGTGTTGCACCCGACGCCTTAACCGCCTTTGCAACTTCAATGATTTGTTCTTCTGATTCAACAGAACAAGGGCCCGCGATAATAGTAAAATTATCTCCACCAATTTTATGCCCACCAATATCTATAATGGTATCTTCGGGGTGAAATTTTCTATTAGCGTTTTTATAAGGTTCTTGAACGCGTTGAACTTGTTCAACAATGTCGAGTGAAGAAATAAGGTCCTTATCAACCCTGCTGGTGTCCCCTACCAATCCTAAAACGGTAGAAGTTTGACCACGGCTAACGTGCACGTCAAGACCAAGTTCTTTAATCCAATCAACAAGATTGTCAAACTGTTGCTTTTCGCAAGAATTTTTAACTACGATAATCATAATATATCTCCAAATAATTTGGTTTAATTTACAAAGTTTATGCGCGCTTAAAATTTTAAGTCATAGATGCAAGCAAGACGCGAAAACGCGAAATTTGGCGCAGTGCGCGTACTTGCCGTACGCAATCAAGCCAAACTTTCGATTGACAAAGTATTGCGCCGTATATATGGCTTAAAAATAAAAAAGAACCTTGTAGTAATTGCTACAAGGTTCTATTTGTTTCCACGCAAAAACAATCCGTATAGTAATTACTAACGCGATATTAAGAAAGAGCGATTAAAGTAAAAATAATAGTACGAATTGTGAAATCTCATTGTAAATACCTCAAATTTGCCTTTATTATACTACTGTAAAAGCCCACTGTCAAGTATTTAATTTAAATAAATTACCGATTTAGCAAATAAAAGCGGCAATAAGTTTTATTAGTCGATTTGTTGTTGGTCAGACACGTTATAATGAGTAGCGTTTGCAATACTTTCAGGTATAGTTTGCCACTTGTTTGCCCAAACGTTATAAGTTATAGTTGAAGGGTCTGCAACGAAAGGACTGTCGGGATAATTTTCATCTTGACGTTTATAAGTAAAAAAGCAGGGCGCATCGTCAATGAAAGTGTTGTTAACCACGTCTACCACAAGCCCGTTTTGAGCGTGAATCATAATACAAGCAGCGCGCTCATCCATTGAATTTTTAAAGATATTGTTTTCAATAAGTAAAGTGCCGGTAACACCCCTATTATAGTAATGCCCAAATCTAATCATCCCGTACTCCGCACCGTCGAAAGTGCAGTTTCTAATAATGGTGTTTCCACCAACTTCGGCAATAAAGATAGGCGTAAACACACTCTTTGTTGCGTTAACGCTATTGGTAAAGGTGCAATTTTCAACTATTAGGTCTTCCACCATACCAGCCGCCCAGTTTCTTGCGATGTTAGTGTTACCGTAGAAAGAACAGTTTTTAATGGTTACGCGCATATAGTTTCTTTCGCCTTCGGCGCTAACCACACCACTCGTACCAAAAGAAACGCCGCCGCCTTTACCAGTTTCTGGATCACTGTAAAAATGCGCGTTTTCTAACGTTACGTTGTCCGCATCAGCGTAAACGTTTACGTTTACAACCTGAACACCCGTTTCAAAAACCAAGTAAGTTGAGCCTTTCATTCTGTTGATTAAGTACACGTTTTCATACTCACCCGCTTTCAAAACGATAGAACAACTTCCACCTTTCTTTTCGGCTTGTGTTTGAAAGGTTGAAACTTCATTAGAATTTTGAGCAACGTAATCGACTTCAATAGTTCTTTCAGCATCGATAAATCCGCAAACTTCACAGAGTTTACCCACCTTTACAACGCCGTCAACTTCTTTATATACCGTTTGTTCACCAAAAGAACAGTTTTTACATTTGCTAGAGTTATCGCAAGCGGATACTAAAAGTAATCCCAATAAACACATTAAACTAAGAAACAAACTAATAGTTCTTTTCATTTTTCACCCCAAAAACAATACCGCCTTAAGTTATTCAAGGCGGTAATTTATTTAACTATTAAATTTCACCTTCGTAAACTTGTTGTTCACGAATATCGTAATAAGTAGATTTGCTTACGGAAGTCGGGATAGAAACCCAAGTATTAGGTCCAACGATAAATTGTGCGTTTATTTTTGCGTTATATTCTGCAAGTCTTTCATTAAACGCTTTCGCCTCTAACAATTTTTGTCCGTCAAGATTAGCCGTTGACTTTTTCCCCAACCCTTTACTATATGAAAAAGCCTTGCTATCCGCAAATACGTTGTTTTTAACTTCTAAAGTAATGTCTACTTGTGAAATACTTTCATCAGTTTGCAGAGTTTCATTTTTTGCTACAAACATAATGCACGCATTTCCTTTAATATCTCTAAAGAAACAGTTTTCAACAAGTACGTGTCCTTCTGTTGAAATTCTACCAAAACGAATTGCAGCGTAATCAATATGGTCAAAAACGCAATCTCTAATTATAGTTTCACCCCAGTTTTCATCGGTAAAAATTGCGCAAGCACTACCTGCACCAGCGCCCCAACCGGTTAAGTTTTTAAAGGTGCAACCTTCAATGGTCATATTGTCGATAACGCCGTTTTTCCAAGAACTGTCGATTTTTGATTTGCCTTCAAATACACAATTTTTAACCACTATATTTGACCAATAGTTTGAACCACCAGCAGTTTCAAACTTAACTTGGCTCATTTTGCCACCTTCAATGGGGTCGGTATAAAAATACATATTTTCAAAAGTAACGCCATCTGCACTACCGTTACATTGTGCAATTACTACTTGAGTGCCACTTTCACAAACAACGTGTACCTTGCGATTAGGTGAACCTACGAAAATTTGTTGATAATGTCCTTTTTTTAAACCGATTACCAAATCAACATCGGGGTTTTGGTCTTGAATTTTAGTAATAACGTTTGCTTCGTCTTCAGTCGCTATATGCGTTAGTTCAATTTCTTCAATAGGATAAGGAATATACCCACATTCTAAACATGCGTTACCAATTTTCATGGTCATTCCATCAATTTTATATGAGTTTTCCGCACCGAAAGATACGCATTCTGCACATTTAGATTCCCCTTCTGAATCAGTGGGTAAATTACACGCAATGAGCGAGAACACCGATAGCGACATTAAAACCGCCATCAAAAGTGCTAATATTTTTTTCATCTATTTTCTCTCCTTATTATTTAACGTCTCCATCGTAAATCTCTTGCTCACGAATATCATAGTAAGTGGGGTCGTCCCCTCTGCCAGCACTAACTTTAGACATAAGGGGAATATTTGCCCAAGTGTTTTTACCAATCGTAAGAATGGTTGTCAGTTTTTCATTTGAACTTCCTGAAAATCTAAACATATTTTCGCTACCATCAGCAAAAGTGCAACCGTCTATGGTCAAAGTAATAGTTACTTCCCAAACGTTAGGGTCTTTTGCCAATGCTGAATTAGGATATAATTCTATCGGGCGACTTCTTCTAATATCTCTAAAGAAACAGTTTTCAATTAAAAAATCACCGTCAAGTGAATATTGACCAAATCTAATAGCAGCGTAATCAACACCGTCAAAAACGCAATCTTTAATAATGGTTTCGCCCCAAACTTCACCAATAAAAAGTGCAGAAATATTCGACCAGTTTTTATTCTCTTCACTCCAGCCTGCGCCGATATTGTTAAAAGTACAGTTTTCTACAGTTAAATTGTCAACAACACCCCTTTTCCACGCGCTGTTTATGTATGCGTAACCATTAAAGGAGCAATTCTTAATAACGGTATCTAACCAGTAAGCATTACCAGACGCCGTTTCAAATTTAATTTCACTAGCACCAACGCCATTACTTGAGTCAAAAATAATGTTGTCAACGGTAGTACCTTTAGCATCGCCGTTAAGTTGTATTGATTTTACCTGTGTTCCAGTTTCACCAACTAAGTAAACTGTTCTGTTTTTATCGCCGATAAAAATCTTGTCGTAAAAACCTTTCTTTAAGCAAAAAACCAAATCCCCTTCAGGGTTTATTTGTTGAAGTCTTGTAACTTCATTACCAGTTTGTTCTTCGGTTACAACAAAGTCAACTTCAAAACTATCCAAAACGGTGTCTACGTAACCACACTTAAGGCAAGGATACCCTATGTACATGACTCCACCGCGTTCTTTATAAACAACTTCCGTACCGATTTCTACGCAAACAGTGCACTTGTCATCTTTGTCCTCAGAAGGCGTGCCACACGCCCCAATTCCTAATGCTGAAATAGATATTACAAGTGATAAAAAAAGAACTAAAACCTTTTTCATTCACCAATCCCCCATTATATCATTTTTTATATTTTAACATAAAATAGCATATCAGCACAACAATTTTAATACATATTTTTATCTCAGGCGGTCTTGAAAGATAAAAAAATTAAAAAAACCGCTTTTTTGAAGCGGTTTTTTATCTTTTAAGTGTTAAATTCTTCCTGCAATAGCCTTAAGAAAATCTTTGGTAGAAAGTTTTTTAGGTATAACGCCATCTCTCTTAAACATTGCAACCAAATCGCCCGTCATTTCACCTTGTGAAATTGTGTCAAGCGTAGCCTTTTCCAATCTATTGACAAAAGACACTAAGGGAAGATTATTATCAAGTTCACCGCGTTTTTTGAGCGCGCCCGTCCATGCAAAAATAGTCGCAACAGGGTTGGTAGAAGTTTCTTCACCATCTAAATACTTATAGTAGTGTCTTGTAACCGTGCCATGCGCCGCCTCATACTCGTAAACACCGCTGGGTGAAACTAAAACGCTGGTCATCATAGCAAGGCTACCGTAAGCGGTTGCAACCATATCACTCATAACGTCGCCGTCGTAATTTTTGCACGCCCAAACTACACCGCCGTTACTTCTAACTATTCTCGCAACGGCATCATCTATAAGCGTATACATATAATCAATACCCGCTAAAGCAAACTTTTCTTTATATTCTTCATCGTAAATTTTTTGAAAGATATGCTTAAAATTACCGTCATAAACTTTAGATATGGTATCTTTTGTTGAAAACCATAAAGGAAGTTTCATATCGAGCGCATAGTTAAAGCACGCACGCGCAAAACTCTCTATAGACTTATCGGTGTTATGCATAGCCATTAAAACGCCGTCATCACCAAAATTGAATACCGTTTCACGCTTTTCAACACCGTTAGCGTCGGTGTAAACGAGTTCCGCCTTGCCTTTACCCGCCTTAAAATCAACCGCCTTATAAATATCGCCGTAAGCGTGGCGGGCAATTACTATAGGTTTAGTCCAAGTGGGGATATAGGGGGTAATTCCGTCTACTAAGATGGGCGCGCGGAAAACAGTTCCGTCAAGCGTTGCTCTAATCGTTGCGTTGGGACTTTTGTACATTGCTTTTAAGGAATATTCTTCCATTCTTTGAGCGTTGGGGGTAATGGTTGCGCACTTTACCGCTACGCCGTACTTCTTGGTAGCGATTGCACTCTCTTCGGTTATCTTATCGTCCGTTTCGTCCCTTTTTTTAAGCCCTAAATCGTAATATTCCGTCTTAAGTTCAACGAACGGCTCAATCAAAATTTCCTTAATCCATTGCCACAAAACTCTGGTCATTTCATCGCCGTCCATTTCGACGAGCGGTGTTATCATCTTAATCTTTTCCATAGTATTTCTCCAATATTTTTCCTTGACATTTTACCATAATACTACTTTTTTTTCAAGCGTTTTGCGCCCTTTGCCCCACACCCGTTTAAAATTCCCGATCGATAGTCTTTGACAAAGGTAGTTGACCTTGCGTAATTTTTCTCGGCAAGAGCGATATTATCCGTTAAAATATTCTTAAAACCACCTAACGTTTTAGTGAAAAGATAATACCCTAACGAGCCGGGAACGGTGTTTATTTCGTTGACTAGCACCCTTTCGCCCACAACGAAATAGTCTATCCTTATAATCCCCGTAGCGTTTAGTGCAAGATAAATTTGCTTGGTTATTCTTTTTATTTTTTCGGAAAGTTCGGT
>JAZLCJ010000003.1:0-37924 GCA_045614185.1 Christensenellaceae bacterium | reverse complement strand
TCGTGAGACAGTTCGGTCCCTATCCATCGTGGGCGTAGGATATTTGAGAGGATTTGTCCCTAGTACGAGAGGACCGGGATGAACGCACCGATTGTGCACCTGTTGTCGCGCCAGCGGCATGGCAGGATAGCGAAGTGCGGATTAGATAAACGCTGAAAGCATCTAAGCGTGAAACTAACCTCAAGATAAGATATCCCATAACATAAGTTAGTAAGACCACTCAAAGACTATGAGTTTGATAGGTCGGGGGTGTAAGCACAGCAATGTGTTGAGCTAACCGATACTAATAGGTCGAGGGCTTGATCTCATGTAAATGAGATGAAAGAGCGAATTAATTACAGAAACACCTAACTATATACAATTTTGACCAAGGGCCAAAAGGTACTAAATTAAGGTAAAAAAATCTATGCAGTTGTGAATCTACCGTGTAAATAAATTGACGGTTGACGAAAAAGAGTGTATACTTGATATACACTACAAAATCGATATACACAGAGAAATCTGTTATATACCATTGCGGTGACGTTAGCGGTGAGGTCCCACCTGTTCTCATACCGAACACAGAAGTTAAGCTCACTAGCGCCGACAATACTTTGCTGGAGACGGCACGGGAAGATAGGTTGTTGCTGCATCCATTAAAAATGGTCTCTTAAAAAGAGACCACAAATTGCCCCTTAGCTCAGTAGGTAGAGCATTCGGCTGTTAACCGAAGTGTCGTCAGTTCGAGTCTGTCAGGGGCAGCCAAAAAGAAAAGAACACCAAACAAGGTGTTCTTTTCTTTTTGCTTACTAATGGTTTGGACTGACGACACTTTGTAACAACAGTTGAATTTATGAGGCTGTTCAACTGGGCGACGCGTTAAGAAAACAGTGTAGTACACTGTTTTTAGCCAAAGCCGGGCGAAAAATCTGCTCTTTTTCGCCCCGTGAGTGTCGTCAATAAATTGCAAAAACACAGTCGTCGACGCTCATACGCAAATAAATTTGCTCCTGAGTCCTTGTCCGTCAAAGTAGGTCGGTCAAAGTCGGACGAGTCTGTCAGGGGCAGCCAAAAGTCAAAGGTCTATAAGTATTTTGCTTATAGACCTATATTTTTATTGAATAAAAGATTAAATTATGCTACAATAATTTTATATAAGAGATAGATATTGGGAGGGTGCGTTAAATGGGAACTAAAAAGTTGCAATTATTTACACTAATTGTTTTATGCCTTTCTATTTTACTTACGTTGTTATTTTCTGTTTTTTCAGTACTTAGTATAATAATCCTAAAAGCGATTCCGCCTTTTATAGTTTTTTTATTGATTACAGTTTTATGCGCGTTATTATCTTTACATTGTTATAGATGTAAAAAATTTAACGAAGTTAAAAAGCATAAACTGTTTAAAGTTAACATTGCCTTGTGTTGTATGTTTGGTTTTTATGCATATGTCATGCTTTCAATATTGTTTTTCACAGTTTTTTTTCTTCAAGTTTTTTTTGACTTTCAAATATATTTTTTAGTGGTTTTAATTATATGTGTAATTTATTTGATAAGTTTCATATTCATAAGTCAAGAAATGATTAAAATAGACAAGATGAGGGAAAAAAGTAATTATCCAGAGAATTAAAAGGTTTAAATAAAAAATACTTTTTGTCCCACACTTTAATTCAATCTTTTTTACGCTAAAAGATCGGAAAAATCCATACGGTTTTCTTCGGTCTATGGTATAATAAAACTATCAGCGAAAAAGGAGAAAAAAATATGTACAAACTTTCCGTGCCGTTTATGCTTGCACAGATTCAAGACTACGGCGCACAACCGTTTATCGACGAGTTGAAAAAAATCGGTGCCGATATCGTGTTTTTGGCTTTGGATTCGTATGAAACTGACAAGAAAAAAAGGGAAAAGGTTTTCGAGACGTTAAAGGTGAACGTACCGCTCTTTCAAAAGGCGGGGTTGACGGTCGGCGTTTGGGTGTGGACGTTTATGGTGCGCGGCGATACGCAGTACACGCATATCACTTCCCCCAACGGTCGCGTGTCAAGAAAAGAAGTTTGCCCGTCCGATCCAGCGTTCGTGGCGTTTGCGTACGAATATATGCAAAATATCGCAAAAAGCAATCCCGATATGATTATGTTCGACGATGATTTTCGCTACGGGTTCTTGGATTGTGGTCTTGGTTGCACTTGTGAAAATCACCGTGCGTATATGTCTGAACTGCTTGGTGAAACAGTGGAAGAAGACGGATTAGCGAAAAAACTTTGGAGTGGCGGTAGAAATAAATATAGAAGCGCGTGGCTCAAAGCTAACGGACACTATTTCAAGGAATTTGCAAAAAAGGCGAGAGAGGCGGTGGATTCCGTGAATTCGAATATCCGTTTGGGGGCTTGCTCTTGTATGACAGCTTGGGATTTTGACGGTGTTTCAACGCCTGAACTTGCAAAAATTTTGGCGGGGAACACGAAACCGTTCGCGCGGCTCATCGGCGCGCCGTATTGGTCGCATAATCGTGCGTTTCGCGGCAATCGTTTGCAGGACGTAATCGAGCTGGAAAGAATGGAAAGCTCGTGGTGCGATCCGGAAATCGAACTCTTTGCCGAGGGTGACACGTACCCGCGTCCGCGGTTTACTTGCGCGGCGAACGTTTTAGAAGGCTTCGATACCGCGCTTCGCGCGTCGGGGGCTTTGGATGGAATCCATAAATATACGCTCGATTATTATGCCGATCCTGCGTATGAAGAAGGGTATAACCGTAAACATTTGCAAAACCAAGCGATCTATGAAAAAATCGATCGGTATTTTTCGGATAAAACGCCCGTGGGCGTGCGCGTGTACGAGAAAATGAACAAATTCGAGGATATGGATATTCCCGCGTATCTGGAAGGCTCGGATAACGTGCAGTATCAATTCTTCTCTCCCGCGGCGAAAATGCTCGCGGCGCAAACGATTCCTACGGTATATAACGGCTTGGGCACGGTTGGAATCGCGTTTGGAGAAAACGCGAAATATCTCGATTGCGGCGCGTTGGAAAACGGTATGATCTTGGATATCACGGCGGCGCAAATCTTACAAAACCGCGGCGTGGACGTAGGACTTGAATCGGTAGGCGAACCGTATATAGCAGAGAAAGAATACTTCCCTAAAAAGCAACGCTTTATAGGACTGTCTTCTTGCCACGCGTTCCCGATCACGCTCAAAACGGGCGCATGCGTGCAAAGTATTTTCAAGGCGGACGGTAAAGAGTGCGTCGGTTCGTACGCGTACGAGAACGCACAAGGTCAAAAATTTTTGGTGTTCGCGTTCGACGGATACCGTATGAGCGAGCACGCATTCAAACAACCCGCGCGTGGCGCGCAAATCGTGGAATGGATACGCGCGCTCGGAAAGAAGTTGCCTGCGGAACTGCTCGGCAATCCCGATTGCTATATGCTTTGCAAGGAAAACGCTACGGGTAAAGCGGTGTGGATTGGAAATTTCTTCCCCGACGAATGTATAAATACGACGGTTATACTCGATAAAGAGTATTCGCAAATAGAGTTTATTAACTGTAAGGGCAGATTGAGCGGAAATAAGGTGGAGTTAGAGTATATTGCGCCGTATGCTTCCGTAGGATTTAGTGTGAAATAAATAGGAAACGTTAAAAAGTCCCACACATAAAAAAAGCATCCATTTTAATGGGTGCTTTTCTTTGTGACTAATACTTATAAAACGGCTGTCGATTTATTCTTTATATTTTCATAATTTTTATTTTTACTGTTTATATTTCATACGGGCAACAAGACCAAGAAAAGAATACCGATAAGTGATAAAAGAACCGCAAGCCATTCTTTCTTTTGTGGTTTTTGTGCTGTAAAATAAGCAAGTATAGTAGAAACTATCATTGTGCCACCTGTTACCATAGGATAATTTACGGAGGCGGGTAACACCGCCAAAGCAAGCAATAATAAGTAATTTCCCACCCTTAAAAGCGGTCCTGCAGTCAATCCAAACAGTACGGCTTTTTTTGTAATTATTGATCTTTTTTTCCACAGTATGATGACAAATAATAGAGAAACGGATGCAGTTACGATAGCGGTTAATATGGAAAAGCCTGCATTAGAAGCCTTGGCGTACGGTGCATCAGTATAAATTTTGCTAATGATGCCTGACATACCGTTAAAAACAAATACGCCAATATAAAAAAGTAAACCACCTTTATACTTATCATCTTTTTTTTCAACCGTTAAGGACAGCGCCACCAAGATACATGCCACGCAAAGGGCGATTCCCAAAGTCATTTTCTCGCGAAAAAACAACACGCCAGCAAGTATGGGCAACACCATTCCGCCAAGCATAGAAAGCAGGGAAAAAACTGAAAGATTTACACGCTCTAATGCTTTGAGCGTGCAGAGGGTAAATAAAAATCCGTTGCAAAAATTCACGCATGACATAAGTAGTGTGAAATGCGTGTATTCAAACTTGCATTTGTTGATCAAAAATAAAACGGGAAAGCCGATTACACAGCCAAGCAAGTTAAACAGCATTGTTTGGAACACGCCGCTGCCTGTTTCCTTTTGGTATTGTTTGTTGGCAAGAAACTGCAAGCCGAACATCACCACCGCAAGAACAACTAATCCGTACATTGTCAACCTCCTGCATACGTATTCTGTTTTTTGTGTTGGCTGTTGTTTTATTTTTCTAATTCTTTTAGGTATAGTTCTATTTGTTTTTCCGTCGGTTTATAATCAGGGTGTGAACAACAAGGTAAAGTCGGTTCATTACCGTATTCATCGTAAAAGGGTGTTAAATAGTCGTTTTCCCATAACTTTCTATCTTCTTCATTTTTGAAATCTGGTATATCATAAACTTTGCCATCATTAAGTACCGAACGATGTGCCAAAAAAGCAACAGATGACATTGTTGTAGCCGAATACACGTTAAAGGGGTGAGGGGGTTGTTTACCTTCTTTTATGCAATCTAAAAATAGACGAACGATAAGAAAATCACCGCCGTCATGCCCAGACTTTTTGATAAGTTCTTCATCCTTATCATTAAAAGACGGATAATAGCAGTTTACGCTTTGCTCGCCTTCGGGCGTATCCCACTCGTTATAGCGTAGCATTATTTCATTTTTACCGCGTAAATTTTCAATTTGACCTTTAGTTCCGCAAATACGGCAAGAATTATGATGTCCGCCGTATTGAGAGCAAGCCGTTACTCTGAAAACAGAACCATCATCATTAAAAGTAGTTATATTAGCCGCTTTATCTGCGCAATAAGAAGTTACGGGTATTTCTTCCGTTGCAGGAGCAAACATAGCAAATGCTGATACTTTTTTTGGGGTTGCACCAGTTGTATGCATAATAGGACCAAGTGAGTGGGTAATGTAATAGGTTGTAGGGATATAACGACGCCAATGCTTGGGGTGAAAAATGCGTTTCTTTGTAAAAAGTGTATCCAAAGGTGATATGGGATGATTGTATTCACCTTCAGCAAAAAGAATTTTGCCCAAACTACCGCTGTCTGCTACGCGTTTTATTTCACGGTTTAGTAGCATGAATGGATAATTTTCTCCTAACATATAAATACTTTTGCTTTTCTCAAAAGCGCGAACAAGCGCTACGCCTTCGCCCATTGTTCCGTTTGCAAGGCATTCGCTAAAAACGTGCAAATTTTTTTCTAAACACTTGATTGCGAACGGGGCGTGTTGGTGAAAACTGTTTGTTAAAACTACGGCATCCATAGGGTGATTTATAAAATCATCAAAATTTTCATACGCTATCACGCCTGACGGTAATCTTTTTATAGCAGAGTCTCTGAATTCCTTATGACTTTCACAAATGGCTACAATTTCTGCATCTAACAGAATGAAGTTACGCGCTAAATCCATTCCTCTAACCGAACTGCCAAATAGACCTACTCTAATTTTTTTCATTTTATATTCTCCTAATCGTTATTTAAGTTTATTTGATTATACCATAACTTTTAAAAGTTAATCAATGGTTTTTTTCTATATAAGAATGTAAAAAAGTTTGATTTTGTTTGCTTATTATATATTTAATGTGTATAATAAGTTTATAAAAATTATTAAGTATTTAGAGGGATAAATGGAAAATAAAAACGTATGTAAATTTTCTTTGTCAAATTTATCAAACGAACTTTCCGTTTCTTGTTTTGTTTTGGAAACAGATCAAAAAGTTATGCAAAACACGATAAGATTGTCAAGAGATAGAGTTGTTTTGATTGAAAGGGGCGAAGGTTCTTTTTTGATAAACGGTGTTCCATATTCGTTTGAGGCAGGGACACTGATTTTTGCATTTGAAGGTGAAACTTTTACTCTAAAAAGTGGCAACGACATTAGATATCTTTATATTGATTTCACAGGTACTCGCGGTAGAACTCTTTTGCAAAGATTTGGTATTTATCCTGTTTCACGAAAAATTCAAAAATTTAACGGACTTATTCCTTTTTGCAAAGAATGTTTATTTAGTTCGCCTGCTGAAAATACTGATATAGCAGCGGAGAGCGTGTTGCTTTACTTGTTTTCAAGATTGTCTTTGGGCAAATTGAAACAAAATGATACTCTACAAAGAATAATTGATTTTACACAAGAAAATTTTAATAATTCTGATCTTACCATTACGGTTGTTGCAGAAAAAATAGGTTATAATGCAAAATATTTATCACATTTTTTCAAAGCAAAGATGAACGTTAATTATAGTGAATATCTTCGTTCTATTAGGCTAAAGTACGCTATATCGCTTTTTGAAAATGGTATTAGTTCTATTAAAAACGTTGCATTTTTATCAGGGTTTTCCGATCCGTTATATTTTTCTAACGTATTTAAAAAAGAAATTGGATATTCGCCTAAAGAATTCATTTCTAACTTAACAGATGATTCGTTAAAATAAGCGCGTTTTTTATAATCTAAAAAAGTAGGATTATATTTAAAAATTCTTTTATATTATTTACAAATAAATTGCTAAATGATATAATATTATTATAAATGTAGTAAATGATAAAGGAGTAAATTTTTATGAAATTAATCATTAAAGATAATTACGACAAAATGAGCGAATGGGGTGCTGAACATATTGCAAATGCAATAAACAATCACAAAGAAAACCGCCCGTTCGTACTTGGTTTGCCGACTGGTTCATCACCGCTTGGCGTTTATAGAAAACTTATTGAAATGAATAAGGCGGGCAAAGTTTCTTTTAAGAACGTGGTTACTTTCAATATGGATGAATACGTTGGACTTCCCAGAGAACACGAACAAAGTTATTGGTATTTTATGCACGATAACTTCTTTAATCACATTGATATCCCCGCAGAAAATATTAATATCTTAAACGGTATGGCAGAAGATTTAGAAACTGAATGCAAGCGTTACGAAGACAAAATTGCGTCTTACGGCGGTATTGATTTATTTATGGGTGGTAGCGGTGTTGACGGACATATTGCGTTTAACGAACCGTTTACTTCATTGACTTCAAGAACAGGTGTTCGCGCATTGACTGAAGATACTTTGATAGTTAACTCACGCTTTTTTGATAACGACGTAAATAAAGTTCCTAAAACTGCACTTTCAGTAGGTGTTGGTACGGTTTGTGATTCTAAGCAAGTAATGTTATTGATTAGCGGTCATAACAAGGCAAGGGCACTTCGCCATTGTGTTGAAGGTGGTGTTGACCATGCTTGGACGATAAGCGCGTTGCAAATGCACTTAGACGGAATTGTTGTTTGTGATGAGGCTGCTTGCGGTGAATTAAAGGTTGATACTTACAAATACTTTAAGGAAATTTACAAGAACGAAAAATAAGTTTTATAAAGAAATAATCCCTACGCTTAGCGTGGGGATATTTTTTTACCGAATAAAGTAGAATAAACGCCAAATTTTAAAAAATTAAGACAAAATGGGGAAAGTGTGATATACTAATTACAGAAAAAATCAAGGAGCAAAAAATGAAATTTTTTCTTAAAATATCGCAAGATGAAGAGCCGTCAGTTACCGTGGTTTGTAATAAAATTACGAGTACGGTAAGCAAAATTGAGAGCATTTGTAAAGAAAATCAAGATGAAATTCTATACGGATATGACGGTGATGAAATTGTTCCGCTAAGTTTAAGTGAAGTGGTTTGTTTTTTTACTAAAGATAACAAAGTGTGTGCATATATGGGGGATAAAGAATATTCTACGAAACTGCGCATTAAGCAAGTTTTAGATATGGTGGATAATTCGTTCATTAAAGTAAATCAAGGGTGCGTGGCAAACGTAAGCCAAATAGAAAAGTTTGCCGTATCGTTTGGTGGGGCATTAAAGGTTGTTTTTAAGAACGGATATTCTGATTACGTTTCAAGAAGAGAAACGGCTAATATCAAAAGGAGGTTTGGACTATGAAAAAATACGTAAAAGAATACTTTCAAAGGGGACTTGCCTTTGGTGGTTTTGGCCCTATCATTATGGGGATAGTGCTTTTTGTCATTGAACTGTGTGGCGTTAAGGTTTCATTAAACGGAACAGAGATTTTAATTGCCGTTGTGTCTACCTATATTTTAGCGTTTGTGCAAGCGGGCGCAAGTGTGTTTAACCAAATTGAAAGCTGGCCTATTGCAAAAAGTATGGGCATACATTTCATATCAATATATATCGTATACGTTTTGTGCTATTTAGTAAACAATTGGATACCTTTTGATTGGAAAGTTATCATTATTTTTACGGCAATATTTATTGCAGTTTATATTATTGTATGGGTAATAGTTTATTCTGTAGTAAAAAGCACAAGCAAAAAACTAAACAAGGCGTTAAGATAGAATTTAAGGGTGAGCAACAATCGTTGCAACGAGATAGTATTTACATATTATATAACAGGTTTATAATATATAAACACAGCATAAGTTAATAAAATAAATTTTTATTAAAAAATCATCTACAAAACTTAATATTATGATTGACAACAACATAAAGTGAGTGTATAATGAAACTAATGACATTAGGAGGTCCATATATAATGGATAACAAAACTTTATTTGCAGTAATGTGTATTTTATTCAACCAACTTGGCGTTCCCTGCTTCATGCAAGGTAACAAGAGCCTCGGCATTAAGAGAATTGTTTTCGGTATCATTTCTTTCGGTATCATTGCAATCATCAATGCTATCCAAGGTATCATTCTTGGCATCAAAGTTCTTAAGATGACTGATGAAGAATTTGCAGCTCAAAAAGATACCCTTTGCGTAGGTATCCCCAAGGCTTAATTGTAAAATATAAAAGCACCTCTTATACGGGGTGCTTTTTGTTTTTAAATCAAAAGCATAATAAAAAAGTTCGGCAAAGTTTTGCCGAACTTTATTTTTTTGTTTTATTTTAATTTAGAACCGCAAGTTCCGCAGAAGAAATCTTCTGAACTAACTTTTGTTCCACAGTTTTGGCAGAAGAAAGTTTGTGGTGCGGGTGCTGATGCGGGTGTAGGTGCAACTGGTTTTACCACGGGTTGGGGTTTAACTTCTTGCGATACGGGTGCAGGGGTAGGTGCTGGGTTGTTGATTACCGTTACGTTTACCGGTGCAGGTGCGGGTTCAGGTTTAACTTCTTGTGTAACAGGCGCGGGTTTAACTTCTTGCGCCACGGGTTCAGGTTTAATTTCTTTTGTTTCAACTTTTTCAGGGGTAGGAAGTTCTTTAATGGTTTCTTTTGCTGAAATTTCGGTATTATCTTCAACAAAATGCGTGTTTTGGATTTTCCATTTTTCCAGTTTAATAGGAATCCACAATGCATAAATGCCTATTGTTACAATGCTGAGCAAAAACCATTTAATATAATTGCCAAAAAGTTTGCCGCCTTTACCTTTAAAAACGAGTTGTTTTCCGTCAATAGTGGTGTGGCGAGCATACCATCTTGCTTTAATGCAAAAAGCCCAAGGCACGCCTATGCCAAAGGTTACGATGCTGAGTAATGCTTGTAAAATGCTTATGCCGATAAGGCCTAAAAGCCCACCATTAAATTTTGATTCTAATTGTTTTTCCATAGCGTTCTCCTAAACTTTTAAGATGCTTTAATTATATCACGCTAACACTTATATGTCAATAGGTCTTTTTTATTAAATGTAAAATGAAAGTGTAAGTATTTAAATGGCATAGAAAAATGTCGAAAAGTCTTGATTAGTGTGGCGATATATGGTATAATCAAATAGTTAAAGTAAAAGGCATAATTGGTAAGTATTTGCTTAAAAAATGGAAAAGGTTACTTGATTTGAAAAAAATAAACACATTTTTATATGATTTTATAAAAGTTACGGGCATAATCCCCGCGTTAATTTGGGTAAGACCAAAAATAAAACGTATCAATGAAAACGCGCCAAAAAAAATTAAGGGTGGCGTGCTGATTGCATCTAATCACCCAACCTTTATAGACCCTATCATTATACATTTAACTTTTTGGTATAGGCGTTTATATAGTATTGCTACTAAAGATTTAAGCAGAACAAAGATAAGGGCTTTCTTCTTTAGCGTTGCCAACTGTATTTTAATCGATAAAGAAAACATGAGTATGCGCGCCATGCACGACGTTTGCGATACGCTTAAAAGCGAAAAGGCAGTTGTTATCTTCCCAGAAGGTGGAGTAAATAAGACTGGGCAAGAAGTTGCGGGCTTTAAGTCGGGCGTAATATTGATGGCACATATGAGCAGAAAACCAATTGTTCCTATGTATATAAAGAAAGCAGAGCGTTGGTATAAAAGAACAAAGGTTGTTGTGGGCGAGCCCATTGACGTTGTTCAAATGATAGGTGAAAGACCAACTATGGCGGATATTGATACAGCGTGTCGATATCTTCATGATAAAGAGATTGAACTTGCAGATTTTTGCAATAAAATGAAATAAAAGGAAAGTTTAAGGTAATAACAATGATAACTACCAACGAAGTATTTAAAAAGTATACGAGTGAAGAAACTTGGAATAAAATAGTTGATTATAAAAGCGTTAGCGAAATGTGGCAAAGCTGCATTAAAAACTATGCAGATAAGCCTGCTATAGTAGACGGTAGAGAATACACTTTTAGCGAAGTTGACCAAATGGTTTGTGCTATGCGTTCATATCTTGCGGAAAAAGGTGTTGGCAAAGGGGATAAAGTTGGTGTGTTTATGCCTAACTCTGTATCGTTTGCCGTTGCATTTCTTGCAATAACCACACTTGGTGCGGTTGCTGCGCTTCTCCCTCCGCATCTTGACCAAACGGCAGTTTTCGGCTGTTCATTAAAGTTTGGCTTAAAAGCGCTTGTTTATGCAGACGCTTTGAGTGAAAAAGTGGAATTTACCGCACAAAAAAATCCTGCAGTAGTGCTTGTTAATGAAAATGCTAAAGGTGAAAGCAAAGTTGATATTGCGGAAGTTGAAGGGGAGAGCCCTTGCGTTATTATCTTTACGGGTGGTACTACTGGTAAAAACAAAGGCGCGCTTTTATCTAACCGTGCAGTTATGTGCGGTGTTAAGAACGGTTGTTATGGTATCAAAGAAATTTTTGGTTTAAGATATTTCTTGGTTTTACCGTTAACGCACGTGTTTGGTTTGGTAAGAAATTTACTCACAAGCCTTTATACTGGTAGTTCAATTTTTATTTGTAAAAATAATAAAGATATGTTTAAGGATATAGCCGTTTACAAGCCGTCTATAATGGTGCTTGTTCCCGCACTTGCGGAAATGGCGCTTAATCTTTCTAAGCAATTTAAGCGTAATATGCTTGGCGAGGATATGAAAACTATAATTTGTGGCGCGGCGGCGGTTTCTCCGTATCTTGTTAAAGAATACGCCCAACTTGGAATTACGCTTTTGCCGGGCTATGGTTTAACGGAAAGTGCTAACTTGGTAAGTGGCAACCCCGTGGCGTTAAGAAAACCCGATTCAGTTGGTTATATTTACGGCGGAATGGAATATAAAATCGTAGATGATGAACTTTGGCTTAAAGGCGTTAATATGATGGACGGTTACGTTGGTGAACCTGAAGAAAACGCTCTTTCATATGAAGACGGCTGGTTTAAGACAGGGGATCTTGTTAGGGTTGATGAAGAAGGGTTGTTATATATAACTGGTAGAAAGAAAGAAATAATAGTTCTTCCTTCTGGTGAAAATATTTCACCCGCAGAATTAGAAGTTAAGTTTGGCGAACTTGATACCGTTCAAGATTGCTTGATTACTTTGGAAAACGGTGTGCTTGCTCTTCAAGTATTACCGCGTATGAGTGTGCTTGGTGCGTTGGGTAAAGAAAACCCACAAGAATACTTAAAAGAACAGTTAAATGAAGTAAATGAAAAACTTCCTTCTTTCCAAAGAGTAAGCAAAATCGTGATACGTACTACAGATTTTGTGCGTTCACCAAGTATGAAAATAGTGAGAAATCAAAATGGCTTATAATAGACAAGAAATAACGGAACAATTAAGAGAAGTGTTTAACCTTGCAACAAACGGTGCAAATACTGATAAAGAATTCAAAGAAGAATGCTTATTGACTACTGATTTGGGCTTAACTTCAGTCGGCGTGCTTTACGTTGTTATTGCTATTGAAGAATTCTTCAAAATTCAGTTTGACGACGTTGGCTTTGGTGATTTCAAAACGGTTAAAGACGTAATTGATTATATCGAGAAAAAAATAAAATAATGAAGTGGAAAGTTGAAAAACCTAAATCTGGTGATATGATCCGCGTTAAGGTGGGCGAGTTGTATCATTATGGAATATACGTTTCTACTGATGAAATTATTCAATTTGGGCTATCGCCACTTTTAAGAAAAGACCTAAATGATAAGGATATTGAAGTGTGCACTTCAAATGAAAAAACCTTTTTGTGCGGTGGGGTGTTAGAAGTAGGTGTTCCTGAAAAAAGTAATGAAAAAAAGAGACCGTGTACGGAAATTATCGACCACGCACGTAGTAAAATAGGTCAAAAAGGCTACAATATTTTGTATAATAATTGTGAGCATTTTGCATACGAGTGCGTTACGGGGCAAAAGTTTTGCACGCAAACGGAAGAAGTTAGACAGTTTTTCCGTGCCGTACCGATAGTAGACGTGTACACGGCAATTATTCCAAAAGAAGTTGAGTTTTCAAAAGTATATCCTGAAGAAAGACAACAAGAAATTGATTCTTGTTCTAACGAAAGGGTGAAAAAAGAAAAGTTAGTTGCTTGGAAGTTGCTTGAATATGCCTTAAAAGATAAGTATTCAATTAACATTTGCGATGTCAACTTTCAAAAAGACGTATCTGGCAAATGGTCGTGTGATAGATGCTCGTTTTCAATATCACACAGTAATGATTTAGTGGTTGTTGCCGTATCGGATAACGCTGTCGGTGTGGATGTTGAACGCGTTAAGGCGGTCAATGAAAAGGCTATAATTAAGGTGCTTAATCCCAATGAACTTATTTTGTTAAATGAAACAAAAAAAGATGACCGTATTGCTTTTTTAATTACAAAATGGGTGCAAAAAGAGTGTATTTTTAAGGCGGAAACACAGCAAAAGTTTTGTCCCTCAAAGATAGATACTACGAAGTATAGCGTAAAGATTAAAAGTCTTAGTATAGGGGAAGATGATTACGTGCTTGGCGTGTGTTCAATTCCCAATGGGCTTTTTAAGTTTCATGAAAATATCGCATTATAATTAAGGTTTAATATGGAAGAAAAGGAAAAGATTGAACAAAACGCCCTTCAACAAACGGGCGAACAATCTAAAGCTGAAGAAAAACAGCGCATCAATATGAGAAGAAGTGCTAAAAAGGTAGTTACTGCAATACTTGCAACACTTACTGGTTTTAGCGCAATGACTGTTGCGTCTGCTGTTATTGCATACGATTCATTTTTTGAGCGTTATGAACGCCCTGACTATGCAATTTATCCAGGAGAATACTGCTTTGATAGGGTTAAGGATAGGCTTAGTCGTGAAGAGTTTTATGTTAAAACTAAAGGCGCGGACCTAAAGTGCTATTATTATCCTGCGGAAAATGCTAAGGGTTTGGTTGTTATCGTTCACGGTTTGCATGCAGGGGCTGATGAGTTTATTCCTTTTGCAGAATATTTTGTAAATAATGGTTATAACGTATTTAGTTATGACGGTACGGGCGTTTATGATTCTAAGGGTGATTCTACTGTAGGAATGTGTCAGTCGTTATTAGATTTAGATAACGTATTGAATTATATCAAAAAACAAGATGCTTATAAAGATCAGCCTTTATACTTAATGGGGCATAGTCAAGGCGGTTATGCGGTAACTTCCGTTCTTTCTTTGCATAAAGAAGTTAAAGCGGTTGCAGCGGTTGCGCCTATGAATAACGCTTATACGGTAATGGTTGAAAAGGGTGAACAATACGTAGGCAAAGTTGCTCAAGCCTCAAGACCTATTTTTAACGTGTACCAAAGAATTCTGTTTAATGATTACGTTAATTATGATGGCGTTAAAGGCATAAATTCAGTAGATATTCCCGTATTAATCGCTCAAGGCGTTGACGACGTGGATATAACGTATGATAAATTGTCCATAACAGCATATCGTGATAAAATAACTAATCCAAACGTGGAATATTATATTACAAAAGGTTTGCTTGGCGAGCATTTGGAAATTTTATATTCTATAGATGCTATTCTTTATAGAAAAGAAGTTGCAAGTGACTTAAAACTTCTTGCAATGAATAAAGGTTCAAAATTAACCCATGCAGAAAAAGCTGAATACATTAACACGGTAAATCATAAGTTATACAGTAGTGTTAATGAAGAATTAATGGCTAAAATTATTGAAACTTTCGATAAGGCAAAATAAATAAAATTAACGAGAAATTTAGAATGTATTGCAGAAGATGTGGAAAGTATATTGAGTCGGAAAGTTTGTTTTGTGAAGAGTGTTTAGAAAAGGAAAATGTTGCAAAAAAAGAAGACGTTGCCGTTTTTTCTAAACAAAATACACAAGAAAATATTGAAGATAAAAAGGCGGAAGAACTAAAAGATAAAGGTAAGATTACAACTGGACTTGTAAAAAGCATTGTAGGGTTTGTTCTTGCATACTTTGGAACGGCTATATTTGCGTTTGCGTCGGTTGTGATTGAAGAAATGGCTATTTTCAGTTGCCTTGGTGAAGTTTATGAACTTGCAGAAATTAGCGGATTGTTTGAAGACTTGTCTATTTTTGGCACCGCAATAAGCCACGGCTCATGGACTTCGATATTGCTTGTGTTCTTGGCGTTGTTGGTGTCTGGTGCAATGTTTGTTGTTGCAACCATATTTGGTCTTTTAAGTATTAGGTGTTTCTTCCAAGAGAAGAAAGAGGGGAGAAAAAAGCCTATCCCAACACTTGTGATCGGAGCGGTTACACTTGCTGATTCTGTGCCTGCGTTATTGGGTTGCATATCTTCGATTTTAATTTTATTTTTAACTATTATTGCATAATGGTTGTAATTTTTTGAATATGTATATATAATTTAATTACAGGAGGAATAATTTATGTATTGCAAAAGATGTGGTAAATTTATTGATTACCAAGCAGAAATCTGCAACGAATGCGCTGCAGCGCAAAGAGTTGCGCCTGCGAGTGTTCAAACTCAAGCGCCTGTAGAACAAGGTAGTGCGGTTACTGGTATTGGTAAAGGTATAACCTCAGTTGTTTTAGGTTCATTTGGACAATTCTTTGTCGGAATCCTTATCGGCCTTTTGAGTGAAAGCCTTTATTATGCAGATGGCCCGATGGTAGTGTTATCAATGACGATAATCGGATTATCTATCCCTGCGTTAATTTTGGGTATTTCTGCTATGAAAACTTTCTTTGCTGAAAAATCAGCAGGTAGAAAAAAACCCATCGTAACTTTAATTCTGGGTATTTATGGTTTAGCAACAAGTGCGATTGTGCTTATGATTGGCGCACTTTTATTCTTAGCTGTTCTTGCTAATGCGATGTAAAAAATAAATAAGTAAAAATTAAAAATAGGAGAAATTATTATGTATTGCAAAAGATGTGGTAAATTTATTGACTACCAAGCAGAAATCTGCAACGAATGTGCTGCTGCAGAACAAACTGTGGCTGTTCAAGCTCAACCCGTACAAGTTGTTTCCGCTCCTGCTCAAGAAGGTAGCATGAAAACTGGACTTGGTAAGGCTATTGCTGGTGCTATTTTAGGAACGCTTTCTTTAATATTTCTTGAATTCATGTTGATTCCTCTTGAAACAATCTCTTCATATGGGTATGATGACTATTATATAAGCGAACTTGCAGGAATGTTTGTGTTGATTTTGTTTTCTTTTGGATTGGCAATTCCGTCACTTATTCTTTCAATTTCAAGTATTAAAACCTTTAAAGATGAAAGCAATGCTAAAAGAATCAAACCCATTCCCACTCTTATTCTTGGTATTTATGGGCTTAGCAACGCAGCAGCAAGTATTTTATGCTGTGGCTTAATTTTCTTTGTACTCTTTTTGGCAATGTTTGCGTTGGTATAATTAAATTTGCAGTATCAGGACACTTGAACACGTGCCCTAATGCGCATTGATTAAAACTAAACACAAAACGGTGTTATTTCTAAAAATAGCACCGTTTTTATTTATGAGGGGGAACAGTATCATTTAGCGCAAAGTGGTGTGAAAAACATGGGTGAAAAATTACGCCAACATGCTTGTCTTAAAATATAAAATATGTTAAAGAATATATACATTATATAATATATATAATATATGCGTTAAAATCGGCTAAAAAAGATGCAATTATTCAAGGTAAAAATTGGCTACAGAAAATTTAAAAAAACACTTGACAAAATCGTGTATATTAACTAAAATAAAGTTGTAACGATTTTACGGAAGTTTTGTCGTAAAATATAGAAGTCTTTAAGGTAGGATTGATTTTCTGCTTATTTTCTCGTTGCTTAAAATTTTCAAAAATTTCATGATATAATTCGTGAAAATGCTTGACAATTGTACGGCGATTGAGTTAAAATAGGTGAGAGTAGGAGTTACTCTGCCCTTTTGGCTTTTAAAACTGTTACTCTAAACGGAAAAAATCATAAGGAGGTTTATAAGTATTTACACAATATACCAACGTCCGCAGTTTGGTTTGGTGTATTAATTTAGAAATTATCCTCTGAGTTGTTTGGTATTCCGTTAACCGAATGGCTCAAAATAAACAAAACTAAAAAAATTATTGTAAAAAATTAAGGAGAAACAAAATGGAAAACAAGAAAAGCAAATCATTGTTAGTAAAATTGTTATCCGTTGCTTGCGCTCTCTGCTGCTGCTTGAGTCTCGTATTTGGTCTCGCTGGCTGTGCAACAGAAGAAGTTAAGACGGTACAATCTACTGCAATTAATGCTAAGGGTGAACTTGTTATCACTTATTCTGATGGTTCAGTTGAAACCCTCGGAGTAACCACTTTGGGTACTGGTTGCGCACATGACATGTCTGAAGTTATCATCACTCATGCTACTTGTGTAAACGAAGAAGTTAAAGCTTCTTTCTGCACCAAGTGCAATGGTTACAAACTCACCGTTGGCGAAAAGAACGCTGAATTACACGGTAAGTTCGAACAAAAGCTTAACGGCAACGTTATGCAACTCGAACTCGTTCAAAATCTCGGCGCAGATGAAAGAAGCGCATTTGAAATTGCAAACAACGCTTGCGAAAAGAGAAAATGTCTCGATTGCAATCAATACGTTAAACAACACGCAGAAACCGCATGGCGTCCTGTAGATGAAGTTGGCGTACTCGTTTGTGAACAAGAACACTTAGAAATCGAAACTTGCGTTAAATGTAACGCTGCTGTTTCTGATGTAAGAGTTGCTGGCGCTAAGGGTCACACCTATGATAAGACTGCACACGTTAAGTCTGGTGACAACTACATTGTAACTCTCACCTGTACTACTTGTGCTAAGGTTATCACTGCTACTGCTAAGCTCGTTGACGAACAAGTTGCTACCTGTAAAGAAGGCGGCTATAAGGAATATGAATACACCTACAACAACTACTTAGAAGACATCACCGCAACCTTCAAACCTGTTGAAGAAATCGTTGGTAAGTCTGCTAACCACGTACTTGTTGAAGGCCTCATCTTCACTAACGGCGGTACCTTCGAATACACTCCCGCAAACGCTGAAAAGTTAAACGCTGCTTTCGCTGCTGGTACTATTAGATGGACTGTTGGTGAACCTGCTAACTGTGCAACCCACAACATGGCTGGTTACAACTGTGCTGACTGTGGTGAACTCGTAGTTATCAACCTTTCTGGTGAACACGAATTCAACGAAGCTGTTAAACCCACCTGCACCGTAGACGGTTATGCATCATGCAAGAACTGCACATACGTTGCTGCTGGCGACAAGGCTGAAGGTCATAAGTACACCTACGTTGCAGATAGCTTTGATGCTGCTACTATGACTATCGACGTTAAGTGCGGCGCTTGTGAAGGCGTTGTTGCTGACGTAGCAGTTGCTAAGACTTCTGAATACGCTGCTAAGGATTGCAAAGATCAATCATACACTATTTACACCACCACTACTTTAACTAACGGTTTGGCTACTGGCCACGCTAACTACGCACTTGCAAAAGTAACCGCTAAAGTAATGGCTGCTGAACAACACGCTCATAAGATTGGCGAACTTAAGTTCATCAACGGTGCTACCTATGAATACACTGAAGCTATCGGCGCTGCTATCGCTGCTGGTAAGATCAGATGGACTGTAGGCGAACCCGCTAACTGCTCTGAATACAAGATTGCTGGTTATGACTGTGAAGATTGCAAGCAACTCGTTGCTATTTACCTCTCTGGTGAACACACCCTCAACGGTATTGACGTTGTTGCTGGTCCCTTCTGCGAAACCCGCGGTATCACCACTCAACTCTGCACCGCTTGCGGTAAAGCAATCGAAGTAGCATCTGCTGACGCTAAGGGTCACACCTTCGTTATCGATGCTGCTGACAAGGCTGCATTCGAAGCTGCTCCCAGCACTACTATGAATGTAACCTTCACTTGTGCTTGTGGCAAATCAATTGAACTCAAGGCTGCTAAGACTACTAAACAAGAATCTGACGGTTGCGTAACCATCGACAAGACTATCTACACCTTCACTTATGAATATCAAGTAGAATCTGCTATTGTTGGCGCTCCCAAGATTGACAAAGAATTCACTTACACCTATACCGTAGATAAGAGCACCGGTGCTCACCAAATCGGCACCCTCAAACTCCAAAACGGTGGTACTTATGAATACAACGATACCTACGCTGAACTTATCGCTGCTGGTAAGATCAGATGGACTGTTGGCGAACCCGCTAACTGCTCTGAACACAACATGGCTGGTTTCGATTGTGAAAAATGTAAAGAACTCGTAGTAATCTTCTTATCTGGCGCACATGAACTTGACGCTGTAGACGCTATCATCGTTAAACCTGACTGTGAAAACGATGGCGAAACCTACAAGATCTGCGCAGACTGCGGAACGAAGGTTGTTCTCGAAACTTCTGATGCACTTGGTCACGAAATCGTATACACCGTAAACGGTGCTACCGCTCTTACTGCTGGTGAAGCAGTTGGCACTTGCACTCGTCAAGGTTGCAACAAGACCATCACTGTTGTAGGTACTTCTGCTGAATACGTAGCAGAAACCTGTGGTACCGATGGTAAGAGAGTATGGAAGTACGTTGGTGCTGACGGCAAAGAAGTTGCTGAAAGAAAAGAATTCGTTCTTCCCAGAACTGGTCTCCATACCTTAAGTGGTATTCAAGTAGAATTCGTTGAAGGCGGCTACAAGTACGTTTGCGAACTCTGCTCAGTATGTAAGTCTTACGTAGTAATCTCTAAGGTTGCTGCTTAATAGGCTAAAAACATAAACCCTATCTTAGGGTTATGCAGATAACCCTAAGGTATCTGTAAAAAAGAACATTGTCTAATTTTTATTAGCTTTGAAATAACGGAATTAAAATAGTCGACTTGCGTCGGCTATTTTAATTTTAAAACAATATTTATATATAATGTTAAAATGTTAATTGATACATTGTTGTATATAATTAAAACAATATTTACATATAAAATTAAATTGTTAATTAATATATTTTTATATATAATTACTATAAATAATGGTGAACTATAAGTTAAAATTAGTTAATAAAAATTTTATAATGGTTAAAAAGATGGTGTCAATTATATAATAAAAAAACAGGGTCAACAAGATGTAATGTATTGTTATAAAATATAATTAAAACTAATAAAAAAGTTATTTATTTATCTTGACAAAATATTCTTAAAGTATTAAAATCATAAACGTTGTTTAAATATAAACTTATTTAGGAGAAGGTTTTATGCACATTACTATGAGTCAATCTATAGAAATATTATTGTGCTTATCTATTGCTCTTTTTGCAGGCTTAATGCTTTCACGTTTAGCAAAAATATTAAAGTTACCTGCAGTAACAGCGTATCTTGTTGCGGGTGTTTTAATTGGTCCGTTTTGCTTAGGGGCAATAGGGGTTAAAGGCATTGGTTTTCAAAGCATTGCAGATATCAAGTCATTAAGTATAATTTCAGACGTTGCGCTTGGTTTTATTGCATTTTCTATTGGTAATGAATTCAGAGTTTCTCAATTAAAAACTATTGGTAAACAAGCAACCATTATTGGTATATTCCAAGCAGTATTCACCACTGTTTTGGTTGATATTGCTCTTGTGGTGCTCCATTTACTTATACCTAACCAATTTCCCTTAGAGGCTGCAATCGTGCTTGGTGCAGTAGCATCAGCAACTGCTCCTGCGGCAACTCTTATGGTCGTTCGCCAATACAAAGCGAAAGGCCCTGTAACAAGCACTTTACTTCCTGTAGTAGCGCTTGACGACGCTGTTGGTTTGATATTATTCTCTATATCATTTGGCGTTGCAAAGTCGTTGGGAACGGGTAAAACAAGCCTAATTTCAATACTTGTTGAACCCTTGTTAGAAGTAGTGTTATCACTTGGTCTTGGCGCATTGATGGGGTATTTATTTACTTTCTTTGAAAAGTTCTTCCACTCACGCTCTAAGCGTCTTTCAATGTCAGTTGCGTTCGTGTTTGTAACCGTTGCTATATCAATGATTAAAATTGAAATTGGCGGTGTACATATTGCGTTTTCATCACTTTTATCATGCATGATGCTTGGCACAATTTTCTGCAACATATGTGATTTTTCAGAAGAACTTATGGATAGACTTGACCGTTGGACAGCGCCTATCTTTATATTTTTCTTCGTTTTATCCGGCGCAGAATTAGAACTTCCTATTTTGGCAAACGGAATAGTAGTTGTAATTGGTTTGGTATATATTATCTTCCGCTCATGTGGTAAGTATTTTGGCGCTAACGTTTCGGCAAAAATTTCTAAGGCGCCTACAAACGTTGTAAAATATCTTGGTATAACCCTTTTACCACAGGCTGGCGTAGCGCTTGGTATGGCAATCAAGGCAGAGGCTGAACTTGGCGCAGCAGGGCATTTAGTGGCTAATATCACCCTTTTCTCTGTGTTGATTTACGAACTTGTTGGTCCGTTCTTAACTAAGATGGCTCTCCAAAAAGCAGGCGAAATTGATCCTGAAGGAAAGGTTAGTGCAAGAAAAATGGATAGCAACCCCCAATAACAATATAAAAAGACTAACGATTGTTTTCGTTAGTCTTTATTTTTTTATAAACATTATAATTTGAAAGAAGAGTCATATAAATTCAGCACTTTATTTATATGACTTTGTATTGGGAATAAACAAAACTTAAAATTTATTTATCACTTTTTTGCACCAAGAACGCTTGTTGCAATTAGGGCATTTTAAATATCGTGTAGTGCCCATGTGCATTGAATTAAGTGCCTGCTTATATGTGGGTACTATTTCGTGTCCGCAATTATTACATTTATAAGATCCAACGCTTACTTCAAGTTTTAATGCGAAAAGGCAAGGTATTAAAAACGCAATACAACTACCTAATATAGTTACAAGTTGCCATATTCCTTTAGGTATTAATAGTGCGGAAACAAACAGTCCTGCTATTAATGCTGTTAAACTTACAATCATAATTGATATCATGGAAGCCCAAATCATTTTGTTTTTTCTTTCTAATTCTTTAGCCAAATTTAACAGAAGTTGTTGGTTTTTTTGATTACTGCGTTCAATATCAATTTTTTCACCATTCAACAGTTCGTTTACACTAATACCAAGAATATCACACAGTTCAAGCATTATGGAAGTGTCGGGCATTGCTACACCGCGTTCCCATTTAGAAATGGCTTTGTCTGATATGCCAAATTTGTCTGCTAATTGTATCTGCGTTAGGTTTTTATTTTTTCTACAATCGGCAATGAATTTTCCTATTTTTAATTGATCCATAGATTACCTCCTTTTATATATAGTATAAACTATATTTTAAATAAAGTACACCTACCATTGGTTTAGTTAGGAGAAAATATATGGCGATATAAATGAAAAATATAAAAAAAGGAGCAGTTATTTTACTGCTCCTTTTTTTTAAAGTGAAATATCTATTTATTAACTTTTTGGTCATTAACTTCAGTGTTGTCTACTGGGCATGCACAAAGTTGATCGTCGTCATCATCGGGTGAAATTTCACGCTTAAAGTCTGATTTAGAAACGAGAAATTTTCTAATTGCAAATAAGCCACCGATGCATAACACGCAAGCAATGTTGCTTAACGGATCGTTATGGTTGATGATAACTTGGCGCGCAATTGCAACGATTAATACTTCAATAGTGTTTGCGGGGGTAAGGTTGATAAGCATGCGCACGAATTCAAGCCCAACGACGATTGTTAAAATGTTGTGTAAAAACGTGTTTGCGGTGTCAAAATATCCGTCGGTTGTGAACATTTTGTAAACTTCAACACCTGCCACGCCGATTAAAACGATGATGGTGAGCAAGGCTATAAGAAATTCAATAAAATGAATTATCTTATGGAAATGCTTTGCGGATTTTTTCTGCATAAAATCTCCTTAAAGGTTGGTTTTATACTTTATTATTCCCATTCGATAGTAGCGGGGGCTTTGGGTGATAAGTCGTAAAGAACACGGCACACGCCTTTAACTTCCGCTAAAATTCTGTCGGTAATCTTCTTTAATACTGCCCAGTCGATTTCGGGTACGGTTGCGCTCATAGCGTCAACGGTGTTTACCGCACGGATAATTACGGGCCAATCGAACACGCGCTTGCCATCACGAACGCCAGTTGAACGGAAATCGGGCACTACGGTAAAGAATTGCCATACCTTATCGGTAAGACCAGCCTTATCAAATTCTTCTCTTAAAATAGCGTCTGATTCGCGGAGAGCCTCTAAACGATTGCGTTCAATTTCACCAAGACATCTAACGCCAAGACCAGGACCAGGGAAGGGTTGACGGTCAACCATTGCTCTGGGTAAGCCTAATTCATAACCGATAACTCTAACTTCGTCCTTGTATAAAAGTCTAACGGGTTCAACAAGTTCAAATTGAAGATCTTCAGGAAGACCGCCAACGTTGTGGTGTGCTTTTACGCCGTCACTTTCAATGATGTCGGGATAAATTGTGCCTTGAGCAAGGAATTCAATGCCTTCAAGTTTTCTTGCTTCTTCTTCAAAAATACGGATAAATTCCGCACCGATAATCTTTCTTTTGGTTTCGGGATCGGTTACACCCTTAAGTTTTTCAAGATATCGTTCGGTTGCATCAATATAAACGAGGTTAGCGTCTAATTGTTTGCCGAAAATTTCAATAACTTGTTCACTTTCGCCCTTGCGCATAAGACCGTGGTTTACGTGCACGCAAACGAGTTGCTTGCCGATAGCCTTAATAAGAAGTGCGGCAACAACAGAACTGTCTACACCGCCTGAGAGTGCAAGGAGAACCTTTTTATCTTTAACTTGTTCACGAATAAGTTTAACTTGTTCATCAATGAACTTATCAGCGAGTTCTTTTGTGGTGATACGAGCCATATTTTCAGGTCTTTTGTTTAAATCCATAATAATCTCCGATTTATTTAGTATGTAATAATTATACACTTAACACACTTCAATTTCAAGTATTTTAATATAAAAATACTTCTCTATCTATTAAAATTTTTTATAAAAAGTAAAAGTAAAATAAATTGATTTATTAGAGTAGAAAAATTCTTTGAAAAATTAGCGCGCTGTGTTATAATATTCGTGTTAGCTTAAAAAGGAGCGTTTTATGGCTAATCTTAAAACAAAAGGTGTGATAATGGTTGTTATTGCGGCGCTTCTTTGGAGCAGTAACGCGCCTTTTGTAAGGTGGATTAGCCTTGACGCCTTTTCGGTTGCCGCTATTCGCGGGCTCATTGCAGGCTTAATTTTATTGCCCTTTTTCCGCCCTAAAAAGATTAGATTTGGGCTCGACTTTTTAGGCTTTATAATTTGCTTTGTGGCGCTCACTTTCGGCATAATCGTTGCGCTTAAAACCACAAGTTCAGCAATTGCACTCGGTATGCAATATACTTCGTGTTTGTGGCTGTTTTTGCTTTCTAAACCGACCAAAAAGGACTTTACGATAAAAAGGTTATTACCGCTTGTTTTGGTGCTTATCGGCGTTATTATAACTATGTTTTCAACCGCTAAAGGTATAACTTTATGGGGTAATATTATTGCTATCAGTACCAGTTTTACTTTTGCGGGCTTAACTTACTTTGCAAAGAGATTAAACACGGATAACCCTATTGGGCTTTCTTCGTTATCTAACGTTACCGTTGGTATTATTGCGCTTATTATCGCTATGCCCACTCTCTCGGTAAAATTTTCTTCCATAGAACTTCCAGAGTGGCTTGTTTTGGTGTATTTAGGCGTATTTCAAGTGGGTGTGGCGTACGCGTTATACTATTCTGGGTTAAAGATTATTTCTGCTGACACCGCGTCCATGATTGCACCGTTAGAGATGATTTTAGGGCCTGTGTGGACGCTTATTTTCCTTGGTGAAATTCCAGACTTGGTAGGTGCTATCGGGTTTATCGTGGTAATTATAGGCGTAATTTTAGAAGCCGTCGTTTCAGCAAAAATGAATAAAAGTACTGAAAGTATTGAACTTAAAAGGGAAGAACTAAATTAGTATGAAAACTTCACGCAAAATGAACTTAATAGGTCAGGCGTTGTTGCTTGCGGCAACGCTCGTTTGGGGTACTTCTTTCGTAATCTTGAAAGATACCATATCTGAAGTTCCGCCTATGTTCGTTATTGCAATTAGATTTTTGGTTGCGGGGGTAGTTCTCGCGCTGTTCTTTATAAAAAAGTTAAAAACAGTAACTAAACGCTCGCTTTTGCGCGGTGTAATCGTAGGGTTATTCCTTGCTACGGCGTATATTACGCAAACTTATGGGTTAATGAATACTACGCCTGGTAAAAATGCGTTTTTGACTTCTTCATACGTGATAATGTGTCCATTTATGCTTTGGATTTTGTTTAAGAAAAAGCCAAGCATTAAAAATATCGTGTCTGCCGTAATATGTATCGTCGGTATAGGTTTAATTGCCTTATCAGGTGAAAAACAAACGGGAAATAGTTCTTTGCTTGGTGATGGGTTAACGCTTGTTTCAGCCGTGTTTTTCGGCTTACAAATAGTGTTTATAGCGCATTTTCAATCAAAGGGTGAAGACAGCGTAGTTTTGCTTGTGTTTGAATTTTTAACGGCTGGTTTGATATTTGCTTTAATATCGTTTACGGTTGAATTAAACACTTACGGTATAGGCGCGTATGCGCTACAAGGCGACAAACTTTTTAACGTAATTTACTTAACGCTTGTGTGTACGCTGTTTGCTCAATCCGCGCAAATGATAGGGCAAAAGTACACGGCAACTAATCAATCGGCGCTTATTTTAAGTTTAGAGTCGGTTTTTGGTATGCTTTTTTCGGTAATTATGGGTGTAGAAAAGGTTACCTTTATACTTGGAATGGGGTTTGCAATAGTATTCGTTGCAATACTTATCAGCGAACTTGAAATAAAAAAGAAAGAAAAATTTAATTTGTAACTATTTTAAGGAGAAGTTATGTCAAATAAAAACGTTTCGCTTGGTGGCGAAAGAGAAAATTTCGGTTCAAGATTAGGGTTTATTTTAATCTCTGCTGGTTGCGCAATAGGTCTTGGCAACGTTTGGCGTTTTCCGTATATTGTAAGTCAATACGGTGGCGCGGCGTTTATCCTTTTATACCTTTTGTTCTTGGTTATTTTTGGATTGCCTATTATGACAATGGAATTTGCTGTTGGTAGGGCAAGCCAAAAAAGTATTGCAGGGTCTTTTTCTGCGTTAGAACCCAAAGGTACAAAATGGCATTTGTTCAGTTGGGTAGGTATGGTAGGCAACTACCTTTTAATGATGTTCTATACCGTTGTAACCGCTTGGCTTTTCATTTATTTTTATAAGATGATTGCTGGGGATTTTCAAGGTCAAACCGCAGAAAATATAAATGCGCAATTCGGTACTGTAACAACAAATCCGTTACTTATAACTATCGTTACGGTTGTGGTTGTTGTGCTCGGTATTTTAGTATGTTCTTTAGGCTTAAAGAAAGGCGTTGAAAAGATAAATAAGGTTATGATGCTTTGCCTTTTGGCAATAATTTTAGTTCTTGCCGTTTACGTGTGCACTCTTGACGGTGCTGGCGAAGGTCTTAAGTATTACCTTATCCCTGATTTTTCAAAAATCATATACGATGCACAAGGTAAATTTATTTTAGGCGAAGTGCTATTTGCAGCGCTTGGTCAAGCATTCTTTACCCTTTCAATCGGTATGGGTTCAATGGCTATTTTCGGCAGTTATATCAAGAAAGATAGAAGATTACTTGGCGAATCAGTTTCAATTGCGTTGCTTGATACTTGCGTAGCATTCGTTGCAGGTTTAATCGTTATCCCCGCAACATTCGTTTACCCTGTAAAAGAGGCGCAAACAGGTGGTCCTGGCCTTATTTTCCAAACCTTACCTAACATCTTCGCAAATATTGAGGGTGGTCAAATTTTAGGTGCGTTCTTCTTCTTGTTTATGATTTTTGCTGCAATGTCTACCGTTACGGCTGTATTTGAAAACATAATTGCTTTCGGTATGGATAAGTGGGGTTGGTCAAGAAAGAAATCTTGTCTTATTAACTTAGGGCTTTTGTGCGTGCTTGTTCTTCCGTGTATTTTCGGCTTTAGTATTTGGGCTGGCTTTACACCGCTTGGCGCTGGTACTAACATTATGGACTTAGAAGACTTTATCGTAAGTCAAAACATCTTGCCTTTAGGTTCGCTTGTATACTTGTTGTTCTGCGTGCTTGATAATAAGGCTTGGGGTTGGGATAAATTTATGTTAGAGGCTAACCAAGGTAAAGGCTTAGTTTTCCCCAAGGCACTTAAGGTATATTGCAAATATATCCTTCCCATACTACTTATTATTTTCTACGTGTTGGGTATAGTAAGTAAGTTTTTACCTTTATTTTAATAAATAACAATGTCACAAAAAACGCAATACGGCTTGCGTTTTTTGTGTAATATAGGATAAAATGGAACAAAAAAGCATGAAAAAAGCGGTAATTTTTGACCTTGATGGAACGGTTATAGACACCATAAATGATATAACCGATGCCATGAACGAAATGACTAAAAAGTTTGGGTTTAGAAAGGTTAGCGTTGAGGTGATGAAAGCGTCGCTTGGCGGAGATACTAAAGATATAGTTAGGCTTGCAATCGGTGAAAAGATATCAGAAGAACTTCTTGATAAGTGCGCTGAGTGTTACGCCACTACTTATATAAATTCTGGCAGTCCTAAAACCGAAGTTTTTAGCGGTATGAGCGAAGTTATAAAAGAACTTAAAAACCGTGGGTATATAATACTTGCATTGTCTAATAAACCCGACGTTGAAATCGCTCCGCTTACCGATAGACTTCTTAAACCGTTAGGTTTTGATAAAGTGGTGGGTTTGAGTGAAAAAGTTGTACCAAAGCCAGAGCCTGACGGTGCATTATCATTGTTAAAAGAGTTTAATGCGTCGGCGGAAAATTCGTATTTCGTTGGTGATGGAGAAACGGATATTTTAACCGGAATAAATGCAAAAATTACCCCGATAGCGGTGCTATGGGGTAACCGTGATAAAGAGTTTTTGCAAGGGTACGGAGCTAAGATTTTTGCCAAAACCCCTGAAGAATTATTGACTTTAATTAAATAAAAAAACCGCAGTAATTTACTGCGGTTTTTATTTTTACTAAATAATAAAACCAAAGATTAAAACTGATATACAAGCAAGAATTGCAACTATAAGGAGTGAACGCTTGCACACGGCTGCAATTATCGCAACGATAGTACCTATCAATGCGGTATAAATATTGCCTGTTGAATAGAAGATATAGGGGAAAGTCATAGCCGAAAGAACGGCGTAAGGGATGTAAAAAAGCACGCTTTTTAAGTATTGTGATTTGATTTTTTTACGGAAAAAGGCAAAGGGGATCATTCTTATGAGATAGGTTACCAAAGCCATAACCAATATCATAGCGGTCATTTCTAATAACGGCATTATTCTTCACCCCCTTCGTTTTCTTTAATGGGGCAGACAAGCGCCATAATTAAAGCAGCGATTACCGCACTTATAATAACCGCAAGCCCAGTTGAGATTCCATCAAACAAGGGAATGAAATAAATTGCACAACTAAGCCCCGCGCCTATTAAAACGGTGGGGAGAACGCCTTTCGTGGTCATTGACGGGGGAATAATAATTGCTATAAACATAGCGTAGAGCGCAATGCCTAATGCATTTGTTATAAATTCGGGCAAAATATTGCCTGCTAAACTTCCAAGTAAAGTTCCAAGAGCCCAACCGACGTAGGGGAAGAGGGATAAACCGTGGAAGTATTTGATGCCGAAGGTTTTGGGTTTTGATGCTGCAACTGCAAATATTTCATCGGTAACGAACGCTGAACAAAAAAGTCTGTGCCTGAAAGTAAAAGTGTCGTCTATTTTTTGTGTAAGCGTAATGCTCATCAAAAAATATCTTGAGTTAATAACCAACTGCGTTAAAATCATTTCGCCGATAGTGCCTAAAGAGGCGATAATGGTAAGCCCCGCAAGTTGACCAGCGGAAGTCAGGTTGGTCATGGATATAAAAACAGACATAAACCAAGGTATGCCCAGCATACTTGCTTGAACGCCGAACGCAAAAGCAACCGAAAGGTATCCTAAACCTATCGGCAGGCCGTCTTTAAGACCGCGTCTAAAATCTAAAACAGATGAACCGCCGTCTGCGATTTTTTTAGATTTGGTTTGTTCCATTTTAACATCCTTTTTCTTTTCTACCGCTGTATTTTATCACAAAAAAATCTAACTTGCAACAAAATTAAATAAGTGGTTGGCGTTAAAGATGCAAAAATTATCTGTTAAAAATTAACATAAATTGTGATATTTATAATAAAGATGAATTTATAATGCTGTAATGTCCGTCTATATAACTAAAATGTTATAAAGGTATGCGTTTTTTATATCAAATAGCCAAATCAAATTATTTACAAATCGCGCATATTTTGTTATAATAATTATGCCTTAATTATAAGGAATACTATAGTAATTTTGCGTTTCCCGTTTTGGAAAAAACGGAAGAACCGAATATAAAAAGGAGCAAAACAAATGAAAGTCAGTTATTTCCCCGGTTGCACGTTAAAGACCAAAGCGAAAGACCTTGACAAGTACGCAAGAAAGTGTGCGGAAGTTTTGGGCGTAACCTTAGAAGAAATTGATTCTTGGCAATGCTGTGGCGGTGTATTTACCACCAGTAACGATGAAATTGCCACCAAACTTTCTTCAGTTCGCGCTTTAACTGAGGCTAACAAGAAAGGTCAACCTTTGGTTTCAGTATGTTCAACTTGCCACAACGTGTTGAAACAAACCAACTACGCTATGCAAAACGACGCTAACTTCAACTTCAAGGTTAACAATTACGTTAAGCCTGAAAGTTACAATGGCGAAGCAGAAGTTATTCATTACTTGGAACTTCTTCGTGACAAAGTTGGCTTTGACGCTATTAAAGAAAAGGTAGTTAACCCATTGACAGGTAGAAAGATTGCGGCATATTACGGCTGTTTACTTCTCCGTCCTGGAAAGGTTATGGCTATGGATGACGTGGAAAATCCCACCATTATGGAAGATCTTATCCGCGCGCTTGGTGCTGAACCCGTAATCTACGCTTACCGCAACGAATGCTGTGGTGCGTACATTACTTTGGAAAGTAAAGATTTGGCAAAGGCAAAGAGCAATAAGGTTTGCGATAACGCTATTGGAAAGGGTGCTGAACAAATCGTAACAGCATGCCCGCTTTGCAAATACAACTTACAGAAAAACTCAAACGGTGAAATCCCCGTAGTTTATATCACCGAATTGCTTGCTGAAGCGCTCGGCGTAAAGGAGTAAGGTATGGAAAATAAAAACAATCTTCGTGAAGAAATTATCCGTCGTAGCGGTGTAAATCCTTCAAAATGTATGAAGTGTGGTAAATGCTCTGGCACTTGCCCCGCATATGACGAAATGGAATACCACCCCCATCAATTCGTTTACATGGTTGAAACGGGTGATATTGAACCCTTGCTTAACTCAAAGTCAATTTATCGTTGTTTATCTTGCTTTGCGTGCGTAGATAGATGCCCCCGTGGCGTTGAACCCGCAAAACTCGTTGAAGCGGTTAGACTTTCAGTTATTAGACAACAAGGTAACAACCACTTAAAAGCAGACGATATTCCCGAACTTTTAGATGAAGATTTGCCCCAACAAGCAATCGTAAGCGCGTTCAGGAAATACACTAAGTAAAAAGGAGAATACAAATGCAAAGAATAGGAGTATTCGTATGTTGGTGCGGAAGTAACATCGCCGGAACGGTTGACGTTCAAAAGGTTTCCGAAGCGCTCGCAAAAGAACCTGGTGTCGTTCATTCCGTTAACTATCAGTATATGTGCTCACAAGCAGGGCAAGAAATGATTAAAAACGCCATTAAGGAACATAAACTTACTGGTATCGTAGTTTGCTCATGCTCACCCAGAATGCACGAAGCTACTTTTAGAAAGACCGCTCAAGCCGCTGGTATCAACCCCTATATGGTTGAAATCGCTAACATCCGTGAACAATGTTCTTGGATTCATAAAGATATGGCTGAAGGTACTGAAAAGGCTATCGTTCTCGGTAGAACTGCTATCGCTAAAGTTCAACTCAACGCTCCCTTGAAACCGGGTGAAAGCCCCGTTACCAAGCGCGCGCTCGTTATCGGTGGCGGTATCGCAGGTATTCAAACCGCTCTTGATATTGCAGACGCTGGTTTTGAAGTTGACATCGTTGAAACCAAACCCACTATCGGTGGTAAAATGGCTCAACTCGATAAAACTTTCCCGACGCTCGACTGTGCGGCTTGTATCTTAACACCTAAAATGGTTGACGTTGCTCAACACGAAAAGATTAAGATTTATTCTTATAGTGAAGTTGAAAGCGTTAAAGGTTTCGTAGGTAACTTTGAAGTTACCATTAAGAAAAAGGCTCGTTTCGTAAAAGAAGACGTTTGTACGGGTTGCGGACTTTGTACTGAAAAGTGCCCGCAAAAGAAAGTTCCCAATGAATTTAACTTGGGTATGGACAACCGCCGTGCAATTTACATTCCTTTCGCTCAAGCAGTACCTAAGGTTGCAACCATCGACGCTAACTACTGCACGATGCTAAAGACTGGTAAGTGTGGTGTATGTTCTAAGGTATGTACCGCTAAGGCTATCGACTACACTCAAAAGGATGAATTTATTACTGAAAAATACGGCGCAATCGTTGCTGCAACTGGTTTCAACCCCATCAGTATGGACAAGTTTGATGAATTTGCTTACAGTCAATCTAAAGACGTAATCACTTCACTTGAATTTGAACGCTTAATGAACGCTGCTGGTCCTACTGCGGGTAAACTCGTTCGTCCGTCAGACGGCGTACACCCCCACAAAATCGTATTCGTTCAATGCGTAGGTTCACGTTGTGCGTCATGCGCTGAAAAAGGTAAGGAATATTGCTCTAAGATTTGCTGTATGTATACTGCAAAACACGCAATGCTTACCCGTGACAAATATCCCGATACCGATGTAACCGTTTTCTATATCGACGTTCGTACCCCTGGTAAGCAATTCGATGAATTCTACCGCCGTGCAGTTGAAGATTACGGTGTGCATTACATAAAAGGTATGGTTGGTAAGGTTTCACCTGAAGGCAACAAACTTATCGTTCAAGGTTCTGATTTAATAGCAAACAAACAACTCAAGATTGAAGCAGACTTAGTAGTTTTGGCTGCTGCAATTGAACCCGATAAGTCAGCAAGACCTTTGGCTACTATGCTTACTGCAAGTATGGATACAAACGACTTCTTCACCGAAGCGCACCCCAAACTTCGTCCTGTTGAAAGCCCCACGGCTGGTATCTTCCTTTCTGGCGCTTGCCAAGGTCCGAAAGATATCCCTGAAACCGTTTCACAAGCGGGCGCGGCGGCGGCTAAGGTTATCGGTCTTTTAGCAAAAGATAAACTCGTAGGTAACCCGTGCGTTGCTCATTCTGATGAAATGATGTGTAACGGTTGCTCAAGTTGTGAAAAGGTTTGCCCCTACGGTGCAATCACTTATGAAAACAAAGAATTCCGCGGTCCTAACAGAACCACTCTTATCAGAAGAGTTGCTCAAGTTAACGAGGCTGTGTGCCAAGGTTGCGGTTGCTGTACGGTTGCTTGTCCGTCAGGCGCAATGGATTTGAAAGGATTTGCAAGCAAACAAATTATGGCGGAGGTTGACGCAATATGCAAGTAAAAGAATATAAACCCAAAATCGTAGCGTTTTGCTGTAACTGGTGTTCTTATGCAGGCGCTGACCTTGCTGGTAGTAACAGACTTGCTTACCCTGCAGAAGTTAAGGTAATCAGAGTTCCTTGCTCATGCCGTGTAAACCCCATGTTTATTCTTCGTGCGTTCCAACGCGGTGCTGACGGCGTAATTTTATGCGGTTGTCACCCCGGAGACTGCCACTACACTTCTGGTAACTATTACACCAGAAGAAGAATGGCTCTTCTTTTCTCAATGCTTGACTATCTCGGAATTGAAAAAGAACGCACCCGCGTTGAATGGGTTTCTGCTGCGGAAGGTGCAAAATTCGCCGCTACTATGAACGATTTCGTAGCAACGGTTACTGCTCTTGGTGAAAACAAGAGATTGGAGGATTTGAGATGCAAAAAATAACTCGTGAAATGCTTATTGAAAAAGCCGCTGCTCTCATTGCCGAAGGTAAAGTAAACCGTGTTCTCGGTTGGAAAAACGGTGAATTTTCTTACGACGTAACCCCCGCGCTTTTTGAAAGTGTGGAAGAAATGCAAAAAGATTTCGTTTTCGGCGATTTCTGTGGCGCAAATTTCTCTAAATATCTCGTTAAAGAAGCAAAGAAAGACGGTGCGGTTCTCGTTTTCTTGAAACCGTGCGACACTTATTCGTTCAACCAACTTCTCACCGAACACCGCTTTGACCGTGAAAAGGTTTATGCGGTTGGTATTCCTTGTGAAGGTATGATTGACGTAAACAAAATTAAACTCAGCATCGGCGATGGACTTTTATCTATCGCAAGTGAAGGGGATACCGTTAAGGTTGAAACCCTTTACGACGGTGTTAAAGAATTAAACAGAAATGAAGTTTTATCTGAACGTTGCTTAAACTGCAAGAGCAAAAAGCACGTTGCTTATGATGAACTTATCGGTGAAGATGGCGAAGTAATCGATAGCAATCGTTTTGACGAAGTTGAAAAACTTGAAAAGATGAGCGCTGACGAAAGATTTGCTTTCTGGCAAAACGAACTCTCTCGTTGTATCCGTTGTAACGCTTGCCGTGACGTGTGCCCTGCTTGTACTTGTGAAAAGTGCGTGTTTGACAACCCCAACTCAGGCGTTGAAAACAAGGCTGCATCAAACAGTTTTGAAGAAAGAATGTTCCACATTATCCGTGCATTCCACGTAGCAGGTCGTTGTACCGACTGTGGCGAATGTTCACGCGTATGTCCGCAACACATTCCGCTCCATCTCTTAAATAGAAAATTCATTAAAGATATCAATTCTTTCTACGGTGATTATCAAGCAGGTGAAGAAGTAGGCTCACGCGCACCGCTCGTTAACTACACCAAAGAAGATATTGAACCTTGTGATGCTGTAAAGGGGGATGAATAATTATGAAAAAAGTTTTATTAGCAAATTCATCTGCGCTCTTTAACGCTATTAAAGAAAACGCAACCCTTTATATCCCCGTTGACCTTGAAAAAGGTAGGGTAGCATATAAAAAATACGCTGACGGTATGGTTATGAGCGACGCGCTTAAAACCGACCGCTCTGCAAAAGATTTCTTCTTCCCTCAAACTGAAAACCTTATGGAATTCAAGGTTGACGGAAAGAATATTGAAGTTATCGACACCCGTGCTGAAAATGAAGATTTCGTTATCTTCGGCGTTCGCGCTTGTGACGTTAGAAGTTTAGACGTTTTAGACAAGGTTTTCCTTGCTGAACCGGTTGATACTTATTATAAAAATAGACGCGAACACGGCATTATCGTTTCAATGGCTTGCTCTCGTCCTACTGAAACTTGCTTTTGCGGTACTTTCGGTATTGACGCATCAAGTCCCCAAGGCGATATTGAGTGTTATAAAACGGCTGATGCTTTCTATCTTGATGCTAAAACCGAAAAGGGTAAAGCGCTCTTAGAAAAAATCGCTCCTGTTTTAGAAGATGCTGACGATACGGCAGTAAACGAACAAAAGGCAGAAATCAAGAAGATTTTAGATAAACTTCCTCTTAAAGATTTGTCTGCTGAAAAATTCGGCAAAGATAAGACTGATGAATTCTTCAATTCTCCCGAATGGAAAAATCTTTCCGAGTCTTGCTTAGGCTGTGGTACTTGTACCTTTGTTTGCCCGACTTGTCAATGTTACGATATTAAAGACTTCAAAACTAATACTGGCGTTCAGCGTTATCGTTGTTGGGACTCTTGCATGTACTCAGACTTCACTAAGATGAGTGCTGGTCAACCGAGACTTTCTCAACTTGAACGTTTCCGCCAAAGATTTATGCACAAACTCGTATACTTCCCGACCAATAACGACGGCATGTTCAGTTGCGTTGGTTGTGGCAGATGCGTTTCTAAGTGCCCGATTTCAATGAATATCGTTAAGGTAATGAAAACTTTGGGAGGTAAAGAATAATGACAGATTTAAGAGAAGCGTTAATTCCTACCGTGTGCGAAATCACCGACGTTAGAAGTGATACGCCCGACGTTAAAACCTTCCGTGTTTTGACCTTAGATGGTAAAAAACCCTTTATCCATAAGCCCGGTCAATGCGCAATGCTTTCTATGCCCGGCGTTGGCGAAGCGTTATTTTCAATAACTTCTTCACCCACAAACACCGAATACGTAGAATTCTCTATCAAGAAGTGCGGTTGCGTTACCGAATGGATTCACGGTGCTGAAGTAGGTCAACAAATTACCGTTCGTGGACCTTACGGAAACGGTTTCCCTGTAGAAACTGAATTCAAGGGTAAAGACATGCTCTTTATCGCTGGTGGTATTGGTCTTGCACCCGTTCGTTCAGTTATCAATTACGTTCGTGATAACAGAGCAAACTATGGCAAGGTTGATATCGTTTACGGTTCAAGAAGTAAAGAAGATTTAGTTCATTATCAAGAAATCATCAATGAATGGATGACAGATCCGTCAATCAACGTACACTTAACCATCGACCGCGAACAAGAAAATTGGGACGGCCACGTAGGTTTTGTACCTAACTTTGTAAAAGAAGTTGCTGAAAAGTTTGATGAAGAAAAGAAGGCAAACACCACCGCAGTATTGTGTGGTCCGCCTATCATGATTAAGTTTACTTTACAAGGTTTAAGCGAAATCGGCTTTAGCAAAGAACAAATTTACACTACTTTGGAATTAAGAATGAAATGCGCTATCGGTAAATGCGGTCGTTGCAACGTAGGTTCAAAATACGTTTGTAAAGACGGTCCTGTATTTAGAATGGACCAACTCGACGCCCTTCCCGATGAGTATTAATAAGGAGATAAACAAATGGAAAAATTAGTTAACGTTTACTTTTTTGGTAAAAAGTACGAAGTTCCCGAAAGTTTAACCATAATGAAGGCTATGGAATACGCAGGGTATCAACTCGTTCGTGGTTGCGGTTGCCGTAACGGTTTCTGTGGCGCATGTTCAACCATTTATCGTATTAAGGGTGATAGAGAATTGCATGCGTGTCTTGCTTGTCAACAAAAGGTTGAAAACGATATGTACGTTGCAACTCTTCCGTTCTTCCCGCTTGTAAAACAAGTTTACGACATCGAAAAGGTTAAACCCACCGAACAAATTATGATGCAACTCTATCCTGAAATTTATGCTTGCATCGGTTGTAACGCTTGTACTAAGGCTTGTACACAAGGTCTTAACGTTATGCAATACATCGCTTATGCACAACGCGGTCAATACGCTGAATGTGCAGAAGAATCTTTTGACTGCGTAATGTGTGGCGTATGTTCTTCAAGATGCCCCGCAGGTATCTCACACCCGCAAGTTGCTGAACTTTCAAGAAGACTTTACGGTAAGTATATGGCTCCTGAAACCCAGCATCTTCTCGACAGAGTTAAAGAAATTGAAGATGGCAAGTATGAAAGCCTTATCGAAGACTTAATGCAAAAGCCTATCGAAGAACTCAAAGAACTCTACAACAATAGAGAAATCGAAAAGTAAGGGGGAGAAAGATAATGTATAATTACACTCAAGAACAACTTGATTCAATGAAAAAGGTTGAGGCGACTAGAGAGGCAAGACTTAAAAACTTGTTCGCTAGAATGAGCGCTGATGAAAAACAAACCGTATTAAAAGAAAATCACCCCGACTATATCGATTCTGCTTATGAAGAATTAAAAGTTGGTCCTAACAAGGGCGGTAAAGTTCTTCACGAACTCGCTGACCTTTTACAAGGTAAGTCAAGAGTTTTAGATATGGACATCGACTTATCTAAACCCGATTACGACGTTGACGTTTTAGTTATCGGTGGCGGTGGCGCAGGTTCTTCTGCTGCTATTGAAGCCGACAACGCTGGCGCAAAGGTAATGATGGTTACCAAACTTCGTATCGGTGATGCTAACACCATGATGGCTGAAGGTGGTATTCAAGCGGCTGATAAGCCCAACGATAGCCCCGCTATTCACTATCTTGATGCTTTCGGTGGCGGTCACTTCGCTGCTAAGCACGAACTTTTATACAAACTCGTTAACGACGCACCCGATTGCATTAAGTGGCTTAATGACCTTGGTGTTATGTTCGATAAAGAAGCAGATGGCACTATGATTACCACCCACGGTGGCGGTACTTCAAGAAAGCGTATGCACGCTTGTAAGGACTACTCTGGTGCGGAAATTATGAGAACGCTCCGTGATGAAGTATTAAATAGGGGTATCCCCGTTGTAGACTTCACCGCTGCAATCGAAATTATTAAAGATACCGAAGGCAAGGCTGCTGGTGCAGTTTTGATGAATATGGAAACCAAGGACATCTACGTTGCTAAGGCTAAAACGGTTATTATTGCAACTGGTGGTGCTGGTAGACTTCACTATCAAGGTTTCCCGACCTCTAACCACTACGGCGCAACTGCTGACGGCTTGGTTTTAGGTTATAGAGCAGGTGCAAAACTTCTCTATGCTGATACTCTTCAATATCACGCCACGGGCGTTGCTGAACCCACTCAAATCTTCGGCGCATTAGTTACTGAAAAAGTTAGATCACTCGGTGCACAACTCGTTAATAAAGACGGTGAAGCATTCGTTTACTCTCTTGAAACAAGAGACGTGACTGCATCTTCTATCATTAGAGAATGCAAAAAGCGTAATAACGGTATTAAAACAACCGATGGCGAAGGCGTATGGCTTGACACACCTATGATTGATATTATTCACGGCGAAGGAAC
>JAZLCJ010000002.1:0-7011 GCA_045614185.1 Christensenellaceae bacterium | reverse complement strand
CATTTTAAGGTGGTCGATTGAGAGATATGGGTATTTATATTTTTCGAGCAACTTTTGAGCAAGTGCAGTTTTGCCTGTGTGCGATGCTCCCGTTATTAAAACAATCATACTTTCTATCCTTACAAATTCTTATTTATCGGTAAGTTTATTATATCAAAAAAGCCAGTTTAATTCAAGTAGTTTTGTGTGGACAAAAGAAAACTCGACTTATAAAAAGTCGAGTTTAATAAATGATTTAATTTAAATCCCTAAGAGCGATGCCCTTAAGAGTGTGCGTTTCTTTTGGTGATCCAACTTGAGCGTAAAACGAACAATTTTTACGCCACGACTTCTAACGTTTTTAATTTGCCGTCAAAATTATTTATATCAGATAGCGTGTGCTTTTGAGCATATTTGTTTCCACAGTTAATTGTAACTGTTCCTTTAGGCACTCCATAAAAATACACATAGCTCGCTACATTTTGATAAGACATTGACACAACCGTGTTGTCATTGTAAATAAAAAAGCCATTCACTATGGCAGTTTCGCCTAATTGAGTAGCAATATAATCGTTTGAAAAATATTGGCAATAACCATTAATTTGAATATACATTAAAGGTTTCACTTCATTATTACGTAATTCTTTAATTTTTTTCCAAACTTTTAATGAATCATTATCTAAAGTCGTTTCAATCACATTACTAAAATCATAAACAAAAACGTCTGTAAAATCAATATAAGGATTAGTTATTTGTCCATCGTGCATTTCATTTACTTTTTCTCTGTATGCATTAACAAATAACACTTTGCAATCTGCAACATAATTGCTAATTTCAGCTTGCTTATCTTCAGAAAAACTTTCAATCTTTGCACCAAAATTCGTTGAATAAATTATTCCGTTTTTATCTCTATTATTAATTGCATTGTTAGTTGTTGTTTCGCAAGCACTAAAACAAAAACATAATATTATAAAAAGTATTGGTATAAATAATTTTTTCATAGTCCGCCTCCTTTTTATAATTATAGCACAAAAAAAATCAAAAGAAAAGAAAAAAACCTAAAACTTACACTAAACTGTGTTCGTTTTAGGTTTTACTTGGTGATCCATCGGGGATAAATCTCCGCTTACGCTACGATCCCCTTGTCCGTCAAAGCGTGTCCGTCAAATGACGGGCGAACCACGGCGTTCGCTATAACACGAAAAATATAAAAAATATCGGTCAACCTAAGGTTAACCGATATTTTTGGTGATCCATCGGGGATTCGGCGCCTGTGCGCCCTTCTCCGACGAACAGTAGGTGTCTACTGTTCGGTGCAAGCACAAATTGTCTTGCGACAATTTTCTCCTCATTCTCATCCCCGACGTCTAAAAACAAAAATCTCAACCAGCAACGCTGGTTGAGATTTGTTGGTGATCCATCGGGGATTCGAACCCCGGACACCGTGATTAAAAGTCACGTGCTCTACCGACTGAGCTAATGAATCTGGTGCACCTTCAGGGACTCGAACCCTGGACCCACTGATTAAGAGTCAGTTGCTCTACCAACTGAGCTAAAGGTACATTAAGTTGTTTTGGCAGGGGTGGCAGGATTTGAACCTACGAATGACGGAATCAAAATCCGTTGCCTTACCGCTTGGCGACACCCCTATGTCTTTTTAGTATTAAAATTTAATGGGGCGGATGATGGGAATCGAACCCACGACCTCAAGGACCACAATCTTGCGCTCTAACCAACTGAGCTACATCCGCCATCTTGGTGCGCCTGAAGGGATTCGAACCCCTGACCCTCGGCTTAGAAGGCCGATGCTCTATCCAACTGAGCTACAGACACGTTTTAAGTTAGTACCCGTTACTTTTGGAGCGGGTGATGGGAATCGGACCCACGCAGCCAGCTTGGAAGGCTGGAATTCTACCATTGAATTACACCCGCATCACCGTTCCGTAGACAACGCTCATTTATTTTACCAAAATGATTTTTTAATGTCAACTGTTTACAAAATATTTTTTGAAATTTTTGAAGAATTTTATTTTATATTAAAAAAATGCTCTTAAAAACACTAAAAAAAGAAAAATCTTTGACATATTCTTTGAATATATGTATAATATACAAGTAATATGATTTGAGTAACGGGGTTTTTATGTTTAAAAAAGTTTATGAAAAATGGCTTAAAAACGATATCCTTACGGAAAAGGAAGCCAAAGAACTTATTGAAATAGAAAACGACGCAAAAGAAATTGAATATCGTTTTGGTAAAGATTTAGAGTTTGGCACTGCTGGTATGCGCGGTATTATCGGCATGGGCACTAACATGATGAATATTTACACCGTTCGCCGTGCAACCCAAGGCTTAGCGGAATATATCAAGACTTTAGGCGCTAAAGAAATGAAACGCGGTGTAGTTGTTTCTTACGATACTCGCAGAATGTCTTATGAGTTTGCGTTTGCGGCTGCAACCGTTCTTGTATCTAACGGCATCAAGGCGTATATGTTTAGAGAAGTTCATCCCGTACCTATGCTTTCTTACACCGTAAGGGAACTTCACGCAATCGCTGGTATTATGATTACGGCAAGCCACAACCCCAAAGAATACAACGGTTACAAAGTTTACGGTGAAGACGGTGCGCAAATGTCGCCCGAGGCAACCGCAAAAGTAGTTGAATACATTTCGGCAATCGATTGCATGTCTAAAGAAATCGCTTGCGATAAAAAGGCTGAAAAGAAAATTCAAGCCGTTCCTAAAAAGATTGATAAAAAGTATTATAAGACCATAAAGAAACTTTCACTTTCTCCTAAGGAAGTTAAGAAGGTTGGCAAGACCATAAAACTCGTTTATACTCCCGTTCACGGTAGTGGGTATATCCCCGTTACCACCATTTTGAAGAAGATGGGTATTAACGCAACGCTCGTTCCCGAACAAATTTGTAAGGATACGGAATTTTCTACTGTTGAAGTTCCTAATCCTGAAATTAAAGAAACGCTTACCCTTGCAATCAAGATGGCGGACTTTAAAAACGCAGACGTAGTATTTGGCACCGACCCTGACTGTGATAGACTTGGCGTTGCTATTCGTGATGATTTGGGCGAATTTAAGGCGTTGTCAGGCAATCAAACGGGTATATTATTACTCGATTATATTTTAAGAAGACTTAAAGAAACTGGCAAACTTACTTCAAAAGGTTTTGTGGTTAAAAGTTTCGTTTCTACTTCTATGGCAAAACTTATTGCAAACGATTACGGTGTGGAACTTATTGAAACACCCGTTGGTTTTAAGTTTATAGGCGAAAAGATTAAAGAACTTGACGATAGCGGTAAGCGTGAATATATCTTCGGCTTTGAAGAAAGTTGCGGTTACCTTCGTGGAACGCATTGTAGAGATAAGGATGCTGTTGTTGCAAGCATGCTCTTTGCGGAAATGGTTTGCTATTACACTTATAACAATATAGGTGTTTATGATAGACTTCAAGAACTTTACAAAAAATACGGTTACGTTTTTGACACTAACGTAAGCGTTGCTTATAGTGGGCTTAACGCTATGGCGGAAATGAACGCAGTCGTTGACAAGATGAAAACGGTTAAGGTTGACCAAATTGCAGACCTTAAAGTTGACGCTATCCGTGATTATTCTAAAGCGCAAGTAACCAAGGCTGACGGTGCGGTTGAACAACTTGACAGCGCTAAAGTTAACGCGGTTTACTATGAACTTGAAGGCGGAAGTTTCATTTGTATTCGCCCAAGCGGAACAGAACCCAAACTTAAAGTTTACTACTCGTTAAAATGTGAAAATGAAAGCGTTGCTGAAGAAAAGTTTACTGTTGTTAAACGCGCTTTTGAAGAGCTTATTAAATAAGGTTATATTTTTATAAATGTTTTCTAAAGAAGAAATTATAAATCAATTAAAAACACTCGGCGCGCCAAAAGGTAAGCCCGTTATCGTCCACACTTCCCTAAAAGCAGTAGGGGAAGTGCAGGGTAGGGGGCAAGGTCTTTTAGACGCGCTTATTCATTATTTTACTTGTGACGGTGGACTTTTAATCGTGCCTGCACACACTTGGGCTAACCTTTACGAATTAAAGAAAGAAATAACGCTTGATTTGGGCGACACTAAAACTTGCGTGGGGACTTTTCCTAATATCGCAGTTGAAGATAATAGGGGCGTAAGAACGCTTAATCCAACACACTCTGTTGTCGTGTTTGGCGATAAAGAAAAGGTGCAAGAATTTATTAAGGGTGAAGATAAAACTCAAACTCCCACCGCGCCAGAGGGCGTATACGGCAAGATTTTCGATATGGACGGTAGCGTGCTTTTAATAGGCGTTGGGCATAATAAAAACACCGTTTTGCATTGTGTGGAAGAAATGCTTGACACTCCTAACCGTTTGTCTACAGATTTTACTAAAATGTATATAAAACTTAAAGACGGTAGCCTTATTGAACGCCATTGTAGGTATATGAAAGCGGATGGAACGGATGACGTTTCACAGTTCTTCCCTAAATATGAACCTGCTTTTAGATATCACGGTGCTATTAAAGACGGATTTATTGGTAACGCCAAAACTCAACTTTGTTCGGCTGTAAAAATGAAAGAAGTTATGGCTATGATTTTTGAGCGTAGTAAAAAACAAGAACTTATGATAGATGATAAACCCTTAAAACAAGAGTGGTATTTATAATGCTCGCTTGTGGGGGTATAAGAAATAATAATATCTAAGGGCTTAAAAATATTAGATTTTTTTTGAAATTTGATATATAGTATATATGTAATAACAAATAATCTTTTTAAGGAGATTAAAGATGAGTCGTTTATTCGGTACAGTTTCAAGGGGTGTAAGAGCACCTATTATCAAGAGTGGGGACGATATCGTTCAAGTCGTAACCGATGCAGTATTGCTTGCGTCTAAAGAAGAAGGCGTTGCTTTCCGTAATAAAGACGTTGTTGCTATGACCGAAGCAATCGTTGCAAGAGCACAAGGTAACTATGCGTCAATCGATGATATCGCTGCTGACGTTAAAGCAAAACTTGGTGGAGAAACTATCGGTGTAATTTTCCCCATACTTTCTCGTAACCGTTTTTCAGTATGTCTTAAAGGTATTGCAAAAGGCGCAAAGAAAGTTGTTTTAATGCTTTCATATCCGTCTGATGAAGTAGGTAACCACTTGGTTTCTTACGATATGCTTGATGAAAAGGGCGTTAATCCTTATACCGACGTGTTGACCGAAGCAAAGTATCGTGAACTTTTCGGGCACAAAAAGCACACCTTTACAGGCGTTGATTACGTTGAATATTATAGAGAACTTATTGAAGCGCAAGGCTGTGATTGTGAAATTATCTTCGCAAACAACCCCAAGGCTATTTTAGATTATACTAAAAACGTTCTTTGCTGTGATATCCACACTAGAGCACGCACCAAGCGTTTATTAAAGGACGGCGGTGCTCAAATCGTTAAGGGTCTTGACGATATCATGAGCGAATCTGTAAACGGTAGCGGTTATAATGAAAATTACGGCTTGCTCGGTTCAAACAAGTCAACTGAAGATTCAGTTAAACTTTTCCCCAGAGATTGCCAACCTATCGTTGATGCTATTCAAAAGAAAATTTACGAAGCAACCGGCAAACTCGTTGAAGTTATGGTTTACGGCGACGGCGCGTTCAAAGACCCCGTTGGTAAAATTTGGGAACTTGCAGACCCCGTTGTTTCACCTGCATACACCGCTGGTTTAGAAGGTACTCCTAACGAACTTAAACTTAAGTATCTTGCTGATAACGACTTCAAAGATTTGAAAGGCGACGCTTTAAAAGAAGCAATTAAAAACGAAATCGCTAAAAAAGATTCAACCGTAGTTGGTCAAATGGGTACTACTCCCAGAAGATTAACCGACCTTATCGGTTCACTTTGTGACTTAACTTCTGGTTCAGGTGATAAGGGTACTCCTATCATTTGGATTCAAGGTTACTTCGATAACTATACCACCGAATATTAAGATTATATTCGTTAAGTAATTTACAAAAGAAAACGCCCGACTGAAAATCAGTCGGGCGTTGATTTTTATTTAAGTTTATTATAGAAGTTCTTCATTGTAAATTGCTCTAATTCCACCAATAAATTTGGGGCGAATTCTGGCGCAGGTTAAGTGTGCCTCACCAATTTGTTTAACTGATAATCTTACGGGTACTGCAACTTTCTTTAAGTGCATACCGATAAAGGTGTCGCCAATATCCATACCTGCATCTGCTTTGATATCTTCAACCACGATAGGGGTTTCAAAACTGTGGTAAGCAACGGTTGCAAGTGAACCACCCGCTTTCTTTTGCGGAACAACGTTTACGGGCTCAGCAAAGGGAAGTGCATTCTTTTCAATAACGATGGCGCGGTTTAAGTGTTCGCAACATTGAACGGCAAGGAAAATTCCTTGTTCTTTTAAAACACCGTAAATTCCATCAAAAATATGTTGTGCGGTATCGGGGTCAGAGTTGGTGCCTATTTTACTTCCAACAACTTCGCTGGTAGAACAACCAACAACTAAAATATCACCTTTTTTAAGTTTTGATACCGTTATAAGTTCTTTAACTGCATTTTCACATTGAATTCTAATATCCATTTGTAATTCTCCTAACGCATTCATTGTAGCACTAAAGGGGCAAAAAGGCAACTAAATAACTAATTTTTGATAAAAACCTATATTTATATATAATGTTTACTTTAGTAGCCAAAAGTATAGAATAAACCTATATAAAAAACATTTAAAAAAATTTAAAAAAATCTTTAAAATTCTTTGTAAAACGCTTGACTTAAAAAATCATAAATGATAATATATTTAGGCTACCGTTTCGGGAGCAACAATATTTTGCAAGTTTTTTAATGACAAAAACTGCCTTTGACCGTAGTCAAAGCACCGTAGATTGACAACTGCATAGAAAGAAAAGAGAGATATGTCAAATATCAATCGAGAATAGACTTAATTAAAAGTACATTAAGGCAAAAGAGCAAAAATGACAAAAATTTTTAACGAAGGTTAATACGAAAACAAAAC
>JAZLCJ010000001.1:0-19888 GCA_045614185.1 Christensenellaceae bacterium | reverse complement strand
GGCACCAAGTTATAAATTACACTTTGCTGGTGTAGCTCAACTGGCAGAGCAGCTGATTTGTAATCAGCAGGTTGCGGGTTCGATTCCAGTCACCAGCTCCAATCGTATACCCTATTAATTTAATATATATGGGAAGGTTCCAGAGTGGCCAAATGGAACAGACTGTAAATCTGTCGTCAGTGACTTCGGTGGTTCGAATCCACCTCTTCCCACCAAAAAACATCAACTAAAATTAGTTGATGTTTTTTATTAATAAAAATAACTTAACAAAATAATTTTAATATGTTATAATGAAATAAATTAATAATTAAAGGTAAAAAAAATGATAAAAAATAATCGTGAATTATCTTATCCAAGAATATGCGCACATAGAGGCTTTAACACCGTTGCGCCAGAAAATAGCATGGCCGCTTGGGGTGCCGCTTTCGCACTTGGCGCAGATGAAATTGAATTTGACCTTTGGTCAACAAGCGACGGCGTTATAGTATCCAGCCATGACCCTACGTTAGAGCGTGTTAGCGACGGTCAAGGTTTAGTTTATGAAAAAACTTTTGAAGAACTAAACAAACTTGACTTTGGCAAAAAATTCAATGAAAAATTTACTGGATTAAGAATAGTAAAATTTGAAGATATTCTCCAAAAATTCGCATGCCAAATTATTATGAATATTCACGTTAAGTCATTAAGTGATGATTATTGTGAAGAAACAATGAAAAAAATTGTTGCATTAGTTAGAAAATACAACTGTGAAAAATTCGTTTACTTTATGATTAACCATAGAGGCGTTGCAAAAATGTTTAAAAATTACGCCCCCGATATTGATATTTGTTTAGGTCACTTAAACAGCGAACCTTATACAATAGTAGATAAAGCCATTGAATTAGGCGTACACAAAGTTCAACTTTGGACAACTCATTTAACACAAGAATTAATTGACAAAGCACATGAACATGGTATTAAATGCAATCTTTTTTATACTGATAATCCAGAAGATGCAAAAAAATATTTACAAATGGGAATTGACACAATTTTAACCAATGACTTCTTCCCAATCGCTGTTAAAACTAGGGACTTAAGATAAGATTATGTTTAACAAAAAGGCTTTCACTTTTATTAGTGAAAGCCTTGTTTTTTTATATTATATATGAGTAAATCCTTTGCCGTAAACTTCATTTGCATCACACACAATCACGAATGCATTTTCATCCAGTTGCTTTATTGCAAGTTTAAGTGCCACCACTTGCTTGCTTTTAATACAAGTCATTAGCACTCCTTTATCTGTTTTAGAAAACATACCCTTACCTTCAACTTTTGTTACACCACGTGGACTATGTTGAATTAAAAATTCTGCAATTTCATCTGCTTTTTCTGATATAATATAGCACATTTTAGCCTTAGTAAAGCCAAACACAATCAAATCGCTAACCTTTGCGCTAACTACAATTAAAATCATAACGTACATTATACTTTCAAGTGCCGGGAAAATACTTGATTGTTCATTGAGAACAAAAGCGCCAATTATAACGATTAAACCGTCAAGCAACGCTACGTGGGTTGCAATAGTTCCAAATGGTAAAACGTGGTGCGTTAATCTTCCTAAAAGTTCCGTTCCACCACTAGACATTTCATACTTAATAAATAAACCGATACCTATACCCTGCAAAATGCCACTATAAGCCGCCGCAAGGATTTTATTATCAGTTATCATTGCATCATTTAAAACTAGTTCCCAAAGCGCGCCAGTAGCACTGAGCGTTGCCGTAGTAATAAAGCAGTTAAGAATAAACTTCCACCCCATTAATTTGAAACCAAATATAAGTATAGGCACGTTAATAAGCACCATAAATATACTATAACTGTATGGAATGTTAGTAATTTTTTCAAGCAAAAGCGATGCACCGCTGACACCACCACCGATAATGTTGTTTGGGTCAAGCAACGCTCTTGTACTAAGTGAATAAGAAATACATCCTAAAATCATGAATAAATAACGCCTAAGTTCCGTACCAAAACTTTTCTTAAGCGCATTGCGAATTGAATCAGGTCTTTTCATTTGAATGTTAGTTTTCATATTTTCTCCAAAAAGAAATGATTGCAATTTGATATTGCAATCATTAACAAGTTAAGTATAACACTTTTTAATAAAAAAACAAAATGAATTAAATAAATTTTTTATTAATCATCATCTTCTCTTGTAATTGACAAAATAAAGTCGTTTTCATTAAGTGCTTTGTATATATAGTCGGCAGGAAACTCTTTATCTGTACTAACAAGCGTATCATAGACAATTTGATTTTCTTGTTTCTTTGCATTAATACGCGTAAAGCGTTTTACAGAAAATAATTCCATAATTTTTGTTTTTTCACTTCCGTCCGTGCACAAAAACACAATATTCAACTTCATAGAATGACGCATATGAAAAAACTTAAATGGTAAATGCATTATTAATTGTATTACGATAATAACAACTGATGCAACAATTGAAATTTCCCAAAGTCCCGCACCAACAGCCATGCCAATGGCTGCCGTTGCCCAAATGCCAGCAGCTGTAGTTAGCCCGTGAACTACTTGCTTATTATAAAATATCATACCAGCACCAATAAAACCAATCCCTGAAACTATTTGCGCTGCAATTCTTGACGGATCTGCCCCATTTATACTTCTTGAAACAATCATAAATAAACACGCCCCAACGCAAACAATAGTATGAGTTCTTATACCAGCCTCTTTAGACCGCATTTTTCTTTCAAAACCAATTAAAAATCCCAAAACAAGCGATAAAACAAGTTGTAGTGATGCCCAAAGTATTTGTTCCAATGTCATAATTAATCCCCTTTTAATAAATATTAGGAAAGCGAAAAATATCGCCTTCCTAATAAATTATTAATTAATTTTCAACATTATAACACCAGTTAGCTATTTTGTCAATAGTTATTTTTAAAATTAAAATAAAAAAGCACCGCATTTATGCGATGCTTTTTGAATTAAATTTTAACAAACAAGCCTGTGATTAAAATTATAAGTATGCAAATCGGAGCAACAAATCTAACAACAATGTTAAAGTAATTAGTCAAACCTTTTGATTTATCAATACCTATTTCATGTGGAAGAATATTTTTGTTAATAAACCAACCGGCAACAATACAAGTTATTATTGCAATAATCGGCATCAAAATATTATTTGCCAACATATCAAACATATCTAAAATAGACATTTCGTTTAGTTGAACAAATGAAAGAACGCCAAAGCCAAGCGAAGACAATGCACCAAGAACTAAAATTGCACCAAATACGATTAAACATGCTTGCCATCTTTTCATTCTATTATCTTCACAAAGAACTGCAACTATTGATTCAACAAGAGAAACTGAAGAGGTTACCGCTGCAAAAAATACTAAGATAAAGAAAATTATACCGATTATTCTTCCGCCCCAAATTGTATTAAATACGTTTGACAGTTGAACAAACATAAGAGTAGGACCGTTCTTGCTCATAACTTCATGTGCAGCCTCAGTGGTTGGTGCAAATGAGAATACAGCAGGAATAATAATTAAGCCAGCAATAATAGCAAACAAAGAATCAAAAAAGGCAATTTGTACTGAAGATGACTTTATACTTGCATCTTTTTTCATGTAAGAACCGTAGGTAATCATAATACACATACCTATAGATAATGAATAAAATAATTGACCTAAAGCACCTAAAACCGTCTTAAAACTGAACTTTGAAAAGTCAGGAATCAAAAAGTAGGCAACACCTTCCATGGCACCTTCTTGAAAAAACCCAAACACCATTAAAAATACAGCGATTATTGCAAGTGCAGGCATCAAAATTTTACTCATGTTTTCTATTCCCTTTTGAACGCCCATCGTTACGATAAGAACGGTAATAATGGCAAAAACCAAAAAGAATAAAAGCGGTTCAATAGGACTTGATATAAAAGATGAGAAAAACGCACCAGTATCAACCTCAGCGCCAGCACCTTCAACTAAGCCTTGACTACCCACAATAAACGACCACATATATTTTATAACCCAACCACCGATTACACAGTAGTAAGGCACAATAATTAGCGGAACAATAACGCAAAGATAGCCAAACCAACTAAACTTTTTATTAAGAGCACTAAAAGCACCTATAACACTTTTGCCAGTATGCCTACCAATACCAATTTCAAGCATTAAAAGTGTAATTCCAAAGAAAATGGCAAGCAATACGTAACACAAAACAAATATGCCACCGCCATATTGAGCAGCAAGATACGGAAAGCGCCACAAATTACCAAGCCCAACAGCAGAACCTGAAGCGGCAAGCACAAAACCTATCTTACTAGTAAAACCACTACGCTTTTTTGAAGTGGGCGACGTAAGTGGTATATTGTTCATTTCACTATTTTTCATAAATAAATCCTTTTGTATAATTAACCAATAATTTCAGTTAAAATATCATCTAAATAATCTTCGTTAAATTCTTCGATAGCACCTTTATCTGAAAGAGTTGCAAAATTTGGATTGATAGGAAGTTTTGCAACGCGTTTAATGCCATATTCTTCAGCAGTCTTATCGACCTTACTTTCACCAAAAATATTAATTTTCTTTTTGCAGTCAGGACATTCAAAGTAAGAATAGTTTTCAACAATACCTAAAACGGGTACGTTCATAAGACCTGCCATTTTAACAGCCTTACCAACAATCATTGAAACAAGTTCTTGCGGAGATGCAACAACAATAATACCATCAACTGGAAGTGATTGGAAAACAGTTAAAGGCACGTCACCCGTTCCCGGAGGCATATCAACAAACATAAAGTCTACGTCTTTCCAAACAACGTCAGTCCAGAATTGTTTTACAGCACCCGCAATAACGGGTCCACGCCAAACAACGGGATCAGTTTCATTTTCAAGCAATAAATTGATAGACATCATTTGAATTCCACTTTTACTAACTGCAGGAAGAAGATATTTATCATCAATAGTTCTTGCTTTATCTTTTATGCCAAACATTTTAGGTATTGAAGGTCCTGTGATATCCGCGTCTAAAATTGCAGTTTTAAAACCTTTTTTCTGCATCATAACGGCAAGCGTTGAAGTAACAAAAGATTTACCAACACCACCTTTACCACTTACAATACCTATAACCTTTTTAACTTTACTTAGTTCATTAAGAGGTTCTTTAGTGATTTTTCTTTCACCACAGTCTTTAGATGAACAAGTAGAACAATCATGCGTACATTCACTCATAGTAAAACTCCTTATAGATTCGCTTAAACATTTTTTAGCAATGGTTAAACTATAATTTTTATAATACCAAATTATTATAACAAATTTATTTATTAAAATGCAAATTTTAAGCAGTATTTTTAGATTTTTTTTATAATTATTTTAATTATATAATCAATTTAGTTGAAAAAAATTTGATATAATGTTAAAATGTTAAAAAATTATTGGAGGCAATTATGAATATTTGGCATGACATTGAAAGTAATCGTATAACCCCTGAAGAATTTATTGCCGTTGTTGAAATTAGCAAAGGCTCAAAACAAAAGTATGAAATGGATAAAAAAACAGGACTTCTTCGTCTTGATAGAATTTTATACACCTCCACTCATTATCCCGCAAACTACGGTTTTATCCCGCACACGTTAGCAGAAGATAATGACCCGCTTGACGTTTTAATTTTATGTTCAGAAAGCCTTATTCCTATGAGTTTGGTTAAGTGTTACCCCATTGGTGTTATCATTATGAACGATAACGGATCAGTTGATGAAAAAATTATCGCTATCCCCGATACCGATCCTAACTATAATACATACAAAAGTATTCACGATCTTCCTGAACACATTTTTGATGAAATGCGCCACTTCTTTACAGTCTATAAACAACTTGAAAATAAAAACACTTCAGTTGACGTTGCATCTGATAAAGACGTTGCTGTTGATATAATCAAAAAATCAATGGAAAGTTACAAATATCATCTTTACGAACTTACCGCAAAATAGAAACCAAAAACCCCGAATGTTTCGGGGTTTTTTATTGACAAACTATCTATTATGTCTAACATAAAAAGCAGTCATTTTATTAATGACTGCTTAATTTTTTCTTCAATTATAAATTATATTCTTTTGCAAGTGCCTTAAAGCCGTCGAGCGAATTTTTAATACGGTTATAATCAACACAATAAGCAATTCTAACATACCCTTCAACGCCAAAATCATCACACGGAACAATTAAAATTTCATGTTCTTTTGCTTTTTCGTAAAAAGAAGTTGCATCGCCCGTAGGAGATTTTACAAACAAATAGAAAGCACCATCAGGTTTAACACAAGTAAAACCAAACTCACAAAGTGAATTATATAATAAGTTTCTATTTTTTTCATAAGCCTCTAAATTAACTTTAGCGTATAAACACTTACCTACTACCCTTTGGAATAAACTGGGTGCACATACGTAACCCAAACTTCTGCCAGCACCACATACAGCAAGATAAATGGTTCTACTATCTTGCATTTCAGGGTTAACCGCAATATAACCAATTCTTTCGCCAGGAAGTGATAATGATTTAGAGAAAGAATAACAAACTAAGGTATTCTTATAATAATTCATAAGATAAGGAACTTCAACGTCAGCATATACAAGTTCACGATAAGGTTCATCCGCAATAAGATAAATAGGATGACCGTATTCTTCTTCTTTCTTTTTTAAGAGTTCGCAAACTGCACTAATAGTTTCTTTAGTATACACAACCCCGCTGGGATTGTTTGGTGAATTCATAATAAGCGCCTTAGTGTTTGCATTTAACTTTTCTTCTAAATCTTTTAGATTAATTTGGAAAGTATTTTCTTCTGGCTTTGAAATTACAAGTTTACCGCCAGCATTTTCAACGAATACTCTATATTCAGTAAAGAAAGGTGCAAAAACAATACATTCATCACCATCATTTACAACGGCCTTTAAACAAATCGAAAGAGATGCCGCAGCACCACAAGTCATATAAATATCGTCAGCACCAACATTTACGTTAAATCTTTTGCAAATATTATCAGCAATAGCTTTTCTTACTTCAGCATCACCTTGTGCAGAAGTATAACCGTGAAGTACGGTTGGATTATTATTCTTTAATAATTCAATAATAGTATCAGTAACCATTTGAGGCGGTTCAACACTTGGATTTCCAAGACTGAAATCATAAACCTTGTCTGCGCCAATTTCTTTTGCGCGCACTTTACTGTACTCAAAAATTTCTCTAATAATTGAACGCTTACTGCCAAGCGCATAAGATTTTTCATTGTAATTCATAAAGAATTCTCCTATAAATCAAGTAATTTCAATGCGTTTTTATAAAATATTTTATCTAAAGTTTCTTGCGATAAATTTAGTGCTTTTAATCTTTTTGCGTTATCACAAATATCTTGCCACGGGCAATCAGTAGCAAACAATACTTTATCTTCGCCGTGCTTAGTCAAAATATTTTTAAACAATTCAGCATCAATTTCGTGTAAAGTATATGCGGTATCAAAGTAAACATCTAAACCACAAAGCATTTCCAGCACTTTTTGCCATTGTTTATGCGCACCATAATGCGCTAAAACAAACTTATTATGTCCTACTTCTTCAATAACTTTTTTAACCTTTTCAGGAGGACATCTAACAGGCTCACCAGCATACCCATCATCAACACCAGAATGCGTAACAACAATAAGGTCATACTTTTTTGCGCACTTTAAGATTTCAATATACCCTTCATCATCAATAAAAGTTCCCTGATAATCAGGGTGAATTTTAACCCCTTTTATACCAGACGCCTTTACAAGTGCCATTTTACCGTCAATATCATCACATTTAGGGTGCATACCTGCAAATGAAATAAGTCGCTTGTCTTCGTTAGCAAAACGCTCATTAACCGAAATTGCAAACTTAAGCACGCTTTCAAACTGAGTGGGCTTTGTTAAAACGGGTAATGTTACGCAAATATCTGCATCAGCACGGTTCATGGCGTCAACCATGCCTTGAACTGTGCCATCAGTATAAGGCGTATTATGAGCGTTAGATGCAAGCGCATCAATAGTTGACTTTGCGATTTTATCTGGAAAAATATGCGTGTGAAAATCAATAATCATATCAAATTACAAAGCAGCAATTTCTTCACAAGAAAGTGTTTTAACACCATTATCACTTAAAACTTTATCAGCCTCTGCCATTTTAGAAGTTTTTAAAACAACGTATGCTTCATCACCATCAATAGATAAACCGTACATATATTCAATATTAATTCCATTATCAGAAAGAACGGTAAGAAGATTTTGTAAACTACCTGCTTCGTGGTCGATTTTCAATACGATTACGTCAGTAAGCATTGTTGAAAAACCGTCGTTTGTAAGTTTTTCTTTACCAAGAGACGGATTATTTACAATAAGGCGCAAAAGTCCATATTCTGTGGTATCTGCAAGTGATAAAGATAAAATATTAACTTTATTTTCTTTTAAAACACTTAAAACTTCGCCAAGTCTACCTTGTCTATTTTCAATAAAAACTGATAATTGTTTAGTTAACATAATGTATTTCCCCCATATTTTAATAAAGTTTACGTTTGTCGATTACGTGAACAGCCTTACCTTCACTTCTAACCAAAGTTTGCGGTTCAACGATTTTTACCTTAGGATTAAGTCCTAACGCTTGATTTAAAACGTGTGTAATCTTTTTAGTAAGCGCCTCAATACCCCTAATCTCATCGGTCATATATTGCGGATTTACTTCTACTTGAATTTCTAAAGTATCAAGATTATTTACACGGTCAACAATAATCATATAGTGCGGTGAAACTTCTTCAACGTCAATAAGCGCAGCCTCTACTTGGCTCGGGAATACGTTTACGCCACGAATAATGAGCATATCGTCTACCCTGCCTTTAAATCTACTAATTCTTGCACTGGTTCTACCACATTCGCACTTAGAATAATCAATACTTGTTAAGTCTTTAGTTCTATATCTAATAAGCGGTAACGCTTCCTTTGTAAAGGTAGTAAACACCAACTCACCCAACTCACCAGGTTTTTGAGCCTTCATAGTTGCAGAATTAAGAACTTCTGGATAGAAGTGGTCTTCACATACGTGCAAGCCATTATGGAATTCGCAGTCACATGCAACACCCGGTCCCATAACTTCACTTAAACCGTAAATGTCAAACGCTTTAATATTTAAGCGTTCTTCAATTTCTTTGTGCATTTTTTCCGTCCAAGGTTCAGCACCGCAAATTGCACGTTTTAATTTAATGTCTTTAAGAAGATTTTCAGACTCTAAAACTTCAGCTAAGTGCAAAAGATATGAAGGTGTACAAGCAATGGCAGTAGCGCCAAAATCGACCATCATTGTTGTCAATTTCTTAGAATTACCTGTGCTCATAGGAACAACCATTGCGCCAAGTTTTTCTGCCCCATAGTGCGCACCTAACCCGCCAGTAAACAAGCCGTAACCGTAAGCAATTTGAATAATATCATCTTTTGTTACGCCAGCCATTGCAAGACATCTTGCAACACATTCCGCCCAAACGTCAATATCTTTTCTTGTGTAGCCTACAACGGTTGCTTTACCCGTAGTACCACTTGATGCGTGAACTCTTACGATTTGTGAGTGTGGAACCGCAAATAAACCAAAAGGATAATTATCTCTTAAATCATCTTTAGTGGTAAAAGGCAACTTTTCAATATCTTCAATGCCTTTAATATCACCAGGTTCTAAACCCATTGCTTGCATTTTTTTACGATAGAACTCAACGTTATGATAAACGTAATCAACAAGTTTAACAAGCCTTGCGCTTTGGAGAGAAGTTAACTCGTCTCTACTCATGCACTCTTTTGCTTCATTCCAAATCATTTATAATTTACCTCTTAATTAAGATTATTATTCGTGGTCATAACCACTAAGGAAAGCCTTTTCGTTAATATCAATAGTTTTTGGCGGAACAGTTTTTTCAATAACAGAAAGCCATTCTTCTTTACTAAATCCAATATATTTAGCAGCAAGACCTAAAACTACAGAGTTTAACACCTTACTATTGCCAAGATCTTTTGCGATTTTACCACCGTCTATAGCATAAACGGTATGCTTTTCTTTTAAGGTTTCAATAATATTATCAGGATATTGACTTGCGCCGATAACAACTGTCATCGGGTCAATTCTAGTATCATTTACAATAATTATTCCGTCTTTTTTAAGAAAATGTGCATAACGGAGAGCTTCTAATCTTTCAAAAGAAACTAAAATGTCTGCTTCACCTTCTTCAACCACGGGTTCACTAACCTTTTCACCAAATCTAACGAAAGTAACAACACTACCGCCACGTTGAGCCATGCCGTGAACTTCACTAAGTTTAACGTCAAACCCAGCATTCAATGCAGTTTTTCCAATAATTCTACTAGTAAGAAGTGTTCCTTGTCCGCCTACGCCGACAACCATAATATTCATTTTTTCCATATTACTTTTCCACCTTTTCAATAGCGTTAAATTTACAGTAACTTTGACACAAACCGCAACCGTTACACATAGTTTCGTCAATCTTAATAGTGCCATCTGCTTGCTTGGTGATTACCGGACAACCAATCTTTAAGCACATACCGCATTTTTTACACTTTTCAGGACTAGCAACACACTTAAACGGGAACTTTTGGCCTTTAATAAGCGCACAAGGTGCTTTAGCAATAATTACGGTAAGTTGATCACCATTAACAGATTCTTTGATAGCCTTTTCAAGATTTACGATATCAAACGCATTGATTTCAAGAACGTTTTGAACACCGATTGCTTTACAAAGTTCAGCAAGGTTAATAGCGTAAGTATCGTCCCCTTTAAGCGTTTTACCAGTAGCTGCATGTTGTTGATGCCCAGTCATACCAGTAGTACGGTTATCAAGAATTAAAACAGTTCCTGTAGCCTTATTATAAACCATATTAACTAAAGAGTTAATACCAGTATGTAAGAAGGTAGAATCGCCAATTACAGCTACCCAATTCTTCAAAAATTCTTTACCGCGAGCCTTTTCAATGCCGTGAAGTGAAGAAATACTTGCACCCATACAAAGCGTGCTATCAATTACACCTAAAGGTGCAACAGCGCCAAGAGTATAACAACCAATATCGCCTGCAGCGTGAATTTTAAGTTTATTAAGTACAGAGAAAACGCTTCTATGCGGACAGCCAGGGCACAAAATCGGAGGACGGTTCGGCGCTTCATTTTTAGTAAATACAGCACTATCTTTTCCGAAAAGAACTTTTTTCAACATATTTGCGCTATATTCGCCTTGTCTTGTGAAAAGTTCTTTACCCTTTACGGTATAACCCCAAGATTGAATTTGTTCTTGAATTACAGGTTCAAGTTCTTCAAACACGTAAACTTCTTCAACTTGAGAAATGAATTCTTCAATGAGTTTTTTGGGTAACGGGTTTACAAGACCGAGTTTTAACACACTTGCATCAGGGCAAACTTCTTTTACGTATTGATAAGGAATACCACTAGTGATAAAACCGATTTTCTTGTCCTTAATTTCCATTTTATTTACGGGGAAATTTGCGCCGTCTAATGCAATTTTATTATCGCGTTCTTCAACTACTAAATGTCTACCAATTGCTGATGCAGGCATCATAACGTATTTTCTTACGTTGCGTTCATATACCTTGTCTTCAACTTCCACTCTATCTTCAAGCGTTACAACACCTTGAGAGTGTGAAAGTTTGGTAGTCGTACGCAAAATTACGGGAGTATCGTACTTTTCGCTAAGTTCATAAGCAAACTTTACAAAGTCTTTAGCCTCTTGACTATCAGACGGTTCTAATACGGGAATATGCGCTGCACGAGCAATCATTCTTGTATCTTGTTCATTTTGAGAACTTGCAAGACCAGGGTCATCAGCAACAACGATAACTGCACCACCGTTTACACCAGTATATGAGAAAGTATACAAGGGATCGCTTGCAACGTTTAAGCCAACGTGTTTCATACACGCTAAACTTCTTACACCGCCAAATGACGCGCCAAAAGCAACTTCTGCAGCAACCTTTTCATTAGGTGCCCATTCGGTGTAAACTTCTTCATATTTTGCTAAAGTTTCACTAATTTCAGTACTCGGTGTACCAGGGTACGCGCTTGAAACTTTTACACCAGCCTCATAAACACCGCGTGCGATAGCCTCGTTACCGAGCATAATAATCTTTTCACTCATATTATTTACTCCTTAAATCTTTAATTCTTTTTGCTTTACCTTCAAATCTTTGCAGGGTATTGGGTGATTCAAGTTTAACTTTTGCATCAAGCCCAAGCATAATTTTAAGTTTATTTCTTACACCGTTTGATAATCTTTCAAGCTCACCGAAAGAGTCAGTAGAGTGTGCAAGTTCAACTCTAATTTCAAGCTTATCAGTATACCCTTCACGGGTAACGATAATTTCATAATGCGGGCCAAGTTCATTGAAACTTAATATTACTTCTTCAATTTGACTTGGGAAAACGTTTACGCCACGAATTTTAAGCATATCATCACTTCTACCAGAAAGGTTTTCCATTCTAACAAAAGTTCTGCCACACTTACAAGGCTCGTAAATAAGTCTTGTAATGTCTTTAGTTCTATATCTAATAAGCGGTAAACCTTCTTTTTTAATGCAAGTTATTACAAGTTCCCCCTTTTCCCCAGCGGGCAAAACTTCACCAGTTTCAGGGTTAATGATTTCAGGAATGAAAAAGTCTTCATTTATATGCATACCGCAAAGGTATTCACATTCACCAGAAACACCGGGACCCATAAGTTCACTCATGCCGTAGTTAGAAGTAACAAGCATATCGCTACCCCACGCTTTATGCATTTCCTCACGCATAGCATCCGTTAAAAGTTCGCTACCAACAAGACCAATTTTTACGTTTAAGTCTGTTTTAGGATCTACACCAATTTCATTTGCTACTTCAGCAAGTCTTAATGCATAAGAAGGTGTTGCCACAAGCAAGGTAGTTCCAAAGTCTTTCATATACATAATTTGCTTTTCACTATTACCCGTTGAAGACGGAACAATAGTCGCGCCAATTTTTTCTAAGCCATAGTGCAAGCCCAACGCACCTGTAAACATGCCGTAACCAAAACAGATTTGGGCAACGTCGCTTTTAGACGCTCCACCCATGCACGCAATACGAGAAACGCATTCCGTCCAAGTTTCAAGGTCGCCTTGAGTATAACCAACAACCGTTGGCTTACCAGTAGTACCGCTTGATGCGTGAATTCTAACTAATTCTTCCTTGGGTACGCAAAACAAACCAAAAGGATAGTTATCACGCATATCTTGCTTAGTAACAAATGGTAACTTGGCAAGATCTTTAAGCGTTTTAATATCTTCAGGTTTTACCCCAAGTTCATCCATTTTTGCTCTATACGGAGCAACTTTTTCATAAACTCTTTTTACGGTTTCTTGTAATCTTTCAAGTTGTAACGCTTCAATCTCTGCTCGAGATAAGGTTTCTTCTTTAGACCAAATCATATCTACTCCTAAAATTTGCCTTATATTTTAAACAATTTTATTTTCAAAAGCATTATAAAGACTTTTTTGTTTCTGTTGTATTTTTCGAAAAAAAAACTAAGTTAAAGTTTCAACAAAACAACACAAAAATTATACTACAATTTTTTTAAATAATCAAGAAACTAAACGCGCTTTTTAAATATAAATAATAAATATTATATTAATAATATAAACACGCGTAAAGCAAGTGGAATTTATTAAAAGAAAAAGAGTGACTATGTTAAACATAATCACTCTTGTTTTTGTTAGTATTTTACTAATTAAAGTGTAACACCTGTCTTATAGAAAGCAATTTCACGAATGTCTTCACTCTTGCAAGCGTATTCACCGTTAACCGTCTTGATAATAAGTTCAAACAACGCCTCATCATCCATGCCAAATGCATTAAAATCAATCCAATTGTTCTTAAATGCCGCAAGATTATCGTTTGTAGAAATCTTCATAGTAGGTACAAAAGTTGAGAACGGAGTACCCCTACCAGTTGTAAAAAGTACGATTTGACAGCCAGCAGCAGCAAGCGCCGTTGCAGCAATAAGGTCGTTACCAGGAGCGTTAAGCGCACTTACGCCACACTTTTTAACAGTTTCACCATACGCTAAAACGTCAACAATCTTGGTTGTACCAGCCTTTTCTACACAGCCTAAAGACTTTTCTTCCAAAGTGGTAATACCACCCTTTTTATTGCCAGGGCTGGGGTTTTCATACACAGGGAAACCTTGCTTAGTATAGTAAGCCTTAAAGTCCTCAATCATCTTCTTATAACGTTCAAAAACTTCAACGCTTTCACACTTATTCATAAGAAGTTGTTCAGCACCAAACATTTCAGGCACTTCAGTTAAAATTGCGCTACCACCGTAAGAAACTAATCTATCACTTATTCTACCAACAAGCGGATTTGCGGTAAGACCAGAATATCCGTCACTACCACCACACTTTAAGCCGATGCAAAGTTCTTCTAAAGAAACTTCTTCACGCTTTAAATCTGCGCATTCATCGATAAACTTCTTTAACACGCCTAAACCGTATTCAATTTCATCTTCAACTTCTTGACAGTTAAAGAATACAATATTTCTACCCATAGGTTCTAAAATTGCTTTAATAGCGTCTAATCCGTTATTTTCACAACCAAGACCAACCATGAGCACAGCACTTGCGTTAGGGTTACAAGCAATTGAGCAAAGTAAACTTTTAATGTTTTCATTATCTTCACCAAGTTGACTGCAACCAAATTGATGAGTAAGCGCATAAATACCGTCAATACTGCCTTTAATGTATTTACGAGCCTCTTTTTCAAGACGCATGCAAACGTTATTTACACAGCCAACGGTAGGAATAATATAGATTTCATTTCTAATACCCGCTCTACCAACTTTACGCTTATACCCCATGAAAGTTCCTTCTTGCTTGTCAAAACTTTCAGCATGAAAGTTATATTCGTAAACGGGTGTTTCATCAAGGTGTGATTTAACGTTATGAGTATGAACCCATTCGCCTTCTTTAATATCAGCAGATGCTCTACCGATAATTTGACCGTATTTAATAACGGTTTCACCCTTTTTGATATCTTTAAGGGCATATTTATGACCAGCGGGGATATCGCCGCATGCCGTAAGGCATACGCCGATGTTATCCGCTTTATTGATAATAACTTTATCTTTCATGATTAAATAAGGCTAATTCCTTTGTAGATTTTTTCAATATTTTCGCTAACAGTTTCATAGAAACCCTTATATGCGGTTAAATCTTCACCCCAAACGTTTTCATCTTTCATGAAGTCAATGAGAGGCTTTTTAGCAGCGAAGTATTCGAGATAAGGCTTATCATCTTGAATAGTAATTTCACGAGAAGGAAGTTTAACAATAAATTCTTCACCCTTCTTTTCAATAGCAGAATAAATAGCCATTAAGTAAGAGAAACCAATGGTAAGTTTTGCAGGGATTTTGCCATATTTTTCATAATAATCTTTGAAACTGGGCAAATCTCTTGCACGCCACTTAGAAATACTGTTAAGGCTGATGCTTACGAGTAAGTGATTAAGGTACGGATTTAAGAATCTTTCTTTAATACTGTCAGCAAATACAGTAGTTGCAGCAATATCATCTGATACAAACGGAACGATTTCTTCTTTCAAAGTGTCTTGTAAGAAGTTAGAAAGTTTTTCATCAGTCATGCAGTCGTAAACGGTTACTGCACCTTCCCACAAACCAACGGGAACGATATTGGTGTGGCTACCATTAAGCACGCGAACTTTACGCTTTTTATAGTACTTAATATTTTCGGTAAGTACAACTTCAATATTATGTACGCCTTCTTTAATATACTTAGCAATATCGCCTTTCTTTTCAACAGCCCAAAGACCAAAAGGTTCACCGATTGAAACGAGTTTATCGGGTTCGCCAATGAGTTTTTCAATCTTTTCAATATCTTCAGGAGTTCTGGGATAACCTGAAACGATACGGTCTACCAAAGTGTTGCAGTAGAAGTTGTTTTCAGCATTCCATTTCTTGAATTCTGCAGGCAAATTCCAAAGTTCAATATATTTATCAACGCATTTTTGCAATTCATCAGCATTGTTGTCAATAAGTTCAACGGGCATCAAATAAACGCCACCCTTACCCGCATTAAAGCGTTCTAACAAGAACTTTGTAAGTTTTGCAGGATAAGTAATACCTTCAAAATCATCAAACTTATCGTTTGCGTTGTAACAAATACCAGCTTCTGTAGTGTTAGAAACGATAATCTTAAGATCATCTTCTTTAGCAAGTGCATAATAAGCATCGATATCAGCAAACGGATCAATAACGTTTTCAAGCACGTCTACACCGTAAACGTCTTCTACGGGTTTACCGTTAGCAACACCACGTAAAACGATATGATACTTATTGTTTTGCGCCTTAAACTTGTCAAGAGTGCCAAACGTAATGGGTTTTACGATGTTAACCTTATAATCGCCACCTTCTTTATTAAGAGTGTCAAAATAAAGGTCAACGAAAGTACGCAAGAAGTTACCTTCACCAAATTGAACTACTTTAATCATAATACACCTTCTTTTTAAGAGCATGATGCTCTAATTTTTTTACAAGTATATTTTACTACAAAATCGCTTGCAAATCAACATATTTTAGTATAAAATATTAATAATATTACATAAATCGTAAAGGCAAATATGAGTTTTATTGAATTTGAAGAATTAGAAATGCAACAGGACTTCGCTATGGGAGAGCCACATAGCCATGAGTTTTATGAACTATACTTTTTGCTTGAAGGTCAAAGAGAAGTTTTTGTTGAAAATAAAATGTTTAAAATTGCGGAAAACACAATTATTGTTGTCCCACCATTTTTTATGCACAAAACTGAAGGCGGACCTTATAAAAGAATAAACATCAACGTTACCCCCGACCTTTTAACCGATTTTCAAAACGACTTTTTAATGAAATTATCAAAAAAAGCCGCATATAAATTAAACCCAAACAACCTAAATTTAATTTTAGACTTACTTAAAGAAGGTGCAAAATTACAAACGGTTTCTATAAAAAACAAAACGGATTGTACCCTATCATTCACACAAACAATTCTTTATATTTTGTCTTCACAAAATCTTACGCCAGTATCTTCAATAAGCACTGCCAGCAGTAAAATTGAAGGTTCTACAGAAGTTCTAAAAATTTTATCTTATATAAATCAACATTACAACCAACCCATTACGTTAAAAGACTTGTGTGATAAATTTTTCTTATCAAAAGTTTCACTTTGTAAAAAGTTTAAAAACGTAATGCACTGCTCTATAATGGAATACGTTTCTCGTATGAGATTAAGCAAGGCAAAATCACTTTTAAAAGACACCAACAAATCCATTGAAACCATTGCTTTAGACTGTGGATTTTCATCAACAAATTACTTTAGTTTAATCTTTAAAAAAGAAGTTGGTTTATCACCGCTAAATTATAGAAAATCAAGATAGAAAAAACCCGACGAATTTCGTCGGGTTTAATTTTTTTATAATACTTTTTTAATACTTTCCGCAACACTATCCGCAAGCATTTCATAACCAACAGTTGCATAGTGAAAACCATCAGAAGATCTGCTTTCAAACGGAATTTTTGTAGAAACTGTGAACAAATCATCAACCGTGCAATTAAAGTCGTTTGCAAGTTCATAAACGGCTAAGTTACGCTCTCTAACACGTTTCATCCAAGCCCCGTATTTACGCCTTGTATTCGCGTGATAAACTATAGTTGTTGTCGCAAGAATTAGTTTTTTATTATCAATAATTTTACTTAAAAGTTTTTTAACGCCACTCTTATAAGTGCGTTTTGACATATGTATACCATGTAAACCGTGGTTAAAATGAATTATATCGTACTTAGATGTTTCAATGAACAACTTTAACATTTTAGCAAAAATAGGTTGGTCAATTGCGTAAGACAATGAAATATAATCGACGTAACAGACGCCTTCTAATCTTTTTCTTACTCTTTCTTGATAACCTCTTGTGATAGAATCACCAACAAGTAATACCCTTGGCAAATTACTGCTATTGGTTTCATCACACCAACTTTGCATCCATTCTTTTTGTTCTCTTTTCATTTTACCACTCCAATTCAATAATTAATGGTTCCCCAACATAATCATCACACGGAATTCGCGTGATTGAAGTAAAAGGTCCTTTTGCAGTGCCGTCTTTAGCCATATAATGCGGAAGCAACGCCGACCTGATTTTTAGTTCAGTATTACTATTTAATAAACGCGCTTTTTTAGGCACAAATTCACACTCTAACGAAAAGTTTATACCAGTTGACGTTACACCTTTGTATAAGTGCAAATACGTCTTGCCGTCTTTATAAGTTACGACCAAATCTTTGTTATTTACTAAAGTTATATTATGTGCATCTGCAACGTGATCTTCTAATGCACCTTGAGTTCGATTATACCAATCCCCAACTTTATTAATGAGATGAATTGCTTGAGTGGGGATTTTGCCGTTAGGCATAGGTCCAACGTTAAGAAGATAACTTCCACCCATCGCCATAATTTTATCTATTGAACTCATTAAGAAACTTGCGGAATAATAATCTTCATCTTCCCTATATCCCCACGCTTGTTCCCCAACAGACTGGCAAGCCTCCGTCATTTTCTCAAAACGACTGCCATCTGGCACACTTCTTTCAGGCGTTGAAAAATCACCTTTGTCCCAACCCCTGTCGTTGATTAAAATATTTGGTTGAAGTGAACGCACGTACTCGTTCATGCTAGGATCATCAACTTTAGGTGGAATATCCCAAAACAAAGTGTAAATTTCACCATAGTTGGTTAAAAGTTCTTTTAACTGATCTTTTATATATTTACGGTATAAATCTAAATCGCTTTTTTCTGGATTTCTTGCTCTCCATTGATGAGAAGAAAACTCATTAAATGCGTTTTCATGATACCAGTCTGGATTAGAGTAGTATAAAGATAAAAGCATGCCGTGTTTTTTACATGCATCAGCAAGCATTTTAAGAACGTCTTTACCGTAAGGTGTATTCATCACGTTATAATCAGTACATTTAGTATCCCACATACAAAAACCATCGTGGTGTTTTGTTGTAAAGCAAATGTACTTCATACCCGCTTTTTTAGCAAGCAATACCCATTCTTCAGGATTATATTCGGTTGGATTAAACTTTTCAACAAGTTTGTCATATTCTTCAAAAGGTATTGAGTAACGCGCAAGCGCTTGTTCATGAAGTCCAGTTAAAGCGTATAATCCCCAATGGATAAACATACCAAATTTATTCATAACTTATCCCCTAAAAATTGTAATATTAATTTTAAGTACATTATACTAGAGTAAATATTTTTAGTCAAGGTAATATAATAAACAAAAAGAGTAATTTTATATACTTAAAAATTTTTAAGAATATATAAACACTTAAATTTTAATTTTCACTAAAACAAAAAACTCCCGAAAAATCGGGAGTTTTTATATATTCAAATATAATTATCTTTGAACACGACCGCTTGCATCGCCACCAGCCAAGGTTTCAACTTCTTTCTTAGAAACCATGTTGTAGTCGCCTTCGATACTGTGTTTTAAGCAACTTGCTGCAATAGCAAATTCAATTGCTTGTTGAGGTTCATAACCATTAAGGAGTGAATAAATAAGACCACCACCGAAACTGTCGCCACCGCCAACTCTATCAACGATATGCATTGCATATTTTTTAGAGAAGTAAGCATTACCATCAGTATAAAGCATACCACTCCAGTTGTTGTCGTTTGCAGAAAGGCTTTCTCTTAAAGTAATTGCTACGCCTTTGAAACCGAAACGATCGGTAAGTTTTTTAGCAACAGAAATATA